>NZ_CP150901.1:1271392-1907088 GCF_038050405.1 Paraburkholderia sp. IMGN_8 | reverse complement strand
TATCTGCTCAACGCGTACGCTGAGGCCTGTCGGCACAAGCGGCATGCCTGTGTGCCCGGGCCCGAGAAACCCGTCGGCCTGAGCAACCCTCCGACCGCGAGTCCGTGAATTTTGTCTCATTGACGAATTTCCATATTCGAGATAATTTCCCGAATATGGAAAATCCGATCCCCGATGACAACGCTATCGACCGTCGCATCGCCCAGCGTCTGCGAGCGCTGCGTGCCGAGCGCAACTGGTCGCTCGACGATCTGGCGAAACTCAGCAACGTCAGCCGCGCAACCTTATCGCGCCTCGAAAACGCCGCCGTGAGCCCCACCGCAAGCGTGCTGGGCAAGCTCTGCGTCGCGTACGGATTGCCCATGTCGCGCCTGATGCACATGGTCGAAGAGGATTTCGCGCCGTTGGTGCCGCGCAACGCGCAGCCGGTTTGGACCGACGCCAGCGTCGGCTTCCGGCGGCGCTCGGTGTCGCCGCCGGCGCAAGCGCTAAGCGGCGAAGCGCTCGAGTGCGAACTCGACGCGGGTGCGCGCATCACCTACGACGCGTCGCCGAGACCGGGCCTCGAACATCACCTGATCCTGCTCGAAGGGCAATTGCAGATCACCGTCGATGGGCAAAGCCACGACCTGCAAGCCGGCGACTGCCTGCGTTACCAGCTGTTCGGCCCCAGCGCTTTCGTGACTCCCGCGCACAGCGCCGCCCGCTACATCCTTTTCATCGTGTGAGCCAGCATGACTGCAACCACCCTAACGACCTTCTCCGCCGACGATCTGGTTCGCCATCACCACGAACTCGGCGCACTACTGCATGCCTGTGTTCATGACGGGGCCAGCATCGGTTTCGTGCTGCCGTGCACGGTCGAGGAAAGCGAGGCGTTCTGGACCGGCAAGGTGCTGCCATCGCTGCGAGCCGGTTCGCTCGTGCTGCTGGTGGCACGCTGCAAAGACCGCATCGCCGGCACAGTGCAACTCGACTACGACACGATGCCGAATCAGCGCCATCGTGCCGAAGTGCGCAAGCTGCTGGTCCATCCCGAGTTCCGCCGCCAGGGGATCGCGAAGGCGCTGCTGACGGAACTCGAAACCCGCGCAAGCCAGTTGAAGCGCAGTCTGCTCACGCTCGATACGCGCACCGGCGACAAGGCCGAGCCTTTATATGCATCGCTGGGTTATCAGACGGTCGGCGTGATTCCGGGCTTTTGCCGCGACACAATCAAAGAGCGGCTCGATTCGGCCACGATCATGTACAAAGCGCTTTGAGAAAGCACCAGCGGTTTGCTTTCAGGCCGTTTTCGAATATTTGAAAGTGCCTTCCGCACTGGCGATCTCGAGAAAAGGGTTGTCGATAGGAAAGCCGGACATGTTCAAGCCCTGCTTTTCAATGCGACGAATGCCGGGCGCGGCTTACCTTCCCAGCTGATCGCCGTTAGGCATTCAACGGCGCGAATCGAGCGCGATCCGTACCGCCAATCCGGCGAGCACGGTGCCCATCAACCAGCGTTGCACCAGCAGCCAGACCGGCCGTCCGGCGAGAAACCCGGCAATCGAACCGGCCATGCTGGCAATCAACGCATTGACGGTGACGCTCACCACGATCTGCACGCAGCCGAGCGCGATCGACTGCGCCAGCACGCTGCCGTGCCCCGGCGAAATGAATTGCGGCAGCAGCGACAGATACATCACCGCGATCTTCGGATTCGCGAGGTTCGTCACGAGTCCCATCGTGAACAGTTTGCGGCGGCTGTCGTGCGGCAGATCGCGCACCTGGAACGGCGAGCGTCCGCCGGGTTTGACCGCCTGCCACGCCAGATACAGCAGGTAGAGCGCACCGCAGAAACGCAACGCGTCATACGCATAAGGCACCGTCAGCAGCAGCGCGGTAATGCCGAAGGCGGCGCAGAACATGTAGAACACGAAGCCGAGCGCGACACCACCAAGCGATACAAGCCCCGCACGCCGCCCCTGGCAGAGCGAACGCGAGATCAGATAGATCATGTTCGGCCCAGGCGTGAGCACCATGCCGAGCGAAACCAGGGCGAAGGCAAGCAGCGTTGTGGCAGCGGGCACGGCAAACTCCTCAGGGAAAATGTACGAAGGCAATGCGGCCAAATATAACTTATGCCACGGACCCACGCTTGGACCCGGGCTTGAATAATCCGCATCGGCAGTTGAATGCCATTCATATCGCCGAACGCGTGGGTCTCCGTTTGCGTCGTGTCGCGATAGACGAGCGACGAGCGACGAGCGCTGGCCGCCAAAGAACGGCCTTAAGCACGAATCTTCAGAACACCGATTGCGCGGTGCATCGCAGGAAACACTTGCGGCGATAATTTTTGGGCGGTATTGTCGTGTCGTTCTGCAATGCAGCGCGGGAGAGATCGTCAGACGTTTGTGACGACGCCGACGGAGCAACCGCCCCGGAAACTCTCAGGCAAAAAGGACCGCGCAGCTGGAACATCTGGAGAGCGGCGCCGTGCGCGCCCACCGAAGGGGAATCCTGCACACCGCTTGCAACCTGCATGCGTGCTGACGGGATGAAACTCTCAGGTACATGGACAGATGGGGCATCAACGCCGGTTTCGACAGGAAATCGACACCGGTGATGCTCAATTTACTCTGGACCATGTCATGTCACGAATCGCCATCATCGGCGCCGGGATTACCGGCGTCACGACTGCTCACGCTCTGGCGCAGCGCGGCCATCACGTCACTGTGTTCGAACGCCATCGCTATGCGGCGATGGAAACGTCGTTCGCCAACGGCGGGCAGTTGTCCGCCAGCAATGCCGAAGTCTGGAACAGCGCGGCCACTGTGCTCAAGGGCTTGCGCTGGATGCTCACCCGCGACGCCCCGTTGCTGCTCAATCCGATGCCCACCTGGCACAAGTATTCGTGGATGGGCGAATTCCTGCGGCAGATTCCGCACTACCGCGCCAACACCGTCGAAACCGTGCGGCTTGCGATCGCGGCGCGGGAGCATCTGTTTGCCATTGCCGAGAGCGAAGGGATCGACTTCGATCTGGAGCGGCGTGGCATTTTGCACATCTACAAGACCCGCAAGGAGTTCGATGCCGCCGGCAAGGTGAACGAACTGCTGCGCGAGGGCGGGCTTGACCGCAACCCTGTGACGGCGAGCGAGTTGCATGCGATTGAGCCGACGCTGCAGGGCGAATTTTACGGCGGGTTTTTTACGCCGTCTGATTCCACCGGCGATATTCACAAGTTCACTCGTGGGCTTGCTCAGGCTTGCGTACGGCATGGGGTTGAATTTCATTACGATGCGGAGATTACCGCGATCGAGCAGCCGGCCGATGGGCGGTTTACGCTCCTGGTCAATCTTGCTGGTGAGCAGCAGCGGTTTGCTTTTGAGCGGATTGTGGTGTGTGCCGGCGTGAAGAGCCGGGATTTTGCCGCGATGCTGGGGGATCACGTTAATGTGTACCCGGTGAAGGGGTATTCGATCACTGTTTGTCTCGATGATGCAGTGAGTCAGCAGCGGGCGCCGTGGGTTAGTTTGCTCGACGATAGCGCGAAGATCGTTACCAGCCGGCTTGGGGCGGAGAGGTTTCGAGTTGCCGGGACGGCGGAGATTAACGGGTTCAATCGGGATATTCGGGCGGATCGGATTGCGCCGCTGGTCGAGTGGACTCGACGGTATTTTCCTGAGGTTTCGACCTCACGGGTCATTCCATGGGCTGGGTTGCGGCCTATGCTGCCTGGCATGTTGCCCAAGGTGGGCCGCGGGAAGCGGCGTGGGGTTTTTTATAATACCGGGCATGGGCATCTTGGGTGGACGTTGTCCGCGGTTACGGCGCAATCGGTTGCTAGTGTTGTTGACTAGAGGTCTTTTTGCCTTTTGCGGCGGCATTGGTTGGTTGCCTACGGCGGTGGCCTTTCCTTGATTTCTTAGTGGTTTATTAGCGTCGCCCCTGTGCGGGGCAGGCACTTACTTTCTTTGCCGCCGCAAAGAAAGTAAGCAAAGAAAGCGGCTTCACACCGCTAATTCTTAAGCGGGTCCCCTGGCTTGGAGGAGGCAGTGGAGCATCTGGAATCAGTGTTCTCGCACATTCGGCGCTGGTGACAAGGCAGTCATACTTCCGGCGGCGCTGCGCGCGCCGTGGCGGTACTTCATCTGTGTTAGCCTGGACTTGATCTGACAGGTAGTCGGGGAAGCGAAGCCAAAGAGCTGGATCAGTGAGGGATGAGTTTCTCCCTGGCGTCTCCGACCGAACTACGATCAAAGCAAAATAGCGTCAACCCGCCTGCAACAGCCTCCGGCAATGCCTGGCAATCTGCTTTTCCTCCTCAGTGTGAATCGCACGCACTTTCCCCGCAGGGTCACCCTCCGATAGCCCGAGAAACGAAAGCCCCTCGCACACTCGCTTGCGAATCTCTGTACTGTGTTCGCCGATCCCGCCAGTAAACACCAGCAAATCAACCCCTCCCAGCAAAGCCGCATAAGCGCCAATAGTTTTCCGCACAGCGGTGGCAAACGCATCGATCGCCAGCAACGCATTAACGTCGCGCGCCGCACAGCGCTGCTCGAGCGCCTGCATATCGCTCTCGCCATCCGCGAAGCCGGCCAGGCCGCTCTGGCGATTCAGCAGCGTTTCGAGCGCATCCGCGTCGAGCTTCTCCACGCGCATCAGATACAGCAGCACGCCCGGATCGAGATCGCCACAGCGAGTGCCCATCGGCACGCCGCCGGTCGGCGTCAAACCCATCGACGTGTCCACGGATTTACCGTCCTGTAACGCGCACAAACTCGAACCATTCCCCAGATGCGCAAACACCGCGCGCGGCGGCAAATCGGCACCGAGCCGCGTCACCAGCGATTCATACGATAGCCCATGAAAACCGTAGCGAATCACCCCGGCGTCCACATAGTGGCGCGGCAACGCAAGCTGCGCCGCGCGCGGCGGCAGCGTGGCGTGAAACGCGGTATCGAAGCACGCAAAATGCTGCGCGTCGCCGAAAATCGCCGACGCCTCGTCGATCAAGGCCAGCGCCGGCGGAATATGCAATGGCGCGAAATGCACCGCGTCCTGCAGGCGCTGCCGAACCTCGGGCGTCAAACGTTGATGCGCCCGCAGATGCGGCCCGCCGTGCACCACACGATGTCCCACTGCCGCGGGCCGGGCATGCTTGTGCTCCGCAAGCACGCTGGAGAGCTTTTGCAACGCGTCGGTTTGCGACTCCAGCATGTGCTCCTGCTCCACCAGCACGCGACCATCCGGCGACTTGATCCGCAAACGGCCATCGTTGCGGCCGATGCCTTCCGCGCTGCCCTCCAGCAACAATGATTCGTCATCGCTCGAGTGCGTAAACAACCCGAACTTCAGCGACGATGAACCGCTGTTCAACACCAGAATCGTCGGTTCCTGAGTGCGCTCATCGGTCTGCATACGAAGCCTCGCTCAGCCTTTCCACGTCCAGTTGCGGATTTCTTCTTTATCGATACCCTCGGCATGCGCATACGCAAGATGCTCGATGACCTGCCCGCGCAGCCACTCCTTCGCATGATCGCCGACGCCGCGCAAAGCCGGCACGCGATCGATCACGTCGATGGCGAGCGAGAAGCGATCGACCTGGTTGATGATCGCCAGTTCGAGCGGCGTGTTGATATTGCCCTTCTCGTGATAGCCGTGCACATGCAGGTTGCCGTGATTGGTACGGTTGTACGTCAGCTTATGCACGAGCGACGCATAAGAATGGAAATTGAAAATCACCGGCTTGCTGGTGGTGAACAACGAATCGAAGTCGCGATCCGACAGGCCGTGCGGATGTCCGTGCTCAGGCATCAGGCGGAATAGATCGACCACGTTGACGAAGCGCATCTTCAGCTCAGGAAAGCGCTCTTTCAGAATCTGCACGGCGGCAAGTGCTTCCATTGTCGCGATGTCGCCGGCACAAGCGATCACCACATCCGGCTCGGCGCCCTGATCCGTCGACGCCCAATCCCAGATGCCGATGCCCTTGGTGCAATGCGTGACGGCCGCCTCCATGTCCAGATATTGCAGATGCGGCTGCTTGTCGGCGACGATCACGTTGACGTAATCGCGCGAGCGCAAACAATGATCGGCGACGCTGAGCAGACAGTTCGCGTCCGGCGGCATATAAATGCGCACCACGTCCGGGCTCTTGTTGGTCACGACGTCGAGAAAGCCCGGGTCCTGATGCGTGAAGCCGTTATGATCCTGGCGCCACACCAGCGACGTAATCAGCAGGTTGATCGACGGCACCGGTTGCCGCCAGCCGAGATCGCGCTTGGCCTTTTCCAGCCATTTGGCATGCTGGTTGAACATCGAATCAATCACGTGGACGAACGCTTCGTAGGTCGCGAACAGTCCGTGCCGGCCGGTCAGCACATAGCCTTCGAACCAGCCTTCCAAGGTGTGCTCGCTCAGCATTTCCATCACGCGGCCATCTACAGCGAGTTCGCCGCCGTCAGCGTCGCTCGCCTCCGTGCCGGCCAGCCAGGTTTTCTCCGACGCCTCATAGATCGCCGTCAGTTTGTTGCTGGCGGTCTCGTCGGGGCCGAACACGCGGAAGTTCGTCATGTTGTTGCGCATGACATCGCGCAAGAACTTGCCGAGCACCTCGGTCGGCGACGTGTACGGGCGGCCGGGCTTTTTCACCGTTACCGCGTAGTCGCGAAACGGCGGCATGTCGAGCGTCTTGCACAGCAAGCCGCCGTTCGCGTGCGGATTCGCGCTGATGCGGCGCGTGCCTTGCGGTGCAAGTTCGCGCAGTTCTTCGACCAGACGCCCTGTTTCGTCGAATAACGACTCCGGCTCATAACTGCGCAGCCAGCCTTCGACCAGCTTCAGGCTGTTGCTATTGGCGACGGGGTCGAGCACCGGCACCTGGTGCGCGCGCCACGAGCCCTCCACCTTGTGACCGTCGACTTCCCTCGGACCAGTCCAGCCTTTCGGCGAACGCAGCACGATCATCGGCCAGCGCGGCCGCGAGGCATCGCCGGATTCGCGCGCCTGCTGCTGGATCGCGCGGATTTCGCCGACGCATTGTTCGAGCGTCGCGGCCATTTGCTGATGCATCGTGTCGGGATCGTCCCCTTCGACGAAATACGGCTTGTGGCCGTAGCCGGTCAGCAGAGCTTCGAGTTCTTCGTGGGGAATGCGCGCGAGGATAGTCGGATTGGCGATCTTGTAGCCGTTCAGATGCAGGACCGGCAGCACCGCGCCGTCGCGAATCGGATTGAGGAATTTGTTCGAATGCCACGAGGTGGCCAGCGGCCCGGTTTCCGCCTCGCCGTCGCCGATCATGACCGCGACGATCAGATCGGGGTTGTCGAACGCCGCGCCGTAGCCGTGCGACAGGCTGTAGCCGAGTTCGCCGCCCTCATGGATCGAGCCGGGCGTTTCGGGCGTGCAATGCGAGCCGATACCGCCGGGAAACGAGAACTGGCGGAAGAAGCGCCGCATGCCGGCCTCGTCCTCGCTGCGGTCCGGATAGATTTCCGAGTAATGGCCTTCGAGATAGCAATGGGCCAGCGTGGCCGGCGCGCCGTGCCCGGGGCCGGCAATGTAGATCACGTTCAGCTCGAGCTTCTTGATCAACCGGTTCAGATGCACCAGCAGGAAGCTCTGCCCCGGATCCGAACCCCAATGGCCCAGCAGACGGTTCTTGATGTGTTCGGGTTTGAGCGGCTCGCGCAGGAGCGGATTGTCGCGCAGATAGATCATGCCGGCCGACAGGTAATTGCAGGCGCGCCAGTAGCGATCCATTTTGCGCAAGGTGTCGGGCTCTAATGTTTTGGGCGGGGTCGGACGGGGGATTGCTTCAGCCATGGCGCCACTCCTCGAAAAGGACTGTCAGGCAGGTTAGCGGGTGCTGCTGCGATGGTTCGCGCCCTGGCCGGCGGGGGAAAAACGATAGAAGCCGACCGGCTTGTCACGCGCTTGACATCGCGAAGGTGTAGCGGCAAAGGTCCGTTGCGTAAGGCTTGACGGGATCTGGCCGCCAATCGTCAGGGGATGTGACAGGAAGCGAACGCCATGGTTCGACGCAATCGTATAAAGCTGGATCGCGTGACGGGCGTGCAGCGGTGCATCGCTGACGACGTGATGCGGGCAATTGCTGGCGGGCAACCAGGCTTCGATCGGCGCGTATGAATGCGGATAACACCGGGCACCGTGCAAGGATCATGCGCTCAATTGGGCCGCGTGTCTGTATGTTGTTGGACAGTGGGCACCTGGGGGCTAGTTTCGCGCATGACTTCGAGCGCACATTAACCTGAATACGTTTAAGCTGTCTGGGCTATGTGCGCGACGACGATCCGCATCTGGCGCGCCCTGAACTGCTCGCCCTCTACCTGAACGGCCATCATGTCGACACCCAGCCGCCTCAAAACACCCTTGATTCTGGTTCTCTCGCTCGTTGTGTTGTGCGCGGGTGTCGCCGTTACGATCGGCGTGTTCGGGTTGCTGGTGTTGCTGCTCGGCAAGCTGTAGCGTGCCGCTGCGCGGGCGTTGGCAGCGCGACATGTGTATTCTGACTGATGTTCCGAGTGCCGCCGAGGCGGCCTGATGCACTGCAAGGAGATTCCATTGACGGACCACGCTGATTCTTCCCCTCCTTCCAAGCCGCAGCTCGATCAGGAATTGATCGAGTTGGCGCATGAAGTCTTTGAACTCGCACGACGTGGTGATGCTGCGATGCTCGCTTCGGTGATCGAGAAAGGCGTACCGCCGAATTTGCGCAACGACAAGGGCGACAGTCTTGTGATGCTGGCGAGTTATCACGGACACGTGGATGCGGTGCGGGTGCTGCTGGAGCGCGGCGCCGATCCGAACCTGCGCAATGATAATGGGCAGACGCCCATTGCTGGGGCTGCTTTTAAGGGCTTTGACGCCGTGATTGAGGTTTTGCTTGCGCACGGCGCGGATGTTGAGGGTGCGTCGCCGGATGGACGCACGGCGCTTATGATTGCTGCTATGTTTAATCGCACGGCGATTGTTGATCTGCTGATCGCGCATGGAGCGGATCCGGGAGCCCGCGATGCGGGTGGGGTTACGCCGGTTGAAGCGGCTCGCAAGATGGGGGCTGCTGATGCGCAAGCGCGGTTGAAGGACATCGGTTATTAAGGTTTTTTTGCCTGCGCGGCGCTTTGGTTGTTCGCTTACGGCGTTGGCCTTTCCTTGATTTGATATTGGTTTATTAGCGTCGCCCCTGTGCGGGGCAGGCACTTACTTTCTTTGCCGCCGCAAAGAAAGTAAGCAAAGAAAGCGGCTTCACACCGCTAGCTTTTAAGCGGGTCCCCTGGCTTGGAGGAGGCAGTGGAGCATCTGGAATCTGTGCTGTCGCACATTCCGCGCTTGTGACAAGGCAGTCATACTTCCGGCGGCGCTACGCGCGCCGTGGCGGTACTTCTCAAAACCGATTGGGCGCACGCGCTTCCGGCATCATTTATCCCGCGCCGCATTGCGTGCGTCGCGGACGGGTCTGCCTGGGAAACCAATGGGTAATTCTCCGCACGGCGGGAGCCATCGGCTTCGCCTCGGCGAGGCGCCGAAGTGTGCGAGATTGAGCCACCATTTCGAGTGAGACGCTAGCGCCGCGGCGAGGCGTTGGGGACGCGAGTGCGAGCCACCGCACCGAACCAGCCGCGGGCGCCCAAACCGCCTGGCGGTTTGATGAAGTACCGCCACGGCGCGCGCAGCGCCGCCGGAAGTATGACTGCCTTGTCACCAGCGCGGAGTGCGCGAGAACACCGATTCCAGATGCTCCACTGCCTCCTCCAAGCCAGGGGACCCGCTTCAAAGCTAGCGGTTTGAGCCGCTTTCTTTTGCCTACTTTTCTTTGCGGCCGGCAAAGAAAAGTAGGTGTGCCCCCGCACAGGGGGAACGCTAATAAACCAAAAACAAAACAAGGAAAGGCAACGCCGTAGGCAAACAGACAATGCCGCCGCCAAAGGCAAAAAGAAAACCCTAAGCACCTCCTACAGTCCCACTGATCATCAACATATCAACATCAACACCGGCGAGCTCGCCAACCCTCTCAACAGTCACATCCGCGGGCGGATTCCCCGCCACCTCTTTAGGATCAAAAGCATAATGCCCCTGGCGAGGAAAAACAGTGGTCAACCTCTCCCCCCAGCTCTTCTTCATAGCAGTAAGAATCCGCAACTTGTCATCGACCATCACATAGTGTCGAGCCGGATAACACTCCATCACCTGATCGAGCATCAACTCCTTATGGATATAAATCAGAACCCGCCCTTCAACCTCCTCCCATAACCCCGAACGGGCAATCTTCCGAGGTTGGAACACGACGTCCCCGTCGGACAAAATCACAGTAGGCCCGCGCGTCGCCAGATGCCGAATCGCATCCAACGCCCCCGGATACAGCCGATTCGCAAACGGATACTCAATCAGAAACGACGACATCAACAGCAATCGCGTATCCCGCGGATGCTCCCGCCGATACCGCTGCAATGCCCCCAAATAATCGGCGTAGCCAAGCTCCCTTCTCAATTCCTCAAAAATTTCCCAATATCGCGTGCTGTTCTCCTCGCCGAATTCCCGCATCATGTGCGCGCGCAAATCCGCCAGCACATGATCGTTGTCCAGCAAAGTGTTGTCGCAATCGAACAGAAACACGACGTCGTGCGGCGTAGCTTTCGTGGCATCCATGCCGGCTCCTTGAATTAGCTCTACTGCCCGTCAGCCGGCGCAGCGACTTTCTCGACGTGGCCGCCAAAGTCATGCCGCATCGCCGACAACACCCGGTTCGCAAAATCCGCGTCGCCGCGCGAGCTGAAGCGGGCAAAGAGCGCCGCGCTCAGCACCGGCGTAGGCACGCCTTCGTCGATGGCAGCCGCGACTGTCCAGCGGCCCTCGCCCGAATCCGATACGCGTCCTGCGTAGTTCGCCAGATCCGCATCGCTGACAAGCGATCCGGCAATCAGATCGAGCAACCACGAGCCGATCACGCTGCCGCGCCGCCACACTTCGGTCACATCGGCGAGATTCAGGTCGTACTGGTACAACTCGGGCCGGCGCAGCGGCGAAGTTTCGGCGTCGACATCGCGCGCGTGCTTGCCGGCGTCGGCATGACGCAGAATGTTCAGTCCCTCGGCGTACGCGGCCATCATTCCGTATTCGATTCCGTTGTGGACCATCTTCACGAAATGCCCCGCGCCCTGCGGACCGCAATGCAGAAAGCCCTGGTCCGCGGTGCTGTCGCCTGGGGTACGACCCGGCGTGGCAGGCGCGGCGCCCGCGCCCGGCGCGAGCGTCGAAAAAATCGGCTCGAGCTGTTTCACGATCGCGGTCTCGCCGCCGATCATCAGACAGTAGCCGCGCTCGCGGCCCGCCACGCCGCCGCTGGTGCCGACGTCCACATAGTGAAGCTGGCGTCCGGCCAGCTCGGCGCCGCGGCGGATGTCGTCGTGGTAATAGGAATTGCCGCCGTCGATCACGATGTCGCCGGGTTCGAGCAGCGGCACCAGCTTCGAGAGCGTCGCGTCGACCACCGCCGCGGGCACCATCAGCCACACCGCGCGAGGCCTCGCGAGTTGCGCGACCAGCTCCTCGAGCGACGTAGCACCCGCGATGCCGTCCTGCTTCAGCTTTTCCACCGTTGCCGGCTGCACGTCGTACGCGATACATTGCTGACCGCCCTTCGTCAGACGCCGCACCATGTCGGCGCCCATACGTCCCAATCCAATCATGCCTAGTTGCATATCCCGCTCCAGGAAGCGCATCGTTGCGCTGATTGATTTCGTTCGTTGCACTGCGGCCGTGATGTGTCTGAGCGACTGCCCGTCACTCCGGTAACTGTAGATGCCTTTATATGCCTGTGCCAGCCAAACGGTATCAGCCTCCGATCGTCTGCGCAGCGAAACCGGCACCGCTCGCGACGCCAAACCGACGATACGCCGCGTTGAAGAGCCTTTGCGCAGCGCAACGTTCCGGCTGCGCGCATGCCCAGCGCCTCGCTCTGCCGGATGCATCGAATTGGCTGACTGTCGCCTTACACCGTCAACGCCGCTTTCAAACGCGCACCCGCCAGCACGCAGATCACGCAATGCTGCATGGCTCTTCAGGTGCGAGGGACAGATTTAGCAGTTTCCATCCCGCGATCGGCGGCCGGAATTTCAGCAGGCACAGTCGCTTGTTCGGCGGCGCGCACCGGATCGCGGCTCATCAGATGCGCGTACGCGGCGACGACGTTGACGTGGCTCATCAGCATGTAATTCATGTAAGAAAAGGCGGGATACAGTTCAACAGCTCCCCCTACTCCTGCCTCTCCCGAAGCTTCCCATATTGCGACCGCACAAAGCGCTGCGCCGCCCGCCACATCAATGGATAGCGGTAGCCCGGCACCGCGAACAGCATCAGCGCGGAGAGCGCCAGCAGACCGCAGAACAGGAACGTGCCGCGATAGCTGAGCGCCTGCACCAGCAACCCCGACAATATGCCGGACAGAATCGATCCAAGCCGCGCGGCGTTGAAGAACAGCGCGGTGGCGCGGCCAGGCGAGTCCGGCATCAGGTCTTGTACATAGGTCATGCCAAGGCAAGACGTCACCGCGACCACGAACGCGTTGAGCATCTGCATTGGGATCAGCACGTCGACGTGCCCCGCCAGCGACATTGCGACGAAATAGACCGCATGCACCGCCGCGCAGGCGGCCAGCCAGTTCGGCTTGTGCAGCGTCGACGATTTCGCGCCGAGCGCGAGCATCATCGGGATTTCCGTCAACGCGCCGAGACCGAGCATGATCGACACGTCCAGATGCGTGCCGTTCAGGCCATGGACGATGTAGAGCGGCAGCACGATCATGGTCGCGTTGGCAGCGAGGCCGAGCAGCGTGAGCGCGGCCACCGCGCGACGGATGTCGCTCGGCGACGCGACGCCCGGCAAGTCTTCGTGCGCATCTTCGCCGGGCGCGGTCAACGGCGGCACCGTGATCGACGCTGACGGCTCCGACGCCGTGTCCTCCACCGTGTGATCGCCCAGATGACCTTGCGGCTCCTGCATGCGCCAGACGATCGTCGCGCAGGCCGCGAAACTTGCCGCGGCGAACAGAAAGAGCCCATAGAAACCACTCGCCGCGAGCACCAATGCGCCCACCGACGGACCAAACACCCATGCCGCCGACAAAATGGTTCGCAAGGTCGCGCTGGCGAACGCGCGCTGCGCCTGGTCCGGCACCGGCAGCGCGGCGCGGCTGAACGAGAACACCAGCGAGATGGCCGAGCCGCCCGCGCCGATAAAGGCAATGCCGACCACCAGCAACAACCGGTAGTCACGCACGACGCATAAACATAGATAGCCGAGCGCGGCGGCTGCCAACGACGCCAGCAACAATGGCCGATGTCGGCCGCTCGTGTCGCTCCAGCGGCCGGCGAAGGTACTCGCGAGCACGCCGCTGGCGGCGATCAGCGTCATGAATACGCCGAGCCTGAATGGCGTCATGCCGGCGCGTTCGACGCCGAACAGCGACAGATACGGCGCGGTAAACGACATCGCCACACCGAGCATGAGTGTGGCGGCAGCCAGCGGCTTGAAGCCAGGGATTCGCAGCAGGTCGAAAAAACGTGAGGTCTTCAACACGGGTGGCGGTGGTCAGGGAAAGCGAGCCGCTGCCAGGCGCTATGGGCGCCAAAGAATTCGTGGCCGGATCGACGGGGCATTATCGGCTTACCTTGCTTGTGCGTAAACCCGCACACCCCGCGTCCCACATTCGCGATGCACGCCGTTGCTGTTGAACTGACGACGCGGTGAAGACTACTTACCGTCCATTGCACGCATTTGCTGCGCTTGTGCCTTGTAATCGTAGGTCGGATAAAACTCGGTGCGATAGCCGCCCCACGCGGTCGTCTCGATCGCCCGGTTGACCTCGCGCAGACGGCTCGCCGGCACCCGCAACGTGACCACCTGGCCGATGCCCATCATCACGTACCACGATACGACTTCGATACCCGGCGGCGGAAAGGTCTTGAAGAATCCTTGCGCGCGCAACTGGTCGTTGATTTTCGGCAGCGGCCTGGATTCGTCGTGACGCAGGAAGACGGTGAGGAGGAACGTGTCGTCGCCGGCGGTCGCTGCTGACGCCGCGGCAGGTATTGCGGCAGCCCCGGCTGGTGGTGGCGCCGCGGCGGGGTCGGCGCTGTAGGCAAGCGGCGCAGCGCATAGCGACGAGATTAGCGCTGCGCCAGGCAGACTGCGTCGGATAAGTGCGGGGAGCGCGGTGAATGCAGCGGCAGGTGTAGCGAATGCTATCGGCATTGGATGCCTCCGTGACGGCATGGGAACGCTAAGGGGCGTGCTCCGGCGGGCGTGGCATGAGCAACGACCTGGCAATATCCGCTCCCGCTTTGCCGCTCTCGCCTTTACATCAGCGCACAACGACGTAACCGCGTTTTTCGAGCGTCCGGAGGTGCCATAGATTGCCATAGACGCCGCAAGCGATGCCGAACAGGATCGACAGCACCAGTCCGATCAGATCGCCCACACTGCCCCAGATGTCCGTAAAGAAAAACATGATATTGACCGACAACATGATGAAGGCGGCAAACCACATTCTTTTCGACAAAGCCCACACGAAACCTAGCAGGAATGCGCCCCAGCTGAAGCCGGTGGCGACCGCGACGGTTTCGTCCTTGCCGGGGTAATGCAGGTAGATCCTCTTTCCCATTTTCTTTCCTGAATGCGATGGCAGGTCAATGGTTTGCTGCCTGCTCGGCGCTTCTTGGCTGTTTGCCTGCGGCGTTGGCCTTTCCTTGAATTGATATTGGTTTATTAGCGTTCCCCCTGTGCGGGGGGGCACCTACTTTTTTTTGCCTGCCGCAAAGAAAAGTAGGCAAAAGAAAGCGGCTCAAACCGCCAGCTCTTAAGCGGGTCCCCTGGCTTGGAGGAGGTAGTGGAGCATCTGGAGTCGGTGCCCTCGCGCATTCGACGTGAGTGACAAGGCAGTCATACTTCCGGCGGCGCTGCGCGCGCCGTAGCGGTACTTCACAAAACCATCTGGCCGGTTCCGCGCCACGTTAAGGCAACCGCCCCCGGTACCCTTCAAGCCGTAACAACATTCTACGTCCCGCCGAACCAATCGCCGGGCATTACTTTTCCGCAAGCTGCAAATCACTTCGGCGCCTCGCCGAGGCGAAGTGCCTGGCTGTGTGAGTGCGCTCACCACTCCGAGTGAGACGCTATTGCCTTAGCCAGGCATTGGGGACACAAGGGCGAGCCACCGCGCCGAACCAGGCGCAGGCGCTAAAACCGCCAGGCTGTTTGATGAAGTACCGCGTCGGCGCGCGCAGCGCCGCCGGAAGTATGACTGCCTTGTCACCAGCGCCGAATGTGCGAGAACACAGACTCCAGATGCTCCACTGCCTCCTCCAAGCCAGGGGACCCGCTTAAGGGTTAGCGGTGTGAAGCCGCTTTCTTTGCTTACTTTCTTTGCGGCGGCGCCCCGAAGGAAGTCCACTTGGTGGGCAAAGAAAGTAAGTGCCTGCCCCGCACAGGGGCGACGCTAATAAACCACTAAGAAATCAAGGAAAGGCCAACGCCGTAAGCAAACAGACAAACCCGCCGGAAGGGCAAAAAAACCCAATTGCCACCCTCACTGACGCCCCAACCCATAACTGCTACTCTTACCAAATCCGCGATCAGCGAAAAAAAACCGCGATCAGCAACAAACCCCCTGCCTGTACAGGCAAAAAAACATCGAGAGTAACGATGCCCACACAAACAGCATATTCACAGAAAGCCCCCTCGCGCGCCGAGGTAAACACCCTCCCTGGCGCCACGGTATTAGAGTTCGGCACTGACTGGTGCGGCTACTGCCAGGGCGCGCAAGCGTCCATCACCAAGGCCTTGGAGCCACACACCAACATCCGGCATCTAAAAATCGAAGATGGCCCCGGCCGGCCGCTAGGCCGCTCCTTCAAGGTCAAACTATGGCCAACGCTGATCTTCATGCGCGACGGCGCCGAAATCTCACGCGTAGTGCGCCCCACCAGCGCGACCGAGATCGCCGAAGCCTTCGCATCGCTCTAACCCGCACGCAAGCAAAACACCACACCGCACAAGCGAGCAAACCCGAGCACATGTTATGCGACAAGCCATCCACCACTTGAGCATCAAGGCCCGCACCCGCGGACTCGTCGAGTTCACCGACGAGGCGCGCCGCTTTGTCGCCGAACAGGCAATCGGCACCGGCTTGCTAACGCTGTTCTGCCGTCACACATCGGCCTCGTTATTGATCCAGGAAAACGCCGATCCTTCCGTACAACGCGATCTGGAACGCTATTTCGCGAGCCTCGCGCCCGAAGACGCCGGGCGTTACGAACACGATGCGGAAGGACCGGACGATATGCCGGCCCACCTTCGCACGGCCTTGACGCAGGTGCAATTGTCGGTACCCGTCGAGCACGGACAGATGGTGCTCGGCACGTGGCAAGGTCTTTATCTGTTCGAACATCGCCGTCACACGCAGCCGCGCGATATCGTGCTGCACCTGATCGGCGAATGATGTGCTGCCGGCACTGTCGAACTACGGCAGCAAGCACCGGCAGCATGTGTCGGCAAACGCGTTTGCTGCACTGCTTTATCCGCCAACCGGTTTAGAGGGAGCAACATCTCATGGGCACCCATAGCGAACTGCAGGCCACCGTCGATGCGATGGTTCAATCCGGCAAAGGTCTTCTCGCCGCCGACGAAAGCGGCCCGACCATCGCCAAACGCTTCAAGACAATCGGCCTCGAATCCAGTGAGGAAAACCGCCGCGCGTACCGCAATCTGCTGCTGACCACGCCCGGTCTGGGCGAGTTCGTCAGCGGCGTGATCCTCTACGAAGAAACGCTCGGTCAGAAAGCAGACGACGGTACGTCGTTTCCCCAACTCGCCGCCAAAAACGGCATCGTGCCGGGCATCAAGGTAGACCTCGGCAAGGTCCCGCTCGCGCTCGCGCCCGGCGACGAAATCACCGAGGGCCTCGACGGCCTCGCCAGGCGCTACGTCGACTACAAGCGGCAAGGCGCGCGCTTTGCGAAATGGCGCGCGGTCTACAACATCACAGCAAGCCTGCCGAGCCGACTCGCGATCGAAGCAAATGCCGATTCGTTAGCGCGTTACGCGGCAATTTCTCAGGAAGCGGGCATCGTGCCGATCGTCGAACCGGAAGTGCTGATGGACGGCGATCACACCATCGAGCGCAGCGCCGAAGTGACCGAGGCGGTGTTGCATGAGGTCTTTCATGCGCTCCATCGGCATCGTGTCGTACTCGAACACATCCTGCTGAAGCCGAGCATGGTGCTGGCCGGCGCGGATCACGCTCAACAATCCACCGTCGCGGAGATCGCCGCGCAAACCTTGCGGGTGCTCAAACGCACGGTGCCGTCGGCGGTGCCGGGCATCGTGTTCCTGTCCGGCGGGCAGACGCCGGAAGACGCAACGGCCAATCTCGACGCAATGAATCGCTTCGGGCCACTGCCGTGGAATCTGAGTTTTTCGTATGGACGCGCATTGCAGGAACCGCCGCTGCAAGCCTGGAAGGGCGAGGCAAGCAACGTCGAAGAAGCGCAAAAGGCCTTGCTCAAGCGCGCGCGTCTGAACAGCGCGGCGGCGCTCGGCCAGTACGACGCAGCGCAGGAAAAGGAGTAGCCGGGGCATCAAACGGTCCGCCATGCCGGAAAACATGAAGTCGTGGCGGGCCGTGTCTCCGGCGAGTTGCGGAGATCAGCAAACAGTGTGCCGCGGGTCTTCAGGTGCCGGGACGCGGTACATTGACGGGCTTACGGTTCGCAAGCAACCAATGCGTGCAGTTCGTCAATATTGAATGGCTTGGCGAGAATCGCCACGCCGAGACGGCGAGCCCGTTCGAGTTCGTCGGCGTAGCCGGTCATTAGCGCGATCTTCTGCGCTGGCCACGCAGTGCGCACTTTTTCCGCGAGGTCGATGCCGTTGAGCCTGCCCGGCATCTGGATGTCGGATAGCACGAGCTCGAACTTTGCGCCGCCGCTTAACACGTCGAGTGCAAGGTCGGCGGTGGGTTCATGCCGCACTTCACAGCCGAAGGTTTCCAGCACCGCGGCCACGCCCGCCGCCACGTCCTCGTTGTCCTCGACCAGCAAGACCATGCCGAGCGACGAAGGGGCCGGCTGACGCACCGTTTCGGCGTCGGACACCACCGCCTTATGACGCTCGCGATAGCGCGGCAGATACAGCCTGACTGTGGTACCGCTGCCCGGCACACTGTCGATCCTAGCCGTGCCGCCCGCCTGTTCGCACATCGCGAGAACCTGGGCGAGGCCGAGTCCCGAGCCCGAACCGCGCAGCTTGGTGGTGAACAGCGGTTCGAACGCGCGGCGCGCGACCGTCTCGGGCATGCCCTCGCCGTCGTCCGAACAGGCGATCAGCACGTATTCGCCATCCGGCAACACCGTATCGCTGCCTACCAGCCGATTGTTCTGGCAGCGGATGACGAAACGGCCGCCACGCGGCATCGCATCGCGCGCGTTGACGGCCAGATTCACGAGCGCAAATTCGAGGTCGGTCGGATCGGCCAGCACCTGCCAAACGTTGTCGACCATGTTCAACGCTATTTCCACGTTGTCGCCGAGCGCCGCATCGATCAGCGGCACGGCTGCCGGCAGCCACCTGGCGAGGTCGATGGGTTCCTGTTTGAGCGGCTGCTTTTTCGCGACGCTCAATAGACGCCGCGTCAGCGACTCAGCGGTGGCGGTTGCACGCTCCACCGCGAGTACTTCTTTTTCGAGGTTGTTGAAGCGCTTCAGTCGCGCAAGCTCGATATTCGCCGACACCACCATCAACAGATTGTTGAAATCGTGCGCGACATTGGCGACCAGATTGCCGAGTGCCCCCATGCGCAGCAACTGCCGGCTCGACGCCTCGGCGGAAAGACGCATCGCCACTTCGCCCTGCCAGCGCTCCCATGCGCGGCGTTCCCCTTCTAGCTGACGCAGCGAGAAAAACACCAGCAGCCAGATTGCCAGGCACGGTATGGCCGTGATCGCCGCGATCAGCATGAAATGACGGCGCCACGCGTCGGCGATCGACGCGGTAGCGTAAGCGCTCATTACGTAAAGCGGATAGTCGCCGACGCGGCGAAATGCCAGCAAGCGCTCGACGCCGTCCACCGTCGAGGTCAGGCGGATGTGGCCGAACAGCTGTTTGTCACGCAGCGCAGTGGCAAACGCACTCTGCGCTTTTGGCTGAGCACCCGCCGGCCACACTGGATAACGGACTAGCAGATTACCGTCCTGGCGATATAAGCCTAGCGACAGCGACTCATCGCCATTCGTCAGATCACGGTAGAAACGCGAGAAATATTCGTTGCGCAGCGCTACCGACACGACACCGAGGAATTGCCCGCTTTCCCCCGAGCGGCCGATTGCCGTGTTGAACACATCGGTTCGCGACAGCTGCCCGAACATCGGCAGTGAAAAATACGGCTTCGGGCGCATTGCTTTGGCTGCGGTGAAGTCTTCGCGCTGAGCGACCGACAGCACAGGCGCAGGATAGGCGCGGCTCGACACAAGCAGATCACCGGCCGCGCCGAGCACCGCGATCGACGCGACCTGTGGAAAATCGCCGCCGATCTCGCGCAAGCGATCATGCAACGCGGCTTCGTGCGCGCGAATGCGCGTGTCGTCCTCGTCGCCCACTAGCTCGACGATACGCGAGGCCATCTGCTGATTGAGGTCCAGCACCTTGACGGCCTGTTCTTCGGCCACGCGCGCGAGCCTGTCGATCATGTCATTCGAATCGGCGATGCGGCGCTCGTAATCGAAATAGCCGTAGCCCGCCAGGCAGGCCAGCGGAAACGCTATCGAAACGGCAAGCACGGTCAACAGCACGCGCCGTGCTATCGAGAAGTTACGCGATGGCATCGGGAAATCGACTGCGGCGCGTTCCGCACGTTGCACGGTCATGATCTCCATGAAAAAACGGGGCAAGGTTGGCACTGCACGGTGTTTCGGCGGTTGTTCGTGCGCTTATTCCCTTTTTCTGGAATTTACCGCACTTCTGGCGTTATCCCTAGCCTGGCACGATATGGAAAACACCTGTGGGTTGTTGTTTGAAGTCGGGCATGTGAATTGCTGTTGCCTGCAGTGGTGGGTTTTGGTTTCGTTTTTTGCCTGCGCGGCGCTTTTTGTCTGTGTGCCTGCGGCGTTGGCCTTTCCTTGATTTCTTAGTGGTCGATTAGCGTCGCCCCTGTGCGGGGCAGGCACTTACTTTCTTTGCCCACCAAGTGGACTTCCTTCGGGGCGCCGCCGCAAAGAAAGTAAGCAAAGAAAGCGGCTTCACACCGCTAACGCTTAAGCGGGTCCCCTGGCTTGGAGGAGGCAGTGGAGCATCTGGAATCTGTGTTCTCGCACATTTCGCGCTGGTGACAAGGCAGTCATACTTCCGGCGGCGCTGCGCGCGCCGTGGCGGTACTTCATCAAACTGCCCGTTGGTTTCGGCGCTCGGCGTTACTTCACAATATCGCCCGCCAGTTTCGGTGTTCGGCGTTACTTCGCAATACCGCCCCCGCTAGTGTCAGCGCCGACGTCTCGCCCAGCATGGTAGGTCGCACACCCAAACTTAGGCACCTCGCCGAGGCGCAGCCGATCGCTCCCACCAAACCAGAACGAAGTCACTGGTTTCCCTGGCAGACCGTCCCGCCAAGCACGCAGTGCGAGGCGGGAAGGATGACGCCGAAGGCGCGCACGCCCAATCGGTTTTGAGAAGTACCGCGACGGCGCGCGCAGCGCCGCCGGAAGGATGACTGCCTTGTCGCTCACGCAAAATGTGCGAGAACACCGATTCCAGATGCTCCACTACCTCCTCCAAGCCAGGGGACCCGCTTAAGAATTAGCGGTGTGAAGCCGCTTTCTTTGCTTACTTTCTTTGCGGCGGCAAAGAAAGTAAGTGCCTGCCCCGCACAGGGGCGACGCTAATAGACCAATATCAAATCAAGGAAAGGCCAACGCCGTAAGCGAACAACCAAAGCGCCGAGCAGACAAACAGCACAGGGGCGACGCCAATAAACCACTAAGAAATCAAGGAAAGGCCAACACCGTAAGCGAACAACCAAAGCGCCGCGAAGGCAAAAAAACATAACAACATCCCAGTCCCCCACCAAGACTACGGTAACATTCCGGCAAGACGCCGAACCAACCGCGTACATCGCGTCAAGTCCCGCAAGCATCAGGACAAAAAATGAGCAACAACATAAAAATTTCCGCCATCACGGCAGCGCCCACCATCTGCAAAACCGGGCCGACGAGCCCGTAAAAAACCAATGCGAAGCGTGGACCGCCCGTTGCCGTCTTCCGATACATTGTTCGAGCACGCAGCCTGCGGCCTGCTCGTGACCGACGCCGACGGCCAGATCCTGCGCGTGAACGCCACCTTCTGCGGCTGGCTCGGCTATAACGCAACGGACCTCGTCGACGCAAAACGCATCCAGGATCTGCTGACCGCTGGCGGCAAAGTGTTCTACCAGACGCATTGGGCGCCCCTCGTGCAAATGCAGGGCTCGGTGGCCGAGGTCAAGCTGAACATGATGCATCGCGACGGCCGCACGGTGCCGATGCTGCTCAACGCCGTGCGCCGCCATCACGGCGAAGCGAGCTACCTTGAAGTGGCCGTACTGATCGTCGCGGATCGCCACAAGTACGAGCAGGAACTGCTGCTCGCGCGCCGCAATGCGGAAGCGTCGGTCGCCGCGCATCAGTTCGCGCAAAAGGAGTTGCAGGAAAGCCGTGACGTGCTCAGCCTCGCGATGCGCGGCGCGCGTATGGGCGCGTGGTCGCATGAGCCGAAGACGGGCAAGATGTGGTGGAGCCGTGAACTGGAAGCACTCGCAGGCTATGCAGAGGGTCGCTTTGCTCACGCGCCCGGCGGTTTCTTCGAACTGATTCATCCGGGCGACCTGATCGCACTCAATGAAGCAGTCGATCGTGCGGTGGAAAGCGGCGACGACTATGTGGCGGAATTCCGCTTCCGGCACGCGAGCGGCGACTGGTGCTGGATGGAAGGCCGCGGTCGCGCCACCTACGACCGCCATGGCGAGCCGCTGATGATCTACGGTCTAGGCATCGACGTCACCGAGCGCAAGGAAGCGCAAACTGTCCTGCTGCGGCAGGCGGCGATTTTCGAGCACCTGAGCGACGCGATCGTCATCACCGACCTCAAAGGCAACATCACCGATTTCAACGTCGGCGGCGAGCGCATGCTCGGTTATCGCACGCACGAAATTCTCGGCCGCCCGGTCGCGATGTTCCATCCGCCGGAAGACGCGCTGCGCATCCGCCGCGAAGCGCTCGCCGCACTGGCCACCGACGGCACGTGGCGCAGCGAACTGACCTTCGTGCGGCGCGACGGCACGCGCGGTGTCTGCGAAACGGTCGTCAAACCACTGGCGAACGCGCGCGGCGATATCTACGGCGCGGTCAGCGTGAATCGCGACATTACTGAGCGCAGGCGCGCCGAGCAGCAACTGCAGCATCTGAATCTGGAACTCTCGAAGGCCGATCGCCGCAAGGACGAATTCCTCGCCACGCTCGCGCACGAGCTGCGCAATCCGCTCGCGCCGATGCGCAACGTGCTCGAGATTCTGCGCTTGAAGGATTTCGCCGATCCGCAGCTGAGCTGGTCGCGCGACGTGTTCGACCGGCAATTGCAGCATATGACGCATCTGGTCGACGATCTGCTGGAGGTGTCGCGCATCACGCAGGGCAAGCTCGAACTGCGCAAGCAGCGGCTCGAACTGGCGCGTGCGATGCAAGCGGCGATGGAAGCGGCGCGGCCCACCGTGCAGGCATCGTCGCATCATTTGAGTGTGACGCTGCCGCGCGAGCCGCTCTATCTCGACGCCGATCCCACGCGCCTCGCGCAGATGATCCTGAACCTGCTGAACAACGCCGCGAAGTACACGCCGCCAGGCGGCGACATCTCGCTCGCCGCAGAGCGCGACGGCGACGAAGCGGTGATCACCGTGCGCGATTCCGGCATCGGCATCCCCAGCGAACATCTGACGAGCGTGTTCGAGATGTTCTCGCAACTCGCCCCGGCGCTGGAGCGCTCGCAAGGCGGCCTCGGCATCGGTCTCGCGCTGGTGCGCGGCCTCGCCGAACTGCATGGCGGCACGGTCGCTGCTTTTAGCGGCGGCCCGGGCAATGGCAGCGAGTTCGTCATCCGCTTGCCGCTCTCCATGAGAGCGACGGCATCGACGGACAATGCGCTGCCCGAGACACCGCACGTGGCAGGCCTGCGCATAGCGATCGTCGACGACAATGCGGACGCCGCCGACAGCCTCGCGATGGTGCTCGAACTCGAAGGCCACCAGGTGGCGACGGCAAGCGACGGCGTTGCCGGTCTGGAGTTGATCGGCAAATTCGTGCCACAGGTGGTGATTCTCGATATCGGCTTGCCGCGTTTGAACGGTTATGAAGTGGCGCGGCGCGTTCGCAGCGATCATCGTGACGCCGGCATTCTGCTGATCGCCGTCACCGGCTGGGGCCAGCAGCAGGACAAGCAAACCGCCGAGGCGGCCGGCTTCGACCATCACTTCACCAAGCCCGTCGATCCACGCGAATTGCAGCGGGTGTTGAGCCAAAGCCAACGCGTATAGATTTCCAACTTCCCATGCCTGCACTCACGCCAATAACCTGCTCATCCGTCACGTCGAACATCTCTTTGCTGAACGACGGGTCCGCGCCACGCGACACGTTCGTGGCATGCGTGGAATCGCCGGCCCATGCTTGACGAAGCCCAGGTGGTGCACGCCCTTGCCACGCGCAACATCGTGCCCGACGCAAGCCAGCGTGAAGCGATCGCCGCGCTCGTCAAACTGCTCGCGTCCAACGGCCGGCGCAGCCTGTCCGGCGCGGCGCCTGCTCGCCAAGGCGTCTATTGTCATGGTCTGCCCGGACGCGGCAAGAGCCTCGTAGTCGACACGGTGTTCGAGCTTGCAAGCTGCCAGAAGCGGCGCCTGCATTTCCACGAATTTCTGCGCGAGATGAACCGGCGTCTGGTGAGCGAGCCGCGCGGCGGCGATCGGCTGGGGTCGGTTTCGAAACAATGGCTGAACGGCGTCGAACTGCTGTGCTTCGACGAATTCCACGTGCACGATATCGCCGACGCCTTCCTGATGGGCCGTTTTCTCGATACCGCGATTACCTTAGGCACGCGCATCGTGCTGACCTCGAACTACGCGCCGGATGCCCTGCTATCGGACCCGGAGTTTCACGAGCGCTTCATGCCGACCATCGAGCAGATCAAACGCTGCTTCACGGTGATTCGCTTCGGTGGCGCACGCGACTACCGGTTCGATGGCGAAGAAGCGCTACTGCCGCATTTCTTTGCGCCGCTCGACGCGCCGACCCGCGACGCACTGCTGCAAATCTTCGTGCGCTATGAAGGAGACGAAACGCTGGAGCCAGTCACGCTCTCAGCCGCGGGCCGCCCGCTCGCGGCGCGCGCAGCGGGCGCGGCGCTGATGTGGGCGGACTTCGACGGCCTGTGCGTGGCGAGCCGCTCGCATCTCGATTACCTGGACCTCGCCGAGCAGTGGCAAGGTCTGATCCTCGACAATCTGCACACCGAATGGCTCGCGAAGTCGCATACGTTGCAGCGGCTCATCTGGCTGGTCGATATTTTCTACGATCGCAAGCGCGCGCTGTTCATCGCCTCCGATCACCCGATCGAAGCAGCGCTCAGCGGTCTCGAAGGTGCGCATGACCTGTCGAGAACGCTGAGCCGGCTCGCCGAAATGCAGTCGCGCGGCTATCGCAGCACGCTGGATGGTGCGGCCGGCGTTCTCGCGCAGCCGGTGACACAGCCGTGATATCGGCAAATTAAAGGAGCCGGCGCCATCATGCCGCCGGCTCCTTCACCGCACTCAGCTCAACCGCCGCGTTCAGTCTCCTGGCTGCCTTACTCCAGATCCCGCTTCGCCTGAACCCGCGCGATCTGCTGTTTCGCCACTTCATATACATGCTCGGGCGTGAAGCCGAATTTCTTCTTCAGATCGCTCAACGGCGCGGACGCGCCGAACGTATGCATCACCACCTGCGCGCCCAGGCGCCCGACGTAACGATCCCACCCAAGCGAGGCCGCCTGTTCGACGGCCACCCGCGCATCGATGTCCGGCGGCAGCACCGACTCCCGATACTCGTCATCCTGACGTTCGAAGATATCCCACGACGGCATCGACACCACGCGCGCCGCAATCCCTTCGCTCTTGAGCTTCTCATAGACGTCGACGCACAGCGACACTTCACTGCCGGTCGCCAGCAGTAGCACCTGAGGTCTCTGCCCGTCAGGCGCATCGGCCAGTACATAGGCGCCCTGCTGCACGCCCTCTGCCGACGCATAGCGGTTGCGGTCGAAAGTCGGCAACGCCTGGCGTGTCACGACGATGCACGACGGCCGCCGTGGATGCGACAGCGCCACACGCCACGCCTCCGCGACTTCGTTCGCATCGCCCGGACGCAGCACGGTCAGGCCCGGCACGGCGCGCAGCGATGCCAGTTGCTCGATCGGCTGATGGGTCGGACCGTCCTCGCCGACGCCGATCGAATCGTGCGTGAACACATAGATGGCCGGGACTTCCATGATCGAGGAGAGGCGGATCGGCGGCTTCATGTAGTCGCTGAAAATCAGGAAGGTCGAGCCGAACGGCCGCAGATTCGACAACGCGAGGCCGTTCACCACCGCACCCATTCCATGTTCGCGAATCCCGAAGTGCAGGTTGCGGCCGCCGTAGTTGTCGTACTCGAAGCTGCCGGCGCCTTCGAATTTCAGGTTGGTCTTGGTGGACGGCGCCAGATCGGCCGCGCCGCCGATCATCCATGGCACGCGCGCGGCAATCGCGTTGAGCACCTTGCCCGACGAGTCGCGCGACGCCATGCCTTTCGGGTCGGCATCGAAAGTCGGAATGTCGCTATCCCAATCCGACGGCAATTCGTGCGATTCGATCTGCGCGAATTCGCGCGACAGTTCCGGGTACTTCCTCGTGTAGGCGTTGAACTTCGCTTGCCATTCCTCGCGCGCCGCCTTGCCGCGCGCGCCGATGCCTTGCGCGAAACGTTCATGCACGCCGTCCGGCACGTAGAAGAATTTGTCTTCCGGCCAGCCGTACGCGCGCTTGGCGAGCACCACCTCCTCCACGCCGAGCGGCTCGCCGTGCGCAGACGACGTGTCCTGCTTATGCGGCGCGCCCCAGCCGATGATGCTGTTGACCACGATCAGCGTCGGCTTGCCGGTGACGCTTTTAGCTTCGACAAGGGCGGCTTCGAACGCCTCGGTGTCGTTCGCATCCCTCACGTGCAGCGTGTGCCAGTTGTAGCCACGAAAGCGGCTTTCCACGTCGTCGCTATACGCGAGGTCGGTGTGGCCTTCGATCGTCACGCGATTGCTGTCGTAAATCCAGATCAGGTTCGAGAGCTGCAAATGTCCCGCGAGCGATGCGGCCTCGTGCGAAATGCCTTCCATCATGTCGCCGTCGCCGCATAGCGCATAGATACGGTAATCGAACAATGGTAAATCCGGCTGATTGAAATGGGTTTCATACCAACGCGCCGCCATGGCCATGCCGACACTGTTGCCGAGCCCCTGGCCGAGCGGCCCAGTGGTGGTTTCCACCCCGCCCGTCAAGCGAAACTCAGGGTGGCCCGGCGTCTTGCTGCCGATCTGGCGGAAACGCTCGATATCGTCGAGCGAGACGGCGAGCGCACCGGTCAGCTGGCCGTCGTGGTGGTCCACCTCCTTCACGTTGGCCAGATGCAGCAGCGAGTACAGCAGCATCGACGCATGCCCCACCGACAGCACGAAGCGGTCGCGGTTCGGCCACAGCGGTTCGTGCGGGTCGTAGCGCAAATGGTGTTGCCACAGATGATAGGCAACCGGCGCCAATGCCATCGGCGTGCCGGGGTGGCCGGAATTCGCCTTTTGCACAGCGTCCATCGATAGCGTGCGAATCGTATTGATGCACAGCTGATCGAGGGCGGGATCGTTTTGCATGGGGACACTCCTTGTTCGGCGGTTGAGAACATCGCCGGGACGCACTGCATTCGGCATGCCCGGCGAACCGTGCTCATAGGGAAGAACTCATGGGGAACCGCTGCCAACCTCGTCGATGATGCGCCGATGCGCGCAAATCTGCACGGCGCGTTACATACAGGCGCCGTGCAGTATCGGTAATCGGAAGGTGAACTTTCAGACGGCTTGCGGTTTTGGCAGCGCACAAAAGCGGGCCGAATGACCGCCATGCGATACACGCATTCGGTCTGGCCAGAACGAACAAGGCGCGCCGGGTTGCCCCGGCGCGCCTTGTGGTCCTGCCAATACGTCGTAAAGAACGACGTGCCGCTTATTGCACGCTTATTGCGTGCTTAGCGCAGCTTCGCGACGTCCTTATCGCTCACACGTGTCGCGGCCGGATTGCCGAACTGCGTCGTCACATAGTTAGCGAGTGCGGCAATCTGCGCATCGCTCAACTGCGTGGCGAACGCCGGCATACCGACGTCGTTGCCCGCGGTCTTGCGTTGCACGCCATGCAGGATCACCTGCACCAGGTTGTCCGGATTAAACGCACCTACCGTCGAGTTATGCAGCAGCGACGGATAGTAGCCGTCGGGCGTGCCCTTGCCTTGCGCCTGGTGGCAGGTCGCGCAGTTGCCGAGATACAGCCGGGCCGGATCGAGCGTGCCGTCATTCATCGCCACGCCGCGCAAACGCACGACGTCCGTCGAAGGATGACCCCACGTGCTGCGGGATTGCGAAATGCCGTCGCTCACCGCGGGCACCGTGCGGACGTAAGTGGCGATCGCGTCGATATCAGCGTCGGTCATCTTCGAGAAGCTATGCTCGACCGCTTCGCCCATCGGCCCGGCCGCTTGTGCGAGGCCCGGCACGCTGCCGGTTTTCAGGTACTGCACCAACTGCGCGTGCGTCCAGCCGCCGATCCCGCTATGGGTCGCCGACGTGATGTTGTAGCCCTCCCAACCCGCCAGCACCGAACCGCCGAGGAAGCCGCTGCCGGTTTCGTCGAGCGCCTTCTCCTGCAACGCAAAACCGCGTGGCGTATGGCAGGTGCTGCAATGCGCGAGGCCTTGCACGAGGTACGCGCCGCGATTCCATGCGGCGCTCTGGTTCGGCCTGGCTTCGTACGGGCCGTTTTTCAGGAACACCCAGTTCCACACCATCAACGGCCAACGCATGTTGAGCGGCCACGGGATGTCGCTTTCGCGCGTGGCCTGGTTCACCGGCGCGACGCCATACCTGAAGTAAGCGTAGAGCGCCTTCACGTCGTCATCGCTGACCTTCGCGTACGACACATAGGGCATGGCCGGATACAGGTTGTGACCGTCCTTCGATACGCCCTTGCGCACCGCGCGATCGAAATCGGCGAGCGTCCAGCTGCCGATGCCCGTTTGCGGATCCGGTGTGATGTTGCTCGAATAGATCGTACCGAGCATCGGCACTTTCAGCGGCAGGCCGCCGGCGAACGGCTTGCCCTTGACGGTGCTATGGCAGGCCATGCAATCGCCCGCCGTCGCGAGATATTCACCTCGCTTGATCAACGCGGTGTCGTTGCTGCTGACGCTCGCATCGGCTTGCGCCAGTGCGGGCAGCGTCAGCGCGGTGGCCAGCAGCCAGAAAAAAGTCTTTTTCAGCACGTTCAAACTTCCTTCTTCAACTGGTCTGCCATGCGAAGTGCAAGTGCGGCAATGGTCAGCGTGACGTTGACGGTGCCGACGGTCGGCATCGTCGCGCTGCTGGAAATGAACAGGTTCGGGTGATCGAAGGTGCGGCAATGCTTGTCGACCACCGAATCGCGCGGGTCGCTGCCCATGATGGTCGCGCCCGTGATGTGGTTGTTCGGCGCGAACTCGTCCTGATACTGGATGTCCGTGCCGCCCAGCACTTTCGCCGCGTTCGCATAGACCTCGCGGGTATGCACGGCGCCGCGCTTCACATAGTCGTCGATGCGATAGGTGATCTCGGGGCGCGCAATGCCGATCGCATCGGTTTCCGTCTTGCTCGGCACGATGCGGTTCTCCGGCTGCGGCAGGATTTCGTGGAAGCAGTCGAACTCGACGAAGCGCGCGGAGCGGTCGCGAATCTGCGCGTCCAGTTCAGCGGGCTTGATCAGCTTGCCTTGCGCGAAAATCTTCTGGGTTTCCTGATCGACGCGCGACAGATTCGACAGATGGATCTTCTTGGCCGCTTCGGTCGAACGGAATGCGCCGTCGCGAAAGCCGATCAGCGAGGTCATTTCCTGCGGGCCGCGGCCCGGCCACAGTTTTTCGTCCGCGTAGAACGTGACGCCCGTGCCGGGGTGATCCATCAGGTTGCGGCCCACCATGTCGGAGCTGTTGCCCACGCCGTTCGGAAAATCGTGGCTGGTGGACATCAGCATGATCTTCGGGGTTTCGATACCGTTCGCGGCCAGCACGAAGTACTTGCCTTCCACGCGATGCTCGTTGCCCTGCGGGTCTTTATACAAAGCCGCGGTGATGCGCTTTTGCGGACCGACTTCGAGCTTGTGGACCACCGCGTTGTCGATCAGCTTCGCGCCGGCCTGCTCCGCCTTTTCGACGTGCACGATGCCGTTGTACATCGCGCCGATCGGGCAGATCGGCATGCAGTTGTTGTTGCCGCAGCAGGTTGGCCGGCCGTCGTACGGACGGCTGTTACGCGCGACCGGCTCGGTCACGACGTGATAACGCGAGTCGAACGCGTTCAGCTTGCCCTTGATGGTCTGCTCGTTATACGACAGCGGCAGCGGCGCCATCGGGTACGGCTGGCTGCGCGGCGAACCGAGCTCTTCGTCAGTCGGACCCCACACGCCGAGTTCTTCTTCGGCACGCTGATAGTACGGCTCGAGCTCCTCGTATTGCATCGGCCAGTCGCGGCCCACGCCGTACACCGTCTTCATCTTGAAGTCGTTCGGCATGAAACGCCACGCGGACGCCGCCCAGTGCCACGTCGTGCCACCCACCGCGCGGATGTATTGCGAGTTGAATTTGTGCTCGCCCTTCAGGATCAGATAGTTGTTCGGCGGGCCGTATTCCGGATGCGGCGCCCATGCGCTCGACGGATACGGCGCCATGAAATCCATCTTGTCCGTCTGATTGCGGAAGCGTTCGACGATTTCCCAGCGCGGCATGCGTGGCCCTGCTTCGAGCAGGATCACGGACTTGCCCGCGAGTGCCATTTGATGCGCGACGATCGCGCCCGCGACGCCCGACCCGACGACGACGATATCGGCTTGTTGTGTGTCGGCCATTGCTTAAGCTTGCCTTTCGATGGGTTTTGCCGCCCAGAAACCGGGCTTGTTGGGGCAGTACGAGCGGATGATCAGCGTGTCGGAGACCACCCCGAACATCAGCGCCTGTTCGTAGGTCACGACGACGTTGTCGACCGTGCCGAGATACCAGGCTTCCATGATCTTCAGTGCGAGCGCCTGTTGCGCGGCATCGGCGGAACCGGCGGCCAACGCGCCGGCCAGCTTCGGCAGTTGTTGCGCGAGATCGGGCGTGGACTTCCGCAACGCGGCCAGAAGGCGCGTGCCGACGTCGCGATCGAGACCGGACTTTGCCGTCAGCGATTGCGACAAGGTCATGAAGGAATCGAGCGGCACGGCCGTCGTGTCGTCGGCGAGCGCTTTGAGCGCGAGCGAGCCGGTGAGGCCGGCCGCCGCCAACGCGAGCGCACCCTGGAGCCAGCGGCGGCGCGTCATGCCCGACGCTTCACCGCTCGCCCCGAAGGAAGTCCCCTTGGAGGACTCACCGTGAGAGTCTTGTGGAGTCAATTGTTGTTTATCCCTTGTGAGGCGTTTAATGCGTACTGCAGTGTGATCTGTGCTGCTTTTCGTGTTGCCGGATCTCTCGCTGAACGTGCTTTAAAACTGATGCAGCATGCCGATGTAAGCGCCGGTTTGCGATTCGCCCGCGAGCGGACTCGTGTTGTTGGATGCATCGCGCGGCGATGCTTCCAGCGAGAAACTCGCGTTGCCGCTGTTACGCACGTAAGCCACCGTGCCATACAGGAAGGTACGCTTCGACAGGTTGTAGGTGGTGCCGAGCACGTACATCATCGCGTGGCCGGACGGATCGTGCGCGGCATCGCCAGCGCCGTCGCCGACCTTGACATAGTAGCCGCCGCCTGTGACAGCCCAGCGCGGGTGGAAGTTATAGGTGGCGCCGAGCCAGTAGTAATTCGCACTGTCGGCCACGCCCACCGGCGAGTCCGGCGCCGCGTAATGCGTATAGGCACCCTGGATCTTCACCGAATCGAAATGCACGTTAGCCCCGACAAAATACTCTCGCGAACTTTGGAAGATGTTGCTGAACCGGCCGTTGCTGTCGCGCAGTTCGTCGTAAATGCCGCGCACGTCGAAAAGCGGCGAATGATACGTGAGCATAATGCCGTCCGAGCGGCCGAATTCGCCGGCCGCACCGCTGTTGAACGCGCCCGGCTGATTGCCCAACGCGTACTGCGCCTGCACGTCGAAGCCCCAGAACACCGGGCTGTGGTATTCAACGTTGTTGCTGGTTTGCTGCCAGTTGCGCCCGCGCACCAGCGAGGCCGATGCAAACGCCTGCTGCACGAACGGGTCGAATTCCCACACGCCGTCGCTATCGATGAACAGATTGCGCCCGGCCTGCAACGTGCCCCACTCCTTGCTGGAGAGACCCGCGAACGCGCGCCGCGACCAGAGCCGTCCGCCGCTGGTGGTGCCGTTCATCACCTGCAAACCGGTTTCCAGGTTGAAGATCGCATTCAATCCGCCACCGAGGTCTTCCGAGCCTTTGAGGCCGAGCATGCTGGTGCCCCAATCTCCGCCTTCAGCGCTCCAACGGCTCGAACTGCCGCCCGCGCCATTGTTGATGTGATTCAGGTATTCAACGCCACCGTCGAGGCGGCCATATAACGTCACGCTGGTTTGACCATAAGCCAGCGGACTTGCCACCGCCAGGGCGGCCATTAATTTTGTACGCAGTTTCATTGTTTTGCCGTGAATTTTTTCTGTCGCGACGTTGGGCAAAGCGGACCGCGATGAAACAAAACTACTCGACGCATCGTGCCACGATTCAATACTGCGCGGTCTGCGGATCTTGACGCAAAGCCCGCCGGCGGGGGCTGGTTGCAGGCAGTTCAACGGTATTGGCAATGACCTGTTGCGCATACCGGACTACGCCGAAATGGAGCAAATCCTAGCCAGTTTGCAAATAGCGGTGTTGTAAAACTACAGGTCTGGCGTTCGCACTATAGGTGATACGCACTTCATAGCCTACTCGTTTGACGCAATAAACTTTTGCGCGCTATGTGCTCGACATTGGCAATCCATGGCGACCTCGGCGGATCGAAAGGTACTCACGATAAGATAGGCGCTCCATGGCCACCGGCCAAATCAAAACGCGCAATTTGCCGTTATTCGTTATTTCAACATTCGCCATTTGCCATGAACGCGCCTGAATTGACCGAAGACGAAAACCTTGGCCTCTATCAACGCGCGACCGAACACGGCGCGGAATGGTGGCGCGTCAGCGTCGCGGACCGGCCGGAAAACTATCGGCTGGAACACGGCGTCGATGCCGGTAACGGCACCGCGGCGGTCGATATCGATCTGGTGGTCGACGCGGAGAATCTGCGCGCGAAGCTGAAGAAATGGCGACGCGAAGGGTTTGCGATCGATTCACCCGATACAGCTAATGACCAGACCGCACTCGAACGTGTGGCCTTCATGCCGGAATTGGAGCGGGTGGCAGCGCTGGCGTCGGCGGCCAAACACCGGCACGCGGCGGGCCCGGAAGAAACCGTGCGCATCGGCCATGTCGAGGTGCCGTGCGGTGTCGACAACCCGCTCGTACCGCGCATCAATCCCGCCTATCTGTTCTCCGAGCGCTTTAACGACATCGTCGAAGATATTGCCGAGAACCGGCGCGTGATGCTGATCGGCCATACCGGCGCCGGCAAGACCAGCCTGATTGAGCAGGTCGCGGCGCGCTCGCATCATGGCGTGTTGCGCTCGAACATGAACGGCCAGACTACGGTCGGCGATTTCGTCGGCTTCTGGACGGTCAAGGGCGGCGAAACGATCTGGGTCGACGGCGTGCTGCCCGCGGCGATGCGCGAAGGGCTCTGGCTGATCGTCGACGAAATCGATTTCGCCGAGCCGTCGATTCTGGCGGCGCTCACCGCCGTGCTCGAACCGCATGGGCGGCTTGTGCTGAAAGAGAAAGGCAACGAGATCGTCGCGCCGCATCCGGCCTTCCGGCTGTTCGCCACGGCGAATGCGATCGGTGCGATGAGCCAGTTCCGTCATCTGTACCAGGGCGCGAATCTGATGAACGAGGCGTTTCTCGATCGCTGGCGCGTCTATCTGCTCGACTACCTGACGCCCGCCGAAGAAGCCGATGTGCTGATGCGCACGCTCGCGCCGCACATGACACGCGCGCTCGCCACCACGCTTGCGGCGATTGCCGCCGATTGCCGCGCGGCGTTCGCCCGCGAGGATCTGTCGAGTGCGTTCTCGACGCGCCGCCTGCTCGACTGGGCCGAGTTGATGCTGCGCACCGGCGACCCCGAGCGCGCCGCCGGCCCAGCGATCTATGCGAAGGTCAGCCCGGAAGATGCCGCGCTGATTCGCGGCATCGTTCGCCATCACATCGCGCCGGCCGCCTGACCGTGAGCGCAATGCACGCAACGTGCGACACGCGGGGCTTCGCGTTCGAATCGACGCTCAGCAAAGTGGCGCGCGTGCTCACCGGCCAATACGGCGTGACGGTCGCGTTCAGTCCGGATGGGCCGCGTGTCGAACCCGGCCGCATCGTGATTCCCGACTATGAATTGAGCGGCGGTGTCGAGCGCGACGTGTTGATCGGTTATCTGGATCTGCTGGTGGCGCGCGCCAGGCATTCGGCGCTTGCGCAACTCGATGCGCTGCCGTCCGGCGTCGCGGCGAATCTCGCGCAGGTGATCGAAGACCGCCGTGTGTGCGCGCAACTGCTCGACGAATATCCTGGCGCGCACTGGTTCATCGGCAAGTTGCGCGCGCATGCCGCGGAGCAGGCGCGGCAGCGTTGGCCAAAACTGCATTGGCGCGACCGGCTGGTCTGGCTGGTGGAACGCGCGCTGTGGGACGAAACGCCGAGCCTGACCGAGGCGACCCATTCGCTGATGGCCGCGCTGCATGCCGCGCAGGACCTGATCGAACAGGCGCGCGCGAGCCGTTCAACTGCGCATAGCATCGCGGCGGCGCAAGACTTCGTGGCGCGTGTGCGAGCGCTGTCCGCGGGCGAGCTCAACAGCATGATGTTCACCGCGGATCCGGTTGAAGACATCGACACGGAAACCGCCGCGTCATCGTCAGAGCCATTCAACGACGCCGCCGCCCTGCCCGATCAGGACAAGGCCGCCGCGCCGCCATCCGATCAGAGCGGTGGCGCGCGGACGGAAAACGCGGTCGGCATGGGGCAGTCGTTGGCCGATGCGCAGCAGCCGTCGACACATTCCGACGGCGAAGCAGGCACGCCGGCAGACGCCGCCCGCGCACGGCTGTCGATCCCGCTCGCCACCGAATTCGACGAAATCACCGATGTCACCGGCCAGGGCGACAGCGCAGCGTGGCGCGAACTGCGCGCACAAGCCCGGGCGGAAACCGCGCCGCTCAAGGAGAAACTCGAACGCGCGCTGAGCGCCGACGAACGCACGCGTTGGCGTCGCGAACAGGAGCGCGGTGAAATCGACCGCACGTCGCTCGCCAAACTGGCAACTTCCCCGGGTTACCGCACGCCGTTTCGCACGCAACGGGCGGCCAAAGGGCGCGATGTGGCCGTGACCCTGCTGATCGACCGCAGCGGTTCGATGGCCGGACGCAAGATCGAACTCGCGCGCCTCTGCGCAACCGCGCTGTGCGATGCGCTCACGCAGTTGTCGTTCGACTGTGAGGTGCTCGGCTATTGCTCGCTCGAATCGGCGCCGATGAAGCAACTGTATGAGCGGCAGTTATCGGGCGGTGCCGATTTGCGGCGCTATAACCGCTTCGTCGAGCGGCTCGATCTGAAAGTCTACAAACGCTTTGGCGCGACCGATCTGAGCGGCATCGCCCAGATCGATTGCGGCCACGAGAATCCCGATGGCGAGGCACTGGCCTGGGCGGCGACACGGCTCGCCGATCATCAAGCCGGGCGGCGCATCCTGATCGTGTTCTCCGATGGCTATCCGTCGACCGGCGACGGTAATCCGCAAGTATTGCGCCACGATCTGCGTGAACGCGTCGCGGCGATCCAGAAGCGCGGTATCGAACTGGTGGGGATCGGTGTGCTGACCGATGCAGTCGAGGATTTCTATCCGCACAACGTGGTGGTGAGCCGCCTCGCCGAATTGCCGGCGACGGTGTTCTCGGTATTGAGCACGATGCTGCTGACGCGCTGACCAGACAGGCGCTGGCCGTGCTGAAAGAAGCACTCGCCCAACCGGGCTACGCCACGTGAGGCTTGAACGGGTATTGCTCGATCACGCCCCCGCGCGCGACCACCGCCGTGCTTTCAGGAATCTCTTCCCACCAGCCCGGCAGGTCCACCAGCGGCTCCGACAGCACGAGAAACGAATCCTCGCCGGCCGCCATGATGCGCGGATCGTCCGGATACAGATCGTGCAGATGGCGAAACGACGCGCTGTGAAAGAGCGAACGCGACTGCCCTTCGCTCGAATAACGCACCGCGACGATCTGCTCGCCGTCGGTCGCGCAGACCGTCATGTTCAACGGCTGCTCGACGCCATGTTTGCGCCCGGTTTCCTCGACGAAACCCACCATGCGCTCGATCGCGGTGACAGGCGTCAGTTCCAGACCGAAAGTCAGCGCCAGGTAAAACATCACTTCGGAATCGGTCGAACCTTCGATCGACGGGAACAGATCGGGGGCGACCGCCAGCATCAGATCGCGGCGCACCGCGGGATAGTCGCGCACCAGGCCGTTGTGCGCGAACAGCCAGCGGCCGTGGCGGAACGGATGACAGTTGGTTTCCTGCGACGGTGTGTCGGTCGCCGCGCGCACATGCGCGACGAACAGCGGCGCCCGGATTGCGCGCGCCGCCTCGCGCAGATTGCGGTCGCTCCATGCCGGTTGAATGCAGCGGTAGCGAAACGGAATATCGCCCGGATGACCGTACCAGCCGATGCCGAAGCCGTCGCCGTTAGTGGTCGTGTGACCGAGCCGCGAATGCATGCTCTGGTCGATCAGCGAGTGTTTGGCACGGAACAGCACCGTTTCGAGGTAAATCGGGTTGCCGGTATAAGCGAGCCAGCGGCACATGAGTTTCTCTCCTGTCTCGCCACGCTCGACGGACTTCGCGCGGCCTGGCGTGTACTGCTCTCTATTTGACGACGGGCTGCATCTGCGCAATCGGAATCAGGAATTCGGAGAAGCCGGTCAGCATGATCTGCACGCCGATGCACAACAGCAGGAACGACGATACACGCATCGCGACCTTGGTGCCTTCCACGCCGAGATACCTGGCGAAAATCGCCGCGCGGCTATAGATCAGATAGACGGTGGCGGCCACGACGATCGAGATCACTACGGACGCGATACTCGACAACACGAAGGCAGACAGCTTATGCGTGCGGTTCGCGGTCAGCGCGATGGCGGTGGCGATCGAGCCGGGCCCGGTGGTCAGCGGAATGGTCAACGGGAAGAACGCCTTCGACATCGCGTTATCCGCATCGACGCGCTTGACGGGCTGTTCGGCGGGTTGCGTGTCGGGCGCATTGAGCATCTGCCAGCCGCCCACCGCCACCGCGAGGCCGCCGCCGATGCGCAGCGCCTGCATCGAAATACCGAAGAAGTGCAGGATCGGCGTACCGAGGAAAAGCGCCACCAGCAGCACGCACAGTACGTTGATGGCGATCTTCCTGGCGAGCGCGGTGCGCTCCTCAGTGGTCAACGAGGCAGTCCGGTCAAGGAAGATGAAAGCAATGCCGATTGGGTTGATGATGCTGATCAGCCCGGTAAAGCCAAACAGAATGTCCGAGATCAGACTTTCGACCATGTGCGATCCGTATCGGGCAGCGGTTCGGGCGGACTGACTCCGCACCGGGGACGCCGCGCTGTGTTGAGGGGGCTGGACGCACTTCTACCATCCAGCTTCGATTGCTCGGGTTGCCTGGCCAGATGATATCGCGGCGCCGCACGTAAACCGCAGCGAACCGTGCCGCCGCCCCGCGCGACTGACCTTGCAACGCAGCAAGTTCGCGCCGAAGGATGTTTGCACAACTTTCGAAAAGCCTACACTTTTTTGACTTGCTTTACGTAGCTGAAGCATCAGGCATAAAGTCGCCAGCGAAGCCAGACTTTCAACGAGACGTACTCACCGGTTCGAGGAGTTGCCCCATGTTGCTTCGTGTACTCGCCGCGTTGCCATTCATCGGCATGCTGCTCGGCATCGCGTTTGTCAATCGTGTCGAGCCGCTGGTGCTCGGCATGCCGTTCGTGCTGGCCTGGATCGTCATGTGGGTGGTGTTGAGTTCGATCATCATGGCGGTCGTCTACCGTCTGGATTCCAGCAATCGTGAGATCGCCGTCGAGGGCGAGGAGGCCCGCTCATGAGCGCACTCGTCATCATCGCGGGCATTACGCTGTTTGCGCTGTACCTCGGTGTGCGCGCGCGGCGCGGCCACGACATGAGTCTCGAACAATGGACCGTAGGCGGCCGCAGCTTCGGCACCGCGTTCGTGTTCCTGCTGATGGCCGGTGAGATCTACACGACCTTCACCTTCCTTGGCGGCAGCGGCTTTGCTTACGGCAAGGGCGCACCGGTCTACTACATCCTCGCGTACGGCACGCTCGCGTACATCCTTTCGTACTGGATGCTGCCGCCGATCTGGCGTTACGCGAAAAACCACCATCTCGTCTCGCAGCCGCACTTCTTTGCGCGCAAATACGACAGCCCGGCCCTCGGCACGCTGGTGGCGCTGGTCGGCGTGGCCGCGTTGATTCCGTATCTGGTGTTGCAACTGAAGGGGCTTGGCATCATTGTGGCGACCGCGTCGTACGGCGCGATTTCGTCGACGGCGGCCGTATGGATCGGCGCCGCGGTGGTGACGTCTTACGTGATCGCCTCCGGCGTGCGCGGCTCGGCCTGGAATTCGGTGGTAAAGGATCTGCTGATTCTGGCGATCGTGCTGTTCCTCGGCATTTATCTGCCGCTTCATTACTACGGCGGTCTCGGCGACATGTTCCGCGCGATCGATGCCGCCCGCCCCGGCTTCCTGACATTCCCGGCCAAGGGTTCGAGCGTGACATGGTTCCAGTCGACCGTGCTGCTCACTGCGCTGGGATTCTTTATGTGGCCGCACACGTTCGGCTCGGTATTCACGGCAAAAGACGCGCGCATTTTCCGGCGCAACGCGATGGTGTTGCCGCTGTACCAGTTGATCCTGCTGTTCGTGTTCTTCGTCGGTTTTGCGGCGACGCTGAAGGTGCCGGGGCTGAAGGGCGGCGACATCGACCTGTCGTTGTTTCGTTTGTCGTTGCAGACGTTCGACCCGTGGTTCATCGGCGTGATCGGCGCGGCGGGCGTGCTGACCGCGCTGGTGCCGGGCTCGATGATTTTGACGTCCGCATCGACGCTGCTTGCCAACGATGTTTACCGCGGTATGGTGAACCGCGGCGCTTCGGACGCGAAGGTGGCGAATCTGGCTCGCTTTCTGGTGCCCGTCGTTGCGCTGGTGGCGGTGGGTTTTACGCTGCATGGCGGGGAGACGATCGTGGCGTTGCTGCTGATGGGTTATAGCTTTGTGACGCAGCTGTTTCCTGCTGTGATTTGCAGCTTGGCGCCGCGCAATCGGGCGACTAAACAGGGGGCGTTTTGCGGCATTCTCGCTGGCGTGATGGTGGTGGCCGTGACGACCACCATGCACCTTAGCGTCGCGCAGTTGATGCCGTTTTTGCCTGATGCTTTGAAGGACGTGAATGTTGGGTTCCTTGCGTTGACCGTTAATGTGATTGTTTTTGCGGTTGTTAGTGCGGTGACGCAGTCGAATGTGGTGGAGCGGACGCCTGCGGCTGTGCAATAGCTGGTTGCCTGCGGCGGTGGGTTTTTGTTTTTGCTTTTGCTTTTGCCTTTGGCGGCGGCATTCTTCTGTGTGCCTGCGGCGGTGGCCTTTCCTTGATTTGATATTGGTTTATTAGCGTTCCCCCCGCACAGGGGGAACGCTAATAAACCAAAAAGAAAGCAAGGAAAGGCAACGCCGTAGGCAAACAACCAAAAAGCGCCGCGCAGGCAGAGTCTTCACCCTGCCCCTTTCCCCATCCTCGTGAAGCCGTCTGCGCTCCACTCTTCAGAGTCCACGCCGTGGTGCACGAAGAACAATCCATCTGGATCGTACTTGCGCTTCACGGCGAGCAGCCGTGCATAGTTGGAGCCCCAGTACGCCTGTTGCCAGTCGCTCTCGAAGTAATTGCTCTCCGATACGTATGCGCCCGGCTTGGGTACGATCGTGCGTAGCGTCTCCATGGCCTGCGCAATTCTCGATGCGGCACGCCGCGCCTTCGGTTGGTCCGGTTCGTGACCTGTCATACCGGGAAACGCAGGCGGGCCCTCGCCCGCGATGATCGCCAGCGCAAAAGCGTCGAGTACCGCTGGATTCGTCGCCGTGTCCCGCGTCGCGCTCAAGGCGTCGGCGGGTGCGCCCGCCAGTCCTTTGTTGAAGTGCAACGACACCGCCCATTGTCGGCTGCTCTCGAATAGCGCATCGACAAGGCGCCCCCGCTGCGCTCGCTTCAGCAGCGCAGCAGGCAGCCATGTCGAGCTATATCCGTAAAGAAACTGGCCTGCTTCACCGACATTGTCGGCCCAGAAGACGTCTGCCGCAGACGCGCCTGGGCGGTCGTCGGCGATAAGCACGCCGGGCGCGTGCTGCATCACGAATGTGGCATCCCAGAAGCGCCGCGCCGGGACGGCGAGCACTTGCGGCTCGGACGTCGTGCAGCCGTTGACGGTGTCCATGATCCAATCGAAGAATGGTTGCCAGATTCGTATAGCGTCGTCCCGATTCAGCCCCTGGTACAGCATCGAGATCTTTAGCGTGTTGTCAGCATGGAAGGCCACCGTTTCGCCCCAATGCTCGTTGAGCAGATTGTCGGCGTAGAACGCGATGAATTCGCCGATCAATGCCTTGAACGCCGCACTCGACGATGCCTTGACCGTCGCATGCATTGTGCCGAACTGGTCAGGCAGTTCGTGAGTCCGCAGCGTCACTCGTGTGACGACGCCCAGACTGCCGCCGCCTCCGCCTTTCAATCCCCAGAAAAGATCGGGATGGGTACACGCATTCGCAATTCGCACCACGCCATCGGCCGTTACGACTTCGGCTTGCAGCAATCCCGCAGCGGCCGTGCCGAACTTTTTTGAAAAGTTGCCGAAGCCTCCGCTCTGCACCAGGCCGGCCACGCCCACAGTCAGGCAGCCGCCGCCTTGCACATAGCGGTCGGCCCGCGCGCTGACGGCATCGTACACATGCGCCCACAGCGCGCCGGCGCCTACCGTCACCGCCGGTTGCGGCGTCAGCCGTCCTGCGCAGCCGTCAGGCACAAAGGCCTCGTGCACCGTGATCTCGCGCATGGGCCTCGTCCAGATCATCAGCGAGTCCGGCGCGTTTGACGTGCCCTGGTAGCTGTGGCCGCCGCCCTTCACCACCAGGCGCAGGCGATGTTCGCGAGCGAAGTCGACGGTCCGCGCCACGTCTTGCGCATTGGCCGCAGCGACGACGTAGGCACTCGCGGCCGATGTCCAGGCGTCGAGCCATCCGGATGTCTGCGTCAGCGCGGGCGTGTCGCCGATGTAATACGGGTTCTTCAAATGCTTGAAGACGTCGAGGCAGGCGGCACTCGCGGGCGACTCGGCGCAGGTTGCCAACGGCGACGTGACCGGACTCATGCGGCCGCCCACCGCGCGGTTCAGGTCCTGCCAGGCTTGCGCCGAAGGCCATGACGGGTCGCCCGGCCGCGAACGGCGCAGCGTCGGCGTCGACGGCTCCGCGAGCGCGGTCGATGCCCCTTCCGCGAGCATCGGTGTTCGCAACACTGAGTCCAGTAATGGAGCGGCAAGCGCTCCTTTGAGCAAAGTCCGCCGGTCGAGTGCGCACATGGGGTTGTCTCACCTTCACAAAGTGACGGGATGATCGGTCTTTTTTATGGCCTCGCCTGTCGCGGGGAAATGCCCGCTAGCCATACGACTGGCCCGAGCCTGCTATGGGCGTGGTCATCATGAATGACGATAGACTACGCCCAGATCGAAAGCGATTGAATTTGAACGAACGAGTATGCGGAGCGGATGAATGACTTATCTTCTTTACTATTCGCCGGGCGCGGCAAGCATGGCGGTTCACTGGATGTTGATTGAAATGGGCATTGCATTGAGGCCCGTCTCGTCGACATCGATGTCGGCGACCAGCGAAACCCTGAATATCTACGGCTGAATCCCGCAGGCCGTGTTCCCACGCTAGTGGTCGACGGTATGCCGCGCGGCGAGTCGGCCGCGTTGCTCATGCTGCTCGCCGAACGGCATCCCGAAGCCGCCCTCGCGCCGAAGCCGGGCTCCGCCGATCGCGCCACATGGCTGGAACTGATGATCTATCTCGCCAACACGCTTCTGCCCGCCATGCGCGACTGGTTTTACGCCGACGTCGATGGCGATCCGCTCGGCGCCGAAGCGGTGCGTGCACTCGCGCGGCGCCGCATCGAAGAAGCCTGGGACCGGCTCGACGCCCACCTCGCCGGCGGACACGAGTACCTCGTCGGCGGCAAGCTCAGTACGGCTGATTTCCTCGCGGTGATACTGATGCGCTGGACGCGCAATATGCCTCGCCCGGCGACCGGTTGGCCGCATCTCGCGCGCTACATCCACCGGCTGCGCGCTTTGCCGTCGTTCGTCGAGGTGAATGCACGAGAGCGGCTCACTGACTGGCGCAACGGGGACGATTGATGCCTCCTCAACGAGTCTGAAGCTGCCCGTTGTTTGCTGGAATGAGCGGGTTCTAGCCGCGCTGGTGGAGGCGGTGATTATCTCCAGCTATACTGCGGCCCGAAAACGCTCTTGATACCTGAACGCATGACAGTTCCGATGCCAGACATCCCGGTCGGCGAAATCCGGACCTCGCGCCTGGTGCTGCGGCCTGCGAGCGAGCGCCATGCCGGCGACCTGCAGATCTATTACAGCGAAAATCGCGCGCATCTTCAACAGTGGGAACCGTTGCGACCCGACGGGTTCTTCGAACTAGACGCGATAGCCCATCGACTTCGCTTGATGGAACGGCACAATGCCGCGGGAAGCGCCCTCCATCTGCTGGTGTACCGATTCGAAAGCGGAGAGCTCATTGGCGACTGTAATTTCACGAACGTCGTCCGTGGACCGTTTCAAGCTTGCCATCTTGGCTTCTCGATCAGAAACTGCACACGTATCGAGCCCGCCCCGATCAATCCGCCCGCGCCGCGAACGCGTAACCGTTCTTGCCGTTGCGCTTTACCTGATACATCGTTTCGTCGGCCGCGGCGACGAGACGACGGTAGTCCTTGACGGAATCGGGAAAGCTGGCAATACCAATGCTGGCACGGACAAGGCCGGTTCCCATCAGTGCGTCTGTCTGGATCACACAGCTGATGAGGCGCTGGGCAATTTCGCCTAGTTCCGCATCCGTCGAAAAGTCGCGAACCAGCACCGCGAACTCGTCGCCGCCGATCCGGGCAACGACGTCCGCTTGACGCACAGACTCACGAAAGCGTCTGGAAACAGCGATCAGAAATTCATCGCCGATTCGATGGCCCAGCGAGTCATTGACTCGCTTGAACCCGTCCAGATCGATATAAAGGACAGCAATTCTTTGGCGCGTCGAGCCGGCAGACGGCCTTGTTGCGGTCTCCTGGAGCGAGGCAAACAGTTTCCGTCTGTTTGGCAGCCCGGTCATAGGATCGTGCAGCGCCGCGTGTTCGAACTTGCGCGACCGGCCTGCGAGTTGGCGAGCACGCCTTGTGTACATCGCCAGCGCAATAATCAGCATGCCGAAAAGAATCGCCCCCAAAGCAATCAGCGTATCGGCGACATGGGAAATGCGCACGCGCACGTCGGCGCTGTCGAGATCGCGCTGTGCATGCCAATACGCCGACGCCGAGCCGAGCAACGCGTCCGTACTGTCGAGATTTGCGTCAGGCGATAGCGTGGACGGAGGCACTTGCGGCGCCTCGGATGGGCTCGCATTCACCAGCGCCGCGAGTGACGCGAGGCGGCCTGCGAGCTCTTGACGCGCATGTCGATAGCCTTCCGATCGGGCGCCGTTAGCTTCGGGCAGGTGTTGCCAGACGCCGACCACGTTGCGGGCGCTTTCCGCGCGTTCGACCGCTTCGATAACGAGCCCGATATATTCCTGCCTCAACTGGTCCGAAAAGATCGTCCTGATTTGCAGGGCAAGATATAAAACGCCGATCAGCAGACAAAGCAACGAAGCGCCGGCCATCGTAGCCGGGCCCAGCCTGAAACGCATCGCGAGGACGCGCCAGCCGTCGGCCCGCCTCGAACGAAACCGCTCAGGGATGGGAGTAGTTGTCTTGTTTGCTTCCGGTGCCATGCTGACGGTAACTCACACGGCGAAAAAACTGCTTCACGCGCGCGAAGATGCTCGGTTTGGCCTTCCGGGCCGATACTTGCGTGCGCCGGTCCTGCGGAGCGATCCGGCTTTCCCGCCCAGAGCGCGCGTCGGCCAGCTGCGGCGCAGCGGAATCTGGGGAAGGAGCTGCGCGGCGAGCGGGCCGGACGGGCGGCGTGGGCGCGACGGGATCCGCGGCGGCAACGGCTGTTTCCCGCGAAGGTGGCGACGAAGGTCGCGTCACCTGACCGGCCCAAACCGCATGTCCCGATGGAGGATCGTCTTCTGTTTCCAACGCTGTCGATTCTGACGGTGTTGTCGGTTTCGCCGATGCTGCCGATGCCATCGATTCTACCGGTGCCGTCGGCCGCGCCGATGCTGTCGATAACACCGGGGTTGTCGGCCTCACCGATGCCGTCGAAGCGGTAATGCCCAGCGCCTCTCGCGCGCCCGTCATTGCTTCGACGTAGGCGCGCTGATCGTGGTTGAACCAGACGCCATACGCAACCGTACCCACTACTCCGAGGGCCAACGCACTGGCCGTCGCCACGCAAAGCGCAAGACGTCCGAAGCGCCCCGGCGGCGCGGCTGGCATCGACTCAAAGTCAGGATTGAAACCGGTATCCGGGCCGTCTACAGCCTCTTTGGGCAAGTCGGTATCGTTGAACATCGCAACACTCTCCGAACTCTTACGTCTGACTTATCGACAGACTGTGTTCCCACGACTTGCATTTGGCCGATGCAAAGCCGCTGGAAGAATGTACCCCGCTCACCGGTCAGCGACAACATTCGCCACAGCGCCGGAACGGTCAAATTGCGAACTGGATCTGCATTGATCCGAACAGGTAATAAATTCCACGCAGTGCGTAGCGATGTGCAGGCAGCGAAACCGGGTAGCCCGCCTCTTCCCGTCGACGCGGGCGTGATTGATGACAACATGCGCTACGGCTATCCGTCATGCAACAAACAGGCCCACTGAGAGGTTCACTGGGAGGTCCGCGGAGAACAGACCGGCAATAGTCGAGGTCGCTTCCAGGGTCGGTCGTGTTCGCCGCACAGAAGCGCAAATCGTTGCGTGGTGCACGGAGAAGCACGCGCTTTTCGCGGGGCTGGCACCCTGCAATACTAAGGTCCCTGTCTAACAGCTTCCGATCCGACGCCTTTTCTGCCTCTGCCGGAACGAGCGATCTGGCTCGAAATCGCGCGATACTGCTTCAAAGATATAGGGCATCTACGCTCGTTTTCACCTCACAAATCACCAGTCACTACCGAACGGGAAATCGCCATGGCCGACAAATCAGATGCTCAAAAACCCGCTGTCGCCGCGACCGGCATGAAACGGGGATTGACGTCTTACGGAGATCAGGCGTTTTCGCTCTTTCTTCGCAAGGCATTTATCAAGGGCACTGGATACACGGATCAGGCACTCGAGCGGCCCGTCATTGGCATCGTAAATACCGGCAGCGCCTACAACCCGTGTCACGGCAACATGCCTCAACTCATCGAGGCCGTGAAGCGCGGCGTGATGCTCGCGGGCGGATTGCCAATGGATTTTCCGACGATCTCGATTCACGAGAGTTTTGCCGCGCCGACATCGATGTATCTGCGCAATCTCATGTCGATGGACACAGAGGAGATGATCCGGGCTCAGCCAATGGACGCGGTTGTTCTGATCGGCGGATGCGACAAGACCGTCCCCGCGCAATTGATGGGCGCGGCATCTGCCGGAATGCCGGCTATTCAGCTCATCACCGGCTCGATGCTGACCGGCTCGCACCGCGGCGAGCGAGTTGGCGCCTGCACCGACTGCCGACGCTACTGGGCAAGGTTTCGCGCCAACGATATCGACGAAACCGAAGTCGCCGACGTCAACAATCAACTGGTGGCAAGCGTCGGCACGTGCTCCGTCATGGGTACGGCGAGTACGATGGCTTGCCTCGCCGAAGCGCTCGGGATGACCGTCCCAGGTGGCGCAGCACCGCCGGCCGTCACCGCCGACCGGATCCGTGTCGCGGAAGATACTGGCACATTAGCGTCAAGATGGCCCTCGAAGGCTTAACCATCGACAGGGTTCTCACGCCAAAGGCTTTCGAGAACGCAATGCGCGTGCTGCTCTCGATTGGTGGATCGACCAACGCAATCGTGCATCTAAGTGCGATCGCAGGACGGCTCGGCCATGAGATCGATCTCGACATGCTGGATCGCATGGGCAAGGAAACGCCGGTGCTGCTCGATTTGAAGCCCACGGGGCAGCACTACATGGAAGACTTTCATCAGGCTGGTGGCGTAGCAACTTTGCTGCGAGAACTCAGGCCGCTGCTGCATCTGGATGCGCTCACCGTGACCGGCCGCACGCTCGGCGAAGAGATCGACGCGAGTGGTCCAGGTTTTGCACAGGACGTCGTGCGTCCGTTCAGCAATCCAGTTTATCCGCAGGGTGGTCTTGCAGTTCTGCGGGGCAACCTCGCGCCGGGCGGCGCGATTATCAAGCAGTCCGCGGCTGACCCGGCGCTGATGGAGCACGAAGGCCGTGCAGTGGTGTTCGAAAACCTCGAAGACCTGGTCAAACGGATTGACGACGACGCACTCGACGTCACCGCGCAGGACATTCTGGTGCTCAAGAACATCGGGCCGCTTGGTGCGCCCGGCATGCCCGAAGCTGGCTACATCCCGATTCCTCGCAAGCTCGCACGTGCGGGCGTCAAGGATATGGTGCGGATTTCCGATGGACGGATGAGCGGTACGGCGTTCGGCACGATCGTCCTGCATGTAACGCCTGAGTCCGCGATCGGCGGACCGCTTGCGCATGTGCGCAATGGGGACCGCATTCGGCTGAGCGTAGCGCGGCGCGAGATAGCGTTGCTGATTTCCGACGAAGAGTTGCACAAACGCGCACTCGACAATCCCGTGAAACGGCCGACTGCCGAGCGCGGCTATCGCAAGCTCTTTCTGCAAACAGTGACGCAGGCCGATCAGGGCGTCGATTTCGATTTCCTGCGCTGTGCGAGCTTGCAGCAGGATAAGAAGCTAGATTAGGAATCGGAACAGACGGCAACGAAGATACGGAAAGAAACCGCAAATCCCGCTATTTGGCACGCTCCGCATGGCGCGTCTTACGGCAATGAAATCCAGCAAAACACTCTTTCAGAATCGTCTTCCAGCGAGTAGTCTTTAGGCACCTATCAAACTGACCGGACGCTGAGCCGGAGGAGACATCGATGAAGATCGAAACACGCACCATGGCGCGCGTCACGGTTCGGCTCATTCCATTCCTGATTGTCTGCTATTTCGTCGCTTATCTCGACCGCGTCAACGTCGGCTTTGCCGCGCTGCAGATGAACAAGGCGCTCGGGTTTTCTGCCAGCGCATTCGGCTTCGGTGCAGGGATCTTCTTCATTGCGTACTTCTTCTTTGAAGTCCCGTCCAATCTCCTGCTCGAGAGATTTGGCGCACGACGATGGATCGCGCGAATTATGTTCACGTGGGGCGTTCTGGCCGGCGCGATGGCGTACATCCCCGACATCGCCCGATATACCGGCATGTCTGCTGCTCATGTTTTTTACGGTCTGCGAATTTTGCTGGGCGTTGCCGAGGCGGGTTTCTTCCCCGGCATCATCTTCTTGCTGACGCTCTGGTTTCCCACCGCCTATCGCGCCCGTGTGGTCGGGTATTTCATGGCGGCCATTCCGCTTTCCACCGTGATAGGTGGCCCCATCTCCGGCTCACTGTTGCAGATGGACGGAATCGCGGGGCTAGCCGGCTGGCAGTGGCTGTATCTGATCGAAGCGTTGCCCGCGCTGCTGCTGTCCTTTGCCGTGCTTTTTTACCTGACGGACAAGCCGGCGGACGCCACCTGGCTTGCGGCCGACGAACGCGACTGGCTGATCGCTCGCCAGGCGCAGGAACGCGAGCAGCGTGAGGCTGTGCATAAGTTCAGTGTGAAAGAAGCACTGTTCAATCCGCGAGTCCTCGCGATTGCGCTCATTTACTTCGGTGCGAACGCAACCAACTATGGCCTGAGTTTTTTCCTGCCGCAGATCGTCAAGGCTTTCGGCCTCAGCAACGTGCAGACTGGTTTCGTTACCTCGTTGCCCTACGTCGTCGGCGTCATCAGCATGGTGCTCTGGGGACGTCATTCGGACCGCAAGCTCGAGCGCAAATGGCACATTGCCATTGCGTTGCTGGTCGCGGCTGGCGGCATTGCCGCATCAGCTGGCCTCGACAATCCGGTCATGAAGATGATTGCCCTTTCGATTGCCGGGTTTGGCATATTCGGCTGCTTGCCGGTGATCTGGACGTTGCCCGCCTCGTTTCTGTCCGGCGCGGCGGCGGCGGGCGGTATTGCGGCCATCAATTCGCTCGGCAATCTGGCGGGGTTCTTTGGGCCCTATGCGATGGGCTGGATCAAGGACAACACCGGTGGGTTTGGTGCGGGGCTGCTGTGTCTCGCGGGGGCGGGGCTTATCGGCGTAGCGGCTGTGCTTTTGTTAAATCATGATACTGCGCTCGAGGCGTCGATGGGGTCTGCTGAGGCGAATCCGGCTGGAAGTGGGAGTGTTGTGAGGTCATAGCGGTTTTTCTTGCTTTTTTGCCTACGCGGCGCTTTCTGTCTGTGTGCTTGCGGTGGTGGTTTTCTCTTGTTGGTTTATTAGCGTTCCCCCTGTGCGGGGGAACGCTAATAAACCAAAAACAAAGCAAGGAAAGGCCAACGCCGCAGGCACACAGAAAAAAACTGCAAAGGCAAAGAAACAACCCTACCGGAGGTACTTATTGAACAGTAATCGTCTCCCTCATATTCGGATGTATACCGCAAAACACCTTATAGACCCCCGGCTTATCAAACTTGAACTGATACGTATCATTCTGATCAAGCGCCGCAGAACGAAACATGCCAGCATCATTAACAACCGTATGCGGTTCGCCATCGAGATTCTTCCAGGTCACCGTCGAGCCGGCTTTGACCGTGAGCGCCATCGGCGAGAACATGAAGTTCTTGATAACAACCGCGTTAGAGGCATTCGGGCCTTCAGCTTGCGCGACAGAGAACCCGGCCAATGCCGCCACAACCACCCCACTCCCGAGAAACGCAAAAACACCGCGCCGAATGCGAATCGTTGGCATAACTTATCTCCTGTAGCTGAATGGTGTCAGGCAATCAAACAAGCGTCGTATCGGCGAGCGTCGCCTTGAGCGGATGACGCACGATCTTGATGCTGGTCAAGCCAAGCATCTTGGGAAGCTGATCGCTCGCCACCGTCAGCGGCCCGGGACCAGGGCCGTTACCCGCAGTCGGTTGCGGATAAGCTGTCGAGCGCGCTGTATGGAACGTGATATTGCCCTCGACCTTCGTGACGATCTGGTGAATATGGCCGTTCAGAACGGTCACCGAACCGAAGCGCTTCAGATAGCTCATTGCCTGACCGGCATCGCCAGTGCCCCACCCCCACGGTTCGTAGATCGTCCACATCGGCATGTGCGCGAACACAACGATCGGTGTGCTGGCCGAGCGGCCCTTCAGGTCGCTTTCGAGCCAGGCGAGCTGCTCGTCGCCCAAGCCCCCCAAACCGTTCGGCTTGAAATGCATGACGTTGACGAGACCGACAAAGTGCACCCCGTTGTGGTCAAAGCTGTAGTAACCCTTATTGTCCGAGGCTTGACCGAAACGGCTGAAGTATTCAGCCCCGGGCCCATCCGTCACATCGTGTTCGCCCGGCACGGTGTGCAACTCCGTGATATTCAGACGCGACAGCAGCTGGGATGCGAGGTCGAACTCGGCCGGCTTGGAAAGGTGCGTGATATCGCCCGTATGGATTGTCAGCGCCGGTTTGACCGGCATGGCATTGACTAAGTCGATCGTTTGCTTGAGCGTGCCCGCGACATCCGGATTGGCTTCCTTATTGAAACCGATGTGCGAGTCGCTGATCTGCAGGAAAAGGGGGACACCTCCGGCCGCCGAGGAATCCTTCGCGCCGGCGGCAAGCGCCAGTTCCACCGGCGTGAAAATACCGCCGGCCAGCATAAACACCGTGCCCACGCCGCCGAACGCGAGACATTTCAGCGCGCCGCGACGCGACGGATCGAACGAATGATCTGACGACATATTGACCTCACGATAAAGATTCGGAGGTAGACCGCGGGATCGTCCGGCGGGCCTCTCGACTCGGTTCGTGAATGAAGACTGCCGCGCCATCCGTTTTATTCCCGCTTCGACCAATCTGCCGCGTTTTTTTAATCCGGCCGCGCGACTGGCTCCCCGCACTCGGCGTGAACGTGGGAATAGGCGCACCGAGCCGACGGTCATGCAGATCAGAGAACACGAAAGGAGTAGTCAAAATGGACATCATCGACATGGCCCGTGTCTCGGGCATGACAGTCATCCTCGACGGCAGAATCGGCCGCGAGGAATACCAGAGCGTATGCGGTTCGCTCTCAGCGTTGCAGCGATTTGCCGATGCGGTACGTCATTGCCCAGCGCCGTCCGAGATTCATCGCCGACGGCAAGCCGGCGTGAACAGTCAGGCCCGCCCACTTTGCTCAAGGCCCGGGAATATCCGGGGATGAAGCGGCGTCTACTAATCGCACACCGTGCAACACTCATAGGAGTCTGAAATGAAAAAGCTCGCCATGGCAGCTATTTCGCTGGCCGTTCTCACGTCGTCGGGCGCATTCGCGCAAGCCAAGACGCGCGCCGAGGTCTATCAGGAACTGATCGAAGCGCAGCAAAACGGCCTGAACTATGTCACCGACACCTCATACCCCGAAGTCAATCCGATTTTCGCCGCACAAGTTGACCGCATGAAACAGGCACACCTCGCCCAACAAAATGCGGCCCACAACGCCGCCGCAAGCGGCGCATCGGCTAACACCGCCAACTGAATGTTTCGCGCCGCCGGCGCGTCTGCCGAAGCCACGCCAGGATTTGTGTGCAAGCGGAAAGGACCACATGCCGTTCCTGGCCCTTCGGCCACAGCGTTAAACAGGCTTGTTTGCATGGACAACATCAACGGAGGTTGAAGTGCGACCCGTTTGGCGCCGCTTGCAACTCGGATCGGGCGTGGTACTGCTGATCTATCTCTTTCTCCACCTGATCAATCATGCGCTCGGAGTCTGGTCGCTCGATCTCGCCGGACACGGTCTCGCTTTGGCTTTGCGCGTCTGGCATAGCGTGCCCGGAACGATCTTGCTGTACGGTTCGGCTCTACTGCATTTTGCGCTGGCCTTGCGCACGATCTACGGACGTAATCATTGGGCGCTGCCTGCCACCGAATGGATACGGCTTTGGGCAGGGCTCAGCCTGCCTCTGCTGCTCATCCGCCATGCGGTAGCGACGCGCCTCGCGACCTCGCTCTATGGCTTCGAACCGAACTACGAGCGGATCGTGATATCGCTGATCACGAGCGGCACGCAGGGTTTGCAACTTGCACTGCTCGCGCCAGGCTGGCTGCACGGCTGCCTCGGCTTGTGGCTTCGTCTGCGCCACCACGCGATCGTGCGTCGCGTGAAGCCCGCGCTGCTTGTTCTGCTCGTACTCCTGCCGCTGCTATCCGCAGCGGGCTTTGTCCGGATGAAGCGGGCCGTCGTGGCAATGCATGCGATCCTTCCCGCGCCCGATCCGAAACTGGTCACGCATCAACTCGCGCTCGGCGCGTGGCGTCACGATCTCGTCACCCTGTATCTTTCGCTGCTTGTCAGCGCCTTCCTGGCTGGTCAGTTGCGCAGTTGGCTGGAGCGTCGAAGGTCGCGCAAAACGTCAGTCAATGTCTGATTCCGGGCGATGCGTCGAACATCTCGCAGCCGACCGGGTTGCCAACACACTTGAGTGCCGCGTCGCTCACGGCTCGCTGGAATCGAACGCAACCTCCTGTTGCGAGGTCGACACGGTGGATCCAGAGGCAGGCACCTGACAGTCCGGATAGGAGTGGGCGTGCGCCAGTTTCATGGCCGCAACCGTTAGATCCTATGAGCAGGAGGCGTCGACGAACTGATACGTAGAATCAGCGTGTCGAGTCTTGTTCAAAGGAGAACATCATGCGCACGGATCAGACGTTCACCACCCATGGTGAAGAAGCAGTACTTACCGTGTCGCTCGAGCTGGCTGCGGCGAAGTGGAAGGTCGCGCTGCACGACGGCCGGCGCGAGACGCCCGCCGTGCACGCGGTCGCGCAGCCACAGGCCGCCGCCCGCGTGCAGGCAGTGCTGGACCTGATCGAACGGCACAAAGAGAAGTGGTTGCTGCCCGCGGGCGTGCGGGTCGTCGTGAGCTACGAGGCCGGTCAGGACGCCTTCTGGATCTGTCGTGCGCTGCAGGCGCGCGGCATCGAGTGCCATGTCGTCGATCCGGCGAGCATTCCGGTCGAACGCCACAAGCGACGCGCCAAGACCGACCGGCTCGATGTCATCAAGCTGGTGATTAACCTGCGTGCATGGCTGCGCGGCGAGCGCGACCGCATGCACGTGGTGCATGTGCCATCGCCGCAGGATGAAGCGTCCCGCCAGCTGATGCGCGATCGTGGGCAACTGCAAAAGGAAGTGCGGCAGCACCACGACCGGACGCGCAAACTGCTGGCCACGCTGGGCTGCTGGGACGACGTCAACTGCAAGGCCTTCGCTGGCCGGCTCGCGCGTAACGAGGTGAAATGCCACGACGGTGCGCCGCTGCCACCCGAGCTGCGTGAGCGGCTGCTGCGCGAGTGCGAACGGCTGGCGCTCGCCGAGCAGCAACTCGTGGCGCTGGAGAAGACGCGGCAGGCAAACGTGCCGGCACCCGCGCGCAAGCGAAGCCACGACCTGACGCGTCTGAAGGGGATTGGCGAAGTCGGTGCGTCGCGCCTCGCGCTCGAGCTGTTCTGGCGGGAGTTCAGCAACCGGCGCCAGGTGGGTGCGTGCGTCGGGCTGGTGCCGCAGCCGTACGACAGCGGCGAGAGCCAGGTCGATCAGGGCATCAGCAAACAGGGCGACCGGCGGGTGCGCGCATTACTGGTCGAGATGGCGTGGACCTGGCTGCGCTACCAGCCCGGCAGCGCGTTGACGCAGTGGTTCAACCGGCGCACGCAGGGCACGGGGCCGAACCGCCGGGCGCGACGGATCGCGATCGTCGCGGTCGCACGTCGCCTCGCGATTGCGCTGTGGCGCTATCTGAAGGACGGCACCATTCCGGAAGGGGCACAGATGAAGGCGGCCTGAGGCGAAAGGATGGCGAGCACCCAAAGAGTGAGCCCGATATATACAACGTCTGAAGTGAACATGCCCGTTCGCCACCCGGGTTGCTAGCGCAACCGATCTGTTAGATGGGGCATGTTTCGGACACTAGTCCCACGACGCAATGCGCATGCAGGATAAGGCTGGCGAGTCGCCAGCGGATAGAAGGTGGTCGGACGTCACGTCTGACGCGCGCAATGATCGGCTTCAGACCAGTAGGAGCGACGTACATCGGATCACAGCAAATATTGATGCACAATGCGCCTGTATGCCCGGCGAGCGTGCGCTCGCCAGGCGTACGTCAGCATATCGATCCCTTCCTGGGTCAAGGGTCCGCTGGCGCCAGGCTTCGCCTGCCCTTGACCCTGATTACGGGCACTGAGCAGAAGGCGCTGATCGATGCTTTGTGAGTCAGTCCGTCGAGAGGCCTTGACAACTTACTGCTCATAGAAGGGTGGCGACGTGACGACGCGCAGCGGGTGCATGCAGGGATGCGGATTTCATGAATGTCTTTCTGCTGCCGTCATCTGGCGTCGCCGTGTCGCGAACGATTGCAGACTCAAGGAATGGACTTCGCCGGTGTTGCCGGACTTGCCCCCATCAGTTCGTTCTTTTGCGCCAGATGCTTGGCGGCAACCCTTTGTTGCGCTGCCTGAATGTCGTCGGGGTAGGCACCGTCGTCGCCCTGGGACGGGTTATAACCGGCCGCCTCCAACTCTTCGAGTTCATGCATGACTTCCGCACGGGTGAGTTGATGCGCGCCGGATTCCGGCGCAGTTTGCGCGTATGTACCGGTTGAGGTCGTCAATAGCGCCACGCTCATGATTAGCGTACCTGGTACGGACTTTCCGATAAGCTGATTCAGCGAATTGAGTTTCATGTCTCATCTCCATGGAGAGCGAGCACGCGATGTTCGAAGTCGGCTTGACTTTGCAGTCGTGACGCTCTGCATAGGTAAACCTTCGGACTGGTTTGCTTATTCCCCATTGTCTGCACGGCGCTTTTTTCTGTGTGCCTGCGACGTTGGCCTTTCCTTGCTTTGTTTTCGGTTTATTAGCGTTCCCCCTGTGCGGGGGGCACCTACTTTTCTTTGCAGCCGCAAAGAAAAGCAACCGTATTGGAAGTCAAGCGGCGAGCTGTCCCTCAAGGTGCGAATTGTCGGTCGTGGAGAGCATTTTGTGGGCGCGCGTAATCCTCGCGACCCGCACGATTGAGCAACCTGCAGAAGGTGGGCATGGGCGGCGTGAATGCTTGCGTTAAAAGCGCAACAGCCGGACGCAACCCTGCCGGAAGTCAGTCAGCCGATGGTCTCCAGGGTGTCGAGTTGTGGACCATGGCGTTGAGCGTGACGATGAGTTTGCGGATGCAGGCCGTCATGGCAACCTTGAACGGCTTGCCGGCGTTGCGCAGACGGTCATAGAACGCCCTGATGGTGGGGTTAAAGCGCAGCGCAGGCACGCAGGCCATGTACAGCGCGCGCCGCACGATGGCGCGGCCGCCCTGGATGCGACGCTTGCCGACATGCTTGCCGCTGTCGCAATTGAAAGGTGCGACGCCGGTGAGTGCGGCGATCTCGCGGCGGTTCAGCGAGCCGAGCTGGGGCATGAAGGCGATCAGCGTCGCGGCAGCGCCGGGGCCGATGCCGGGCACGGAGCGCAGCAGGTCTTCCTTCTGGCGCCAGGCAGGTGAAGAACGCAGGAACGAATCGATGTCATGATCCGCGAGCCTGAGCTGCTGTTTGAGCCACTTGATGTGATCGTTCAGGCTCCCGCGGGCTGCGGCATGGGCGCGCTCCAGGCGTGCTTTCTCGGCGACCAGCATGTCCATGAGCTGGGCCCGGCGCAGCAGCAGGGCCTGCAACTGCTCGGTCTGTACATCGTTCAGGGGGCGCACGACGGGCTTGATGGCAGCGGCGAATTGAGCAATGACAAACGCGTCGATGCGATCGGTCTTGGCGCGCGTGCCGGTGGCCCTGGCGAAGTCGCGCACCTGTCGGGGATTGACCGCGACAGCGGGCAGTCCGGCCTGACAGAGCGCCCTGAGTACGGCGAGCTCGAGCTTGCCGGTGGCCTCCATGACGATCAGTGTGGGATTGAGCGCGCCAAGGCGCTGGACCAGCTGGTCGATGGCGACGGTTTCATTGTCGACACTGAAATGTTCGGTGGTGTCGTGGATGGCGACATCGAGGGTGCTGCCGCTGACGTCGATGCCGATATAAACGGAAGAAGAAGGCTGGTTCATCACGGTACCCATACTTGCAGGAAAATACGAGCTCGGGGCTCAGTCAACTGTTCGGGTTAAGAGGATGAAAAGGACAGTCGCTCAGGCTTTTCTGCGGGCTCGAAGCACTTTAGGCAGACGAGCTGACTGTCCATGTGGCGACAACTGATCGGATCGGCGCCACAGGAGGGAATATACAAGTAGGCAAAAGAAAGCGGCTCAAACCGCTAGCTTTGAAGCGGGTCCCCTGGCTTGGAGGAGGTAGTTGAGCATCTGGAATCGGTGCCCTCGCACACTCCGCGTGAGTGACAAGGCTGTCATCCTTCCCGCCTCGCACTGCGTGCTCGCCGGAACGGTCTGCAAGGGGAACCATGGGCTTCGTTTGCGCGCGGTGGGTGCCATCGGCTTCGCCTCGGCTAGGCGCCGAATGCCTTATGGTTTGGAAGTGCCGCCAGCACGCTAGAGATGGCTAACGGTTCCATGCAGTACCGCAGGGCGCCAAACATGGCAGGCGGTTTGATGAAGTACCGCTACGGCGCGCGCAGCGCCGCCGGAAGTATGACTGCTTTGTCACTCACGCCGAATGTGCGAGGGCACCGATTCCAGATGCTCCACTATCCCGTCCAAGCCCTCAGGAATACCCACATCGTTGGCCTGATCGAGACCGAAGCTCGTCGCTTCGAAACCGATATGCGTCCTAGCCGTCAGGATTGCTGTCATCGCCGTACCGCATGCCATGGGTGCTGAGCAAGCGGTACAGCGTCGTACGGGAAATACTGAGGTCCCGCGCGGCGTCGCCGGCGCGTCCGCGATGACGCAGCAGAGCAAGTTCGAGTGCCTGCCGCTCGGCTGTTTCGCGTGCCTGCGCGAGCGTCACGGGAACAACCGCGACATGCTGCGAAAGCTCGAGATCACCAGCGCTGCTAGTGCGCCCTTCCGACATGACGATGGCGCGTCGAACCCGGTTGATCAACTCCCGCACATTGCCGGGCCACTCATAGTTGTGAAGCGCCGTAATCGCATCAGGAGAGAAGCCGTACAGGCGGTAGCTCGCATCCCTCCTGAAACGCTCCAGCGTGTGCAGGGCAAAGCGGACGTGGCGCTGCGCGGGCGGTGCAAACCGTCGAGAAATCAGTCTTGAATAGACAAATTGGACATTTGCCTGCCGGTGGCACGCGTCCATACGCCCCAACCGCACACTCGCGCCTGAAATTCAAGCCACGCGCAGGAGCGGGTTATCCCGCGTTGACGTTTCCATAACAAAGTATTTACAGTTCCGCCTGTTCGCATATTGAATCGTAGTTCTATATGCGAACAATCCGGACAATAAATACGACGACCGAATCACCAGACTTTCGTCACAGCTCGACACGGGAGAAACCACCGATATGAAGCACACCACCACCTTGACTCGGGTCGCCTGCGCGATCGCCGCACTCGCCGGTGCGCCCGCATTCGCGCAAAGCAGCGTCACGCTGTACGGCATCGTCGATACGGGTTTCGCGTATCAGAGCAGCCAGACGTCGCTCGGCTCGACAACGGGTGGTAAATCGAACTTCAAGATGGCTCAGGGTGTGTGGGCAGGCAGCCGTTTCGGCCTGAAGGGAGCGGAAGATCTCGGCGGCGGCACCAAGACGATCTTCCAGTTGGAATCCGGCTTCAATTCGGCGACCGGCGCACAGCAGTACACGAACGCGATGTTCGGCCGTCTGGCGTTCGTCGGCTTGACGAACCCGACCTACGGTACGTTCACCGCCGGCCGTCAATACACCGCGTACTACTCGCTGCTCTCGCCGTATAGCCCGACCACCTGGCTCACCGGCTTCTACGGCGCGCACGCGGGTGACGTCGATGCGCTCGACACGATCTACCGCGCAAACAATTCGCTGGTCTATACCTCGCCGAAGCTGTACGGCTTCACGTTCAGCGGCTCGTACTCGCTCGGCGGCGTGCCGGGCAGCCTGAACCGCGGCTCGACGTGGAGCGGCGCGGTCCAGTACCTCAACGGCCCGGTCGGCGTAGCGGTCGGCTTCATGCGGATCAACAATTCGACGGTAGGCGGCGGCGCCTTCGGCGCAGACTCGACCGTATCGAACAACGGCGCGCAAGCGGGCGTCTCGGCCGTCACCAACGGCTACCAGACGGCCCAGGCGCAGCAGCGCTTCGCGGTCACCGGCGGCTACAACTTCGGTAACGGCTGGGACGTGTCGGCTGCGTACTCGAATGTGCAGTACATTCCGGGGGTAGGCTCGAGCTTCCACGATACGGCGATCTTCAACACGGGCGGCGTCGTGCTGCACTGGAAGCCGTCGGTCGCATGGGACTTCGCAACCGGCTACAGCTACACGCGCGCCACGAAAGCGAACGGCATCACGAGCTCGGCGCAGTACCAGCAGGTCAACCTGTCCGAGTACTATGCATTGTCGAAGCGCACCGGGCTCTACGCGTTGCAGGCGTTCCAGCGCACGAACGGCAACACGCTTGGCACGGCAGGCTCGGGGCATATCATCACCGCCACCGCAACGATCGGCGACGGCTTCCAGAGCGCGCCGTCATCGTCGCGTAGCCAGTTCGCGGCAGGTGTCGGCATCGTGCACCGGTTCTAACCGGCGAAGATCGTAGAAAAAGCGGCTCGTTACGACGAGCCGCCTGCAGTCCAGGAGACAATTCATGAGCCGCAACGCTGCCGTCAACGTTCAAACCTTCATCAACGAGCACCCTTTTTCGCCGTTCCAGTGGCTCGTTTTTTTCATGTGTTTCATCGTCGTCCTGCTGGACGGTTTTGACACGGCCGCGATTGGCTTCATTGCGCCGTCGCTGATCGCGGAATGGGGCATCACCAAACCGGCGCTCGCCCCCGTGCTCAGCGCGGCGCTGTTCGGTCTGGCGTGCGGTGCGCTTGGCTCGGGGCCGCTGTCCGACCGGCTCGGCCGGCGCTCGTTGCTGCTCGGTTCGGTCCTGCTGTTTGGCGTGGCATGCCTCGGCTCGGCGTTCTCCACCAGCATCGGGCAACTGACGACGCTGCGCTTCATCACCGGCGTCGGTCTCGGCGCCGCCATGCCCAACGCCGTCACGATGATGGGCGAGTACTGCCCGGACCGCCGCCGCGCCACGGTGATCAATCTGATGTTCTGCGGCTTTCCGCTGGGCGCGGCGTTCGGCGGCTTTCTTGCCGCATGGATGATTCCGCATTTCGGCTGGCGCAGCGTGCTGGTGCTCGGCGGGACTACGCCGCTGCTGCTGTTGGTCGTGCTGCTGCTGAAAATGCCGGAATCCGTGCGCTACATGGTCGCGAACAACAAGCCAGTCGAGCGGATTCGCGCGGCGCTGACGCGGATTTCCGCCGAAGCGTCTCAGGCCGTTACCTTCGTGATGACCGAAAGTACGCCGCAAACCGGCGGCAAGGGCCTCGGCGTGGTGCTGTCGCGCTCGTACATCATTGGCTCCGTGATGCTGTGGATCGCGTACTTCATGGGCCTCGTGATTTTCTACGCGTCGATCAACTGGATGCCGATCCTGCTGAAGGACGCCGGCCTCACGCCGCAGCGCGCAACGCTGATCTCGGCTTTGTTCCCGCTCGGCGGCGTGGGCGCGGTGCTGTGCGGCGTGCTGATGGACCGCTTCAACGCGAACCGCATCATCGCGGCCTGCTATGCGCTGACCGCCGTGAGCGTCTACTTTATCGGCCAGGCGGTCGGCAACGTGGGGGCGCTGGTGTTCATCGTGTTCGTCGCGGGTGTGCTGATGAATACCGCGCAGTCGTCGATGCCGGCGCTGGCCGCTGCGTTTTATCCGACGCAAGGGCGCGGCACGGGCGTCGCGTGGATGCTGGGGATTGGACGCTTTGGCGGCATCGCGGGGTCGTTCCTGGTCGCCGAACTGACGCGGCGCCACTTCACGTTCGCCGGGATCTTCGCGACGGTAGCGGCGGCGGGTGTCATTTCTTGCATCGCCTTGCTGCTCAAGCAGGCTGCACGGCCGCACACGCCGGCGGTGCCAGCCTCGAAGACGGAGTCGTTCGGGCACTGAGCGGCGATAGGTCGTTGTGCGTGTGCCACCGCCCGTGGACCAACCTCAAGGCCGGGGAGCAGCCGTGAGACTCGGTGCGCCACCCGGCCCGGCAGGATCCGGGTTGCCAAACCGTGGAAGGCTGCCGTCCGTGCGGGCACGCGTTATCTCCGCTCGCACTTGTGCGCGTGTTTTTGGGCCCGAATCCGAAGCCGAAGCCGATGGCATGGCGCTCCCCCAATGTCATGCACTTGTCGAAAATCATCTATGCCTCGTCAGGCGGGGCCGCAAGCTTGTGGTCGATCAGGCGTGTGGCCCACTCCAATCCATCACGCACCGCTTCTTCCTGTGTCAGCCATTCTGGCTGGACCGTTTCGGGGCGGAATTCGGCGATTCTTTCCGCGGCCTGGCGCACGGTTACTTTTGCGCGCCACGCGCCGAATTTGTTTTGCTCCGGGTGGATTGTGATCTCGTAGCCTCGGTGCGTGAATGTGTGCGGGGGCATGGGGTGGGTTGTGCGGTTGGGGCTTCTAGTCTAGTGCGGATTGGAGGGGTTGGGTTTCTGTTCTGTATGCCTACGGCGTTGGCCTTTCCTTGATTTGTTATTGGTTTATTAGCGTTGCCCCTGTGCGGGGCGGCACCTACTTTTCTTTGTCCACCAAGTGGACTTCCTTCGGGGCGCCGGCCGCAAAGAAAAGTAGGCAAAAGAAAGCGGCTTTACACCGCTAATGCTAAGCGGGTCCCTCGCGCAATCGCGGTAGTGGTGCATCTGGAATCGGTGCTCTCGCACACTCCGCGCTTCTGACAAGGCAGTCATTCTTCCGGCGGCGCTGCGCGCGCCGCAGCGGTACTTCCGAAACTGTTGCTGGTTGTCGTTCTTCTTTCGTCCCACGCGAAAAAAACCCCGACCGTTTCCGGTCGGGGCCAACTCTCTCGCTCGCACACCAAGTACCGTGCGTGCATAAGTACTGTACCTGCGTCGATTGTGCGGATATATATGCCGCGCTGGAAGAGTCCTTTCCATTACTCGCGGCCACGCGCAACGCCGCTTCAACGGCTGTACATCGCGTTCCAGTCGGCGGTGGACACCGCGGGCCGGCCGGTTTGCGATGAGCCCGCGGCGCTGCCGCCGTAACCGCTCGTGTTGCCGTTCTGCGCAGCAACGCGGGCTTGCGCAGCCTGAATCGCGTCGGGATAATGCGCCTGGTCACCGTCGCCGACGTGATAGCCTGCCTTCTCAAGTTGAATCAGTTCCGCACGCACCTGTGCGCGCGTGATCGGTGAATTCGATTGTGCGAAAGCAGTGGCCGAAGCGGCAAGCGAAGCAGCAATAACAACGGCCTGAATCAAAGACTTCATGGTAAGACGACCTCCAATGACTGGTGTGGTGCGGCGCGTCGACGACTCTGTCCGCGACCGCTGAACCTAGTCTAGGCGTCCTCTCCTCGCGGAATAACGGGCGCGCATCGAAGGGATTGTTGTTGGATCTGGGGAAATCGCTTCGCCGCGCACCGCGCCGGGTCGGCAGTGCGCGGCGCGCTGCCAGTGCCCCGGTCAGAAGCGCGTGCGCAGGCCCACGGTGCCGACCACCTGATTGCCAGTCGAAGACGCACCGCCCGCCGTATTGATGAACGCCACGTAGCCGTGGCCGCTGACGTGCTGGTACATCGCTTCGGCGTACACGTCCGTGCGCAGCGACAGCGCGTAGACAGCCTGCAGGTTGACCTGATTCCATTTCGGATCGGCGCCGAAACTCGACGTGCCGTTCACGTGCGCGTTCGTGTACGTATAGGCCGCGCCAAGGCTCAGCGCAGGCGTCATCGCGTACTTGCCGTTCACTTCGTAGTTGTCGAAACGCATCGAACCGTGCGTCGCGCCGAACGAAGCGGTGTTCTGAAACTGGCTATGGGTGTAGACGAACCCCGCCGTCACCGGGCCGAAACCGTAGCTCAACGCGGCGCCGGCAGTGCGCTGAACATCGGCGCCGAGCTGGAAGCCGCCCGTGCCGTTCGCCGTCGATTCGGCGAGATCGACCGAACCGCCGGTGTTCGAGGTCGAGTTCGAACCGTTGATCTGCAGATACCCCGCGGCCGCTTTCAACGAACCCATGCTATAACTCACGCCCGCGCTGTACGCGCGGTTGACAGCGAAATCCGTGCTGTTCGAAAACGCGTAGAGGCCGCCGAACTTCAGACCGCCATAGTTGGCGCTCGTGTATTTGACGGCGTTGCTCATCCGCACCGAGTGATTCAGATTGTCGTTGTCGAACGGATGGGCGAAGCCGGTATCGCCGAAGGTGCCGGCCGTGCCGGACAGCGGCGCGACGAAGTCGACGAGCGAGTCGTATTGACGTCCGAGCGTCAACGTGCCGAACTGGTTGCTGCTCAAGCCGACGAAGGCCTGACGGCCGAACATCCGGCCGTTCTGGCCGAGCTTGCCGTTCTGCACGTTGTAGCCATTTTCGAGTACGAACAACGCCTTGAGGCCACCGCCCAGATCCTCGTTGCCGCGCAAGCCGAAGCGGCTGCCGTTGATGTTGCCGCTCGTCGCCTGTACCAGCGCGCCTTGCGAGCCTCCTTTCTTGACGTTGTTGGTGTATGCAATGCCTGCGTCGATGAGGCCATACAGCGTGACCGAAGTTTGTGCATGCGCCACCGTAGCGGCAAGTCCTGCAAACGCCGCGACTGCGGCGGAAATCTTTTTCACGTGAACGCTCCTGCGTAGCTGAAGTTTGGTGTTGAACAGCGACGGGAGTATAAAAACGCGGCCCCCAAGAACGGGTATCCGGCATTTGGAGCAGTCCTTTATAGATCGGAGAACAATCGTTCATCAATGTGCAGCAATCGAGATGCGGCACGCTTTTACGCGGCGCTTTCGGCACCCTCGGACGATGGCGCGGCAGCGATCAGGTTGCGTGCGAACAACAATCCGGCGTTCGATCAGCCTACGCGGAAATTGCCGACAAAGCAGTCGTTGACCAGTGCGCCTGACTATCCGCAAATGACGAGCGAGCAATCCCGGTATCGCCTGGGTCGACGCCGGGCAGCGCGTCATACCGCGCGCCGTCGACCCCATGCCCACACGCTGCTGTGAATTCACCAGGCGTTCTGAAAGGAAGGCGAGGTAGCATACGTGCGAAGGCGGCGAGTGCGGCACAGCCGGAGACGGCATCTGTCATCGCACCCCCTGCCTCATTCAGGCACAAAGTTGCTGCATCTTGTGCACTCTCGCTCAATCGCGCATTTCCGAGGTTTCGTTCGAATGAGTACCTATATCCTTCTGGGCGGCGGCTTCGGTGTGGCTTTACTCATCGCCATCTGGGGCATCTGGCGCTTGAGGTAACCTCAACGGCCGGTCATTGCGAAGCTGCGGCAAGCGTGCTGGCTCAACAGATGTCCGCATTCAACCAGTTCGCAAGCAGGCGTGGCAGACGAACACTGATCGCCTGCCATCTCGCGGGGAAAACCCTACCCTGCCTTCCGACATCGCGTCACACGCAAGTGCCAGGCCGTATGTTAAGAAATCCCCAAGTCTGGACGAGCGTCGATTAGCAAGCCGGCGCTCCATCCAGTTTTTCATCGGGTATTCGAGCAAGTGCGCAGGTCCGCCATTTGCACGATGCCCGCACTCAGCATGGACGTTGGCAAACCTCTCGAACAGGTGGCGGCCCAACATACATTCGACTTACGAAACCCTATGTCCTCTACTGCCGTTAGCACCGTTTCCCAAACGACCAAAGCAGCGCCAGGACTTGTGCTGGGCGCGATCGGCGTCGTATTTGGGGACATCGGTACAAGTCCGCTCTATACGCTACGGGAATGTCTGAAGGCTGCCGGCGGTGTCAGCCAGACCAATGTGTTCGGCATCGTGTCGCTGATACTCTGGTCCATCATCATCGTCGTTACATTGAAGTACGTCAGTTTTGTCATGCGCGCGGGCAATGATGGAGAAGGCGGCATACTGGCGCTCACTGCCCTCGCATCCGGCGTCGCACCTGCACGATTGCGCGAGTTGCTCCTGGTTCTCGGCGTATTCGGTGCGGCCATGTTTTATGGCGATTCAATGATTACACCCGCCATTTCGGTCATCTCCGCGGTTGAAGGCGTGACACTAGTCGACCCCCACCTCACCGAATGGATCGTTCCCATCTCGCTGGTCATTCTCACGTGTCTGTTCAAGCTGCAGAAACGCGGCACCGGTGCAGTCGGACAAGTGTTCGGGCCGGTGATGATCGTATGGTTTGTGACGTTGGCAGCGCTCGGCATATCGCATATTGCAACGCATACCGGTATCGTGCGAGCCGCGTCGCCGTTCTACGCAATGGCCTTTGTGGCGAAAGCGCCGGTGACGGCGTTTGTCGTGCTCGGCTCCGTGTTTCTTGCGCTGACTGGCGGCGAAGCGCTTTATGCGGACATGGGCCACTTTGGGAAAAAACCAATCCGGCTCGCGTGGCTGTTGCTCGTGCTGCCCAGTCTTGTTTTGAATTACTTCGGTCAGGCGGCGCTCGTACTCGAGAAACCTTCCGCAGTGGCGCAGCCGTTTTTTCAGTCGGCGCCAGACTGGGCGCTCATTCCCCTCGTGCTGCTCGCGACGGCAGCCACCATCATCGCGTCGCAAGCGGTGATTTCCGGCGCCTTCTCGATGACCAAGCAAGCTGTCCAGCTCGGCTTTCTGCCGCGCATCCCCGTGGTCCATACGTCGACGCATGAAATAGGACAGGTCTACGTACCGTTCATCAACGTTTCGCTTTACGCGGCGGTGGTGTTTCTCGTCGTGTTCTTCAAATCATCCGACAATCTGGCAGCCGCATACGGCATCGCAGTCGCATCGACGATGCTGCTGACGACTTTACTGATGTACTTCATCACCCACAGCCTGTGGAAATGGCACCCGCTTGTTACGGCAGCTGTGATCGGGCCGCTGGCGCTGGTCGACGCGGTGTTCGTCTCGAGCAATATCAGCAAGGTTCTTGAAGGCGGATGGTTTCCGCTGCTCGCAGGCGGCGTGCTTTTCACCGTGATGACCACCTGGCATCAGGGGCGCAGAACGGTGGTCGATCGTATGAAAAGCGACAACCTGCCCCTGGTTGGACTGATTCACTCCCTGTGCGATGGCGGACACCCGCCGCCTCGCGTCAACGGCACGGCGGTGTTTCCCGGCGGTGTGGTCGACATGGCGCCGAGCGCTTTTCTGCACAACCTGAAGCACAACGGGGTCATGCATCAGACCAACATCTTCCTGGCCGGTACGACGGACAACGTTCCTCATGTGCCGGACGACAAAAAAGTCGCCGTGACCGACCTGGGGCACGGATGTTATGCCGTCACGGTCCACCATGGTTTCATGGAGATTCCCAACGTCCCCGCCATTCTTGAACTGGCGCAAAAACAGATGCCGAACTGGCAGTATGAGCCGGCGGACACGTCGTTTTTCCTCGCGCGCGATACGATCGTAGCCACGGGTGCAAGCAAGGCAATGCCGCTATGGCGCGAGAAGCTGTTCGCATTTCTTGCGCGGAACGCAGCGCAGGCGGCGGAGTATTACAGCCTGCCTGCGAATCGCGTTGTGGAGATGGGTGGTCAGATTAACCTCTGACGCTACGGCGCCAGCGATGGTGCAATTCTGTCCATCGCTGGCGCGGGTGCAGGCCCCGAGCGCGGCCTGTCAGAACGCGAATCAAACCACGAATCAAACCACGAATCAGAACACGAATCAGAACACGATGTTGGTGCGCACACCCAGCACCAATTCATTGCCGACCCGTTGCGACGGATTCTCCGGATTCGGAATGCCGCCTGCCGGCCGGAACGCGTACTGGAAGTCCGCTTGCAACTGCCACCACGGGGTGACCTGATACTGATAGGTCGCCTCGACAATGGTTTCGGAACTGCGCGACGGATAGCCCGGCGTCGTCAGCGACGCCGTATCGCCGGCGAGCCCTTGCGCGTGAGAGCCGATCTTCGCGTAGCCCACGGCAAGCCCAACCACATCGTTGTCGCGTCCTTTGAAAGGCGCTTTTAGCGTGACGCCCGCATTCACACCCAGGTCGACCAGATTGCGATCGCCCGGTGCGCCCATGATCCGTGCGAAGACGCCCACCGATTGCGGGCTGTCCGCGCTCGGCCGCCAGACCATCTGGTCGGCAACGGCATAAAAGCTATAGTTGCCCCGGTGGCTCGCCGCCACGCCTGTGCTCGCCGGACTCGCAAGCGATTGCCCGGCGGTATCGAACCGCGGGTCCGCAAAACGCTGCGTGTTGTACCAGAAGCCCAGCTTGTAGGTTCCGGGCAGACCGGCCGGTTGCGCGGCCGATGCATCGGCCGGCGGCTGGTTGATCGCATACTGCACCTCGCCGATGAATAGCGCGCCGTTGTGCAGATTGAAGTTCGTCCCGTGATTATTCAGCTGCTGCGGATCGCCAACATCGCTGCCTGCCGGATTGCCGTCGAACACGCCTGCCAGCACGGTCAACGCGTCAGACGGTTTGGCGCGTACACGCACGCCCAGCGACGAAAGCGGATACGCCGGGCCGCCGGCAGGCATATCGACCGAAGGCAGGATTGGCCATCCGAACGTCAGGTTCATGAACGCGTTCGCGTACTGGCTCACCATGAATTCCTGATCGAGACTCTGCTGCCCCACCTTCACATCCACCTTGCCCGCCAGCAGCGACTGCTGATACCAGAGCTCCCACAGCCGCGTCGTGTCCTCGGCCTCGATGCCGCTCGCGCTTTGCAGGGTCAGCAGGTTGCGTTGGCTGAGACTGGTGCCGTGAATCTGCAGCCCTGACACGTTGAAGGTGCCGCCCGGCAAGCCAAATGCCTTCTGTGTATCGACGACCACGCCGAACTGGGTCAAGCCATCATAGGCGCCGCCGCGCTTCACGCCGCCGGACAGATTGTTCAGATACTCGCTGGTTTCCTGAAGATTGACGGTAATACCGTAGTTGCCGAGCCACGGACGCAGCCCGCCCATATCGCCGAACAGATTCGCGCGGTCCCAGAACCCGGTCGGCGCAGGCGGCGTCTGGTCCGCCTTTGCCGCAGTATTGTCGGCGGCCGACGGGGACGATGACGGCGCGGCCTCAGCCGGCGTAGCTGCCGGCGCGGCGTCACCGCTCGTCTGGGCGAGAGCCGGCTGCACAACGCCGAGAGAGAGCAGCAAGGACAGGCTGATGGGACCACCGGACATCAGGATTGTGGTTTTCAGGTTCTTTTTCATGGCAGGTGAGAGCAAGGTTATCGTGCGGAGTAGTCTTGTTCTATGGATATGAACACGCGGCTTGTGGCGGGATCGTGAACCCGCCTCCACTCAGGAGAACCACCAGCTCAGCCGTAACGTACGGTTCAGTTCGTTACCGACTGACGAGGTGGACAACATCGCGACCAGCGCGACGGCAGCAACCGTAATTGCCACAATCGCGTAGCCGGTGGGCGTCAAGGGGCCGCCAACATGGCCCACTCGCGCCGCCCAATTCGTGCGGATATGAGAATGCAGCGCCCGGCAGACGAGGCGCTGAAGGCGTGGCGAATGCACCGTGCCACCACAAAACGTAACAAATGATTTGACGAACATAAGCTCACTCCCGTCCAGCCCGGCGAGGCCGGGCGACGTGCGCAGATGTGACTGCGCGTGACTGCGTCTCGCAAGCGGAGTTGCGACAGGCGGCCAAACAGAGAGAGCGTGCTGCTGACAGACCGGCAGAAAGCCAGTCAGTGATGAAGCGCGCTAACCCGACCAAAGCGAGTTAGCGGCGAAGGAGTGTTCCTGCGGCGGCTATCTCGCGGTTACTTCGCCGGCACAGGCCGGCATCGGACTTCCACTACTAGAGCATGTGTCCACGAGGGACTCCTTTTGATAAGACGGGCGGATTGTATTCGGCTCCTGTTCAGAACCGCAAGTAAAAAAAGCATAAAGGCATCGCACTCCGAATCGACCGGCCCCGCCCTCATACATGAGGCCGCTTTCGTCTTGACGGCGGCGCACCATTATTTTCATTTGCCTTTCATTGCTGTCATTTTCATTTGCGCAGCGCGCGCGGAAAGTTATATTGGCTCTGCTTAACGAATCCTGTTGACTTTGGAATAAAACGCCGCCTAAAATTCGCGCATCTTCACAAGCGGGGCGAATGCCTTGGACACCTGCAGTAGTCGACCTTCGAACAGTTTCGCTGCCTGACCGGCAGGACGTCCGCGCTCTCTTCATCCAGCCGCCGTCTTGCCTTAAGGCAGACGGTGCGCGCCGTAGTAACCCTCTCCGTGCACCTTAAATAGCGCCATATGGCCGTTGCGATGACGCACGTTCGTATGGCACCGCGTCGCGAGCATCCACTCGCGGCTGCGTCCGTTCGCGCCCTTTCGATTTAACGGCGCGAGTGGACGCGTGGATAAACGCGTGCTTAGCAAACGCTTAGCAGACGCACGTACGAACGCCGATAAGGAGCCGCCATGCCGGACAGTGACAGTTACCCCATATGCCGCTCACCTTTATTTTTGCTTTTGCCCAAGGAAAGCGAGTAGACCTTCGTTGCTGCGCGTGATGCGCACGACCTCTCCGTCTGCTGGCTTTCCGCGAACCGCGTCAAGCCACGCGCTAAGCCACGCGTTTAGCGATATACGCACGGAGAAATATCATGACCTTCGGCCTCCTTCTGTCGCAACTGCCGCAAGTCCAGGAATCACGCGTCCACTACGACGCCATGCTTGCCCTGCGCGCACCTGACCCGCAGAAATTCGCCGCCTACTGGCAGCGTTTCAAGCTTCTCCTTTCCTAAGTTCGCGCCCTTTTCCGTCATACGCAAGCAACGCCGTCGTTACACGACTCACGTCCTTACGTATGCCGGAGCTGCGCATTTTCCTCCAAAAAACCAGACTCAGAGAAGAAACCAAAATGTCTACTCCAACGCAAGTTTCAACCACGCGGAGCGCCGTGCTCGACTCCGCGCACGTCGGCGACATCAGGGGTGCCTTGGGCACCATCGCCCATCACGACACCGCACCGCGCAACAACTGGTGGGCGCGCTTTCGCACACTGCTGGCCATCCTCGGTCCGGGCCTTATCGTGATGGTCGGCGACAACGATGCGGGCGCCTTCGGCACCTATACCCAGGCCGGGCAAAACTACGGCACCACGTTGCTGTGGACCATGCTGCTGCTGGTGCCGGTGCTCTTCGTCAACCAGGAAATGGTGCTGCGACTGGGCGCCGTGACCGGTGTCGGCCATGCGCGCCTCATCTTCGAACGCTTCGGCAAATTCTGGGGTGCGTTCAGCGTCATCGACCTGTTCATTCTCAATGCGCTGACGATCGTGACCGAATTCATCGGCATCACGTTTGTGCTCGACTTCTTCGGCCTCTCCAAGATTGCCGGCGTTTGCATCGCTGCGGCGCTGACCATGGCCGCCGTCAGTACGGGAAGCTTCAGACGCTTCGAACGCTTCGCCATCGTGCTGTGCCTGCTGAGTCTGTTGCTCGTGCCGGTGCTGGTGTCGATTCATCCGCCGGTTGGCCAGATGACGCGCGATTTCCTCATCCCGGGCTGGCCCGCGCATTCGAAGCTGAGCGATGTGATGCTGCTGGTCATCGGTATCGTCGGCACCACCGTTGCGCCGTGGCAACTGTTTTTCCAGCAAAGCTACATTGTCGACAAACGCATCACGCCGCGCTTCATGAAGTACGAGAAAGCGGACCTGTGGATCGGCATTGTGTTCGTGCTGATCGGCGCCGTGGCGATGATTTCGTTCTGCGCCGCGCTGTACGCCGGCAAGCCCGAGTTCGGCAATTTCACGGACGCGGGTGGTGTGATTGCAGGCCTGGAGAAATACGCAGGCCGGACGTCGGCCGTCCTGTTTGCCGTGGCCCTGCTTGACGCCTGCATCATCGGCGCTGCCGCGGTGTCACTGTCGACTGCGTACGCCATCGGCGACGTGTTCAGGATTCGCCACTCGCTGCATCGTCCCGTGTCGGACGCCAAGGGTTTCTATCTCGTGTACTTCGGCATCGTTGCCGCCGCTGCGGCGCTGGTGCTGATTCCCGGCAGCCCGCTTGGCCTGCTGACCGAAGCGGTGCAGACACTCGCAGGCGTGCTGCTGCCTAGCGCCACCGTATTTCTGCTGCTGCTGTGCAACGACAAGGCCGTGCTTGGCCCGTGGGTCAATTCGAAGAAGCTCAATCTGTTCACGGGGGCCGTTGTCTGGGTGCTGGTGATGCTGTCCATCATCCTGACTGCCTCGGTGATGTATCCGGATATCACCGGCGAAACGATTCTCGAAATACTCGCCGGCGGGACGCTGCTGGCCGTCGTCGGCTACGCCGCCACGGTCGGGATTCGAAAACTTCGTCGCGAAACCGCGGACGCAGACGTGCACACGTATCCGAAGAACGCCCGCGATACGTGGCGCATGCCGCCGCTGGAAGAACTGCCGCCGCCGAACCTCACGCTGTCCAAGCGGGTCTGGATGGGCGTGCTGCGCGGCTATCTGGTGCTGGCTGTCGCACTTGTTATCGTGAAGGTAGTGCAAATGACGTTCCTGAAATAAGCCGCCATAAGAACAGAGCCGCCGCCCAAAAAGCGGCGGCTTTGTTTTGTACGCTGCCTATTTCATTCGTTGCCACACGACTTTCGACGATCCATATCCGAAGGCTCCAGGCGTGATGTACGTCAGACGATCACCGTCAATCGTGAATGGTCGCCGTTGAACATCTGCATCCCAGTTCGGAAAGGTGCTTTTCTGGATATGGAAAACGATAACCTGCCCTGCTGAGTCAACGGTATAAGTGCCGAAATGCGCGACGTTGCCCCGGATGATTTTTTCGTTCTCTTCGGCCGTGCCTAGCTGCCGGTTACCCGACGCAAATTTCGGCAGGTCGGCGCGTAGCACCACCAGAACATAGCGGCCGTCGCTGCCGAAGATGAGTTGCCCTTCCGGATGCGGCCCCAGCAATTCCACGTCATTGCCGCTCTTTGCCACGGTCAACGAGACCAGCGACCACGAACCCACCACGCTGGCTGCGGCCTGGGCAAAAGCCTTGGGTACGGGCGCACACGCGGCGGCAATCGTCATCGCGATAGCGGCCATGGTTTTGAGCGCTGGTTTCATGACGTCCTCCGCGCGCGAGGACCTGAAGTCAGACGAATCCGTCGCGCTTCGCTAACACTTGCGTAAAGATTCGCCGCAATTGCGCGGCGCGCCGGCCGGATCCCTCTCGCATGTTGTCCCCGCGTTTGGCGCAAGACGATCACTTCGGCGAGAGAAAGCGGATTTCCTTCTGGTGGTTTGTAAAGCGTAGGTAGTTTGTGAAGCGTAGGCGCTTTCCTGACGAAAATCTATCGCGTTGGCTATTGCGTTTATCCCCGCGCCGGTCTGGTCCGACGCGACAGCACCGGACCTCACACCGTTTAAAGGTTTAGCAACCGCACGGCCTCAATTGAAATCGCCGGTCTCGAGTTCCACGGACCGTCCGCCGTTTCTTTCGAGCACCCGCCGCGTAGCGTTTTCAATCTGCGCGCGGTTTGCCTCGAATGTACCGACGAGATTGTGAGCAGATGTGCCGTCGTTGCCGAAATGGTCGTTCAAGGCATCGAGCGATACGCTGCACCAGACGTCGGCCCCATCAACGTTGGCTTCGAAGGCAACGCGCGCAGCCGCCACCACTTCGCGGCGTCCGGTGAATTCGATCCTCATGATTACCCTCCATCTGTCGAAAGAAAAGCGTTGAACGTGCAAAGCTGCCGTGCCTGCTGTGCCGCACCATAACGCCTCACGTGCAGCGCACATTCTCCGCAAGGTGCATACTCGACATCGGCCGCATTCGTGCGGCCGCGCTTATGCGTCGCGGCGCTCATGCTCCCCCTCGTGCCACCTGCCGCGCCGCCTGACGTGTCTAACATCCTAATCCTATCTATCGGCCCATGTCCCGCAACCCGCAATCGTCGCGTCCTCTTGTCATTGCCGCCGTCATGGCTTCGATGGCGATGGTCGCCATCGAAGCCACCATCGTTTCCACCGCCATGCCGCAGATCGTCGCGCAGCTCGGCGATCTGCATCTGTATAGCTGGGTCTTTTCGTCGTTCCTGCTCACCCAGACCGCCATGACCGTGGTGTTCGGCAAGCTCGCCGACCTGTATGGGCGCAAACCCGTCATGCTCGCCGGTATCGCGATCTTTCTGCTCGGCTCGGTGCTCGCCGGCTTCGCATGGTCGATGCCCGCGATGATCGTATTCCGGCTGATCCAGGGCGTGGGCGCCGGGGCGATCCAGCCGGTCACGCTGACGATCGTCGCCGACCTCTATCCCGCGCGCGAACGAGGCAAGGTGCAAGGCTATCTGGCGAGCGTATGGGCCATTTCGGCAGTGGTTGGGCCGATGCTGGGCGGCTTCATCATTCACGACCTGTCGTGGGCCTGGATCTTCTGGATGAATGTGCCGATCGGCCTCGCGTCGGCGGCCGGCTTTATCGCGTTCCTGCGCGAATCGGAGCGGCATGCCCGCCCGTCGATCGATTTCGCCGGCGCGGCGCTTTTCATGGCCGCGATTGCAGCGCTGATGATGTCGCTGACTTACGCCGGCAACGACGACATCACGAAGGCATCGATCGCGGGCGGCGCGTTCATGCTGTGCGTGCAGATCTTCGCGATGCAGGAGCGCCGCGCCACCGAACCGATGATCTCCTTCGCGCTCTGGAGCCGCCGGCCGATTGCCGCGTGCAATGGCGCGACCCTCCTGTCCGGCATGATCCTGATGGGCGCCACCACCTTCCTGCCGATGTACGTGCAGGGCGTGCTGCATCGTTCGCCCGTGGTCGCCGGTCTGGCGCTCACGATGATGATGGTGGGCTGGCCGGCAGGCGCGACGCTCGCGGCGAAATCGTTTCACCGCATCGGGCTGCGGCGCATTCTGATCGGCGGCAGCGCGTTTGTGCCGCTCGGCGCGGTGTTACTGCTGGTGCTCTCGCCCGGCAGCTCGCCGCTGATCGCCGCGCTCGGCTCGCTCATCATAGGCTTCGGCATGGGCACCTCGAGCGTGAGTTCGCTGGTGCTGATCCAGGAGATCGTCGAAATGAACGAGCGCGGCAGCGCCACCGCGTCGAATCTCTTCTCGCGCAATCTCGGCAGCACGCTCGGCGCGACGCTGTTCGGCGCGGTGCTCAACTTCGGCCTTAGTCACTCGAAGAACATCGCCGCGGTCACGTCGGATCAGTTGAAAGCGCTGCTGCAGAATCAGACGGCGAGTCTCGGCGATAGCGATGCGATCCGCCAGGTGCTGCATCAGTCGCTTCACCTGACGTTCACGTCGATTTTCGCAATCGCGATTTTTGTCGTGGTGCTGCTGGCCTTCGTCCCTGCGATCAACATCGGCGCGGCTAAAAAGGTCCCGGTCAAAGCGCTGTCACCGCTAGAAGACTGACGCCGCCACGGTTCTGCCGCTGCGTGCGCGGCTACGAACGGCTGGCAGGCAGCACCGCCGCGGCTTAGGCTTGCCCTGCCAGTAATTCAATTCCGTCCAACTGCGCCGCGCAAATATCGCGCACGATCGTAACGAAGTCGCCGAAATAAGGCCGGCTTGCAAAGCCTTTGGCTACCACTGCATAGAGCTCGCTCCACAAGCCTTGCGCGCCGACACGTTTGGCCAGCACGTAGTCGTGATCGACATAATTTTTCACGCCCCAGTTCGGCAACGCCGCAATCCCGCGGCGGCTCGCCACCAGTTGCATGATCGCAATGGTCAGTTCGGCCGTGCGCCGCTCCAGCTTGATACCTGCCGGCTCAAGCACTTCGCGGATCAGATCGATGCGCGCTTCGGGCACCGGATAGGTAATCAGCGTCTCGTCGCGCAGGTCGTCCGACACCACGCGGCGCTTATTGCGCAAACGGTGCTCGTTGGCCATCACCACCAGAATCTCGAAGCGGAACAACGGCGCGATATGCAGGCTGCGCCTGGTGGCCGGTTTCGAACCGATCACCAGGTCAGCCTTGCCGTCGCTCAGCAGGCGCAGCGGATCCGCATGAAAACCCGCGACCAGATCGACTTCGACCTCGGGCCAGCGCCGGCGGAATTCGTCCATCACCGGCATCAGCCAGTCGAAACAGGTGTGGCATTCCAGCACGATGCGCAGCTCGCCGCGCGTGTTGCCTTTCAGGCGGACGAGATCGCGCTCGGCCGCACTGACCGCCGCGATCGTCTCGCGACCCAGCGCCAGCAGCCGCTCGCCGGCCGCGGTGAAGCGCAAACCCTGCTTGGTGCGCTCGAATAGCGACACCTCGTAATGCGCTTCGATATCGCGGATCTGATGCGACAACGCAGACTGGCTCAGATGAACGCGTTCGGCCGCCGCCACCAGCTTGCCGGAATCGGCGATGGCGATCAGCGAACGCAAATGGCGAAGCTCAAGCATGCCGGCGCTCCGCGGTAGAAAAGCTCGAAGTGGGTTGGATATGAATATCGTTCATACATTGGTGAAAACATGTCGCTTGATGAATCATAGCGCGACTTTCAAACTGGGCGCCAATTCAAACAACGCATGGAAGGAATCCACATGGCCCGCACGCACATCCCCGGTTTTCCGCGCATCGGCGCGCAGCGTGAACTGAAGTTCACGCAAGAATCGTTCTGGCGCGGCGAATCCGACGAAACCTGTCTGCGCGGCGTCGCGAGAGATCTGCGCGCGCGTCATTGGCGGTTGCAGCGCGACGCAAAGCTGGATTTCGTCACCGTCGGCGATTTCGCCTACTACGATCAGATGCTCAACCTGAGCGCGTTGCTCGGCGCATTGCCGGAGCGCTTCGGCTTCGATCCGGAGGCTTTATCACTCGGCCAGTACTACGAACTCGCGCGTGGCAATCAAGCGCAACCTGCGATGGAGATGACCAAGTGGTTCGATACGAACTACCACTATCTCGTGCCGGAACTGGGACCGGATACGACCTTCGACGGCGGTGTCGAGTGGTTTTTCGATGAGATCGACGAAGCGCTCGCGCTGAATCTTCCGGTCAAGCCGGTGTTGGTCGGGCCGATCACGTATCTGTGGCTGTCGAAGAGTCATGTCGCCGGATTCGACCGTTTAGCGCTGCTGCCCAAGCTCGTGATCCGCTACAGCCGCATTCTGGACAAGCTCAAGCAACGCGGCATCGAGTGGGTGCAAATGGATGAACCGGCGTTGTGCGTCGATTTGCCTGCCGAGTGGCTCGAGGCATTTTCCGCAGCCTATGACGTGCTCGGCACCTCAGACGTCAAGGTGCTGCTGGCCACCTACTTCGAAACCGCCGCAGACCACGCGCAGCGTGTCGCGAAGCTGCCGGTCGCGGGCGTCCACATCGATCTGGTGCGCGCGCCGCAACAGCTCGCTGCATGGCACGTGGCGTTGCCCGCGAACGCGGTGTTGTCGGCGGGGGTGATCGACGGCCGCAATATCTGGCGTGCGGATCTCGGCGGCATCGTCGAGTCGTTGCAGGCGCTGCATGCGGAGCGTGGCGAGCGTCTATGGGTCGCATCGTCGTGCTCGCTGCTGCATGTGCCGGTCTCGCTCGACGCGGAGAAAAAGCTCGGCGCCGACCTGAAATCCTGGCTCGCGTTCGCCACTGAAAAGCTCGATGAAGTCAGCACGATTGCGCTGGCTTTGCGCGATCCGGCCGCCGCTGAACCCAGGCTCGCCGCCGCGGACCTGGCGCTCGAAGCACGCCGCCACTCGAGCGCGGTGGTCAATGCGTTGGTGCAAAAACGCGTCGCTGCCGTGACCGTGGCGATGGCGGAGCGCAAGAGCCCGTTCGCCGAACGCAACCGCGTGCAGCGCGACGCGCTCGAGCTGCCGCCACTGCCGACCACCACGATCGGCTCGTTCCCGCAAACGCCGGCGATCCGTCAGGCGCGCGCGGCCTACAAACGCGGCGAACTGCGCGCGCTCGACTATCTGCAACGCATGCGCGCCGAAATCGAAATCGCCGTGCGCAAGCAGGAAGAACTGGGGCTCGACGTGCTAGTGCATGGCGAGGCCGAGCGCAACGACATGGTCGAATATTTCGGCGAACAACTGTGGGGCTATGCGTTCACGGAGAACGGCTGGGTGCAGAGTTACGGCTCACGCTGCGTGAAACCGCCGATCATCTATGGCGACGTCTATCGCCCCGAACCGATGACGGTCGAGACCACCCGTTACGCGCAATCGCTGACGCAGCGCCTGATGAAGGGCATGCTGACCGGCCCGGTAACGATGCTGCAATGGTCGTTCGTGCGCGACGACCAGCCGCGCGCCACCACCGCGTTGCAACTCGCACTCGCGATCCGCGATGAAGTGGTCGACCTCGAAAAAGCCGGCATCCGCATCATTCAGATCGACGAACCGGCATTCCGCGAAGGCTTGCCGTTGCGCAAGTCCGATTGGGCCGCGTATCTGGAATGGGCGACCCGTGTGTTCCGCATTTCGGCGGCGGGTGTCGCCGATGAGACGCAAATTCACACGCACATGTGCTATTCGGAGTTCAACGACATTCTGCCGTCGATCGCCGCGATGGACGCCGATGTCATCACGATCGAAACCTCACGCTCGGCGATGGAACTGCTCGACGGCTTCGGCAAATTCGCGTATCCGAACGAGATTGGACCGGGCGTCTACGATATCCATTCGCCGCGCGTGCCGAGTGCCGAAGCGATGCAGCGGCTACTGGAACGCGCGTGCGAAGTGATCCCCGCCGAACGCTTGTGGGTCAATCCGGATTGCGGGCTGAAGACGCGCGGCTGGCCTGAAACGGAAGCAGCGTTGACCAATATGGTTCAGGCGGCCAAGGCATTGCGCGTGAAGCTGGCGGTGAAGCAGGTAAATGAGCAGGCTGATGAGTTGACAGCGTGATTTGATGTTCGCACAGCCCATCCGTGAACCGTCGTTGCGGCCGGATGGGCTGTGCCGACGTGTACAGGTCAGTCCTTCGCGTACAACGTGGACGCCGCGAACCCTTCCGCGGCCAGCACCTGCCCCACCAGAATCAGCGCGGTGCGCTCGATATGGGTCGATTGCACTTTGCCGACGATGTCGTCGAGCGTGCCTGTGAGCTTTTCTTCATCCGGCCAGCTCGCGCGATAGATCACCGCGATCGGACAATCGCCGCCGTAATGCGGCCGCAATTCGTCGACGATGCGCGCCAGATGCCGCACGCCGAGATGAATCGCCATCGTCGCGCGATGCCTTGCCAGGTCGCCGAGTTGCTCGCCTTCGGGCATCGTCGTTTTGCTGGCGTAGCGCGTCAGGATCAGCGTTTGCGAAATGCCCGGCAGCGTGAGCTCACAGCCGAGCGCCGCCGCGCACGCGGCGGTCGCGGTCACGCCGGGCACGATCTCGTACGGGATGTCCAGTTCGCGCAGTCTGCGGATCTGCTCGCCGATCGCGCCGTATAACGAAGGGTCGCCGGAATGCACGCGCGCCACATCCTGGCCCTTCTCGTGCGCTGATTTGAGTAACGCGACGATCTGATCGAGGTCGAGGTCGGCGGTATTGACGACCTCATCAGCGGCATGACCTTCCAGCACGGCGGCCGGCACGAGCGAACCCGCATACAGGATCACCGGACAACTGCGCACGAGGCGCTGCCCTTTCACCGTGATCAATTCCGGGTCGCCGGGACCCGCGCCGATAAAAAACACCGTCATTCAATACTCCGTGATTCATTCGGTCGGCACGTCATCGACGCGCCGCTCAGGAGGATAAGTGCCGCAACGCGTCGAGCAATTCGACCACGCCCTCGAACTCGCGATCGGCTGCAGGCAACTCGGGTCGCCGCAGCATGACGACCGGCAGGCCACATTCGCGCGCGACTTCGAGTTTCGCCTCGGTGGCGCTGCCGCCGCTGTTTTTGCTGACCACCACGTCGAACGCTTCGGCGCTGAAAAGCGCTCGCTCGCCTTCGAGCGTGAACGGGCCACGTGCGGCCAGAATCCGGGCGCGGGCATGACCGTCGTGTGGGTCGAGACAGCGCACGGTCCAGAATTGGTGCGGCGGGATGTCGTCGAGATGCGCGAGCGGTTCGCGTCCGAGCGTGAAGAGTGGCCGCCTGAACACGGCGAGCACCGCTGTCAGTTCGCTCCACTGATCGACCATGCGCCAATCGTCGCCGGGTTGCGGATGCCAGCCAGGGCGGCGCAGCGCCCAGCACGGCACGCGCGCGGCATGGCTCGCTTTCACGGCATTTGTGCTGATTTGCGCGGCGTATGGGTGCGTCGCGTCGATCACGAGCCCAATGCGCTTCTGTTCGATGTAGCGCGCCATCCCTTCAGCGCCGCCAAAGCCGCCGACGCGCACCGTACACAACAGGTCGTCCGGCACCTTGCCGAGCCCGGCGAGACTGTACACGTGATCAGCCCCGAGTCGACGCGCGATCTTCAACGCGTCGCCGGTGCCGCCGAGCAGCAGGATGCGCGTCATTGCGCGGCTCCGATCAAATTGCCCTGGCGGTCGATCGCGAACATTTCGACGGCGACCTGCGGCGGCACGATTTTGCGCGCCACCGCGAGCGCATGCTGACAGACGATATCGCCGAGCGGCACGTTTTGCGCACGCGCCAATGCCACCGCTTGCTGACTCGTATTGGCCGCGCGAATCGCCGCCTGTAATGCCGCGTCCGCGCCATGTTCGGACGCCCACACGGCCAGTTGCGCCAGATCGATGCTCGAATTCCGGCTATGCAGATCGAGATGCCCCGCAGCCAGTTTGCTGAGCTTGCCGAAGCCGCCGCAAATGCTCAAGCGTTCGACCGGCGCGCGCTTCATATGCTTGAGCACCGCGCCGACGAAGTCGCCCATTTCGATCAGCGCGATGTCCGGCAGGCCGTAATGCGCGCGCATTGCGTCTTCGCTCGCGTTGCCGGTGCAGGCCGCGACATGCGTGTAGCCGTTCGCACGCGCGACGTCGATGCCCTGATGAATCGACGCGATGTACGCCGAGCACGAGAACGGCCGCACGATTCCGGTGGTGCCGAGAATCGACAGGCCGCCGAGAATGCCGAGGCGCGGGTTCATCGTCTTCAGCGCAAGTTCTTCGCCGCCTTCTACGCCGATCGTCACCTCGAAACCGCCACGGTATGCGTGCTCAGCAGCCAGATCGGTCAGATGCTCAGTCATCATCTTGCGCGGCACCGGATTGATCGCCGGTTCGCCGACCGGCAGCGTCAAGCCCGCACGTGTCACCGTGCCGACACCCGGCCCCGCGTGAAAACTCACGCCTGGTTCGGCGCGCAGCCGCACGCGCGCGAACACGATCGCGCCGTGCGTCACGTCGGGGTCGTCGCCGGCATCCTTAACGGTGCCCGCTTCGGCGCCATCGGCGCCATCGTTGATCAGGCGGCAGAACACCAGCGGCATCGGCACATGCTGGCCCTTGGGCAAGACGATTTCCGCGATCTCGCTGGCGATGCCCGTAAGCAGCAGACGCGCCGCCGCGAGCGACGTCGCGGTGGCGCAACTGCCGGTCGTGTAGCCGCTGCGCAGCGGCGCGGGTTGTTCAGGCGTTTCGTCGCGCATTACGGTTGATGGTGCAATTCGGCCGCGGCCGGCAACATGCTGGCTGTCTTGGTCACGTCGAGCAGCGTAATCGGCAATGCCTGCCGCCAGGTATCGAAGCCGCCGAGCGGTTGCGCGTCGGCGAGCGCAATGCGTGTGAGCGTGCCGCCATGCTGTTCGCGCCACGCTACAAGCGCCGCCTCGCCTTGCAAAGTCACGGCATTGGCGACCAGTCGCCCGCCGGCGCGCAAGCTCGCCCAGCAGGCATCCAGCACGCCCGGCACCGTCACGCCGCCGCCGATGAACACGGCATCCGGTTCGGCCAGACCGTCCAACGCTTCAGGCGCGCGGCCGGCGACGAGTTGCAGCCCCGGCACGCCCAACGCATCGCGATTGTGTTCGATGAGACGCTGACGCTCCGCGTGCCCTTCGATCGCGATCGCGCGGCAGCTCGGATGCGCGCGCATCCATTCGATGCCGATCGAGCCACTGCCCGCGCCGACATCCCACAGTAATTCGCCGGGCGTCGGCGCGAGACGCGCCAGCGTGATGGCGCGCACGTCTCGTTTGGTCAACTGGCCGTCGTGGCGAAAAGCATCATCGGGTAAGCCGGCGGTCAGCGGCAGACGCGGCGCGCCATCCGTTGCGCGGCATTCGAGCGCGATCAGATTCAGTGCCGCCACGTCGCCCGCCGACCATTGATCCGCGCGGCCGTCGATCCGGCGCTCCAGCTCGCCGCCCAGGTGTTCCAGCACGATCATGCGGGTCGCGCCGAAGCCACGCGCGTTCAGTAATTCCGCCAGCGCCGCGGGCGTGCCGCCGTCCGCGCTCAGCACGAACACGCGCGCGCCGTCGTGCAGATGCGCGTTCAGCGCCGGCAGCGGCCGCCCCACCAGCGACACCGTCGTCACATCCTGCAAGGGCCAGCCGAGCCGCGCCGCCGCCAGCGACAACGACGACGGCGCCGGCAGCACCCGCAACTCGCCGGCCGGCAGTTGCCGCGCCAGCGTTGCGCCGACGCCGAACAGCATCGGGTCGCCGCTTGCCAACACGCACACGGGCGCCGCGCGCTCCGCCAGCAAGGGCGCGAGATCGAACGGACGCGGCCACGCCGCGCGGCGGGCGGCCAGGCGCGCGGGCAGCATCGCCAGATGGCGTTCGCCGCCGTACACCACCGACGCTTCCAGCAAAGCGCGCCGCGCGGGCCGCCCCAAGCCGGCGAAGCCGTCATCGCCTATGCCCACCACGGTCAGCCACGCCGACATGCATCCATCCTCATTCTGTACCTTCAAATAATGCGCTGTGCCACGCCGATCAAAGCGTCCAGCCTCGTTGTGCTGTTCGAAAAAAGGCATAATACAGCCGCCGGTGCCCTTCGGGGCCGAAGAGGGAACACAGTGCCGCTGTGGCTGCCCCCGCAACTGTATGCAGCGAGTCCGCCTGCGCTCCGCGCCACTGGTTCGACCGGGAAGGCAGCGGCGGACCACGACCTGCCAGCCAGGAGACCTGCCGGCGAGACTGTTCGTGCCAGCCTACATCGGGCGGGGTGTACCGATGCCGCAGCAATGCCCGCCAGGGCGGTGCTCGGGCCGTCGCGCGACGCTAAACCCGGTGTCCGTATTGAATCACGCTGCGTCTTCCGCTGCTTCGTTTACCGCTGCCCGAGCGCCGCGGCCTTCGGCTTGTCCGGGGCTGCTGCGCATTGTCGCCGCGCGCGATGGCGGGATTTGCCGGATCAAATTGCCCGGCGGCGCATTGAGTGCCGCGCAGGCTGCCGCGATCGCCGAGGCGAGCCAGCGGCATGCCACCGGTGTGATCGAAGTGACAAACCGTGCGAATCTGCAGGTGCGCGGCGTGCGGGACGGGCAGGAAGCGGCGTTGATTGCGGCTTTGGTGTCGGCCGGTCTCGGGCCGGCTCCTGCGAGTGGCGGCGTAGATGCTGCCACCTGGTCGGCTTCTGCAGTATCCGCTGCCGATGACGTGCGCAACGTGATGATCAGCCCCGCAGCGGGACGCGATCCGTTCGCGCTGTACGACACCACTTCGCTGACCGCCGAGCTTCTCGCGCTGTTGCAAAGCGAAACGCGTTTTGCAGCGCTGTCGCCGAAATTCGCCTTGCTGCTCGACGGCGGCGAACGTCTTGCCAGGCTCGATCATCCGCATGATGTGTGGCTCGCGGCGACGCAGGCGCACGACGGCGTGAGATTTGTCTTTGGATTAGCGGGATGTCCGCCCACGGCGGCCAATGCGGCGGCCGTACATGTGGCTCGCGCGAGCGAGTTCGCTACTGACGCGTCGCGTGCAAGCGCCCTCGCCGCCGTCCTGCCGTCGCAAGTCGTCCAACTGGTTCGCGCGCTTCTGCACACGTTTCTCGATCTGGCCGCCGCCGACGCCACGCGCATACGCCATCTGCTCGCCACGCATTCCGTCGGCGCGGTATTGCAGCACGCTCAAACGTATGTCGATTTCCCGCTGTCACGCGACGCGTCGCTCGCCGACTGGCAGCGCGGCGCGCCTGCCGATGCCGCGCTGCGGCTCGGCGCACACGCTCAACGCGTAGTGGGAACGTGGCACGTGGGCGGCCATCCGCCGCTCGGACGCCTCGACGCCGCGACCTTGCACGGCCTCGCCGCGCTGGCTCGGCAGCAAGGCAACGGCACAATGCGCATGACGCCCTGGCAAAGCGTGCTGCTGCCCGATATCACTGCGGACGCCGTGCCGGCCGTGCTTGCTGAACTGAACGCGTTAGGCCTTGCGTGCGATCCCGCGCAGCCCATCACACGTCTGATCGCCTGCGCCGGCTCGACCGGTTGCGCAAAAAGTCTCGCCGACACCAAAGCCGACGCGCTGCAATTAGCCGCTCGCTTGCCCGACGGCGTCGACGTCCATCTGAGCGGCTGCCCGCGCTCGTGCGCCGCCGCGCATTGCGCGCCGTACACGCTGCTGGCCGTGGCGCCCGGCACGTACGACCTTTATCGACGCGACACCTCGGCGGATTTCGGCGAGTGCGTCGCGCACCAACTGACGATCGAACAGGCCGCCGACATGCTCGAACAATTGGCCCGGAGCCCTTTAGATGCTTGATTACATTCGCGACGGTCAGGAGATCTATCGCCAATCCTTCGCGACGATTCGCGCCGAGGCCGATCTGTCGCGCATCCCCGCCGACCTCGAGAAACTCGCCGTGCGCGTGATCCACGCCTGCGGGATGGTCGACGTGATCGACGATCTGAGTTTTTCCGCAGGCGCAGGCACCGCGGGCCGCACGGCGCTGGCGCAAGGCGCGCCGATTCTGTGCGATGCGGGCATGGTCGCGCAAGGCATTACGCGAGCACGACTGCCCGCGAATAACGAAGTGATCTGCACGCTTACGCATATGGACGTGCCGTCGTTGGCGCGCGAACTCGGCAACACGCGTTCGGCCGCCGCGCTCGAATTGTGGCGTCCGCATCTGGCGGGCAGCGTCGTCGTGATCGGCAATGCGCCGACTGCCCTCTTTCATCTGCTCGACATGCTCGATGCCGGCGCGCCAAAGCCCGCGTTGATTCTCGGTTTTCCGGTCGGCTTCGTCGGCGCGGCGGAATCGAAAGCGCTGCTCGCAGAAGACAGCCGCGGCGTGCCCTACGTGGTGGTCCACGGCAGACGCGGCGGCAGTGCGATGGCCGCCGCCGCCGTCAATGCGCTGGCTACGGAGGTCGAGTAAATGAGCGCGCAAGGACGTTTGTTCGGACTCGGCGTCGGTCCCGGCGACCCGGAACTGATCACGCTGAAAGCGCTGCGGCTGCTGAAAGCCGCGCCGGTGGTCGCGTATTTCGTGGCGAAGGGCAAGAAAGGCAACGCGTTCAGCATCATCGAAGCGCATCTGAACGACACGCAACAGCATCTGCCGCTCGTCTATCCGGTCACGACCGAAGCGCTCGAACCGCCGCTCTCGTATGAAGCGATCATCGCCGACTTCTACGACACCGCCGCCGGAATCGTCGCTGCTCATCTAGACGCGGGCCGCGATGTCGCGGTGATCTGCGAAGGCGATCCGTTTTTCTACGGCTCGTATATGTATCTGCACGACCGGCTCGCCGCGCGCTTCGAAGCCGAAGTGGTGCCGGGCGTGTGCTCGATGCTCGGCGGCGCAGCCGTGCTCGGCTCGCCGCTGGTGTATCGCAATCAGAGTTTGTCGGTGCTTTCCGGCGTGTTGCCCGAAGACGAATTGCGCCGGCGTCTCGCCGATGCCGACGCCGCCGTCGTGATGAAACTCGGCCGCAATTTCGACAAGGTGCGGCGCGTGCTGGGCGAACTCGGTCTCGCGGATCGCGCGCTCTACGTCGAACGCGCAACGATGGGCAATCAGCGCATCGTGCCGCTCGCGGAAGTCGATCCGATGGCGTCGCCGTATTTTTCGCTGCTCGTGGTGCCGGGGGAAAAATGGCAAGGATGATGCCGCCCGCGATCGTGATTCTCGGCGCGGGCGCGTTGGCGACCGCGCGGCGCGTGCAGGCGCTGTATGCCGGTGCGCAGGTGCACGCTTTACAGGGGCGTGTCGAAGCCGACGTCTCGTACATTGAACTCGGTGCGCATCTGGGTGAGCTGTATGCGCGCGGCACGCCGATCGTCGCGCTGTGCGCGGCCGGCATCGTGATTCGCTGCGTCGCGCCGCTGCTGTCGAACAAGGGCGTCGAACCGCCGGTACTGGCCGTCGCCGAAGACGGCAGCGCGGTCGTGCCGCTGCTCGGCGGACTCGCGGGCGTCAACGTGATGGCGCGCGAAATCGCCGCCGCGCTGGCCGTGCCGCCCGCGATCACGACGAGCGGCGAACTGCGCTTCGGTACCTGCGTGCTCAATCCGCCTGAAGGCTATGCGTTGGCCGACCTCGCGCAGGGCAAGCGTTTCGTGTCGGATCTGCTGGCAGGTGAAAGCACGCGAATCGAAGGCGAAGCGCCGTGGCTCGATGATGCGCAATTGCCGCGTTCGAGCTCGGCGCGTCTGGCGATTCGTGTGACGCCGCGTGCATGGCATGGCGATGCCGACGAGTTGGTGATTCATCCGCGTAGTGTGGTTGCAGCGCTAACAGGTTCGGGTTCGGGCGCACAGATCGCCGGGCATGTGCGCGAAGCGTTGGATACGCACGGTCTCGCGGCGCTTTCGCTGGCGGCGCTGCTGGCAGCGTCGGAACGGATGACCGACCCGGCGCTCGCCGAAGCCGCCGCGAGTTTGAACGTGCCGCTGCGGTTCGCTCAAACGCGCCCGGAAGATGGCGAGCCGCCGCGCAATGTGCTGCATGCCGCACTGCGCATCCCCTACGAAACGCTGCACGACGACGCCAACGCGGGCATTGCGCTGGCGCTGGCCCCGCTTGCTATCGATCCCGACAGCATTGGCCGTGCGCGCGGCCGCCTCACGGTGATCGGTCTCGGTCCGGGCAGCGCCGATCTGATGGTGCCCGCGGCGCGCACGGCGCTCAACGAGGCGACCGATATCCTCGGCTACGACACCTACGTGAAAATGGCCGGCCCGTTGCGCGCCGATCAACGCGTGCATGGCACGGACAATCGCGAGGAAATGCAACGCGCGCGTCATGCGTTCGAACTGGCGAGCACGGGACGATCGGTGGTGATGGTGTCGTCGGGCGATCCAGGCGTGTTCGCGATGGCGGCTGCGGTGCTTGAAGCGCTGGAAGGCGCGGAGCACACCGACTGGGCAGCAGTCGAGCTTTCGATCGTACCGGGCGTGTCCGCGGCAATGGCCACTGCGGCGCAAGCCGGCGCGCCGCTGGGACATGACTTCTGCATGCTCTCGCTATCCGATAACCTGAAGCCCTGGACGATCATCGAAAAACGCCTCAGGCACGCGGCCGAAGCGGATCTCGTGATGGCGTTCTATAACCCGATCTCGCGCGCGCGACCGTGGCAGCTGGATAAGGCGCTGGATATCGTGCGGGAATATCGCGCCGCGGCTACGAAAGTGGTGCTCGGGCGCGATGTCGGCAGAGCGGGCGGCACGCTGCGTACGACCACGCTCGGCGAACTGCGTTCCTCCGATGTGGATATGCGGACGATGGTGATCGTCGGTTCGTCGACAACGCGGGGCTTTGCGCGTGGTGACGATGGTCGTGAGTGGGTTTATACGCCGCGGTGGTATGAGTGAATCGAAGCGTGCTTTCGAGGCTTACCTAGGCGCACGTCCCCTAACCACCGCACCGCGCCCTAAGCCGCCACCCTCAAATCCTCAAGCGCCCGCTGTCTCACACCAAGATCGTCCCAAAGCTCCGGATGGCACGTGAACACCAGAATCTGATGCCGCGTCGCGGCATCGATCAACGCGCGTTTGATTGCATCGCGCCGCGCGGCGTCGGTGTGCACAGCGGCGTCGTCGAGCATCAGCAACGTGGGGCGGCCTGAAGCCTTCAACAAATCCGCATACGCCAGCCGCGTCAGAATACCGAGTTGCTCGCGGGTGCCGAAGCTCAATGCATCGAGCGTATCGGCGCGACCGTCGCGCTCCAAAGTCGCGGGACTCAGATCGTCGCCGAGTGCGATCGTCGACTGCGGGAAAATCCGCTTCAGATAGTGCCCGAGCCGCTCGGTCAGCGGCGCACGCAATTGCGCCACAGCCGTATCGCGCTCGTCGACCAACACCTCGTCGAGCAAACTCAATGCGCTCGCCCGCAAACTCAGTTCGTCCCTGCGGCGAGTGGCCTGCTCCACCGCTGCCTCCACAGCCGCGAGACGCTCGCCAAGCCCGGAGGCGCCGACCGTTTCCAGTTGACTGCGCAATTCCGCAATCCGCAGTTGCCGCTCGTGCTGCTCGTTGCGCGCGAGTTCAGCCGACGCCCGGTAGCGCTTCGCCTCAGCCGCCGGATCATCGAGGCGCGCCGCCTCCAGTTCGCGCTCGCGTCCTTCGAGCTGCTTTTTCAACACCTCCACCTGCACGCGTTGCTCGACGATTTTCGTCTGCCACTGCGCACGGTTGCGGCAAAACGCTTCGTCTTGCATTTGCTGCTCTTTGCGTTGCAGCTGCCCGGCGAGCGATTCGGTCGTGGCCGTCGCGGTCGAGCGGTTTTCCGCGGCCTGCGCCAGCACTTTTCTGGCGGCTTCCAACGCATCGCGAGCGATGTCGGCAGCGCGGCGTGCATCGTCGGGCGGCAGCGCGGCGGAAACATCGGGCAACATCGCCAGACGCTCATTCGATGTCTCCAACCGTGCGGCTGCCGAAGCCAACGCGGCGCGCAGCGCGTCGATACCCTGTGGCGCGTGCACTTCGAGAATTTTCGCCTGGCTTTTCTGCTGCGCGACGAGCGTCTTCCACTGCTCATGGCGCGCCTGCGCTTCGCCCAGCGACGCCACACCCAGCGTCTTCAAAAGTTGAGCATGCTGAGATTCGAGCGACGCCAGTTCAGTGAGCTGCGCGGACAGATCGGACACACCCGGGATCACGCGCAATTCGCCGAGATCGCCGAGACCGATCAACTTCTCCTCGTCGAGACGCAGCACGCCCTCGCCGGTCACCTGCGCATCGCCGACCGTGATCGCGCCGTTCAGCCGGTATTCGATGCGTGTCATCGCAGCATCGGTTCGCGCGCGCAGCACCGTCAATTCGCTATCGAGCGATTGCAGCCGTTTCAGTTGCGTCGCGTCGATTTCAAGCGCGGCCGCTGCACGTGTTGCCTCGAGAACGGCCTCGTTCGCCTTGCCGGCCGCGGCAATAGCCGCTTCGAGCCGCTCGCTTTCCGCACGATGCAGAGCAATCTGACTGCGCAGATCGCCCGCCATGACGGCGGCGTTAGCCAGTTCAAGCACACGGCTGGCATCGCCATACGCCTGCTCCAACTGCGCAACACGCGCCACCGCATCGCCATGCTCATTCTGGGCAGTCAGCACGCCGGCTCGCGCGGCGTCGAGTTGTTGCCGCTCGCGGGAAATTGCGGCCTCCAGTTCCGTCGCGCCCTGCTCCTGCTGCAACGACAACGCCAGCTCCGCCTCGTTCACTTGCAGCGACTGCGCAAGCCCCTGAAGACTGCGTTCGAGTTCCGCCGCGGCATCGGCGCGCTGTTGCGCCAGCACCGCCTTCTGCTCGTGCAGCGCCCAGGGCCGCTTGCGTTGCGCATCGTCGAAGGCTTCCTGCTGCGTGGCTAGACGCGCAATGTTCTCCTCAAACTGCAGACGCTGCTGTTCCAGCTCATCGCGCTCGGCAGTCAGCGCCGTCAATGCCTGCTCGGCGTCGGCCAGCGGCCCAGTGGATTTCTGCGTGCGCGCGGTCAGCAACTGACGAAGCTCGCGCTGCACGGCGGCGATCAACGCATCCTCGCCCGCCGATTCATTGCTTCCCGATAGCTGCGACAGCGCATCGCGCAGATACTGTGCCGCGTGGCCGGTCGAATCGCGCACCTCCTGCGTGCCGCCTTGTTGCACCCACAACAAACCCGGCACGCCGGCGTTCTCGGCCTTGAGCGGCCCACGCGCCGGACGCGAAAACCCGAGTAACGCGGCAAGCTTGTCTTCGGCTTCGTCTTCGCCGAACACAGCCTGACCGATGCTCAGATCGCAGCGCTGCCGCGTGACGAAGTGCTTCGACAGCTTGCACGCGGTGCCGTCGAGGTCGAACGTCACTTCCACCGACGGCTGCCCGCTCGCCTTGCCCCATGGCAGCAAGTCTTTCAGATGCGACGCCTTATAGCGCTCGAGGAACACCGTCCGCACGGCCTCGGCGATCGTGCTCTTGCCTGCCTCGTTGGGGCCGGTGAACAGATTGAGCCCGGGTTGCAAATCGTCGATGACGAGCCGGCCGGTGAACTGCTTGAACTCCTGAATCGCGATACTTTCCAGCTTCATGCGGACCTCGCTTCGCGCGGCAGTTCACGTTGAAAACGTGCAAGAAGCAGCAACGCCTCCGCGGCTCGCGTCGCTTGTTGCGGGTCGGCCTGCGGGTCTTCCTGCAAGCCACGCAGACGCGCCACCACCTTCGCGAGGTAACCGCTTTGCGCGCCGAGCTCGGCGAGGTCGTCAGCGGTGGGCAGCACGTGCAGGCCGCCCAGATCGACACGCAACGCACGCACGCGTGCGCGGGCCTCTTCCACTGCGACGTGAATCGCTTCGGCCTCGGCCAGCGCGGCCGTGCCGCTCACGACCAGCCGCAGCACGTCGGTGGCGTCCAGCGCGGCGAGCCGCGCCTTCAGCGAGTCCACATCGGTCGGCACCGAAATCACTGCCTCCCACCGATGCCATTGATATTTGCCGACCCGCACCGGCTCGACCGCCGGCAACGCGCCCGGCTCCGTCAGCGTGACGTCGAGCATGAAGCCAGGATCGTTGGCGCGGAAGCGGTCCTGCTCGTGCGTGCCGGCATACCAGGTACGCTCGTTGACGCGAAAGTGACCGTGCCAGTCGCCGAGCGCGAGATAGTCGAGACGCGCGGTCGCCGCACGCGTCGGCGCGATCGGATTCGACGAATCGATGCCGTCCTGCAAGATCCCGCTGACGCTGCCGTGCGCGAGCCCCACGCGGCAATAGCCGGGCAGCGTTTCGGTTGCGTCGAAAAAGGCGGTGGTGTCGTCGTAGGTGATGCGTTGCGTGAGCGGCGCGCATAGCAAAGCGCATTGGCAGGCGTCGAGCGCCACCACGCCGGGTTCGAGCACGACCCGCACGTTCGGCGCAATGCAGTTCAGACGCTGCGCGCGGGTCCAGACGCTTTCGACCAGCGCGGCATCGTGATTGCCCGGCAACATGATCCAGGGGCCGGAGAACGCTTGCAGCGCGCCGAACAAACGGCGGATCACCGTGTCCGATGCGGTTTGCTGATCGAACACGTCGCCCGCGACCAGGACGGCGTCGACCTTGCGCGCCGTTGCTTGCGCGGCGATCCGGCGCACGGTCTCGAAGCGCGCTTCCGCGAGGTGCGCGGCTTCGTCCGGCTCGAACTGGCCGAATTGCGTGCCTATCTGCCAGTCCGCGGTGTGCAGAAACCTGATCACTGTGCCTCCATTCTGTTCATTGCCATCGTCGCTTCGCAGTCTAACCGTGGATGTTACCGCGCCATCGGGACTAACAATGCCCCTGGCGAGGAACACACTGCCAGAACCGCGGCGCTACACTCGCGTTTCCGGACGCGCGCGTCAAGCATCAATCGCACCGCATCATGCCAATCGAACCAACCCCGCTGCCCATGAACAAAGAGATCGAGCTGAAAAAGGCCAAGCGCAACCCGTTGCTGTTGCTGCTGGCCGCGGCCTGCATTTTCGTCGTGACCGCTTTCATGCCGCGCGGCATCTGGATCGACGGGATCAAAGCGGTCTCCGAGGCCGCGATGGTCGGCGCGCTCGCCGACTGGTTCGCAGTGGTCGCGCTGTTTCGCCGCGTGCCGATCCCGGTCGTGTCCGCGCACACGGCCATCATTCCGAGAAACAAGCACAAGATCGCCGACAACCTCGCGGTCTTCGTGCAGGACAAGTTTCTGGATGTGTCGTCGATCGTCGGGCTGATCCAGAAACACAACCCGGCGCAAAGCATTACGTCCTGGCTCACCACGCCGGCCAACACCGAGCGTTTGGGCAACTACGTCGTCAAACTGACGGGCGGCATTCTCGAGTTGACCGACGACGTGCGCATCCAGGTCTTCATCAAGGACGCGCTGCGCGACGTGCTCGCGAAAGTGGATCTATCCCAATCGATGGGCTCGATTCTCGACACGCTGACCAAAGACGGCCGTCATCAGGAATTGCTCGACGCCGGCATCGAGCAGGTGGTGGCGCTGCTGCGCGAGCCGCAGGCGCGTGAATTCATCGCTGAGCGCATCGTCGATTGGTTCAAAAGCGAATATCCGGCCATGGAAAAAATCCTGCCGTCCGCGTGGATCGGCGAAAAAGGCGCCGAAACGATCGCCAACGTGGTAAACCGAATGCTCGAGCAGATCAGCAAGAACCCGGCCCATCAGTTGCGTCAGAAGTTCGACGACGTCGTGCAACGGCTGATCGCGAGGCTCAAAGCGGATCCGGCTTACCTGCAAAAAGGCGAGGAACTGAAACGCTACCTGGTGGAAGGCGACGCCCTCAGCACCTACGTGAAAGACATGTGGGGCGAATTGCGCGCCTGGCTCAAGCGCGATCTGGAGAGCAGCGAATCGGCGTTGCATGCGAGAGTGGTCGCGATGGGCCAATGGGTGGGCCGCGAACTGGCGCACGATCCGGCACTGCGCCAATCGCTGAACGACCACCTCGAAGAAGCGGCGCGCGCAATGGCGCCGGACTTCGCTAAATTCCTCACGCGCCACATCAGCGACACGGTGAAGAACTGGGACGCACGCGAAATGTCACGGCAGGTCGAACTGAACATCGGCAAGGATTTGCAGTACATCCGTATCAACGGGACGATCGTCGGCGGCTTCATCGGCTTGTTGCTGTATGCAAGCTCGCTACTGTTCGAACTGTTGCGGCTGCATATGGGATGAGACCGCCGCCCGTCAAAACGCCTACAATCCAGGCATACGAATTGCTGACGCTCTCTATCGGCTGCCGCAGCTCCCTCCGCGCGCGCGCTCGATAAAGCCCCCCACGCAACTACATCGGAAAGTGTGCTCATGAAACTATCGTTACCGCCGCATGGGCGGCCGAACCGCGTATACCCGCCAGGAACGCCCGGCCTGCATGGTTTGGCCTCGATAATCACCGGCGTGGTGGTGGTTTGCGCGCTCTACTTCGGGCGCGCGGTGCTGATCCCGATCACGCTGTCGGTGCTGCTCAGCTTTCTGCTTGCGCCGCTGGTGCAGGCGTTGCGGCGGCTGCACATGGGCCAGTTGCCGTCGATCTTTATCGCGGTGCTGTTCGCCCTGTCCACGTTGCTGGCCGTCGGCGGCCTGATCGGCGCGCAGCTCGTGCAACTGGCAAACGATCTTCCGCAGTATCAGGAGGCCATCGAACAGAAGATCGAGACGGTGCAGGAGAAGACCGTAGGGCGCGCCGATTCGCTGATGAGCCGCGCCGCCGCCACGTTGCAACGCGTCGCGCCGAGCAAGCCGACCCCGCCGCGCCCCACCGGACGCGCCGCCCGCAATGCGCCGGCCGTGCCGACGCCCGTTGAAGTCCACGAGCCGTCGCCGACTCCGCTGCAACTTGCTCAACGCGCGTTGTCACCGGCAATCGCACCGATCGAGACCGGCTTCATCGTGATGGTCGTGACGATCTTCATCCTGCTGCAGCGTGAAGATCTGCGCGACCGTTTGATCAGTCTTTTCGGCTCGCGGGATCTGCATCGCACCACGACCGCGATCAACGATGCCGCCGGGCGGCTCAGCCGCTACTTCGTCGCGCAACTGGGCGTGAACCTCAGTGCGGGCGGCGCCATCGCCATCGGCCTTGCGATCATCGGCGTGCCGGGCGCGCTACTGTTCGGCGTGATCGCCGCGTTGCTGCGCTTCGTGCCGTACATCGGCATCTGGATCGCCGCGATACTCGCCGTGTTTCTCGCCGCCGCGATCCAGCCGCAATGGACCATGGCCGTCTACACGCTGATCCTGTTCATCGTCGTCGACGTGGTTGCCGGACAGATCGCCGAGCCGTTGCTGTACGGTCATCGCTCGGGCCTGTCGCCTCTGGCTGTAGTGGTGGCGGCAATTTTCTGGAGCTGGCTGTGGGGGCCGATCGGGCTCGTGCTGTCGACGCCGCTCACCTTGTGCGTCGTCACGCTGGGCCGTTACGCCGACCGGCTGAACTTCCTGACCGTGTTGCTGGGAGACCAGCCGGCGCTCACGCCCGCGCAGACTTTCTATCAGCGGTTGCTCGCGGACGATCCACATGAAGCGATCGTGCAGGCCGAGCGGCTGCTGCGCGAGATGTCGTTGATCGATTACTACGACAAAGTCGCGCTGGAAGGGCTCAAGCTCGCCCGCAACGATGCGTTGCGCGGCGTGCTGATGCCTGAGCAGTTGGCGCGGATCAACGACGCGCTGGTGGATATCGTCGAGAACCTGGAAATCGCGGACGGCGTGCCGGATCGTCTGTCGCGCCCGGAGCCGGCTGAATCCGCCGCAGCCGCATTGGCTTCGGCATCGGCTGATCTTTCGGAGCGGCACGACAGTCACATTCCGGCTCGCTCGCATACGCACCAGGCAACCGGAAAGACCTCGGTGCTCTGTGTGCCCGGACGCGGCGCGTTCGACGAAGTGATCACTGCGGTCGCCGTGCAATTGCTTGCGCGCCAGGGCCTTGCACCGATGATGGCCACCCACTCGGGTTATCGTAGCGCGCATGCCGACGAACCGAGCTTCAAGGACGCGCCGATCATCTGCATCGTCTCGCTCGACGCGCCGGAATGGCCGCCGTATCTGCGCAATATGCTGCGGCGCACCCGCGAATGGCGCCCGAGGGCGACGGTGATCGTGGGCGTTGGAGACAACTCATCGGAAGACGGGGCCGAAACGGGGGCGAGCGGCGCCTCGCACGCGGCGCCGACGTTCCGCGCGATGATCGAAGAGTGCCAGGTCGCGTCCACCTTGCAGCACACGCGCCAGCCGTCGCACGTGGCGGGGGCCGGGGCCGGCTAAGCCAGGCGCTCCTCCGGCCTGCGCGCCAACCCCTCCCTGTACCCAAAATGAGGACAGGCCCTGGCCGCCCCTCCTTCATACTTCGCTGATCGATTCGCACCGCCCCTGAAGAGCGCCCAAGCCCCGGCGGGCAATCATCTGCAGCGAAGATCCAGGAGACACGCATGAGCCGCACCTTCAAACCCTATCCGTTCACGCCTCGTCACTATGCCGGCATCGTGCCGCCGCTGGTCGACGGATTCGACCCGTTGCAGCGCGCGGTGGCGATTGTCGGCGGCGGTCCGGTCGGCATGACGCTGGCGCTCGCGCTGGCCCGCCAGGGCGTGCGCTCGGTGCTGATCGAAGCCGACGACGGCGTATGCACCGGCAGCCGCGCGATCTGCATCTCGCGGCGCAGTCTGGAGATTTTCAAGCGGCTGGGCGTGGTGGACGGCTTCCTGCAAAAAGGCTTGCCGTGGACCGGCGGACGCAGCTTCTACCGCGAAGCGGAAGTGTTCCGTTTTTCGATGCATCAGGACGACGAGCAATCGCTGCCGCCGATGATCAACATCGCGCAGTACCAGATCGAACAGTTGCTGCTCGATGAAGTGGAACAGCACACCGATCTGATCGAAATCCGCTGGCAAACCCGCGTGACCGGTATCGAGCAACACGGTGACGACGGCGCGGGCGGCGCCACGCTGGATCTGCGCACCGCCGACACCGCATGGCAAATGCGCGCCGGCTGGGTGGTCGCGTGCGACGGCGGCCGCAGCACGATTCGCGACGCGCTCGGCCTCAAGCTCACCGGCACCACCTACGAAGGCCGTTACGTGATCGTCGATATCGAGTTGAAGAGCGAACGCCCCACCGAACGCCTCGCCTATTTCGATCCGCCGTCCAATCCTGGCTCGACGGTGCTGGTGCACAAGCAGCCCGACAACGTCTGGCGCATCGACTACCAGCTTCGCGACGACGAAGACCCCGACGTCGCGGTCCAGCCTGAAAACGTCATGCCGCGCGTGCAGAGCGTGCTCGATTCGATGGGCGAAACCGGCGACTGGTCGCCGATCTGGATCACCGTCTACAAAGCCAATGCCTTGACGCTCGAGCGCTATCGCCACGGCTGCGTGCTCTTCGCCGGCGACGCCGCGCATCTCGTGCCGATTTTCGGCGTGCGCGGTGCGAATTCCGGCATCGACGACGCCGACAATCTCGGCTGGAAACTTGGTTGCGTCGTCAACGGCATTGCGTCGGCTCGTCTGCTCGACAGTTACAGCGACGAGCGCGCGTTCGCGGCGCGCGAAAACCTGAGCTACGGGATGAAGAGCACCGAATTCATGGCGCCGCCGTCGTTCGCCTTCGACCTGATGCGCAATGCCGTGCTCGGACTTGCCGAGCGGCATCCCGCCGTGCGGCCCTTGATCAATCCGCGGCAGACGCATGCGATCGCCTATGTTCAATCGCCGCTCAATCGGGTTGCGGCCGATGCATCGGGTGCATTCACCAGCGGGCCGGCGCCTGGCGCTGTGCTGCCGGAATGCAGACTCAAACGCGCGTGCGAAGGCGTCAGCGCAGATATCCATCTCACGGATCTGCTAGGGCCCTGTTTCACCGCGCTCCGCTTCGGCGCCGACGCCACGCACGACACCGTCTGGGAACAGCTTCAACACACGCTTGGCGAACAACGTATCCCGTTCAAGACGGTCACCGTGGTCACAGCCGACACGGCGCCGCTCAACGCCAATTCACTTGTATTCGACCACACCGGCCGCCTGCATGACATGCTCGACGCCACGCCCGGCACCGTCTATCTGATCCGGCCCGACGGCCATGTGCTCGCCCGATGGCGCAATGGCGGCGCGGCCGCCGTGCTGGCTGCGGTAACGACCAGCCTGACGATCTAACGCAAGGGGAACCGACATGACCGATAGCGATCTCGACGTCGTCTACACGACACTCTGCAAGACCTTGACCAACGAAGGCGAAGCGCAAGCACCGTTGTATCTCGCCCGCCTTGCGCTGCTTTGTATGACCGAACTGAACGACACGCAAACGGCGTTGTCGCTGATCGAAGCGGCACGGCTTCCATCTTCTTCCGCTTTGACTGCGTGAAGCGCGCATAAAAAAACCGTCCCGCGCAATCAACGTGGGACGGCTCATCGGACCAGCACGCGTCAACGCCCCGGATACAACCCCAGCGTGCTCGCATGCAAACGCGCGAGGCCTAGCAACGCGTCCGTATAGGGTGTCGGCACGCCGGTCAATTGCCCCAACTCGCGCACCGCGGCCACCAGCGCATCGAGTTCGACCGCTTTGCCCGCCTGAACGTCTTGCAGCATCGAGGTCTTCATCGCGCCGAGTTTCAGCGTGACCTCGTGGCGATCCGCCGGCGCCTGCTCGATCGGAATGCCGAAACGCGCGCCGATCTCCTTGGCTTCCAACATGATGCTCGTGACGAAGCCGCGCACCAGTTCGTCGCTGAGAATCCGGTCTGTGGTCGCGCCGGTGATCGCGCTGACCGGATTCATCGTCATGTTGCCCCACAGCTTGTACCAGACGTCGCGCTGAATCTGCTCCGACATCGAAGCATTGAAGCCCGCCGCGGCCAACGTCGCCGTGAGCGCCTTGACGCGCTCGCTCGGCTGCCCGGACGCCTCGCCGACGATCAGCCCATCGCCCTGATGGTGCCTGATGACGCCGGGCGATTCGATCAGACAGCTGGCGTGCACGACGCAACCCACCGTCTGCGCGGTCGGAATGGCAGCGGCAATCGCGCCTTCGGGATCGATCGACTTGAGCCGCTTGCCGGCGAAGTCGCGGCCGAGCCCGTCGCAGAACCACCACGGCACGCCGTTCATCGCGGTGAGCACGATCGTCTGCGCGTTCAGCAACGGTGCAATGTGCGCGGCCACCGACGCCATTGCCGGTCCTTTAACCGCCACCACGACGAGATCCTGCACGCCGAGTTCCGCCGGCTGCTCGCTTGCGTTCACCTTCACGGTATGCGTCTCGCCGCGTTCGATCAGGCGCAAGCCGTTTTGCCGCAAGGCGGCAAGCGTCGCGCCGCGCGCCACCACGCTCACATCGTGGCCGGCCTGCGCGAGTTTCACGCCCATCCAGCCGCCGATTGCGCCCGCACCGTAGATACCTGCTTTCATCGCTTCTATCCTCGCCTCAATCTTTATAGCTGGCGTCGATGCGGTCCACCCGCCGCACCAGCGCATCGAACACATCCTGCCCCGCGCCATGACGCGGATCGAACTGCAACGCGTCGCGCGAGCAGCAGATCGCGACCTCTTCGGGAACTGGCCGCGCGCGGCCCATCGAAAACGTCGCCATCTGAATCTCGCACGCGCGGTTGAGCGTCCACAGCACCGCGAAAGTCTGCGGCACCGTGTGACCCCATGCGAGCAAACCATGGTTACGCAGGATCACCGCCTGCTTGTTGCCGATATGTGCGAGCAGGCGCGGCCCCTCTTCCGCATGCACGGTGATGCCTTCGAAGTCGTGATACGCGATGCGGTCGTGCAATTGCGCGCTGTAGAAGTTGGTTTGCTGCAAACCGTCTTCGAGGCACGCGACCGCGACGCCGGCCGTAGTATGCGTGTGCATCACGCAGTGCGCATCGGGCAAGCCTTCGTGAATCGCCGCGTGCACGACGAACCCTGCCGGATTCACCGGATAAGGCGAATTGTCGAGCACGCGGCCTTGCGCGTCGATCTTCACGAGATTGCCCGCCGTGACCTCGCCGTAGTGCAGGCCGAACGGGTTGATCAGAAAGTGCCGTTCGCCGCCGCTGACGCTCGCCGGCACGCGCAGCGTGATGTGGTTGTAGATCATCTCGGTCCAGCCGAGCATATCGAAGATGCGGTAGCACGCAGCGAGTTGCACGCGTGCCTGCCATTCGTCGGGATGCATCGCGGCGTACGTCGGTGCGGTTGCCGGTGGTACTTCGAGGGTAGTCATCAAGGTCTCCACTTTTATCGTTTCGTTCCTGCGGGCAGCGTGCTGGCAACAATCAGCCGCTATGCGCTCGCCACCACCGCCGCGATCGACGATGCCACATAGTCGGCGTTGCGCGCATTCAAACCGGCCACGCACATACGTCCGGAACGCAGCACATACACCGCGTATTCGCTGCGTAAGCGCTCGACTTGTGTTTCGCTCAGGCCGGTATAGGTGAACATGCCGCGCTGCGCGACGTAACGCGCGCGCATCACTTCATCGACGCGGCCTGCGAGACCTTCGTGAATCGTCTCGCGCATCGCGAGAATCCGCTCGCGCATGGCGCCGAGTTCCGCCTCCCACGAAGCGCGCAACGTCGCATCGGCCAGCACATTGGCAACGAGGCGCGCGCCGTGCGTAGGCGGATTGCTGTAGTTCGCGCGCACCGTCGACATCAATTGACCCAGCACGCGGCCGGCCTCTTCCGCGTTTTTGCAGACCACGCTCAACGCGCCGCAGCGCTCGCCGTACAGCGAGAAATTCTTCGAGAACGAGTTGGCCGCGATCAACGGCACACCGGCTTCGACGAGCAGGCGAACGCATGCCGCGTCTTCTTCCAGACCCGCGCCGAAGCCTTGGTACGCCATGTCGACAAACGGAATCAGTTTGCGGCGCTGCAATACCGGCACCAGTTCGGCCCATTGGGCCTGATCCAGATCGACGCCGGTCGGATTGTGGCAGCACGCGTGCAGCAGCACGATGCTTTGTTCCGGCAAGCGCCCGATCGTGTCGAGCATGTCCGCGAAACGCAAGCCGCCGGTGCGTTCGTCATAGTACGGATAGGTGTTGACCGTGAGGCCCGCGCCTTCGAACACCACCCGATGATTTTCCCAACTCGGGTCGCTGATCCAGATCTGCGAGGCCGGGAAATAACGTTTCAGAAAATCGGCGCCGACCTTCAGCGCGCCCGAGCCGCCGATCGTCTGCAAGGTCGCAATCCGGCCCGCTGCGCGTGCTTCGTTGTCGGCGCCGAACACCAGCGCCTGAGCTGTGTCGCGATACTGCGGCAAGCCGGCCATCGGCAGGTAGGAACGCGGCCCGATCGAATTGAGCAGCGCGGTTTCCGCGCGGCGCACCGCGTCCATCACCGGCAGCTTGCCGGCGTCGTCGAAATAGATGCCGATGCTCAGGTTGACCTTGTTCGGGCGCGGATCGAGTTGAAAGTCCTCGTTCAGGCTCAGGATCGGGTCGCCGGGATAAGCGGGGATATGGTCGAACATGGCAATTCCTTGAGTGTTGGCTTTGCAGAGAGACGAAGTCTAATGCGCCTTTGGATGCGGGTGTCGAGAAAGGCCAGTGTCGGCCAGGTGTGTGTCGGGCACAATCAATCGATTTTTCACGATTCGTAAGTTTTTCTTTAGAATCGCCTCATGCCTCTCACTCGCGTCACCATCCGGCAGTTCGAAGCGTTTCTCGCCATCGTCGATTTGCATAGTATCGGCGCGGCGGCGGATCGGCTCGGGCTGACCTCGTCGGCGGTCAGCCAGTTGCTGGCCGAGCTGGAAACGGAACTGGGCTTTCGTCTCTTCGACCGTACTACGCGGCGCGTCAATCTGTCGAGCGCGGGACAGGATTTTCTATCATCGGCCGAATCGGTGCTGCGCCATGTACGCGCGGCCGCCCAATCCGCTGACGATATCCGTAATCGCGCCGCCGGCATCGTGCGGGTCGGCGCGCCGCTGGTGATCGCGGCGACCGCGCTGCCTGCGGCCATCGCCGAATATGCACGCGACAAGCCGAAGGTGGTGGTTCGCATTTGCGACACCGTGGTCGAGCAGCTGGTGGAACGTGTGGAAAGCGGCGATGTGGATCTGGCGATCGGCCCCGACCGCCAGAGCGGCACGCGGGTCCGATGCGATCCGGCGTTTGTGAGCCCGTGGGTGATGTGGTGCGCGCCGTCGCATCCATTGAACGCGCGGCGCCGGGTGCTGTGGCAGCATCTGCGCGATGTGCCGATTGTCGCCACCGGGCGCGACCACGAGCGCGCGGTGGCGCAAATGCTGGCCAATCTGCCGGTCGAGGCACGCATCATTCCCGTGGACGTGGTGGACAACGTCACCACAGCGTTCGGCCTTGCCGCGCAAGGGCTCGCCGTCACGCTCGCGCCGGCTTATGTCGCGCCGCTCGCCAGAACGTTCGGCTTGATGATGAAGCGGATCGTCGATCCTGAAACGATCCGCGAGGTGTGCGTTTATCGCTCGACCGAACGCGCGCTGTCACCGCCGGCGGATGGTTTCGTCGATTTCATCGCGCCATGGCTAAAACGCTGGGATCGCGAGACGCAGGCTGAGGCGAGGCCTAAGCGAGGGTGATTTTCGGCTGATCGGTGGCTGATTTGTCGCTGACCGTCGGACGTTCGGCGTCACATTTTGTTCACGCCGGATCAGGACGGCTGCGGCAGCAGACACAGCGCGAACAATTGGCGCTGGCTGGAGATGCCGAGCCGCGCGTAGGCACGCTTCTGATACGTGACGACGCTCGTGGGTTTGATGCCCATTCGTTCGGCGATCTCCGCGGCGCTGGCCCCTTCGAGCGTGCCGCGCAGAACATCGAGTTCACGCGGCGTGAGCGCCGGGCAGGCGCGCCTCACGCGGGCCAGCATCGCGGCTGCCGAGCCTTGCTGATGCTGACCGTTGATTGCGTAATGGCTTTTGGCCGCGTGCGCGAACAGATGCGCAACGCTTTCGATGTGCTCCAGTTCGCCCGGTTGGAACATGCCGTAGGCGCTATCGCGATACAGATTGACCGAGAGCCAGACGCTTTCCATGGGTTGCACGAGCAACGATAGCCGGTCCGATACGTGGGGCTGTGCGTAGCAGGCGGCACGGTACGCTTCGTTTTCGATTTCTTCGCTTTGCTGCTGATGGAGCACTAGCGCGCCGTGCGGGTGTTTCGATTGCGGGCTACCTACTATCGCGCGGTTGCCGTCGAGCGCGTAGAAGTGCGTGGCATAGCGATCGGCGACGTCCCGTAGAAATCGGCCACCGCGGTGGTCGGCCGCTGAGACTGTGCGCGGTCTGGCGTCGAATTCGTAGGCGAAGATGGCGCACTGCGAGATTGGGAGGGTGTCGCCGACCGTTTTTAATATGCTTGCGGCGAGCGCGTCCGGATCGGCATGTGAGATCGACATGACGAGGTCAGTGGCCCGAGCGGTTTGGATTTGCCCACTGGGCGGGGGGTGGGGGATGCGCCAGGAACGCATGGAATGTGGAATTACATCGAGAGTTTCTTGGGGAAAGCGTAACACAGGTTTTTTGCCTTCCCGGGGGGTGGTTTATTTGACTACGAGGTTGGGGTTTGGTTGTTTGCCTACGGCGTGGGTCTTTGGTTGTACGCCTGCGGCGTTGGCCTTTCCTTGATTTCTTAGTGGTCTATTAGCGTCGCCCCTGTGCGGGGCGGGCACTTACTTTCTTTGCCGCCGCAAAGAAAGTAAGCAAAGAAAGCGGCTTCACACCGCTAGCTCTTAAGCGGGTCTCCTGGCTTGGAGGAGGTAGTGGAGCATCTGGAATCGGTGTTCTCGCACACTCCGCGCTGGTGACAAGGCAGTCATACTTCCGGCGGCGCTGCGCGCGCCGCAGCGGTACTTCAGAAAACCATCCGGTCCATCGGGCACTTCCAGTGCCTGCGGTTATTCAATCGTAGCGGCTTGCCTTTGCTGCGCTAGCGTAACTCGCGGCGGTACTTCATCAAATCGCCAGCCGGTTTCAGCATCTTCGTTTGGCCCGGCGCGGTGGGTCGCACCTGCATAATTCAGCGCCTCGCCGAGGCGAAGCCGATGGCTCCCACCGCGCACAAACGAACCCACTGGTTTCCCGTGCAGACCATTCCGGCGAGCACGCAGTGCGAGGCGGGAAGAATGACGCAGGAAGCGCTTACGCACCATCGGTGTTGAGAAGTACCGCTGCGGCGCGCGCAGCGCCGCCGGAAGTATGACTGCCTTGTCACTCACGCGGAGTGCGCGAGAACACCGATTCCAGATGCTCCACTACCTCCTCCAAGCCAGGGGACCCGCTTAAGAGCTAGCGGTGTGAAGCCGCTTTCTTTGCTTACTTTCTTTGCGGCGGCAAAGAAAGTAAGTGCCTGCCCCGCACAGGGGCGACGCTAATAGACCACTAACAAATCAAGGAAAGGCCAACACCGCAGGCACAACCACCAATGCCGCCGCCAAAGGCAAAAAACCCAAAGACCAACCCCGTAGGTAACTACTACTGCGACTGCGCGGCCTCCACCAGCACTGGCTTATCCCGATACAGCGCCGGAAACAGGCGCTTCAGATTAGCGACCTTAGGCATATCATTAATCGCGATATACGCGGAATTCGGATGCATCGTCAGGTAGTTCTGGTGATACGACTCAGCCGGATAGAACCCCTTGAACGGCTCCGTCTTCGTGACGATCGGCGCAGGAAAAACACGCGCCTTGTCGAGTTGCGCGATATAGCTTTGCGCGACGCGCCGTTGCATATCGTTAAGCGGGAACACCGCGGAACGATATTGCGTGCCGCTATCGGGCCCCTGACGATTCAGCTCGGTCGGGTCCTGAATCACCGAAAAATACACGTGCAGCAACTGCCCATAGGTAACCTTGGTGGGGTCGAATGTGACCTGAACGGACTCGGCATGGCCGGTCTCACCGCCGCTGACGGTTTCATACTGCGCAGTATCGCGCTGGCCGCCGGAATAACCCGACACGGCCTTCGTGACGCCACGCACGTGCTGGAACACACCCTGCACGCCCCAGAAGCAACCGCCGGCGAACACGGCAGTCTCCTCGTGCGCCGTGGCGGCGGAGATCGGCTCGTCGAGCGCGGGCGGTGCGATCACGACCGCGGCCTCCGACGAGAACGCCACACGCTGTGTCCCCAGCAGCGCCGCCGCGCACAGTCCCAGCGAAAGCGTGATGGCCGCCACGCGCGAGCGGGCCGGTTTGCCAATGATGCGTTTTCCGATGCTCATGATGTTCGTCCTGATTGGATAGGCGCGCCCCGCGCGATGCCTGCTCATGCCGCCACCGGCGTGAAGACCAGTGCCTGGCCGTTCATGCAATAACGCAGGCCGGTAGGCTTCGGTCCATCGTCGAAGACATGGCCCAGGTGGCCGCCACAACGCCGGCACAACACTTCATCGCGCGTCATGCCGAACGACTTGTCGGAGCGCGTGATGACGGCATGATCCAGCGGCTGCCAGAAACTCGGCCAGCCAGTGCCGCTGTCGAACTTGGTCTTCGATGAAAACAGCGGCAGTTTGCAGCCGGCGCATGCAAACGTGCCGGCGCGGTGCTCGTTGTTTAGCGGGCTGCTAAAGGGCCGCTCCGTACCGGCTTCGCGCAGAACCTTGTACTGCGCGTCGGTGAGCAGCTTGTGCCACTCGGCGTCGCTGTGCGTGACCTCGTACGCGGCCGCCGCATTTGTTTCCGCGGCGAGCGCCGTCCGCCACGCCGATGTGCCGCCGGCAAGCGATGCCGCGCCGATTAACCTGAAGAATATCCGTCTGCTGCAAACCATGATGATCGCCCCGCAAAGTCCGTGCCATTCACCCCGTTCCAGCGCCTCCGGCGCCTCCCGCGAGTGGTCTCGATGCTTAGTCGGCCGGACGCGGCTTTTATGACAGCATGCGCGTCTTTTCGCTTGACGGCGGCAGTTACAGCGGAAATTTAGTGGTCGACAGGATCTCCTTGAGCACCATGAAAGAGCGGATCTGGCGCACGCCCGGCAGATACAGCAACTGCTCCGCGTGCAGGCGATTGAAGCTGTCGCTATCGCGTGTGCGGATCGTCATGAAGTAGTCGAACTCGCCGGTGACGACGTGACATTCCATACAGCCCGGCACCTTCTGCGCGGCTTTCTCGAAGTCCGCGAACGACTCGGGCGTGGAGCGATCCAGCACCACGCCGATGATCACCAGCATCCCCGCCCCCGCAGCCTTCGGATCGATCAACGCGACAACGCCGCGAATCAGCCCCGCCTCCTTCAACCGCTCGACGCGCCGCAAACAAGCCGGCGCGCTCAGCTTTACCTTAGCCGCGAGCGCGACGTTCGAAATCGATGCATCGGTTTGCAGCTGGCGCAGGATCGCGCGGTCGATACGATCGAGCGCCTGAAGCGGATCGGTTTCGGCCGTTGACATCTTACGAATTTTTGTTGCGCTCATGAGTTTATATACGACGTTTTATTACGTCATTCAAGATTTTCAAGTCTTTAAAGTAGGCCTGGCAAAATTTTTTTGCAAGCTCATTTCGAGCGCTTTTCCCTACCATGTGTTTAACGCGGAGGCTTGCTGTCCGCGTCAAACCTACAACCGGAGCTGCCATGAACCTGCAACGATTCCCTCGCTATCCGCTGACTTTTGGGCCGACGCCGATCCAGCCGCTGAAGCGTTTGAGCGATCACCTTGGCGGCAAGGTGCATCTGTATGCGAAACGCGAGGACTGCAACAGCGGCTTTGCGTTTGGCGGCAACAAGACACGCAAGCTCGAATATCTGATTCCCGAGGCGTTGGCGCAGGGTTGCGACACGCTGGTATCGATTGGCGGGATCCAGTCGAACCAGACCCGCCAGGTGGCGGCGGTCGCGGCGCATCTGGGAATGAAGTGTGTGCTGGTGCAGGAGAACTGGGTCAACTATTCGGACGCTGTATACGATCGTGTCGGCAACATTCAGATGTCGCGCATTCTGGGCGCCGACGTGCGGCTGGTCGCCGACGGCTTCGACATTGGCTTTCGCAAGAGCTGGGAAGATGCATTGGAAAGCGTGCGCGCTGCCGGCGGCAAACCGTACGCGATTCCGGCAGGCTGCTCCGACCATCCTCTCGGCGGCCTCGGTTTCGTCGGCTTTGCGGAAGAAGTACGTCAGCAGGAAGCCGAGCTTGGTTTCAAGTTCGACTACATCGTCGTGTGTTCGGTGACGGGGAGCACACAGGCCGGCATGGTGGTCGGTTTCGCTGCGGACGGCCGGGCCGAACGCGTGATCGGCATCGACGCCTCCGCGAAACCCGCGCAGACGCGCGAGCAAATCACGCGCATCGCAAAACAGACGGCAGAAAAAGTCGAGCTCGGACGCGACATCACGGAGAAGGACGTGGTATTGGACGAACGCTACGGCGGCCCGGAGTACGGTTTGCCGAACGAAGGCACGCTAGAGGCAATCCGTTTGTGCGCGCGCCTCGAGGGGGTGCTGACCGATCCTGTGTACGAGGGTAAATCGATGCACGGCATGATCGACAAGGTACGCAAGGGCGAATTTCCGGACGGTTCACGCGTGCTGTACGCCCACTTGGGCGGCGTACCGGCGCTGAATGCCTATAGCTTCATTTTCCGGAACGGATAAACAGGGAGCCGCCGCAAGCGGCGGCGCAAAGCGAACGATGTTGAGAAGTACCGCGTCGGCGCGCGCAGCGCCGCCGGAAGAATAACAACGCTCCACGGAAAAAACTCAAGAAACCAAAACCTTCCCCAACTGCTCCCGCAGAAAAGCAACAAAAACCCGAATGGTGACTGAGCTCTGCCGATGCTGCGGATAGACAGCATAAACCGTCGCCGCCCGGGGCAAAAACTCATCCAACACGGTCACCAACTGACCGCGCCGAATAGCATCGGCAACAATAAAATCAGGAAGCCGAACAATCCCCAACCCAGCCACGGCCGCATCGCGAATCAAATCCCCATTATTCGCCCGCAACGGCCCCTGCACGTCAAAACTCTTAACCGCGCCGCCGACAACGAACTCCCAGCTCACCACCCCACCGTGTCCATACAGCAAGCAGGAATGCCGCTCCAGATCAGCAGGCACCCCAGGCGCCCCGCGCCGACGCACATAAGCAGGACTGCAACACGCCACCATCTGCACGTCGGCGAGCCTCTGCGCGATCAGCGTCGAGTCCGGCAACGCGCCGATCCGGATCGCCATATCGAAACCCTCGCCCACCACGTCGACAGTGCGATCGCTCAGCTCCATATCGAATCGCACATCTCCATGCTTGCGCAGAAACATCGCCACAAGCGGCGACAGATGCATCATCCCGAACGACATCGGCGCGCTGACCCGCAACAAACCGCGCGGCCCGGCGCGCCGCAGCGACATAGCCTGCTCCGCATCCTCCACCTCGCCGAGAATGCGCCGCGCGCGCTCATAAAACTCCTGGCCCAGTTCGGTAACGGCGAGCTTGCGCGTATTGCGGATCAGCAACTGCACGCCGAGCGCCTCCTCCAGCGCCATCACGCGCCGGCTGACGAACTGTTTCGACAGTGACAGCCGCTTGGCCGCAGCGGTGAAGTTATGAGCGTCGACCGTCGCGACGAAGATCCGCATGTCGTCGAGTTGCATGGAATTGTCTACCTGAAAGAGACAGTGTTTCCGATTTAGAGGCGATTATATACGCCCTGATTGACCTAAACTGTCGTTCATGGATCGCGGACAAACATCTGGCCGGATCGCACAAACCAAGGAGAAATACGATGCTCGAAATCAGACACGCCAATCAACGCGGCCGCGCGGAGCACGGCTGGCTCAGTTCGCGTCATACGTTTTCCTTCGCGAACTATCACGACCCGAAGCAGAACGGCTTCTCAGACCTGCTCGTGATCAACGACGACCGCGTCGCGCCGGCGCAAGGCTTCGGCAAGCACCCGCATCGCGACATGGAGATCTTCTCGTACGTGCTGGAGGGCGCACTGGAACACAAGGACACGATGGGCACCGGCTCGGTGATCGTGCCTGGCGACATCCAGTTGATGAGCGCAGGCACCGGCGTCGCGCATAGCGAATACAACCATTCGAAAAACGATCCCGTGCATTTCATGCAGATCTGGATTGCACCCGCACAAAAAGGCACGCCGCCGCGTTATCAGCAAAGCCACTTCAGCGCGGAAGAAAAGCGCGGCAAGCTGCGCCTCGTGATCTCGCCGGACGGCGCGAATGAGTCGCTGGTGCTGCAACAGGATGCGCGCGTATATGCCGGTCTTTTCGACGGTGACGAAACTGCCCGCCTCGAACTCGCCAGCAATCGCTACGCTTACGTGCATGTTGCACGCGGCAGCGTGACGGTGAACGGTGTCGAACTCGGCGAAGGCGACGGTGCGCGGGTCCGCGGTGAAGAAGCGCTGACCTTCACGCAAGGTCACGACGCTGAAGTGCTGGTGTTCGATCTGCGTAACATCGAGATGTCGGAGTTGTGGTCTTAATATGACGTCGACCGGCGGTGAGCTTGCCCGTTAGTGCTTGATAAAGAAACGCCGCCCGGTATAACCGGGCGGCGTGTCTCATTACAGGTAAGTCCGCGCTAGCCGGCAAACTGCGCCAACACGCGCTCGCGGATCGCCGGCCGGATATTCGACTGCGTCATATTGCCTTGATAGTGCGCGACCACACGCGGGTTCATCACACGGAACCAGAGCGGCGGCACATACGCGAACATGATCATCGTCGCGTAACCGGATGGCAATTGCGGCGCACCGTCGAAATGGCGCAGCGCCTGAAACGAGCGCGTCGGATTCGCATGATGATCGGCGTGACGCTGCAACTGATAAAGGAACAGATTCGTCACGATACGATTGCTGTTCCACGAGTGCTGCGGCTGACAGCGCTCATAACGGCCGCTCGCAAGCTGTTTGCGGCCGAGCCCATAGTGTTCAAGATAATTGACCACTTCGAGCAAAGACGCGCCGTACGCCGCCTGAATCAGCAGGAACGGAATCACCGTTTTGCCGAACACCGCGATTATCGCGCCCCACAGCACGACGGTCATGGCCCATGAATGCAGTACTTCATTGCGCCACGTCCACGGCGATTTGCCGAGGCGTTCGAGCCGGTGCTTCTCGAGGCGCCATGCCGATGCGATGCTGCCGAATACCGTACGCGGCAGAAAGGCCCAGAACGACTCGCCATAGCGTGCGCTGGCCGGATCGGGCGGCGTCGCCACGCGTACATGATGACCGCGATTGTGTTCGACGAAGAAATGCCCGTAAGCGACGGGCGCGAGCGTGATCTTCGCGAGCCATCGCTCGAACCGGTCGGTCTTGTGACCCAGTTCGTGCGCGGTGTTGATCGACACGCCGGTCGCCGCGCCTAGCGAGAGCGCGAAGCCAAGATAGTCGTACCACGCTAGCGCGTGCGTGCCGACGATCCACGCCGCGCCGAAGAAGGACACGTATTCGATGAAGGTGGCGAGATAGACGATGCGGCGGTAATAGCGCTCTTTTTCGAGCGTGGCGACGACGTCGTCGGGCGGATTGCCCGGATCGTCGCCGATCAGATAGTCGAGTACCGGGATGATGCCGAACACGAAAATCGGCCCGAACCACCAGAAGATATGCCAGCCGGTCTGCAACGCCAGATTGGCGGCGTGCAACGGCAAGGTGATGGTCAGCGCGCCGAGCAGCCATAGATAGCGTTTGCCGTCGACCCACCGCGCGGGGACCGCTTGCGATGTTGCCATGTCTCCCTCCTTGTTTTATGTCGCCCTGTGTCCGCGAGCGTCGGCTTGCCAGCCGGCATGCGGGTCAGCAGGACTTTGTCCGACTCACAGATTTATATGGCTGGCGGCCGGATTAGCCAAGGAATGGGCCCAGGTGCGCGGCTCCAAACGAAGGGGCCGTCGACGGGGCGTGCGGGGTGTGCTTCGAGCGGGTGAATGAAACGGGTGTTTGGAGGTTTGTTGCAGCGCACTTGCAGAACGTCAGCGTCGCGGTCAGTTTGCCACTGCCAGGCGTGCCGTCTCCGGTTGCTACAAAAGCCGTGGTTCCGCCGGCAGTCACATTCGAACCCCGGTTTGTCGTCTGACTTTCGCCTGAATCACTGCGGCTGCTACTTGACCCGATGCTGACCTGTACGCCAATACTCGGGTTCTTCATGAGCGCGCCCCCGGTCACACCGGCCACGGTCATGGCTGCATTGCCCGCCGCTGCAATCGCATGCAGAGCCGCCGCGCGATCATTGCCGCTATTCGCAGAGTGGCTGACAGCCTGGCCTTGCGAGTAGGCATTGTTGATCGCATCGCCCACCGAACCGGAAAGCCCGATCGACAGCCCGCTGGTATGCGAGGTTTGCGTCTGCGAGCGGGACGCGGTGTCGGTCGCCGCGTCAATGACGACGTTCGCGCCCGTGCCCGTGATGTTCTGCGCCGCAATCAGGTCGCTGCCCGTGACATGCAGGTTGTTGCCTGCCTGAATCGAAAGGTTACCGTTCAGCGAGCCAATCGTGCTTGCGTTGTTCGTGACGCCAGATTCCTGCGAATTATCGACATGCGTTTCCGTCGCCGCACCGATGTTGACATTGCCCGCTGCCGCCAGCGTCGCCGCTCCCTTGTCGAGACTGATCGCGCTGCCGGTGACGTTGATATCGGCCGGCGCCGCCTGCGTGTATAGGTATTGACGGAAACGCCTGACCCGCCTGTGGGCCGGTTGATGTTGACCTGGTCAAGACCGTTTTGAGTCTGGACTACGGACGGTGCGTGCGTTCCGCCTGCAACGATCTGCGCACCGGAGAACGTCGGCAGTGCGCCGAGCAGCGCAAGCGCGGCGAATGCGATCTGCCGGAGCGTGAAAAACGCTGTGCAACGTGTTGTGCCGCGCGTGCGGGTCTGTCCTGCTGCCTTGCCCGCCGCCGTGGCGGTTTCCTCGACGGCTACAAGCATTCCTCTCGGTCGGCTGTACACCAGCCGGTAGTTGTTCCTGTTCATCTGGTCTCATTCGGTATGCTACTTTGTGAGGACCGGTAAACTAGCGCCAGATGAATCGGACAGGCTCAAACTTATCGTCACTCTTGAGCCATATACAACGCTTCGTGTCAAATCGGACTTGTCCTATCGAGCATTGACCGGATATGAAGTAGCCCGGACAGGCAAAAAACAAAGCCCGCACAAAGGCGGGCTCAGTTGCAGCAAAAACAAAAACGGCGGCCCACCAAGGCCGCCGTCCATTACCGAAACAACATCAGCTAACCGCCAGTTCCGCTTCAGCCTCGCTGACCACTTCGTCATCGTCACTGCTGCGGATCAAATGATCGAATGCGCTGAGCGATGCCTTCGCGCCCTCGCCTACCGCGATCACGATCTGCTTGAACAGCACCGTCGTCACGTCGCCGGCGGCGAACACGCCCGGCACCGAAGTCGCGCCACGTGCATCGACGACGATCTCGCCGTGCTTCGACAACTCCACCGTGCCCTTGAGCCACTCGGTGTTCGGCACGAGACCGATCTGCACGAACACGCCTTCAAGTTCGACGTTCTTCGTTTCGCCCGAACGCAGATCCTTGTAAACCAGACCGTTGACCTTCTTGCCGTCGCCGGTGATTTCAGTGGTCTGTGCCTGCGTCACGATCGTCACGTTGGCGAGGCTGCGCAGCTTGCGTTGCAGCACTTCGTCGGCACGCAGTTGTGCGCCGAATTCGAACAGCGTCACCTCACGCACGATACCCGCGAGATCGATGGCCGCTTCGACGCCCGAATTGCCGCCGCCGATCACCGCGACACGCTTGCCCTTGAACAGCGGACCATCGCAATGCGGGCAGTACGCGACGCCATGATTACGATACTCGCGCTCGCCCGGCACGTTGATTTCGCGCCAGCGCGCACCGGTCGCCAGAATAACGGTCCTGGCCTTCAGCACCGCGCCGTTTGCCAGACGCACTTCGTTGATGCGGCCCGGGATCAGCGCTTCGGCGCGCTGCACGTCCATGATGTCGACTTCGTAGCTCTTCACGTGCTGTTCGAGCGCCGTGGCGAACTTCGGCCCTTCCGTTTCCGTGACGGAGACGAAGTTTTCGATCGCCAGCGTATCGAGCACCTGCCCGCCGAAGCGTTCCGCCACGACACCCGTCGCAATACCCTTGCGTGCCGAGTAAATCGCCGCCGCCGCGCCCGCAGGGCCGCCGCCGACGATCAGCGTATCGAACACCGGCTTCTTTTCCAGTTCCTTCGCTGCACGCGCACCGGTATTGGTATCGAGCTTCGCGAGGATTTCCTTCACGCCGCTGCGGCCCTGGCCGAACACTTCGCCGTTCATGAACATGGTCGGTACCGCCATGATCTGGCGCGCTTCGACTTCGTTCTGAAACAGCGCACCGTCGATTGCCACGTGGCGGATGCGCGGGTTGATCAGCGCCATCACATTCAGCGCCTGCACGACTTCCGGGCAGTTCTGGCATGACAGCGAAAAATACGTTTCGAATTGATAGTCGCCGTCGAGGTCGCGGATCTGTTCGATCACCGCATCGTCGAGTTTGACCGGATGGCCGCCGACCTGCAAAAGCGCAAGGACGAGCGACGTGAATTCATGCCCCATCGGAATGCCGGCGAAACGGATGCCCGCTTCCTTGCCCGGCTCGCCGATCGAAAATGACGGCTTGCGTTGGTCGTCGCCGCGACGTTCGATCACGGAGACGCGCTCCGACAGCGTCGCGATATCGTTCAGCAATGCCAGCAGCTCCTGCGATTTCGCGCTGTCGTCGAGCGACGCGACGATCTCGATAGGCCTGCTAACCTTTTCGAGGTACGTTTTCAACTGAGTCTTGAGATTGGCGTCAAGCATGGCTTTCGATTCCGTGACGAGGGGTGTTGGGTCCCGGGCGCCGCACGCCTCCGGATAGGAAGCGCGCAGCCCGGGGACGCGCGGACCACGCTATGAAGCGGTCCGCACGGAGATGCGCCGCAACGCGGCGCCTACTGCGATGGGGCCTGGACCTTAGATCTTGCCGATCAGGTCGAGCGACGGGGTCAGCGTGTCAGCGCCCGGCGTCCACTTGGCGGGGCAAACTTCACCCGGGTGAGCCGCGATGTATTGCGCAGCTTGCACCTTGCGGAGCAGTTCGCCAGCGTCACGGCCGATGCCGTTGTCGTGGATTTCGCACAGCTTGATCTCGCCTTCCGGGTTGACCACGAACGTGCCGCGCAGTGCCAGACCTTCTTCTTCGATCAGCACGTCGAAGTTGCGCGAGATTGCCAGGGTCGGGTCAGCGATCATCGGGTACTTGATCTTCTGGATCGTGTCCGACGTGTCGTGCCATGCCTTGTGCGTGAAGTGCGTATCGGTCGACACGCTGTAGATTTCGACGCCGAGCTTCTGGAATTCGGCGTAACGATCGGCCAGGTCGCCCAGCTCGGTGGGGCAGACAAACGTGAAGTCAGCCGGGTAGAAAACGAAAACCGACCACTTGCCCTTCAGGCTTTCTTCAGTGACGGTCATGAAATCGCCGTTGTGATAAGCCTGTGCCTTGAACGGTTTGACTTGACTGTTGATGATCGGCATTTACTGAGTCCTCTTTGCTGAGTGGTTGGAAAGTGGAGTCAGTATGTCAGACGTCGCTTAATAGGTAAAGCGGATAGTTTTAATGATAGCGATAGTATTACGCTATCCGCCGACCTGCCGGCGGCTATTACGCCGGATCAGTCCTTCATCAGCCGCCACAGGGTTGTGCGGCCGATCCCGAGCGCCCGGCTCGCCGCGGCGCGGTTGCCGCCGGACTGCGCGAGGGCGCGCATGACGTCCTCGCGGGTCGGGGTGACGCGGGCCGGAGCGCCACCGGCGGCGTCAGCCGCGGCATCAAGCGTCGGCAAAGCCGCTGCCTGACTCATCCGCCCGAACTCCGGAAACACCGCTTGCAGATCCTGCCAGGCCTCGCCGGCCGGATCGCTCAGATAAATCGCGGCGCGCGCCAGCAGGTTCTCCAGCTCCCGGACGTTGCCCGGCCACGCATAGTGCTCGAACAAGGGCGTGAGGAACGCCAGTACCCGCTCGAGCGCCGCGCCCGACAGTCCATATTGGAGCGCGCTGCGGCTTAACAAGTGCCGCGCCAGTTGGGCTACATCGCCGCGCCGTTCGCGCAGCGGGGGCAATTCTATCTGAAGGAGGTTCAGACGAAAATACAAATCCGCCCGGAACACGCCCTGCTCAACCAGCGCATGCAGATCGCGGTGGGTGGCGGCGATCACCCGCACGTCGATTGGTGTCGCGCGCCCCGAGCCGAGCTTCATCACTTCGCGCTCCTGCAACACACGCAGCAGGCGGCTTTGCAGCGCCGCCGGCATCTCGCCGATCTCGTCGAGGAAAATCGTCCCGGTATGAGCGATCTCGAAGAGGCCCGGTTTGCCGCCGCGCCGCGCGCCGGTGAAGGCGCCTTCCTCGTGACCGAATAGTTCGCTCTCGATCAACCCCTCGGGCAGCGCCGCGCAATTGAACGCGACAAACGGATTGCCGCGCCGCCGGCTGGCGTTGTGGATGCCCTGCGCGACCAGTTCCTTGCCCGTGCCGCTTTCGCCGCTCAACAGCACGGTCGCGTCGTGCGCGGCGCCCGCGCGCGCGAGCCGCCGCACCCGCTCGAGCGCCGCCGAGCCGCCGATCAGATCATCCAGATCGTGCCGCGCGACCAGATGCTTCGGCCGCTGGCTGGTGCGTAGCGACCGGTCGATCCGCTGCGCGACCAGCGCGTCCTGCACCGTCACCACCGAGCCGGAGCGCATGCCCTGCTCGACGATCGGCACGCAGTTAACGATCAACGCACGGCCGCCGATCTGCTCGATGCGCTCTTCGATCGGCGTGCCGTGTTCGAACGTCTCGCGCAACAGCGGTCCGACAGCGCGCGCCAGTTGCACGGCTACGTCCTGTTCGCGATCCCCCAAGGGGACTTCCTTCGGGGCGTCGAGGCCGAGCAGATCGAGCATCGCCGGGTTGACGGCTTCGAGCTGACCGGCATCGTCGAAGGCGGCGACGCCATCGCGCAGGTGAGCAACGATCGTGTTCAGACGCACACGCTTCGATTCCTTCTGACGGCTCACGCGCGCCAGTTCGACCGAGCGCTCGAACGCTTCTTCGACTGCCCCGAGAGAGTAGAGAAAGACACTCTCCAGACCGGCTTGCTGTGCAAAATCGCATGCCATGCCCGGGCCGATGATGACGCTGCAACCTTCGGCGGCCAGGTTGTCGACGGCGAGCCGCACTTCGTCGATTGAACGGTAGGCGCGCTGCTTCAGACCGACGTTCAGCCACGCGCTGAGGTCGGCGAGTTCGTGTGAGATCGTTTCGTGCAGCACGAGGCCGATCTGCGCGCCGGGCCACGTGGTGGTGGCGCGGGTGATCGCGCTCAACACGTCGAAGCCGTTCACCTTGACCATCACGACCGGCACGTTCAGGTTGTCGCGCAAGTAGGCGCCGTTCGATCCGGCCGCCAGCACGACGTCCACCGCGCCTGCATCGACATAGGCCTGCAATGCGGTGACGGCGGCCCCGTACCCTTCGCGGACCGAGAAAAACCTGGCGCGCCCGGCATAGCGCGGCGCGACGGTTTCGCAAAGCGTTTGCAGACGGCTGATACTGACCAGGGCAACGCCTGGACGGCCGGTGTTCTGGTTGGCAAGGGAAGTGAAAGTAGACACCGCAGCGCTCCGGTCGTAGCTGAAACGTTCCACGAAACGTTTCATGGAACATGCGGGCCATTCTGCCATGAACCACCGTGCCGCGCCTTAGCGCCTAACCTACTGATTGTTCGGCGCAAATCCGCGCACCGGCAGTTGGCATGCTTCCTGCAAACCACGCTGGCCTTTCTATCCCACTTCTGACGACCCGGAGACAAACCATCATGTCCACCTCTTCCGCTACCCGCCGCGCCGCCTTCCGCGCCAAAGTCAATGAACGCCAGGGCCTGCTCGTGCCCGGCTCCTTCAACGCGATGAGCGCGCGCGTGATTGAAGACGCCGGCTTCGAAGCGCTCTACATCACGGGCGCGGGCGTCACCAACATGTCGCTGGGCCTGCCCGACCTCGGCTTCATCGGCCTCGCAGAAGTCGCCGAACACACGGCGCGGATTCGCGACGCGGTCGCGTTGCCGCTGATCGTCGACGCCGACACAGGCTTCGGCAACGCGCTGAACGTGCGCCAGACCGTGCGCGTGCTCGAGCGCAGCGGCGCCGACGTGATCCAGTTCGAGGACCAGATCATGCCGAAGAAATGCGGCCACTTCGCCGGCAAGGAAGTGGTCAGCACGAGCGAAATGGTCGGCAAGATTCGCGCGGCCGTCGATGCCCGCGAAGACGGCAATCTGCAGATCATGGCGCGCACCGATGCGGCCGCGGTGCACGGCATCGAAGATGCAATCGAGCGCGGCCATCGTTTCATCGAGGCCGGCGCCGACATTCTGTTTATCGAAGCGACCGAATCGCTCGCCGACATCGAGCGCCTGCCGGCGCTGTTCGACAAGCCGCAACTGATCAACATCGTGATTGGCGGCAAGACGCCGGTGCAATCGCGCGAAGCGCTCGCCAAGCTCGGTTACGGCATCGTGCTGTACGCGAACGCGGCGCTGCAAGGCGCAGTGCTCGGCATGCAACGCGCGCTCGGCATGCTCAGGAGCAATGGGCGCCTCGACGAAGACGCCACGCTGGTCGCGCCGTTCAGCGAACGCCAGCGGCTCGTCAACAAGCCGCTGTACGACAAGCTCGATCGCGAATACGCGGCGAAGGATTGATCGACGCGAAGAGCGAAGTGTTTCCGGCAAGCCTGCACGCGCCCGCCGGCCGCTTGCCTTACGCCTTGCAACCGCCCTCCCCGGCGGTAGCGTTCACTTTATTGCGTTAGGATTCAGGGCTAGCGGCCATGCGTGATCTTTCCCTGCCACGTCACCGTCGGCCGCGATCTCGTTGCCCGTCCACATATTGGGGATGCCGGAAACACGTTTTCGAAGGGAAGTCGCAAGAACATGAAGTCCAAACAATCTTGCAGTACGCGCCGGCACGGTGGCGGCGTCATCGAATCCACGCGCAGCGCGATGAGGACGGCGCCATGACCGGCGCCGGCGCACGTAATTCGCATGTCGGCTGGCTGCCGTATATCGTGGCTGCCACCTTCTTCATGGAGTACCTCGACACCACGGTGATCGCCACCGCGTTGCCGCAGATGGCGCATTCGTTCGGCGTCGGCCCGAACAGCCTGAGCCTCGGCATGACGGCTTACATGCTGGCGCTGGCGATTTTCATTCCGGCGAGCGGCTGGGTCGCCGACCGCTGCGGCTCGCGCACGGTGTTCTTCAGCGCGATCGGCGTTTTCACGGTGGCTTCGGTGTTGTGCGGCTTGTCGCAGAACGTGACCGAGTTCACCGCCGCACGGCTCCTGCAGGGCATCGGCGGAGCGATGATGGTGCCGGTGGGCCGCCTGATCGTGGTCCGCAGCACTGAGAAGAGCCGGATGATGCAAGCGATCTCGACCATCACCTGGCCCGCGATCGCCGCGCCGGTGATCGGACCGCCGGTGGGCGGATTCATCACGACTTATGCGTCGTGGCGCTGGATCTTTCTGCTGAATGTGCCGTTCGGTCTGGCAGCGATGGCTGTTGCGCTCGCGCTGGTGCCAAACCTGCGCGGCAGCGAACGCAAGCCGCTCGACGTGGTGGGCCTGCTGCTGAGCGCCGCGACGCTGACGGCGATCCTGTACGGCGCCGAACTGGCAAGCCAGCCTGGCGAGAATCCGTGGATTGCCGCGGCGTTTATCGCCGGCGGGTTGCTGGTTGGCGTGGTGGCGTTCCAACATGCGAAGCGGCATCCGCATCCGCTGATCGACGTATCGACGCTGAGGATCCCGACCTTCTCGGTGACCGTGGTAACCGGTTCGCTGACGCGCATCGGCATAGGCGCGGTGCCGTATCTGATGCCGCTTTTGTTCCAGATCGGCTTCGGCTTGTCCGCGTTCAAATCGGGCTTGCTGCTGCTCGCCAGTGCGCTTGGCAACCTCGGCATGAAGGCGCTGACCACACGCATCTTGCAGCGTTTTGGTTTTCGGATGGTGTCGATCGTCGACGTGACGGTGGCTGGCGTGTTCATCATCGCGTGCGGCTTGTTGACGCCGAACGTGCCGCTCGCGCTCGTGCTGTTCGTCGTCTTCATTTACGGCGTGGCGCGATCGATGCAATTCTCGACGCTTGCCACCCTTGCCTACGCCGACGTGGCACAGCCGCAGATGAGCGCGGCCAGTACCCTATGGAGCGCCGCGGCGCAGATGACGATTGGCTTGGGCATCGCCTTCGGCGCTGTATCGCTGCGCGCTGCTGCGTTCGTCAATGGCGAGACGACGGGCCGCGTTTTCACGCTCGACGACTTCCGCCTCGCGTTTCTGCTTGCTGGCGCGCTGACGCTGATATCGGTGATCGGCTACATGGGTCTTGCGCACGACGCCGGCCAAAGCATCGGCGGCGGTTCGCGCGGCGCCGAAGATCCCGCGAAGGGCTGACGGTGAAGCTAGCGAGAAGCGGCAGCGGCGCTCGCAGTGCGGAGTAGGAAGAAGACGCCGCAAGCCCATACCTGCTATCGGTGTTGTGAAGTACCGCTGCGGCGCGCGCAGCGCCGCCGGAAGTATGACTGCGTTGTCACTCACGCAAAATGTGCGAGAACACAGATTCCAGATGCTCCACTACCGTGACTGCGCGAGGGACCCGCTTAAGAATTAGCGGTTTGAGCCGCTTTCTTTGGCCTACTTTTCTTTGCGGCCGGCGCCCCGAAGGAAGTCCACTTGGTGGACAAAGAAAAGTAGGTGCCGCCCCGCACAGGGGCAACACTAACAAACCAATAACAAATCAAGGAAAGGCCAAGAAAAAAGCACAACGGCGCCTCAGCCGTAAGCCCTCTCCCGCATCCACTTCGTCATGATCCACTTATCGCCGTCGAGCACCGGCGCGCCGCCATGCAAGGTCAAGGGATCAAGCTGCCGCTGCCCATTCATATACCGAAAATACACCGCCCCTCCCTGCCTTGCCGCGACCGAGAACCCCGCTTCCGGAAAAATCGTCTCCCCGCCGTCAGCCACATCATTCAGATAGACAATCAGCGTCGCCACACGCTGCCCGCCCTGCGCGGTATGCACCGCACTGCCCGGCTGATCCGGCGGGAAATAGTCGAAATGCGGCTGGTATTCGCCGCTAATGTTGTAGTGCAGAATCTGCAACCCTTCGCCGTTCTCCACCGGCCAGTTCATCAAACTCGACACGCGCCGGTCGATTTGCTCGATGAACGCATCTTCGCCACGCTGAAACCAGATACCTTCGCTGGTCCGATTGCGAATCACGTCTTCCTTGCCGGTCTCGGGATTGACGATAGTCGAGCGTTTGAGCCGGTGACGCGAACGTTCGATCATCTCGCGGCACTCATCCGGCGACAGCACGTCGGCAAACACAATCACCTGAGGCCGCTCGCAGCGCATCAGCACCCTGACATCACGATCGTGCGCGCGGATCAGATTGCCGCGCGCGACGGGCACATCGTCGTACTGGTACGCGTGCAGCGCGGCTTTCGGCAGGGCCGCCTCGGTCGCGCCCTTCGCCAGGCTCGCCACGTTCGTGCCGAATGCCTTGTGCACCGCGGCGCTGGCCGCTTCAGCGGCGAAACCGGCTTGCACCATCGAATCGATCATCGACTCCATGCTGCAACCGCGCTCTACATTGGTACTCAGCCAGTGTTCCCAGGCTGCATCCACTACACGCATAGCATTCCCCGTTCGTCGGCGTGACGAAATACTGCATCATCTGGCCGGATCAAGGCAAGCGCAAGGCTGAGGGCGTGCCTCCGCGCTTGCCGCTCAAGCCCGGCGCTGCCTGCGTCGATAGAGGTCGAGCCCTTTTCTCGCCTGCGCCCGGATCGCGCGTTGCACGAACGGCGTCCAGCCGAGCACCGCGCCTTTGACGCCCAGGGCCTGACGAGCCCAACGCCACAGGTCGAAACTGTCGCGATGTTCGACGATGCGGCCGTCGCGAAACACGAAGCGGGCTTCGATCCGGTTGACCACCGTGCGGCCCGTCTGGCTGAACGTGTAGCGCGCTACCCAGTGGGCGCGGCCTTCGCGTTCGTCCGCTTGAACGCCGTCGAACGTCAGAGAAAAATCCTGCGCGCGCGAAACCAGCATGCGCCACATGTCGCGCGCTTCTTCACCGCGCAACTCGCCTAATGCAGGATCGCTGAAAACCACGTCGTCGGCATAACAGGCGGCCATTGCTTCGGCGTCGCGCTGTTGGAACGCGGTATAAAAACGCTCGATCAGTTCGGTGTTGGGATGGCTCATTTTTTCTGTTGTACGTTGCCCCGTGCCCGAAAAGGCCAGGCGGGATAGCGCCCGCGAGGCTTCGCGGACACGCAACACACGATAGCTGAAAACGGGCCGGCCGGGGCGGCGCCTGGCGGATCGCAACTTATCCGTTCGATGCGGCGCCACGCACCCGCGCGGCTGCGCTTTTGCCGCCCAGCAGCCATACACCGGCAGCGATCGACACGGCACTAGCGCTTGCCAGATAAAGCGCCGCGGCAAAACCGCTGGCAAAGCTCACGTGCGCGGCAGACACCAGCGTGACGCGCAGCGCTGGCGGAAGATGAGCCGTGGCTTGCGCAGTATCGCCGGCTAGTACGCGCGACATGAAACCGGCGTCCAGTGCGGCTTTCACAGCAGGCGTCAGATTGGTGCCGGCCACGAACGCGGCGTGGGTACGCGCCGCCAGTACTGCGCCGAGCACACCGACCGACGTCACGACGGCCGTAAAACGCGTCGTCGTGCTGATGCCGGACGCCATCCCGGTTCGGTTCGGCGGCACACAAGCCATGATGGCCTTCTGTGTATCGCCATTCAGAATCCCCGCACCGAGCCCCGTGACGATCATGCCGAGCGCCACCAGCGCATAGCGTGCGTCGCTGGCCACCAGTGCCGTCAGCAGATTGCCGGCCGCGATCAGCAACAACCCCGCAGCGAGCAGCGCCATGCTCGGCAGACGCCGCGCCAGCGCCGCGCCGATGTACGGCCCGACCACCATCGCCAGCGCGAACGGCAACATGCCGACGCCCGCCGCCACCGCCGACAAACCAAATGCGTTCTGCAAGTAGAGCGGCAGGAACGTCATCATCACCTGCGCGCAAGCCGCGTAACCGAACATCGCCAGCACGGCGGCGACAAAGCGTGGCTGGCGGAACAGCGTGAGATCGACCATCGCATGCGAGCGTACCCGTTGCACCTGGACGAACGCGCCGAAGAGCAGCGCGCATGCGGCCAGCCGCGCGCCGGTCGCCCAACTCGCGAGTCCGTTCGCCGGCACCTCGATCAGCGCCCAGATGCCGAGCGCCAGCGCGAGGCCGAACAGGATGCTGCCGGCGGCGTCGAGCGGGCCGGGTTCGGGATTGCGCGACTCGCGAATCGAGCGTGACGCGCACCATGCGAGCACCGCGCACACGGGCAGATTGAGCAGAAAGATCCAGCGCCAGCCGAGCCATTGCGTAATCACGCCGCCGACGAGCGGCGCCACCGTAGTCGCCAGCCCCATGCAGGTGCCCCATACGGCCCAGGCGCGCACGCGCGCGGGGCCTTGGTGAAAAGTATTCGCGATCACGGCGAGCGCCGCCGTCAACAGCATCGCGGCGCCGACGCCTTTGATCGCGCGCGCCACGTTCAGCATGGCCGCCGATGGCGCCGCTCCGCAGCCGAGCGACGCCAGAAAGAACACAGCGAGCCCAAGCAGCAGCATCCGCTTGCGGCCGACGCGGTCGGCGAGACCACCCGCGGGCAGCAGACACGACGCGAACGCGACCATGTACGCGCTGACCACCCATTCGACATCGGCGAAACTCGCGTGAAACGAGCGCGCAATCGACGGCAACGAGACGGCCACGACATTGGTGTCGAGCACGATCAGCGCGCAAGTCGCCGATGCGGTGGCTAGCACGAACGCGGCGTTGGCAGGCGCCTGCGGTGTTGCATGGGCAGGTGTGGATGACATACAGGCGGACAGAGTCAGGTCGGAGTCGGCTCATGGTAGCGGCGCCTCTATTACCTGTCATTGGCATAGAATCGCAAAATAATTAGCTTCAGCGGAAATACTAAATACCATGCGCCAACTCGAACTTCGCCATATCCACGCGCTCGTTTGCGTCGCGAAGCACTTGCACTTCTCGCGCGCCGCCGACGAATTGGGCATCGCCGCTCCCTCGCTGACCAAGCTGATCCAGGAGGCGGAGCGGCTGCTCGGCGTGCGGCTCTTTCACCGCACCAAGCGTTCGGTGGCGTTGAGCGCCGCGGGCAGTGCTTACCTGGCCGAAGCGCTCAGCGCGCTCGAACATCTCGCGCGCGGTGAAGAACGCGCGATTCTGGCCGAGCGCGGCGAACTGGGGCGGGTCGAAGTCGGCTATGTGGCGTCGGCGGCGTACGCGGGCGTGTTGCAACGGGCAGTCGGTGGATTTCGCCAAGTGCATCCGGGCGTCGACATCTCGATTCGCGAGGTGCCGATGGACGGTGTCGCCACAATGCTGAGCGACGGTCTGCTCGATGCAGCCTACGTGCGCCCGCCGATGCCGCTCGCCGACGGCATTCAGGCGACGACCGTGCATCGCGACATGTTCGTCCTCGCGCTGCCGGACGATTGCGCGCTGGCCGCCTCGCCGAGCATCAAGCCGTCGCAACTGCGCGACCAATGTTTCGTGCTGCCGGAACAGGAAGCCGGCACCTTCGAAGTCGCGCGCCGCGGGCGTTTTTCGCCGCGGCTCGGGCCACGCCCGGGCACACTCGCCGCGGTGCTGGCTTGCGTCTCGTTGGGCGGCAATGTGGCGGTCGTGCCGCATACGCTCGCCGGCTGCATCGCGTTGCCGGGCGTCGTGTACCGGAACATCGCCGGCAAGCCAATCCCTTCGGAAATTGCGCTTGCCTATCGAAAGTTCGAACGGACTCCGGCTGTGCGTGCGTTCCTCGAGTTCGCCCGGAACGGGTGACGCCGCACTATGCCCGCCTAACACTCGCACCGTTATTCGTTATATCCTCTCGAATATCACGGTAGGCTTCGTGATGTGCAGCGGCTAACCCGCCGCCAGTGCATGATGAAGCGGAACACGCGAGCGGGAGCCAGCAGAAGTGCGCAGTCGATCCACATTGTCCGACCCGAGGGGAAGCCTCGAGCGCTTCCCGAATGAGCTTTCGTCGACCATCGTCGCGGTGAAGCCGGCGTCCGACCGTGGCCGCGCCGACCTGATCAGCGACGTTGTCGATGCATTCAGACGTCTTTACGGCAGTGTGTTGCGCTTCGTGCTGATGCTGACCGACGACCAGGTGAACTTCGCCTCGGTCGGCACCTCGGGTTCGCATTCGTTGAACCAGCTGCTGTCGATCCTTGCGGAACAGGCCCAGGCAGCGGCGTTCGTCCGTCTGCGAGAGCTGAAGGCGGCGATCGAAGAAGCGCGTTCAGCCGAGCAGCTTCGCGACGCGATTTTTTCCGATGCGTTCAGCAACGACCTTGCTGCGTTACGCAAAGTAGTGGCGGAACTCGAACGGCTCGATGCCGCCTTTATCGGCCTTTGCGTGGGACACGTTCTGGAGCAGCACGCGCGTGAGGCCAGCGAAAGAAGCATGGCCGTCGCAAAGCGCACCGGCCGCCGAAACGCCTCGCCGCGCCAAACGCACGCCGAGCCAAGCCTCGTCCGTTCAAACGACTAACGCGCCAATGCCACCCATGAACGCTATTTTTTTCGCATCGCTATATCCCGTCGAATACATCGATAACGACCGTTGCGTCGTGAGTATGCCCAAAACATGCGGCCAACCAGCCTGACACCGGAACCCGATTCGAGGTCAACATGCACACGCCCCCCTTTCGTCTCGCCCAGACTTCTCGCTTCAAACTGTCCAGCGACGAGCTTGACGGCAGTCGCATTCGCGCGGCGGATCCATGCTGCATGCCGGCCGAAGTGTCGCTCCCGAACGCCACGCGGCGCGCGCGACTGACCGAACTTGACAGCCATCTGCATTGTTCGATCATCGGCACGTGTCTCAGCACGCATGAACTTCGCAAGCTGGTGCCCAGATTCACTGGGCTCGACCGTCAGCACGCGAGCGATCTCGAGATTCATCACGCGGCCGTCGAACTTGCGATCGAGGGTGGCCCGGGCGCCAAGGCGCTGCATAAGTTGCTGGACGAGCACTATGCGGCGGCGATTCGCCGCTTCGACAAAGCCGCCGACGACGAGGCCTTGCTGAAACTATGGGACGAAGCGCTGAAAAGCGGCGACATTCCGCCGGCTTACTGGGCCTTGATGACGCATCCGTATGCGACTTTGTACGTGCGTGAGAAAGCATTCGGTGAACTGCACATGTTGTCGCATCTGGTCGGCGCGGCCAATCGCGCGGACATTCGCCGGTTGGTCGCCCTCGAAGCAGAAAATGCCGCGCTGAAAGAGAAAATCGAGCGGCAGCAGAGCCGCTTGCAGGCGCTCAGCATGCAGCACGACGCGTCGCTCAGCGCTTTGACCGAGCAGATCGCCCAGCTCACAGCGTTGGCCACCCGCCAGACGCCGACCGACGCCGCCGATCTCGAAGCCGACTTGCAAAGACTGCGCGACAAGCTGGTCGAAGCCGATCAGAGGGTGGCGCTGCATACCAGCCGCCGCGAGACCGCGGAACAGCGCCTGCTCCAGGAGCAAGGTGCCGCAGAAGTGTTGCGCAAGAGCCGCGATCAGACGCTGGCGCTTCTCAAGCTGGTGCAGGGCGAATGCGATGCGCTGGAACGCGCGACCGTAGACGCGGCGCATGCCATACACGGAACGGGCACCCGCCGCGCCAGCCTCGATAGCGTGCGGGGCAAAAGGATTGTGTATGTCGGCGGCAGGCCGGGTTCGAATGCCGCGCTCAAGCGGCTGGTGGAAGCGGCCGGCGGTGATTTCGTGGTGCACGACGGCGGCGTGGAAGACCGCAAAGGCCTGCTTGCCGCGGCGCTGCCTGGGGCCGACATCGTCGTGTTTCCGGTCGACTGCATCGATCACGATTCGATGAATATGCTCAAACGCGTTTGCGAGCGCCATCGGCTCGGCTATCACCCGTTGCGCACGGCCAGCGTGGCAAGCTTCGTCGAATTGATGGCGCGCCTGCATCCCGAGCATCTTGCCCAGCTCAACAATCCGACGCCTTCAGCGTTCTGTCTGCGCCACGGTTGAGCCCCAAAACGGGCGCAGGCCGGTACAAGCGGGCACAAGCCGCTCAGGAGCGGATTAGCCTGGTCAATTCGGCGATCTGTTTGGCGCAGCTTCGTTGCGCCTGCACTTCCACGTCGCGATAAAGGCGAATGATGTTTTCGCCGACGGCCGTCAGCGTGCAGCCGCCGCCGCTTTGACCGCCCTGTTCCGAGTGCGTGGCGGGCGCTTTGAGCGAGCGGTTCAGTTCGTCGATCAGCAGCCAGGCGCGCCGGTACGACATGCCGAGACTGCGCGCCGCAGCCGAGATTGAACCGTGTTCGCGCACGGCTTCGAGCAATTCGACTTTGCCGGGCCCGAGCGCAACGGCGTCGCCGCTGCGGATGCGCATTCTGAAGCGCACTTCGGGGCGCGTTTTCGCGGGTCGTGGTTTGGTTTTCGCGATGTCAGCCATGCGCGAAAGCATACACGAACAGCCTCGCGCCGCCATCCTGGCTGAACGGACGTTATTGACGGTCCCCGAAGCAATATCCGTAGTCTTCGCACCCCGGGCAACCTGGTGCGGGACCAGGCGGCAAGCCAAGCGAAAGCGCGCGTTGCTGAGCAAGGAATTTCTTCCAGCGCAGGTCGGCGATATTCAACACGACCAAGGTGGGGAAATAACGCGTCAGCATCCACGTGACTTCTTCGCGGCCGGTCAGGCCGAGATCGCGCCAGAGGTGGTCCGGCCGCAAGCATGCATGGGCGATGATCGAGGCAAGGCAGCTAGCGTCGTCCGCATGGACTGCGGCGCTGGTATGGGTGAGCAGCAGCGCGTTCAGCGTGTCGACGAAGTACGCGTGCGCGCTGCTATTGACGGCAAGCGGCAATGCCGGCGCGGCGACGTGTACGAAATGCCGCGCCAGCAGCGCACGCCACGCCGGCGTCTGCAAGCCGAGCAGCGCGAGTTCGTTGCGCACATCGCGCGCGGCGACCAGTTTGGCGAAAAGCTGGGTGTCGGCCGACGCGGTGTCCGTGGCTGCCGCCAGCCACTCATCCGTACGCGCGGCCACCTTCGCGTCGAACGGCGAAGGCGGTTCGGCGCCAGGTGCGGGGACAGCCGCCAGGCGTGAAAGCGGATCGTCAGGCATAGAAGCAACCCGGAGGTAAGCAGCGAACCATATTACGCCAGCCGCCCGGATCGCTTACGTCGAAGCCCGCAGCACGTGCGCTTCGATTCGCGCGAGGCGTTTGACGTGGCGCGGCGCAGGCAAGATGTCCGCGCCGGAAAACAGGATCGGCGCGCCGTCTTCGGCGTCGAGCGCGCGGCCGCCGCATTCGTAAGCGACAAGCACGTGTTCGCCGACTGGCGTGTTGAACAGTTCATGCCACGAGAATGTCACGACATAGCCATCGTGCCCCACCGCCACGAACACCGTGCGCTTGAACTCACCGGGCACGTCGTTCGGCAGACCCGCGTCCGTTAGCAAGGTCGTCAAACGCACGCCGCGATACGGCTCGACGCTACGGATAAAACAATCCGTCGTGTAGCAACGCAAATCGAACGGTTTGGCCACTACGCTTTCGTAGCGCTTGAGCTGTGCCAGATCCAAAGACAGCGAGCGCTGCAACCGCCCGCTCAGGACGAGCGCGCCTTCGGCGGGAGGCGCGGTAATCACATCGACGCTGTGCATAGGCGGTTATCTCCAGCATTGATACCTGACCGGCTTGTTCATTCGTTATGTCCGTTCGTATATTACGCTGCGATGATAGCCCGCGGTACGAAACGGCATCGATACGCAATATATCGCCGGACATATCGGCTGCAAAAAACAACGTCATCGAGGCCGCTCAGGAGGCAGGCAGCGTCGGCGGCACAAGTTACGTGCGGATCTTCCCGCTCAATTGATTGCGCGGACTGACAACACAATGCGATGACGTCGTAATATAGCGCTCTTAATAACGCATCGGGGTTATCGCATGATCCGCAAGCTGCTCGCATCTCTCGCGGTTGTCACCGGCGTGGTGACGGCTGCACCCGCCTTCGCGCAAGACAACACGGTCAACGTGCTGTACGCCGGCTCGCTCGTCAATCTGATGGAGCGCAGCGTCGGCCCGGCCTTCGAGAAAGCCACCGGCCAGCAGTTCCGCGGCTATGCGGCGGGCTCGAATAAGATCGCCAACGAGATCAAGGGCAAGCTGCGGCGCGGCGACGTGTTCATCAGCGCGAGCCCGAAGGTGAACGGCAGCCTGATGGGTGAAGCGAACGGCGATCACGTCACGTGGTACGTGAACTTCGCCGAGTCGCCGCTGATGATCGGCTATAACCCGCGAAGCAAATTCGCCGCGGACTTCAAGAGCAAGCGCTGGGATCAGGTCTTGCAGGAGCCGGGCATCCGCGTCGGCCGCACCGATCCGAAGCTCGATCCGAAGGGCGCGTTCACCGTCGAGATGGTGACCAAAGCGAGTGAGCTCTACCATCAGCCCGACCTCGTCGAGAAAACGCTCGGCGCGGCGGAAAATCCCGCGCAGGTTTTGCCCGAGGAAACCTTGGTTGGCCGCCTGCAATCCGGCCAGCTCGACGCCGGCTTCTTCTACTCGACTGAGACCTCCGACCTGAAGATTCCGGCGATCCGCCCGGCGCCCGAATTGCAGGCCAAGGCCAGCTACACGCTGACGATTCTCAGCGACGCGCCGAACCATGCGGGCGCGAGCAGCTTCGTCGACTTTCTGCTGAGCGCACAGGGCCGCGCGCTGTTGAAGCAGCACGGCGTGGACGTCAGCAAGCCCACCGTGAGCGGCAACGTGCAAGCGATGCCGCTCACGGTGCAGGCCGTGATCGACGCCGCACAGTAACGCGGTGAAACGTACCGCCGCGCGACCGCTGCTGTGGCTGGCGGCGCTCCTTGCCGTCTATCTGTGCGCGCCGTTCATCGCGAGCGTGCCGCAACTCGGTGCCGCTGATTGGGCGAATGTCGATTGGCGCGCAACGTGGTCGGCAGTCGGCGTGTCTGCGGCGAGCGCAAGTGTGGCGTCGCTCGTGATTCTGCTGGGCGGCGTGCCGCTCGGTTATTTTCTGGCGCGCTCGAAAGCGCGCAAGGTGGCGCTGCTCGGTTTCGTCGTGCAATTGCCGCTGGCGCTGCCGCCCCTCACGAGCGGCGTGCTCCTGCTGTTTCTGCTCGGACCGTACAGCTGGGTCGGCCGTTTCACGGGCGGCGTGCTGACGGATTCGTTCACCGGCATCGTGCTCGCTGAAATCTTCGTGGCCGCGCCGTTTCTCATCATCGCCGCGAAATCGGCATTCGCGGCCGTCGACCCGGTGCTCGACGATGTCGCGGCGACGCTCGGCCACCATGCCGGCAGCCGTTTCTTCCGGGTCATGCTGCCGGTAGCGTGGCCGGCGATTCGCGCCGGACTCGCGCTCGCGTGGTTGCGTGCGTTCGGCGAATTCGGCGCGACCGTGATGGTTGCATACCACCCGTATTCGTTGCCGGTCTACACCTATGTGGTGTTCGGCGGCCAGGGTTTGCCGGCGATGATGCCCTTGCTGCTGCCGACGCTCGCGATTGCAATCGTCTGCGCGGCGCTGTCGATTTACAGCGGCAGGTATGTTGCCGCGATCGAACAACCCGAAAACGGCGACGACCCGTTGGAACCCAGCGCGAATCCAACCGCGAGCCGCGCCGAGACAGCCGATCTGCGCCTCGCCTTCCAGTTACGACGGCAATTGGGTCCATTCGATCTCGACATAGCGTGGGCGCCTGCCACGCGAAGCCTTGCGATCATCGGGCCGTCCGGCTCCGGCAAATCGTTGGCATTGCGTCTGATTGCCGGGCTCGAATCTAACGCATCGAGTGCTGTGCAACTCGGCGCGACCGACTTGAGCACGCTGCCGCCCGAGCGTCGTCAGATCGGCTACATGCCGCAAGACTACGGGTTGTTTCCGCACATGACGGTGGCGCAGCAATTGGCGTTTCCCGTCGATGCCGATGCGGCCAGCGCGCGGTACTGGCTCGACCATCTGGGCCTTGCGCAACTGCTTGCGCGCTTGCCGCATCAACTGTCGTTCGGTCAGCGGCAGCGGGTGGCGCTTGCGCGGGCGCTGACACGTCATAGCGAGTTACTGCTGTTCGACGAACCGTTCGCTGCGCTTGATACGCCGCGGCGGCGGCGGTTGCAGCAGTCGTTGCGGGCGTTGCAGCGCGAGATTGCCGCGGTGACGATTATTGTCACGCATGATCCCGATGAAGCTGCACTGCTCGCGGATGAAGTGTTGGTGGTTGAACAGGGGCGCGTGCTGCAGGCGGGTTTTATCGATTCCGTTTTTGAGCGGCCGGCTTCGATGCGAGTGGCTGAATTGCTTGGTTTGCACAATGTCGGCGAAGGGGTGGTTACGGCGCCGGGGCGGGTCGATATCGGCAATGGTTTGGTAATCGCGACTAGCGATCGTGGGTTTGCGTTTGCTGCTGGGCAGCGGGTGATGTGGCGGGTTTCTTCTCATTCGATTGTTATCTCGCCCGATGGGGGTTATTCCGGGTTGGTCGACACCGTCGAGCTGCGGCGCGGCGAGCGGTATGTTCGCGTGAATATCGCGGGTTTGCGGTTTGATATTCCAAGTGAAGATGCTCGCTTGCGCGAGGGGGCTGAGTGTCGGGTTGGGATTTTTGCCGACGGCGTTCTGGTTTGGGATTGAGGTTTGTTTTTGCCTTTGGCGGTGGCATTCTTCTGTGTGCCTACGGCGGTGGGCTTTGCTTTCGTTTTTGTCTACGCAACGCTTATGTCTGTGTGCCTGCGGCGTTGGCCTTTCCTTGTTTTGTTATTGGTTTATTAGCTTTCCCCCCGTGCTGTTTGCCTGCTCGGCGCTTTTTGGCTGTGTGCCTACAGCGTTGGTCTTTCCTTGATTTGTTAGTGGTCTATTAGCGTCGCCCCTGTGCGGGGCAGGCACTTACTTTCTTTGCCGCCGCAAAGAAAGTAAGCAAAGAAAGCGGCTTCACACCGCTAGCTCTTAAGCGGGTCCCCTGGCTTGGAGGAGGTAGTGGAGCATCTGGAATCGGTGTTCTCGCGCACTCCGCGTGAGTGACAAGGCAGTCCTACTTCCGGCGGCGCTGCGCGCGCCGTAGCGGTACTTCCCAACCCCGATGGGGCATGTGTGCCTTCGGCATCATCCTTCCCGCCTCGCACTGCGTGCTCGCCGGGACAGTCTGCAAGGGAAACCAGTGACTTCGTTTGCGCGCGGTGGGGGCCATCGGCTTCGCCTCGGCGAGGCGCCCAAGTGTGCGAGTACGAGCTACCACTCCGAATGAGACGCTAGCGCCTCGGCAAGGCATGGGGGGCTTGAGGGCGAGCGGCGAGCCACCGCAGGCACCGAAAAAGTGCCGAACGAAACGCAGCCGCGAGCTACGCTAACGCAGCAAACACAAGCCGTAACACCTGAGCAACCGCAGGCACAAAGAGCACCCGATGGTTTTATGAAGTACCGCCACGGCGCGCGCAGCGCCGCCGGAAGTATGACTGCCTTGTCACCAGCGCCGAATGTGCGAGGGCACCGATTCCAGATGCTCCACTACCTCCTCCAAGCCAGGGGACCCGCTTAAGAATTAGCGGGGTGAAGCCGCTTTCTTTGCTTACTTTCTTTGCGGCGGTGTATAGACCGGGGACATAGCTGACAGGTGTGCGGGGACATGGTTGACACTTCCGGGTATTAAAACGCCCGGTCCCGACCATGCCCTGGAACGCAAGAGACACCATGAGCCTCCGACAGGAATTTGTTCATCTGGCCAGTCAGGACACCCTGACGATCACCGAGTTGTGCCAGCGCTTCAACATCAGCCGGCAGACCGGCTACAAATGGCTTAAGCGTGGCGAGAACGCGCTGTCAGATCAATCACGGCGCCCAGCCACCAGCCCCTTGAAGACTCCCGCTGCCATGGAGCAGGAAGTGGTGCGGCTGCGCCAGGCCCATCCGCGCTGGGGCGGGCGCAAGATCAGTCGGCGCCTGCAGGATCTGGGCTTTGAGGCGGTGCCGCAGCCCAGCACCGTGACCGACATCCTGCACCGGCATAACCTGATCCTGCCGACCGATTCAGCAATGAGCGAACCGTGGAAGCGCTTTGAACACGAGCAGCCCAACGTACTCTGGCAGATGGATTTCAAGGGTCACTTCGATACCCTCCAGAAGCAGCGTTGCAGCCCCCTGACGGTGCTGGACGACCACTCGCGTTTCAGCATCCTGCTGCGTGCCTGCGGGCCGACGGACACCTCGACCGTGCAGGCGGGATTACGTGAGGCGTTTGGGCACTACGGCCTGCCGTTGCGCATCAACACCGATAACGGCTCGCCGTGGGGTTCGCCCAGCAGTCCGGGGCAGCTTACCGAGCTGGCCGTCTGGCTGATCCGGCTGGGTATCCGTATCAGCTACAGCCGGCCGTATCACCCGCAGACCAATGGCAAGGATGAGCGGTTTCACCGTACGTTGAAGGCTGAAGTGCTGAACGGACGAAGCTTCGCTACGCAGGAGCACGTGCAACAGGAACTGGACCGCTGGCGCACCGTGTATAACTGCGAACGTCCGCACGAGGCGATTGGCATGGACACGCCGGTCAGCCGTTACAAGCCCAGCCCCCGGGCGTATCCATCGATCCTGCAGGAGCCTGAATACGGCCCGGACGACGTGGTGCTACGAGTCAGGTCAGATGGCCAGCTACGCTTTAAGGGACGGAAACTTAAGGTCTCGAACGCACTTTATGGACTGCCGGTTGCGGCACGCGCAAAGGTGGGCGAAGACGGCGTATTTGAATTCTGGTTTGCACATCACCGCATCCTCACCCTTGACCTGAGGAGCGAGAATCACTGACCATAAAGTGTCAACGATGTCTCCGCACGTTTGTCAATCATGTCCCCGGTCTATACACGGCGGCAAAGAAAGTAAGTGCCTGCCCCGCACAGGGGCGACGCAAATAGACCACTAAGAAATCAAGGAAAGGCCACCGCCGCAGGCGCACAGACACGAGCGCCGCGTAGACAAAAACGAAAGCAAAGCCCAACGCCGTAGGCACACAGAAGAATGCCGCCGCCAAAGGCAAAAAAACCCTTAACCCTCACCCGCGTGAGCCCTCGCCCTTACATCAGAAAACGCCACATCGATCATTAACTTGCCGGACTCAAACACTGTGACAAACGCCTCATCCCAATCACCCTCAAGGGTGCGATCATCCCAGGCGAGCGGCAGCGTCGCAGTCCGATACTCACCTGTATGACGATTCCGCAGCAAAGTAAGCCGCCCCTTCTTAGACCGCTTGCCGGCATCCGTAACAGGATCCTTCCGCACATCGTGCCACTCATCTCCAAGCTTGATGGCCGAACACTTCATCGCAAACCGTTGCGTATCGCGATTGATCTGCTGCAACAACGCCCCACCCATTCCAAACACAATATTATCCGTCGCGTACCCGGCATCATCCATCCCCGCAAGGATGGCCTCAATCGAATCCGGATTCACGCCGTCGCCCTGAATCACCCTCACGTTGCTGAGCACACGGCGGCCCTTGCTGTTCACCGTCGAACCAAACGACGCGTCGAGCGCCCGCAGGGTCTGCAGCACAATCGTCAGCGGATCGCCGGAATCAGGACGGATCACCAGCGTGCCGCCCGAATCGAGCACCGCCTGCTTCAGTTCCGTGCCCCAGACCTCGAGCGCGGCGAACAGGTCGTATGAATCGGACACCACCGAAACAATCGCCCCCGGCTTGCCGAACTGCGCAATCATGTTGCGAAACGCATCGGTCTCGCGCTCGCGGCCCCAAGCCGTGATCGTGCTGTGCTCGGCAGCCGGCACCGAAAACGCCGCCATCGGCTCGTTGTAGTAATGGTTCGCCGCAACCACGCCGAGCACCGTATCCGAACCCATGAAACTGACGAGGTGTGCGGAGCCGCCAATCGCCGCCGACTCCGCGCTCGACACGCCGCGCGCGCCGAAGTCATGCAGCTTGAACGGCAGTTGCGTGAGGTCGTCACTGCTCTTCTCAAGATAGCCGCGGATGGTCTTGCGCAGATGCCAGCTTTGCGTGGCAACCGTAATCGGATACCACACGCGCATCAGCATCGTCTCCAGATACGAGGCCAGCCAGAACACCTGCGGGTCGTCGCATTCGACCGTTACGAGCACGTTGTGCGTCGGCACCACCGAACCTTCCGGCACCGCGCGGATCCGCACCGGCAAATAACCGTCGTAGCGCTCGACGATATAACGCCAGCCGGCTTCGTTAAACGGCTCACCGTGGCCCGCGAAAAATGCTTTCGCCTGATCGATCATCGCCGCCGTGATGGGGCGGCACAGATACTCCTTGATCAGCATCTGCAAGCCGAAGAACAGCGTGCGGTCATAGCGTCCACCACGCGACTCGATGTACGAAAACATCGCCGATGCGTCAGGCGGATATTGCAGGTAGTGCGACGCCTTGTACGAATCCGTGTTGAGGATCAGATTGGACAGGATCGAGGAAATATCGTTGAGACCGTTGATATCGTCTTGCATGGCTAGAACTCCTCTAGGCCGTTGAGTTGCCGCCAGGTCTATCCCGACGGAGGGGGTCAATCAAAGCTTGCTCAGAAAGTGATGAGCGATATCGAAGTGATCCTCGAACATCACGTTGCGCATGGTCGCCAATACGTTTAGCGGAATCCACTGCGCCTTGTCGGCGTCGTCGCTCCCCCTCACGCGCGGCAATTCGCCGAGCGGAAAGTGAAACAGGAACGCATGTGTAATAGTACGTCCGCGCAGCGAACGATGCGGATGGTCGAATACCTGGCGATCCTTCAGCGAACCACGCATGACGGGTTCGGGCAGTTTCAGCCCGGTTTCCTCGCGCAACTCGCGAATGCATGCGGTTTCGAGCCGCTCGTCCTGATTGACGAAGCCTCCCGGCAGCGCCCACAAGCCGCGGCCGGGTTCGCTGCGGCGTCGCACCAGCAGGATGTGGCCGGAATGAACGACTAACGCGTCGACCGTGACGAAGGTCACTGGATAGGGCGCCGCGGCCCAGGCCTTTTTATAACCGGCGATGAATTCGGCTTCGGATTTCAGTTGCGCGAATTCGGGCCGCTTGCGGAATTGTTCGAGCCACGCAAAGACTGGGGCCGGCACCGCCCATTGCACGAAGCTGTTGCTGCGTTCGGCGAATAGTTGCTCGCGGATTTCTGTGGCGGAGATGTCTTCCGTTGCCTCCACATCGATCAGTTCCCACTGCGGGAACATGCGCAGGTAGTACGAAGATGCGTCTTTTTCGTGGCCTATCAGCGCGATTTTTTTGCCCGAGGTTTCGCCGAGTTCTGTTGCTACCGCGCCCTGGATCCAACGGAGCCAGTCGCCATCGTTGTACGTTGAATCTTGTACCGGGGTGATGGTGACGCGATCACGGTCCTCTGCGTCCAGCATGGACGCTAGCATTTCGCGGCGCTCTTCGAATGAGAACGGGTCTTTGATCGTGCGAGGTTTGTCTGTTGATCCTATGAGGATGCAGACTTTTTGGGCTAATGCCAATGCCCGGTGCAGGACGTCCAGGTGTCCGCGGTGCGGGGGTTGGAAGCGGCCAATGAAGATTGTTGCGTCGAAACGCTTTGGGGATGATGCTGTGCTCATGAGGCTCCCTCAAGAGGTTTTGGCGGTTTTGGGTCTGTCCTTTAACCGTACAGATATGTTATTTGTTTGATTGTTTTGTCGTCAATGGGTTTTTTGTTGGTCTGTTTTTCTGTATGCCTACGGCGGGGGTCCTCTCCTCTGTTTGCCTACGGCGGTGGCCCTCCCCTCTGTTTGCCTACGGCGTCGGCCTTTCCTTGATTTGTTATTGGTTTATTAGTGTTGCCCCTGTGCGGGGCGGCACCTACTTTTCTTTGCCGGCCGCAAAGAAAAGTAGGCAAAAGAAAGCGGCTAAAACCGCTAATTTTTAAGCGGGTCCGCCGCGCAGTCACGGTAGTGGTGCATCTGGAATCTGTGTTCTCGCACATTCCACCCTGGTGACAAGGCAGTCATTCTTCCGGCGGCGCTGCGCGCGCCGTAGCGGTACTTCTCAACACCGATTGGAGGTACGCGCTTGCGGCGTCATTCTTCCCTCTCCCCTTCCGCGCCCCACCCTCCAATTTGCGCGCCACCCGAATACGCGCTTCGCCAGTTCGCTCGACACAGCGCCGTCGTCCTCGGCGATGTTGTGGACGCCGGGCACGCCCCGGCGTGTCACTGATGCAAAAGGGAACGGCGCGGCCGGAATTGCGCGGCCGCGCCGTTCGTTTGACCTGATGTCCCGGTTCAGAACACGCCGGGAATCACGCGGTAACGTACCTTGCTCCTGTAGGCTCGATAGTGACTATCGGTGGATAGGAGTTGTTCCTCACGCACGATTCGCCCGATCTGCAACGCGAACTGGCAGCCGTATACGATCATGTTCTGTACGCCGAAATTCACCAGCAGAAAGCCAATGTCCATGGCGAAATAGCCCAGGTACATCGGATGACGGACGAAGCGGTACGCGCCGCGCGAAACAACGCCGCGATTGGCAGGCAAAATGCCGAACGAGCGGCGCAGCGATACCTTCGCGAATAGTTGCCAGAAAATCCCCAGCAACTGCAACGACGCGCCGATCGCTTCCGGCACGAGTTGGGTGCCAGGCGAAAGTCGCACCGCCAGAAAATAAAAAGTGCCGCCGATCGAACAAATGAAGGCGAATGGGCGCCAGTCACGTTGAGTCGGCACACGCGCAAATAACGACAAACCCACGGTCAGGAAAGCGCCCACCACCACCAGCAAGAGCGTGATGCGCGTGGGCGCCGCGCGCCATTGGATGATCGCCCCATACGCAAAGAAGCTCAGCAGGAGCGCGGCGCCCACGCGAGCCAGGATCTCCACCGACGCCTCGCGCATTCCGCCACCCGGCAACGCGTGTTCAGCAGCGTCGACGCAAGGCGTTTCGAGTGACGCGGCCGCCGGTTCGACGACCACGGTTTCCGCAAGGCTGCCGTCGCTGCCAATCCCCGCCAAAGGCGTCGTCTTTGTCATGGCGCGCTCGTTCTTTATATGCAAATGACTTGCGAAGCCAGTCGCGTAAGGCACGGCTTCGAGTCTGCCGCCTTCGCAGCGGCAATACCGATCGACTTTCCCTGACGTTTCTGTGCCGCTGTTTTGTTCATTGCATCCCGCCCCTTTGTTTTTTTCTAATCACTACATCGTCATCGTATACAGGTTCTGCATCCGATCTGAAAATGCCGATTGCTGGTTCGCTGAATCCCGGTGGCAATCCAGCAATCCAGATCACGCCATGCGCGGTCGTACTCGACGGCTGCGTGGCGGTGGCCGGCGACGACATGATGGTCTACGCTGTCGTATTGCGTCAATGCCCTGTCCTCAACTGCGGCGGCACATCAGGCCACATCAGGCCACATCGGGAACAGGCGGCCTGGCGTGCCTTTGCGCGACCCGGCACTGGCCGGCCACAGCAAGTCGGTCAGCAGGCCGATGCCTTGCGCCAGCGTGCTGTCTTTGGCCGAGGTGACGAGCGGCACACCTTGATCGAGCGCCTCTTTCACGTGTTTTTCGTCGCGCGGCAGTTGATGCGCTATCTTCGCACCGAGGGTTTCCTCTAGCGTCGGCAGGCTGATCCTCGCGTTCTTGTCGTATTGATTCACGACCACCCTCACCTTGCTCGCCGGGTAGCCGAGTCCCCTGAAAATATCGAGCATGCGGCGCCCTGCGTGCAGGTACGGCGTGTCTTGCCGCACGACCATGCAGATCGAATCGCTGTGGTCGAGCGCGTGGATCGCGAGCGGATTAATGCTTTGCCCGATGTCGATCAGCACTGCGTCGTATTGCTCGCGCACCAGCAAGAGAATTCTCTCCAGCTGCGCAGGCCGCATTTCGGCGGCCTTGAGCGGATCGCCTGCGCCCGCCAGCACGTCGAAGCCCGCGTGCACTCGCATCACGCACGTTTCGAGGAAGGCGGGGTCGAGCCGGTCGATCTGTGCGCATACGTCGACGAGCGTCGCAGGCGGCGGCCTGTTCGCCACCAGCAGGCTGGCGTCGGCGAACTGCTGGTTGAGGTCGAGCAACAGCACACGTTTGTCGCGCAGCACGGCGAGCGTGTAAGCGAGATTCACCGCGATCAGCGTGGCGCCGCTGCCGCCCTTGCATGAAGCAAGCGACACGACGTGGCCAGTGCGGCGCGCGTCCGCGTTTTTCTTCGCGTCGAGATGGACGAGCACGTCGACGATCTGGCGGTTGTCAAGCGGCCACGACAGCACGTGCCGCACACCGATGCGAGTTGCCGCCGTCAGCAGCGCGCTAGATGGCGCCGGCGTCACCAGCATGCAATGCAGATTCGGCGTGCAGGCCAGCGTCTCCTCGACGCCGGCCAGGTCGCGCGCCGTCAGATCGACATCGTCGACGATCAGCAAATCGGCCCGCCTGATCGCGGCGGCGTGTACGCGCAGGTGCCTGGCCGTGCCGTGAACGATGCGCAACCGATACACAACACCGCTGTCGTCGAGGCGCACGCCGATATGCGACGCACGTTCCGTGCTGGACGAAATCAGGAGGATGTCGATCATATGGACTCTCCGCTGGTTCGATCCTATTGCGTTGGCAACGCCGCGAAAGCGTGCGCCAGTTCGACGATGCGCTCGGCCCCGAGCGCGCCGGAAACGGCGCTGGTCAGCATCGGCATAGCGGTGCCCACGCTCACGCCGATGATCGCGCGAGAGCCACTGCGGCCTTACGCGATCATGCTGGCAGCGCCGACACCGGAGCCGGGCAGACGGTTGCGTATCAGGTGTACTCGTCGGGATCGGGCCAGCGGATGTCGGGGCTTCGATCGCGGCCTCGTTCGGCTGAAGCCGGGATCTCGTACATCGCGTCGCGCAGCGCGTCGCCCTGAATCTCTGCCTGAGCCTTGCGCTTTATCGCGTCAGCGATCACGAGCGTCAGCAAATCGACCGGCGGCGCGGCGAACAACGCACGAGGTGGCGCAAAATGACGCTGATAAGAGAGATTGGCACCGCGATCCGCGATGCGGCGGTCCGGCCGCGATAGGGCCAGCTTGCTGTTCTCATTCATGACAACCCCCGAATGATAGGCCTGACCAAGGCCGGTTCAAGGCGGACCGCGCCTGCGCAAATGCACAGACACGGCCCCTGGTTATCCTCGTAACGTGCGCCTCTCTATGGAGACTCAGGCCATTCCTCTCCGCTACTTCGCGCCGGCCGGCCCTGACCGTGCACTGCCCCTTCCCTGTTTTGTTCGTCGCGCGCCGGTGAACAACGCGAGCACGCTGCCTGTCGTTATTGCCGCTCCGTAGAGCCGGGTCCCCATCGCACTACTGCGCCGATCGCACAGATCGAGAGGCCTGGTTCGAAGACTCGTCCAGGTCGAAACCGTGTGCGTATGCATGTCCCACAGCGCAGTACAGTGAGCAGTGCCAGTTGCGTCGCACACAGCTCAACCGGATCACGCTGCCTCAGGTCCGTCCAGCAGGACGAAAAAAGTGGCGAGGTCATCGCATCACGTCATCCCGGTCACGAACAGCCGATACGCCGTATCGATCATTCGTCCCGTCTTTTTTGGACGTCCATTTATCAGTGGCCCCGCCGCAGCCTCGTAGGGCGCATTGACTTTCCCCGGTCGCGCCTACGAAGTCCGTGATTGCCGTCGGCTATTTTTACCGGCTGCGTCCCCGCGCTTCCGGCTTCCCGACTGCAATGTATTTTTTCGCTTGCGAATCACCTATCGCAACGGCTATGCCACCTGTACTCAAACCCTTGCCGGACGGCAATGTGTGGTGCTGCGCACGGTGCCGGACGGTACTTCGCGTCACGCGATGATTCGTGCGCGACACGTATTCCGCGGACGCGCTCACGCACGGCGGATATGCGGCTCGTGTTATCGCGCCGGATGAAAACCCTTACGCGCCACTTCCGGCAACGCTTTGCCGTGAGGTCCGTTCAAACGTGCCGACGCCTCGGCACACCAAGCTGCCATTTCGGCATGCCGCCCGATTTGTCGCATACCTGAGACGCGGCGGCCTCGACACGTCGTATCCGTCGCAAGATTGACGCGCAGCCGCTCGCATTGCCGTGCGGGACGCCGCTCACAGCGGAGATTGCCGGACTGTTTATGAACGGCAAGTCCAGATAGGGCATCACGTCGAAATTGTTTCTGAATCCAGATTTGTTTGTATAGCGCTCGAAAAATCTTTCGCTTATCGTTAAGGCAAGCGCCACATAGAGCGCCTTTAATCAGGTCAACGAGGTGTAACGGTTTTGTAATTCGGGGATGAGTTCGTTTAGCGGATTCCGCGCCGCGCGCTGTTCCGCTTTCTGTCCCATGCGTGCAACCAGCGGCTCGCGCCGCTGCGCCATGCCCCCGCCATTGCCGCTACCGTGAATGCGTGACCGCCGGGCACCCGCAGCAGAGCTCGAACGCGGCTACGAAAAACCATGCTCGAGTCCGTGCAGACGGACCGGCTGGCTCAGTTGGCCGAGGGTCGGTAACTCTTGCCGACCCGCCCAATGCATCGAATAGCAGTCGAGAGAGCAGTATCGAACCGGGGGTTACATGAATACGACCTGCACACCTGGCGACACGGAGCGCACCGTGCTCTATGTGTCGAACTCGCCCGACCAGAATCTCGCCAATTTTCTTGCGGCTTCGGGCTGGCATGCGGTGCATGCCAAAAGCACCGCCATCGCCGAACGCATGATCGAGCGCGACAACATCAAGGTAGGGCTTGTCGAATTGCCCGGCAATTGCAGCTCGCGGCATCTGTCGGCGCTGGCGTCGTGCATGCGGCGCGTCGAGACCAACTGGGTCGCGCAAATCGCACCGGGGCAGGCCGAAGACGAACTGGTCAGCCGCTTCATCCTCGACTATTGCTTCGATTTCGTGACCCGGCCGTGGTTGAACGACCGGCTCGTTTTCGCGCTCGGTCACGCGCACGGGCTGTCGAGCCTGCGGCATGCGGAGGTTTTGCCGGAGCCGTCACTCGGGCGGCACGGCATGATCGGGCAATGCGAAGCGATGCAGCAGTTGTACCGGCGGATCGATAAATGCGGAGTGACCGATGCGCCAGTGTTCATCGCCGGTGAGTCGGGTACCGGCAAGGAACTGACCGCCAGTGCGATTCACGAGCGCTCGCCGCGCGCCGGCCAGGCGTTCGTCGCGATCAATTGCGCGGCAATTCCGCCGAGCCTCCTCCAGGCCGAATTGTTCGGCCACGAGCGCGGCGCCTTTACCGGTGCGCTGCAACGCAAGATCGGCCGGATCGAAAGCGCCAATGGCGGCACGCTCTTTCTCGACGAGATCGGCGATATGCCGCATGAATGCCAGGCGGTGCTGCTACGCTTTCTGCAGGAAGGCACCATCGAGCGGCTGGGCGGTAGCGGCACCATCAAGGTCGATGTGCGCGTTATTTCGGCGACCCACGTCGATCTGGACAAGGCGGTCGAAGACGGCCGTTTCCGGTCCGACCTGTATCACCGCCTATGCGTGCTGCGGCTCGTCGAGCCGCCGTTGCGCGAACGCGGCGGCGACATCAAGCTGCTCGCCAACTTTGCACTCAGCATGTACAAGCAGGACGGCGCACGCAAGCTGCGCGGGTTGTCGAGCGACGCGATCGTCGCAATGGCAAACTATCCGTGGCCGGGCAATGTGCGTGAGCTGATCAACTGCGTGCGTCGCGCGGTCGTGATGAGCGACGGGCGCTTTATCACGGCAAGCGATCTCGGCTTGCCGGAATCCACGAACGAACGGGCCGTGACGCTGGCGGAAATCCGCAGCAAAGCCGAGAAAGATGCGATCGAGCACGCACTGCAGCGGCACGGCTACAAGTTCTCCGAAGCAGCGGCTGAGCTCGGCATTTCGCGGGCGACGCTATATCGCCTGATGCACGCGAACCGTCTGCACCAGGACCAGCCGGCCGGACGCGCGTCAAGTGCGAACGGCGGCGCGGATGCCGACGGCGAGGCGGAGCGGCAGGCGCCATCGCTGGTCTAGCCCCACAGTCGCCCGCGGCCCCAGTGGCCCGCCGGCCGCTCACCCCAGCAAACGGGCCGCATTGCGGCGTCGCTCGTCGCTTGTCTGGCGCGGCCAAACGGCGCTCCTCACGCCTTGCACTGCAGCCCGTTTCGGGCGTTCGCAGGCGCGTTTCATATGTGAACAGACCCTAGGAGGCGCGGATTTCGCATACGGATTCGCGGGGGGTGCAAATTTTTTTTCGGGCCTTGTCCGGCTCGCAGGCACGGCCGGCGGGTGGTGATCCAGGTGACGGCCTGGTTACCTGCCTATCGGACACGCCACTGCGTTGCTATGCTGGAAGCCGTTCATCCGCATAGGAGTGGACTTGGCCGATCAGCATCAGCACTTTCCGGCGACTGCGCGCCGTCCGTCGTCCCTGCTTCCCGCGCAGGCGAGTCCTTGTGACACGCTCGTCATCCGCGCTCAGCCTCTCAGCTTCGACCACCCGTGCCGCCGCAAACGGGTGGCGTTGGCCGCGACCATCCTCGGCTCGAGCATGGCATTCATCGACGGCTCGGTGGTCAACGTCGCGCTGCCTTCGATCCAGAGCGAACTGGGGGCGAGCGTCGCGGCGATCCAATGGGTCGTCAACGCGTATCTGCTGTTTCTCGGCGCGCTCGTGCTGGTGGGCGGCTCGCTCGGCGACAAGCTCGGCCGGCGCACCGTGTTCGTCGCGGGTATCGGTTTGTTCACGCTGGCGTCGATTGGCTGCGGCTTCGCGCCGGGCGCGGGCGCGCTGATCGCGGCGCGTGCGGTGCAAGGCGTTGGTGCGGCGTTGCTGGTGCCGAGCAGTCTCGCGATCATCGGCGCGGTGTTCGACGACAAGGAACGCGGCCGGGCGATCGGCACCTGGGCCGGCGTCGGCGCGATCACGTCGGCGGTCGGGCCGGTGGCGGGCGGCTGGCTCGTCGATGCGTTTTCGTGGCGGGCAATTTTCTTTCTGAACGTGCCGATTGCGTGCGCGACGATCGCGCTGGCGACCCTGGCGGTGCCGGACAGTCGCCAATCCGACGCTCCCGACCAGCTCGATTGGCTCGGCGCCACCACGGCTGCAGCCGGCCTCGCCGCGCTAACTTACGGCCTGACGATCGCATCGACGCGCGGCTTTGGCGACCGCCGCGTGCTCGCCGCGATTGTCGCGGGCCTGATCGTGCTTGCCGGCTTTCTCGCGATCGAGGCGAAGAGCCGTTCACCGATGATGCCGCTCGACGTGTTCCGTTCACGTGATTTCGTCGGTGCGAATCTGGTGACGCTGCTGCTGTACTTCGGCTTGGGCGGCGCATTGTTCTTTTTACCGTTCACGCTGATTCGCGCCTATGGCTACAGTGCCACTGAAGCGGGCGCGGCCCTGTTGCCGGTGCCAGTCACGATCGGCCTGCTGTCGCGTTTCACTGGCGAGCTGACGAGCCGTTACGGCGCACGGGCATTGCTCACCGCTGGACCGGTGATAGCGGGGCTTGGCTTTGGGATGCTGGCGCTGCCGTGGGTGCGCGGCGCTTATTGGAGCGGTTTTTTTCCAGCGCTGACGGTGCTTGGTCTTGGAATGACCGTCACCGTTGCCCCGCTGACGACCACGGTGATGACCGCGGTGAGCGCCGATCGCACGGGCGTCGCGTCCGGGATCAACAACGCCGTTGCGCGGGTGGCGGGATTGCTGGCGGTCGCCGTGTTGGGGATTGTGTTTGTGTGGTCACATGATGCGGCGCTGAGCGCGCGGCGTGATCAGCCGCGTGCGGCGGCGGTCGGTGTTTTGCCGGCTGGCAGCGGGGAAGCTGATGCGCTTGGCGCGGCTTTGCGGGCGGTGGCGATGGTGTCCGCTGTTTGCGCGCTGGCGGGGGCCGGGGTGGCTGTTTCTACTCTTCGCTCGCGCGGGTGACATTCCGGTTTTTGCGCTTGCTGACTGCGGCGGGGTGTTCGCTGTTCCGCGACAGTTCATGTCGAGGTGAAACGTTTTAGCTCCCCGGGGCGGGATACTGATTCCTGTCTTATCGGACAATTTTTCTGTTTCCCGGGGGTTTTGCTCATGGCTATTACCTGTTTTATTCGCTACCAGATCGATCCTTTTCAACGAGATGCTTTCAAGGAATATGCCGAAAACTGGGGGAGGATTATTCCGCGCTGCGGCGGGTTTCTGATTGGGTATTTTTTGCCCCATGAAGGGACTAATGATGTTGCCTGGGGGTTGATTCGGTTTGATACCCTTGCCGGGTATGAGGCTTATCGCGCACGGCTTCGGGGTGATGATGAGGCGGTCGCTAATTTTCGATTTGCTCAGGAGAGGAGGTTTATTCTTCGGGAAGAAAGGAGTTTTACTGAGGTTGTTGAGGGGGCTTTTGGTTTGAATGCCAATTAGTAGGTTTTTCTCGTCCCGAGGGGGTTTTCTGTTTGCCTATGGCGGTGGTCTTTGTTTGTTCTTGTTTGCCTACGCGGCGCTTTTTGTCTGTTTGCCTGCGGGGTTGGCCTTTCCTTGTTTTGTTATTGGTTTATTAGCGTCGCCCCTGTGCGGGGCAGGCACTTACTTTCTTTGCCGCCGCAAAGAAAGTAAGCAAAGAAAGCGGCTTCACACCGCTAATTCTTAAGCGGGTCCCCTGGCTTGGAGGAGGTAGTGGAGCATCTGGAATCGGTGTTCTCGCACACTCCGCCCTGGTGACAAGGCAGTCATACTTCCGGCGGCGCTGCGCGCGCCGACGCGGTACTTCATCAAACCGCTCGCCAATTTCGCGTCAACGTTTTGCCCGGCGCGGCGGCTCACCGTCCATCCCCCATGCCCTCGCCGCGGCGCTCGCGTTTTGTCTGGCGCGTTGGCCCGCCGTTGCATTGCCAATCTTCACTGTCGTACCGACTCTTCGCTTTGCGTGATGGCCCGCACTCGCACATTCGGGCGCTTCGCCGAGGCGGAGCCGATGGCCCCCGCCGAACCAAAGCGAAACCACTGGTTTCCCTGGCAGACCCGTCCGCGACGCACGCAGTGCGAGGCGGGAAGAATGATGCCGGAGGCGCATACGCCCCATCGGTGTTGAGAACTACCGCCACGGCGCGCGCAGCGCCGCCGGAAGTATGACTGCCTTGTCACCAGCGCTGAATGTGCGAGAACACCGATTCCAGATGCTCCACTACCTCCTCCAAGCCAGGGGACCCGCTTAAGAATTAGCGGTGTGAAGCCGCTTTCTTTGCTTACTTTCTTTGCCGCAAAGAAAGTAAGTGCCTGCCCCGCACAGGGGCGAAGCTAATAGACCACTAAGAAATCAAGGAAAGGCCAACCCCGCAGGCACACAGGCATAAGCGCCGCGTAGGCAAAGACACCAAGCAAAGCCCAACGCCGTAGGCAAACAGGCAAATACCGCCTCAAAGGCAAACCAAAAATCAAAACCGAAATAGCAACGACAAGGAACTTGTCCCCCACCTCCGTGTCGCTAATAAATTAGCAGCGGCCCCGCGCCGCCCCAGGCGCGAAGCCATAAAACCAAACCTCGCCACTGCGCGGCGCCCCAGCCCATCAATCGCCCAACATATGCGCAAACTACTCCTCATCTGGCTCCTGGCCCTCCTCACCTCTCCAGCGTTCTCCACGCCGGCCGCTTCCGCGTCGGCCAAAACACCGTCGGCCACCCCAGCGCCGGCACAGAACGCACCACAGATCGCCCTGACTCCACACCAGGCCCGTCAAGCCCTCGACGTTCTCAACGACCCCAACCGCCGCGCCCAAGTCACCGACACGCTCCGCGCAATCGCCGCCGCCGGTGCACTCAGCGCCCCATCCGCCTCCGCCGCGGCGGCAACAGCGGCAACATCGGCCGCTTCAGCCCCAGCGCCGGCAAGTAGCACCGCCAGCCTGGTCCCAACGGCATTTCAATCGAATGGTCTCGCCTCGCAACTGGCCCGCCAAGGCGCGCATTGGGCCGTACGCCTCGGCATGTCGTTGCGCCGCTCAGTCGCCGCGCTACTCGACGTGTCGTCGGTCCGCGCCTGGTGGAAGTGGCAATCAACCAGCCCGCAAGCGCGCGGCGTGCTGGCCCACGTCGTGTGGTCGCTGCTCGCCGCACTACTGCCCGCGCTCGTGCTCGAATGGCTGGCACGCCGCCTGCTGCGCCGCGCGTACACGGCCCTCGCCGGGCGTCGGAAAAATGAAGACGACGACGATGCAGCGCGATCCGACCTGCCCGCCGACGCCACGCCGCCGCCAACCGAATCGCCCACCACAGCACCGCCTCGGACCGATTCGCCCAATGCGGCACCGCTTCCAGCCGTTTCGCCCGACGCCGCAGCGGCAGCACCCAGCACGTCCGCAGCAGCGCCTGTCACCGGCAGAGCCACTGAAACCAAAGGCAAGCGGCACGCCGCGCATCACTGGACCCTGTTGCAACGCCTGCCGCGCGGGATCCTGACCATGGTGCTGCGGCTGCTGCCGCTCGCCGTGTTCGTCGGCGCGGCCAGCGCGCTGATGTCATTCGTCGCCGACGGCGGCACGCCGCAAGACCGCGCGCTCGATTCGCTGATCGACATCTACGTGCTGTGCCGCGTAATCGTGATCGTCAGCGGCTTCTTTCTGCAACCGGCCGCGCCGCGCCTGCGTCTGTTGCGCATGAGCGACTCGTGGGCCGCCTTCGTGCAGCGCTGGATCGTGCGTATCGTCAGTGTCGTCGGCGGCGGCTCGGCAGTCGCGGAGATCGCGCAGTCGCTCGGTTTGAACGATGCGGCACATCTCGCGCTGATGAAGGTGGTCGCGCTCGCCGGTCACGTGTTGATCTCGATCCTGATCCTGCAATGCGCCAGGCCCGTCGGCGAATTGATCCGCGAGCGCTTTGCCGCGAGCCAATCACTGGAGATGTTCGGCAATGCGCTCGCCGATGCGTGGGCGTGGTTCGCGGTGTTCGTCGTGATGGCGCTGTGGTTCATCTGGGCGCTCGACGTGCAGAACGGCTATCACACGCTGCTGCATCTCGGCGGCATTTCCTTCGCGATTCTGGTGGCCGCGCGGGTCGTGTCGATTGTGATCTTCGGCGCGCTGGCAAGGGTCTTCAAAGTGCAGGACGACGAAGCGGAGTCGCTCGTGCATCAGCACGCGTATCGCTATTACCCGCTGTTGCGCCGGGTCATCTCGTGGATCATCGGCATCGTCACCGCGCTCGCACTGCTGCAGGTGTGGGGTGTCGATCTGAGCGACCTGTTCCGCGCCGGGACGGTCGGCCACCGGCTGGCCTCGGCGTTGGTGACGATCGGCGTCGCTGCCGTGATCGCGCTGCTGGTGTGGGAAGGCGTCAACGTGTCGATCGAGCGGCGCCTGGACCGCTGGACCACCAGCGGCGATCTGGCGCGCGCCGCGCGCCTGCGTACCCTGCTGCCGATGCTGCGCACCGCGCTCTTCTGCGTGATCGCGCTGGTAGTGGTGCTCACGGGCTTGAGCGAACTCGGCGTGAACATCGGACCGTTGCTGGCGGGCGCCAGTATCTTCGGCGTGGCGCTCGGCTTCGGCTCGCAAAAACTGGTGCAGGATTTCATCACCGGCATCTTCCTGTTGATGGAAAACGCGATGCAGGTCGGCGACTGGGTCACGCTCGCGGGCGTATCCGGCACCGTCGAATATCTGTCGATCCGCACGGTGCGGTTGCGCGGCAGCGACGGCTCCTTGTTCACGGTGCCGTTCAGTTCGGTATCGACGGTCAACAACACCAACCGCGGGCTCGGCAACGCGGCGGTGAAGGTCAATATCGTGTTCGGTCAGGACGTCGATCTGGCGATCGCCACGCTCAAGGAGATCGGCGCGGCGCTGCGCGAAGACGAGCGGTTCAAGGACGGCATCCTGTCCGACTTCAGCTTCTGGGGCGTCGATGCGCTGGACGGTTCCGCCGTGACGCTGGCCGGCCAAATCCAGTGCCGCGATAGCGCGCGCTGGGGCGTGCAGCGCGAATTCAACCGGCGCATTCTCGACCAGTTCGGCGCACGCGGCATCGAGATCGCTAACCCGCAACGGCATCTGCTGACGTGGGACCCGGAAAGCGCGCCGGCCAGGGACGAACCGCCCAGCAACGCACCGGACAGCGGTGTTTCGTTGTCGGCGGCGGCCCGGAAGGCCGACGCGCCGATGGAAGATCAATTGCCCGTCGACCCTAAGCCGGCCGGCGGCCCAGGAACGCCAGCAAATCCTGGTTCAACCTCTGCGCATGCGTGAGAAGTAGAGACCGTGTCCTGCGCCTTCATAGACGTTCAGTAAAGCGCCTTCGATCAGCGCGGCGGTCCGCCGCAGAGCGCGCCATCAAAGGAAGGACCGCCACGGCGCGCGCAGCGCCGCCGGAAGAATGACTGCCTTGTCACCAGCGCGGAGTGTGCGAGGGCACGGATTCCAGATGTTCCACTACCGTGACTGCGCGAGGACCCCGCTTAGCATTAGCGGTTTGAGCCGCTTTCTTTTGCCTACTTTTCTTTGCGGCCGGCAAAGAAAAGTAGGTGCCGCCCCGCACAGGGGCAACACTAATAAACCAATAACAAAGCAAGGAAAGGCAACGCCGTAGGCAAACAGACAATAAGCGCCGCGAAGGCAAAAAAAACCCTATTCCACCTCCCACCACCGCGGCAACAACCTCCGCACCTCCAATCTCCGATACCGATCATCGATCAAATAAACCACACCTCGATCCTGCTCGGTCCGAATCACCCTCCCCGCCGCCTGCACGACCTTCTGCAACCCCGGATACAGATAAATATAGTCATACCCGTTACCGAACTTCGCATCCATCGTACGACGCATCTGCTCATTAACGTCATTCATCTGCGGTAGCCCAAGCGTCGCAATAAACGCACCGATCAACTGTTGCCCGACCAGATCGACGCCTTCCGAAAAAGCACCACCCAACACCGCGAAGCCGACTCCCTGATTCATGGTTCGAAAGCGCGCAAGGAACGCATCACGCGCCGCCTCGTCCATGCCTGGCTCCTGTGCCCACACCGGCAGGTCCGGACACCGTTCGCGCATCAACGCGACCACCCGCTGCAAATAATCGAAGCTGCTCAGAAAACCCAGATAGTTACCCGGCTGCGCCGCATATTGCCGTGCGATCAGATCGACGATCGGCAGTAGCGAGCGCTCGCGGTCGCGCCAGCGCGTCGATACGTTGGCAGCCACACGCACCTGCAACTGCTCGGCGCGAAACGGCCCTTCGACGTCGAGCCAGTTCGTCTGCTCCGGAAGCCCTAAGGTGTCGCGATAGAAATGATGCGGATTGAGCGTGCCGGAGAACATCACGGTGGTACGCGCGGCGGCGTAACGCGGTGCGAGAAACGGCGCAGGAATCACGTTACGCACGCACAGCGTGCAACTGGTTTTGTCGCGCGGCGCGTAATGATCGGCAGTGAGCGTGATGTCGAAGATCGAATGCTCGCTGAACTGTTCCGCCAGCGCGACGAAATGCATCGTGTCGAAGAAAAAACGCAACGACGCTTCGTCGATCGATAGCGGCGCTTCGGCGAGCAGATCGGTCACGGCGCTAATCAGATTCTGCGCGGCCGAGAGCAATTTGCCGGGCACGTCGGCGTAGACCTGATACGTGTCCGTCTGTGCACGCTTGAGCGCGTTCCACTCGCGATTCAGCCGATCAAGCGGCTTGCGCAATGCCGCCGGCGCCATCTTGCGCGCGACGCGAAATGCCGCCTGATCGAGCGACACGGTGTACATCCGGCGCGCGCGGTCGAGCAGATTGTGCGCCTCGTCGACCAGCACACCGACGCGCCACTGATTGATCTGCGTCAGCGCATACAGCATCGCGCTGCTGTCGTAGTAGTAGTTGTAATCGCCGACCACCACGTCGGACCAGCGCGCCAATTCCTGCGCGAGATAGTACGGGCAGATATCGTGCTTGAGCGCCGCTTCGCGGACCGCCGAGCGATCGAGCCGCCGCCCGGACAATGCCGTGCTGCGGGCCGCGTCGAGCCGGTCGTAGAAGCCGCGCGCGAGCGGACAAGACTCGCCGTTGCAGGCTTTGTCGGGATGCTCGCAGGCTTTGTCGCGCGCCACGAGTTCCAGCGTGCGTAAGGGCAATGGCGCGGCGCCCTGGTGCAGTGTCTCAACCGCATCGAGCGCGAGCGCGCGGCCCGGTGTCTTGGCGGTCAGGTAGAACACGCGATCGATCTGATCCGACGCGCACGCCTTCAGCAACGGAAAAATCGTCGCGAGCGTCTTGCCGATGCCGGTAGGCGCCTGCGCTAACAACGCGTTGCCGTCGCGCGCCGCACGATAGACCGACACCGCCAGTTCGCGTTGCCCACTGCGAAATTGCCCGTGAGGGAACTGCAATGCGCCAAGCGCGGCGTTGCGAGCGTCGCGATGCGCCTCTTCCTGCACGGCCCAGTCGAGAAAGCGCTCGCATTGCTCGATGAAGAAAATTTCCAGCGAGCGCGCCGTATGCGTTTCAGTCAGCAGCGTTTCCTTCTGACTGCCGATATTGAAGTACACGAGCGCGATGGTCAGTTCGCTCAACCCGCGCGTCTGGCACAGCAGATGACCGTACACCAGCGCCTGCGCCCAATGCAGCGTGCGGTGATTGGCCGGCATCCGCTCGAGATCGCCGCGATGGGTCTTGACCTCTTCCAGCCGGTTTGCCGCGGCGTCATAGCCGTCGGCACGGCCGCGCACGGTCAAGCCGCGATGCGTGCCGGTCAGCGTGATCTCGGTTTCATAGCCGCTCGCGCGCCGCCCGGCTACCGTGACGTGGCCGGCCATGCCTTCCAGTGAAGTCGGCGCGGGCGTGAAGCGCAGATCCAGATCGCCACGCCTTGCTGTGAATTCGCACATCGCCCGCACGGCGACCACATAGGTCATGCGGCAGCCTCTTGAGCGGCTTCGGGACCGGTGTCGGCTTCGTCGGCCCAACGCACGTCGAGCACGCGCACCGGCATGCCGTGCTGCGCGCAGTACGCGAGCCAGCGGATCTGGTTGTCCTGCAAGCGGTCGCCCGGGCCCTTCACTTCGATCAGTTCGTAGCGGCGCTCAGCCGGCCAGAAACGGATCAGGTCCGGCAGACCCGAGCGATTGCTGCGGATATCGCGCAACAGACGTTCGAAGCATAGCTTCAGATGCGCGGCAGGCAGGCAATCGAGCGCCGACGCAATCAGCTCGGGCGTCAGCACGCCCCAGAACACGAATGGCGATTGCAGACCGGCCTTGGTCTCGAGGTGCCGCAGAATCGTCTCGCGATAGACGGTGCTATCGAGTTGCGCAAGGCAGGCGGCAAATTGCGCAGCGCGGCGGCTGTAAAAATCAGGCGCATGCAGATCGGCCGGGCCACGCTGAAACGGATGGAAAAACGCACCGGGCAGCGCCGCGAACACCGGCTCCCAGCACAGCAAACCGAACAGCGAGTTGATCAGCGCGTTTTCGACGTAATGAACCGGCGCGTCCTCGCGGTTCAGATGATCGCGCGCGACGAATTCAACCGGTTGCGCCGCCTCGGGCCGTGGCAGCACCAGCGTGCTGCGCTCGACCGGCCGCGCGGCCGGCGTGCGCGCCACGGGCTCACCGCGCCGACGTTGCAAGCGTGGCAGCATGCGCGCGATGCGCTGCGCTTCCTCTTCGCTTTCGGGCGCCGCGGCGGCTTGCGAGGCGAGCGCGAAGGCGTCGTCGAAACGTTCGCAGCGCTCGAGCACGCGTATGCGCCGATGCCGCGCACCGGGCCACGCGCATTCCGCATAGACGGCGAGCGCACCTTGCCAATTGTGTTGACGCTCACAATGCTGGCCGATACGGAACAACAGTTTCGCGCGGCGCGTTTCGAGCCATGGGTTCGACGTCTCGATCGCGGCGACGGCGGCGACCAGTTCGCCGATGGATTCGCCATCAGACAGCCATTCGAGTGCTTCGCGGCAGGCATGCAAAGCGAGGTAGACATCGACATCGGCACGTTGCTGGAAGGCACGCGACGAAGGTCCGAACGCAACCGTCTCGTATTGAAACACGCCGAGATCGGCGAGCACGAACTCCGACCAGTCCTGGTGCAAATTGCCGAAGAACATCAGACGCAGCCGCTCGCAGAGCGGCGCGATCACGACGTGCAACACGGAGTCGGTACTTGCCGCGTGCCACGCGGCGAGTGGACGCGCAGCGTCGCCCTCCGCCTCATAAAAGGGGCGCAGCGTTTCGAGCAAGTCCGGTTTGCGCAAGCCCCGGGCACCCGGGATCAACGCGATGGCATCGGCAAAGATGACCAGCAACTCGGGGCGGGTGGTGAGCGCGAACAGATCGTCGAGCGTTAATGGCGGCTCGGCGTCCACCCAACCGAGATCGACGAGTGGAGCGGACGCTTGAACTGGGCAACCGATCTCGTCGTACGCCAGACGGCTCGCGCGGAACAGTGTGCCTTTGCGCATCAGCATACGAACCAGCAGCGCCCGCGACGCCTGCGGCAGAGCCGCGAAGGCAAGCAGGAAGCCGTGCTCGCGCACGTTCAGCAGATCGTCGTAACGTTCCGCGACCCACGCCAGCGCCCGCTCGAAGTTCAGCAGATAGTAAGGAGCATTTGAAGGGGCTTCTGTTGCCACGGCACTTCCACGGAACCTGTATGTATATACAGTGATGATATCAAACTCCGTGAAGGGTTCCGCTGGCAAGCAACTGGCGCAGCGCAGCCTAAGGCACCTAAAGCAAGTGAGTTGTCAGAGCGCTGCCAGGAGCGTCAAACATCGTTGTCACGAGCGCGAGATGCGCACGAGCGAGGATGCTCGTCGACCCACGAGACGCACCGCGCAGCGCGCGGAGAAGTACCCTTCGGCGCGCGCAGCGCCGCCGGAAAAATGACTGCCTTGTCACTAACGCGGATTGCGCGAGAACACAGATTCCAGATGCACCACTACCGCAACTGCGCGAGGGACCCGCTTAGCATTAGCGGTTTAAAGCCGCTTTCTTTTGCCTACTTGTATATTCCCTCCTGTGGCGCCGATCCGATCAGTTGTCGCCACATGGACAGTCAGCTCGTCTGCCTAAAGTGCTTCGAGCCCGCAGAAAAGCCTGAGCGACTGTCCTTTTCATCCTCTTAACCCGAACAGTTGACTGAGCCCCGAGCTCGTATTTTCCTGCAAGTATGGGTACCGTGATGAACCAGCCTTCTTCTTCCGTTTATATCGGCATCGACGTCAGCGGCAGCACCCTCGATGTCGCCATCCACGACACCACCGAACATTTCAGTGTCGACAATGAAACCGTCGCCATCGACCAGCTGGTCCAGCGCCTTGGCGCGCTCAATCCCACACTGATCGTCATGGAGGCCACCGGCAAGCTCGAGCTCGCCGTACTCAGGGCGCTCTGTCAGGCCGGACTGCCCGCTGTCGCGGTCAATCCCCGACAGGTGCGCGACTTCGCCAGGGCCACCGGCACGCGCGCCAAGACCGATCGCATCGACGCGTTTGTCATTGCTCAATTCGCCGCTGCCATCAAGCCCGTCGTGCGCCCCCTGAACGATGTACAGACCGAGCAGTTGCAGGCCCTGCTGCTGCGCCGGGCCCAGCTCATGGACATGCTGGTCGCCGAGAAAGCACGCCTGGAGCGCGCCCATGCCGCAGCCCGCGGGAGCCTGAACGATCACATCAAGTGGCTCAAACAGCAGCTCAGGCTCGCGGATCATGACATCGATTCGTTCCTGCGTTCTTCACCTGCCTGGCGCCAGAAGGAAGACCTGCTGCGCTCCGTGCCCGGCATCGGCCCCGGCGCTGCCGCGACGCTGATCGCCTTCATGCCCCAGCTCGGCTCGCTGAACCGCCGCGAGATCGCCGCACTCACCGGCGTCGCACCTTTCAATTGCGACAGCGGCAAGCATGTCGGCAAGCGTCGCATCCAGGGCGGCCGCGCCATCGTGCGGCGCGCGCTGTACATGGCCTGCGTGCCTGCGCTGCGCTTTAACCCCACCATCAGGGCGTTCTATGACCGTCTGCGCAACGCCGGCAAGCCGTTCAAGGTTGCCATGACGGCCTGCATCCGCAAACTCATCGTCACGCTCAACGCCATGGTCCACAACTCGACACCCTGGAGACCATCGGCTGACTGACTTCCGGCAGGGTTGCGTCCGGCTGTTGCGCTTTTAACGCAAGCATTCACGCCGCCCATGCCCACCTTCTGCAGGTTGCTCAATCGTGCGGGTCGCGAGGATTACGCGCGCCCACAAAATGCTCTCCACGACCGACAATTCGCACCTTGAGGGACAGCTCGCCGCTTGACTTCCAATACGGTTGCTTTTCTTTGCGGCCGGCAAAGAAAAGTAGGTGCCGCCCCGCACAGGGGCAACGCTAATAAACCAATAACAAAGCAAGGAAAGGCACCGCCGCAGGCACACAGAGACAAAGCGCCGCGGAGGCAAAGAAAAACCTGATTAAATTCAGAAACCCCGCGCCTGCGCGCCCCCCCTCAACCCACGAACAAACGCAGCAATCCTCTCACATGCATCAACCAACCGCGCTTCATCAACCACAAACCCCAACCGCACAAACCCATCCGCAGTCTCGCCGAAAGCACTAGCATCCAGCACCGACACGCCTTGCGCGTGAAACAACTGCCAGGTGAAATCAACCGTATCCAACCCCGTGCCACTTACATCGACCATCATGAACATGCCGGCTTCAGGCAGCAAACACCGCAACCCCGGCACACGATGAAGGCGTTCAAACACCACATCACGCCGCCGCCGATAAATCTCCCGCATCTCGGCGACGATCGGCGCCTTGTTCTGCAACGCCGTCAGCGCCGCCTGCTGAATGAAGCCCGGCAAGCCATACAGCATAGCCAGCGCAAGCCGCCCCATATGCTCGATCAACACAGCGGGCCCCACTGCCCAGCCAACGCGCCAACCCGCCATCGCATGCGACTTCGACAAACTGCCGAGCGTCACAGTACGCTCCGCCATCCCGGGCAGCGCGGCAACACTCACATGCTCGCGTTCGAAAGTGAGCTCAGCATAGACCTCATCGGACAACACCCAAAGGTCATGCTTGCAAGCAAGCAGCGCAATACGCTCGAGGTCCGCGCGCGGCATCACCACGCCAGTGGGATTGCAAGGCGTTGCGAAGAAAATCGCTTTGGTGCGCGGCGTGACGGCGGCTTCGAGCGCGTCGCAATCGAGGTGAAAGGCCCGCGCCGGATCGACCGGCACCGGCACGAGCGTGGCGCCCGCGGCGCGCACGCACGCTTCGTAAGTGAGGTACATCGGCTCGGGCACGATCACTTCGTCGCCCGCTTCGCACAGGCATAGCGACGCGGCGAATACGCCGTTCTGCGCACCCGCTGTCAGGATCACGTTGGCCGCGCTCACGGCGCAGCCGGTGGTGCGCGCGTGTTCTTCGGCAATCGCCGCACGCAGCGGATCGCGCCCGGACACCGCGCTGTAATGCGTATCGCCGCCGCGCAGCGCCTCGACCGCGCGCTCGACGATCGGCGCCGGTGTCGCGAAGTCGGGGTCGCCGACGCTTAGCACAATCACGTCTTCGCCGGCGGCGAGCGCCTGTTGCGCGACACGATGGATTTCCCACGCCGACGTGCGCTTACCTTGCAAGCGCTCGACCAGATTCGAGTACTTCATTGAGCCACCCCGTTTCGACTTGAGCCGCCAATGTACTGGGGCGCGCGCGAAACGTCCAGACAGCAAAAGGGCCACGCGAAAGATCGGCCTTGCGTGGCCCTTCGGTAAAGCACCCGGGAATCGACTAGAGCTGGCGGCGCAACTCCGCCGGCGGCACCTTCATCAGGTGTCGATATTTCGCGACCGTGCGCCGCGCGACCAGCACGCCCTGGTCCGCGAGCATCCTGGCCAGCGTCACATCGGACAGCGGATCGCGCGTATTCTCCGCGGCGATCATTTCCTTGAGGAGCGCGCGCACTGCCGCCGCCGAACAGGTGCCGCCGCTTTCCGTGCCGAGTTCGCGCGGGAAGAAGTGCTTGAACTCGAAGATGCCGCGCGGCGTGGCCATATATTTGTTGCCGGTCGCACGCGAGATGGTGGATTCGTGCAGGCCGAGTTCGTCGGCGACATCGCGCAACACCATCGGCTTGAGCGCGATCTCGCCATATTGGAAGAAAGCCTTCTGATGCGCGACGATGCATTCGGCCACCCGTCGAATCGTCTCGAAGCGTTGCTGCGCATTGCGGATCAGCCAGCGCGCTTCCTGCAACTGCTGTGCGAGCGGCGAGCGGCTCGCACCCGAGGACTGCGCGAACAGTTCCGCATACATGCGGTGGATCCGGGCGCGCGGCTGCACCGCCGGATTGATCGTCACAATCCATTTATTGCAGACCTGGCGCACTATCACGTCCGGCACGACGTAGTTGTCGTCGCTGCGGCCGTAGCAATTGCCCGGCTTCGGGTCGAGCTTGCGCACCAGCGCGCAGGCCACACGCAGTTCTTCAGCGCTGCAGCCGATCTGCTTTTGCAGTTCGGCCTGTTCGCGGCGCGCGAGGCGTTCAAGATGATGCTCGACGATTTGGCGCGCCACGTCTCGTCCGCGCGTGTCCGGCGGCAATGCATTCACTTGCAGCAAGAGACACTCGGACAAGGAGCGCGCGCCGAGGCCTGCGAGGTCGAGCGATTGCACGAGGCGCAGCGCCACCAGCAATTCTTCTTCGGTCAATGCGGGTTCGAGATCGACGCTGTTCGCGAGATCGGCCAGATCCTGGCGCAGATAACCGTCGTCGTCGAGCGCCTCGATAATGAAGCGCGCGACCGCTCGGTCACGCTCGTCGAGACGATACAGACCGAGTGCGGCGTGCAACTGGTCGCGCAAGGTCGGTTGCGAGCGCGCCCATTCGGCCGGATCGCTGCCGTCGGAATCGCCGTTCTGGCGCGTCGAACCGCGGCTGCCGTAATCGCCTGAAAAGTCGCCGGGCATGTCGTCCTGCCCCGCGCTTTCCATCGTGTCGCTACCGCGGCTTTCGGCCGGCAGCGAATCGGGTTCGGCCGCCGCGGCGGTATCCGTGGCCGGCGCTGGGCCGGCATCATCGCCAGGGGAAGCCGTGGCCAACGCGACGTCTTCGGTCTCCGACGAGTCGTATTCGAGGAATGGATTGGTGTCGAGCGCGGTGCGCAACTCCTGCTGGAACTCCAGAGTCGACAATTGCAACAAGCGCACCGACTGCTGCAAACGCGGTGTGAGTGCGAGAGACTGCCTTGTGCGTAGTTCAATTGAAGGCATCGTAGTCAGGTCCCGTAATGGCTGAAAAATGATCTGAGGCCTCTACACAGCAACTGTCATACCAACTCGCCCAACATACTGTTTTTTCTAGGCTTTACTTTTTCAGGCCCGCCGATTGCGCAGACGGCGAACGCCATTTTTACAAGTACCCGGCAAATTCCGGTCTGTGCCCACGCAGCTCGCCAGCAGCGCGGCGAGGCATCCGCCCCCCCTATTCCTCAGCCTGAATCCGTCTGCCGCAGCGGGCTTCGCTGCGCGGCGAAGCCCGTACGGCAGCCGGCCATACCGCCCGCGTCGCGCAGCACACGTGCGGCGTCCGACTGATTGCCCGGCGACACGTGTACGGCGACCAGCACGCCGGAATCACGGGTTTCTTCATAAAAGGAGATCCGGTGTCCGGCCTTACCGGCTTCGTGGGTGCGCGACAATTTGAGTCGCTAGAATACGGAACCTCCATGTGGCAATAGCGCCCTCCCCACTCGATGACGTCACCCCAGGAATCAAAACGTGCAGCACGGGCGAGCGCCGCTGACTCGCTGTTTGCTTTTTTCAAGTCGTTGCCGCTGGGTGACCGGCTGATCGAAGGCGGCGTGATGGCCGTGCAGGCGGTCGGCAGCGCCAGTCTCGCGTTCGCGATCGGCCAGGCACTGCATACCGAGCAGGCCTTCTGGGCCGCGATCACGGCGATCGCGGTCAGCCAGCACAGCTATATCGACACCCGCAATCTGTCGCGCGACCAGTTCATCGGCGCGATGGTCGGCGGCCTGTGCGGTCTCGCCAGCGCGTTGATCGGCGGCGGCCATCTCGCCACGTATGTCGCCACCGTCGCGGCGGCGGTCGTGATTTGCTGGTGTGTCAACGTGGGCAGCGCGGCGCGTCTTAGCGGCATTACCGCGACCATCATGTTGCTGGTGCCGGGTATGGGGTCGCCGTGGGACAAAGCACTGCTGCGCCTTGGCGAAGTGACGATAGGCACGGTCTGCGCACTGCTGGTGGCCGGGCTCATGTCGTGGATCGAGCGGCGCTGGTTCGGCCAGGCCGCCAAGCCGTAGCTAAATCCCCTCCAGCGGTTGGCGCCGGTAGCGCCCCGGCGTCACACCGACGCTTTGGGCAAACGCCTTGCCGAAGGCGGCTTCCGATTGATACCCGACCGCCTCGCCGATCTCCGCCGCGCTGCGCTGAGTGCGCTGCAACAGATCGCACGCGATCGTCATGCGAATCTGCGTCAGGAAGTCCATCACGGTCATGCCGGCGCGCTCGTTGAAATGACGCGCGTAGGTCGCGCGGGACATGGCCGCGAGCTCGCCTAGTTCGGCGATCGTCCAGGCCCGCTCGGGCGCCGCCAGCATGCCTTGCACCGAAGCGGCCAGGCGCGCATCGGCCAACAGCGCCAGCACACCGGAAGTAGACGCGTTGCGCTCGCCGTGCACGCGCAACGCCATCGCGAACAGCGCGTGGCTCAACGCGGTGACGATCGCGAGTGCGCCCGGTTGACGCTGCTCGGACTCGGAGCGCATCAACGCGATCAACGTTTGCAATGCGCCCAGCTGTTGTACGCCGCCAAGCGACACATGAAACGGATCAGGCAGCGCGTTCAGCAGCAATGCGGACGACCCCGGCGCGTACACAAAACGGCCGCACAACAGATCGAGACCAGCGCCGCTGTGGCTACTGTTGCCGCCGTCATCGTCATTGCGGCGCAGCGGCAACATGCCGTCGTGAGTCAGCATCAACGGTGCGGTGGCGGGCATCTGTTGCACGTCGCGCACGCGATGTGCCGCGCCGCGCGGAAACAGCATGAAATCGCCCGCGCTCAGCGGAATCTGCGTGCCGTCGGCGGTTTCCACAACGCACGCGCCGTCGAGCACCAGATGAAACGGCGCGACACCCGCTTCCATCTGCGCATGATCGATGTCGAAGCCGCCCGTGAGCAGGCAGCGTAAATCGAGACTGCCTTGCGGCCGGGCGAGGTCGATCAATCGGCTGAGCGTATCCATGAGACGGCTGCGCTAAAAGTTGAGCGAATCGAGTATTCAGGATATCGCGGCACGACGCAATACTTTGTTCACGACGCCGGCACCCGCCGGCGCGACGCAAACATAGGAGCACTGTCATGTTGAACTGGATCGACTACCGCAAAGAACTGTTCGGCCGCATCGGCGAAATCGCCAAACTGTCGCCGGATACCGTGAAAGCCTATCAGGCGATGTCGAGCGCGGGCCAGAAGGCGGACCTGCTCGGCGCGAAGACGCGCGAACTGATTTCGCTCGCGGTGGCGGTGAGCGTGCGCTGTGACGGCTGTATCACCGTGCACACCGCCGAAGCGCTGAAACACGGCGCGACGCGCGAAGAGATCGCCGAAGCACTGGGCGTGGCGATCGCCGTGAACGCGGGCGCCGCGATGGTGTACTCGGCACGCACGATGGATGCCGTCGCCGCCTATCAAGCGGACAGCAAGTAAGCAATGTGACGGCACCGCGCGGTTATCTATAACGCGATTGGCGCAGCGGATTCGATCTAACGTTGTGCCGGATGACGTGCCTGCCCGAGTTGGCCACGGCGCACCTCGCCTTGGCGCGTCAACATCCAACCCGGATATTCCGCCGGCAACGTACTGACCTGATCGAGCTTCGCGAGATCGTCCGCGGTGAGCGAAACTTGCGTGGCCGCGATGTTGTCGTCGAGTTGCTCGATCTTCTTCGCGCCGACGATCACCGTGGTCACCGCGCGTTGATGCAGCAGCCACGCCAGCGCGATCTGCGCAACCGAAACACCCTTTGCTTCGGCAATGCCGCGCATCACGTCGATACAGTCATACGCGCGCTCGCGATTGACCGGTGGAAAATCGAATGTCGTGCGACGGCTGCCTGCTTCGCCCTGTTGCTCACGCCCATATTTGCCGCTCAGCAAGCCGCCCGCGAGCGGACTCCACACCATCAGCCCAAGCCCTTCGCTATGCAGCATCGGCACCAGTTCGCGTTCGAGGTCGCGGCCCGCCAGCGTGTAATACGCCTGTAGCGTTTCGAAACGCGCAAGACCGAGGCGCTCGGAAACGCCCAACGCCTTGACGATCTGCCACGCGGCCCAGTTCGACACGCCGACATAGCGCACGTGACCATGCCGAACCAGCGTGTCGAGCGCGCGCACGGTCTCTTCGATCGGCGTGGCCGGATCGAAACCGTGGATCTGATACAGATCGACGTGATCGAGTTGCAGGCGCTTCAGACTCGCCTTGATACCGTCGATGATGTGATAACGCGACGCCCCGCGCGCGTTCGGATATTCCGCCGTGGCGCCGAACACTTTGGTGGCCACCACTACTTTATCGCGCGGCACCTTGAGGTTCTTCAGCGCCTGGCCGGTGATCTGTTCGGACACGCCTTCCGCGTAAACGTCGGCGGTGTCGATGAAATTGATACCCGCGTCGAGCGCGCGGCCGACCAGCCGCTCCGCGTCCGCCTGTTGCAGATCGCCGATCTGCTTCCACATGCCCTCGCCGCCGCCGAAGGTCATCGTGCCGAGACATAGTTCTGAAACAAACACACCGGTACGGCCTAACTGGTTGTATCGCATTACCTGAACTCCATCGTGGACAGGGGAGCCGTAGAGCGTACTGCAGTTGGCGATATTCCGCACGAGCCGCCATGCGAACTCATGCGTCAGGCTCCTTACGATTATTCGGAGATGCCCTCGGCAAAGCCCGCAAAAACCTGCCAGACTGGCTTCTGAATCTCGCAACGGGCCGGCCCCCGCCGCCCTCTGGATATGGCACGCCGCGCCCCCAATTACGCCAGCATGACTCCGGCCTCGACTTCCGCCCCGGCTTTCGGCGCGCCCATTGGCGCGACCGCGGGTGCAACTGAGGGCTCGTCCGCGGCTCGCGCGCTGGACGGTTTCCATCCGGCGGTGGCCGGCTGGTTCCTCAGGACCTTTCCCGCTCCCACCGACGCCCAGGCCGCCGCCTGGCCGCAGATTCGCCGTGGCCGCTCCACGCTGGTCGCCGCGCCGACCGGTTCGGGCAAGACCCTCACCGCCTTCCTGTCCACGCTCGACGATCTCGTGCACCAGGGTCTCGCCAACGGCGGCGTATTGCCCGACGAAACCCTGGTGGTCTACGTCTCGCCGCTGAAGGCGCTGTCCAACGACATCCGCCTCAATCTGCAAATGCCGTTGCAAGGCATCGCCGAAGAACTCGCACAGCGCGGCTTGCCGCCGCTCGACATCCGCACCGCCGTGCGCACCGGCGACACCACGCAGCAGGAACGCAACGCGTTGAAGAAGCGCGCGCCGCACATCCTCGTGACCACGCCGGAGTCGCTCTACGTGCTGCTCGGTTCGGATTCCGGCCGGCGCATGCTGTCGACCGTGCGCACGATGATCGTCGATGAAATTCATGCACTCGCCGGCAGCAAGCGCGGCAGTCATCTGGCGCTCAGCCTCGAACGGCTCGACGCGCTTTGTCAGCGGCGTCTGCCACGCATCGGCCTGTCGGCGACGCAAAAGCCGGTTAGCGCCGTGGCGCGTTTTCTGGTGGGCGGCGCGAGCATCGATAGCGAGGTTCCCGCGGCGTGCGCGATCATCGACGTGGGCCATATACGCGAGCGCGATCTCGCGCTGGAACTTCCGCCCGTTCCGCTCGAAGCGGTGATGCCCAACGAAGTATGGGAGCGCGTCTACGACCGGCTCGCCGAACTGATCGCACTGCACCGTACCACGCTGATTTTCGTCAATACGCGCCGCATGGCCGAGCGCGCCGCGCGCCATCTGACCGAGCGGCTCGGCAAGGAGGCGGTCGCCGCGCATCACGGCAGTCTCGCCAAGGAGCATCGCTTCGATGCGGAGCAGCGCCTGAAGCGCGGCGAGTTGCGCGTGCTGATCGCCACCGCCTCGCTGGAACTGGGCATCGATATCGGCGACGTCGATCTGGTCTGCCAGATGGGTTCGCCGCGCGCGATCGCGCCGTTCCTGCAACGCGTCGGACGCTCGGGGCACCATGTCGGCGGCATGCCGAAGGGCCGGCTCTTTCCGACTTCGCGCGACGATCTGATCGAATGCGCGGCGCTGCTCGATTGCGTGCGGCGCGGCGAACTCGACGCACTGCGGATTCCGCGCGCGCCGCTCGACGTGCTGGCGCAACAGATCGTCGCCGAAGTATCGAGCGCCGAATGGAACGAGGACGCGTTGTTCGAGCTGATGCGCCGCGCGGCGCCGTACGCGGGGCTCGAACGCGAGCAATACGACGCGGTGCTGCGCATGCTCGTCGAAGGCTATACGAGCCGCAACGGTCCGCGCGGCGCTTATATCCATCGCGACGTGGTGAGCGGCACCTTGCGCGGCCGGCGCGGCGGCAAACTGGTCGCCGTGACTTCCGGCGGCACGATTCCCGAGAACGCCGACTACGCGGTGGTGCTCGAGCCGCAGGCGGTCAATATCGGCACCGTCAACGAGGATTTCGCGGTCGAGAGCCTGGCCGGCGACGTGTTTCAGCTCGGCAATGCGTCGTACCGGATTCTGCGGATCGAGAGCGGCCGCGTGCGGGTCGAGGACGCGCAGGGACAGCCGCCGAACATTCCGTTCTGGCTCGGCGAAGCGCCGGGGCGCAGCGATGAACTGTCGTTCGGCGTCGCGCGTTTGCGCGAACAGATCGGCCGATTGCTCGATGGCAAAGATGGGGAGGCTGATGCGGTGGTTTCGATCGGCGAGCCGCCTTCGCTACGACGCAAGTCCAAACGGACAGGGTCGCGCGCAGCGGCGGAGTCGAGCGCAACGTCACGCGCAGCGGCAGAGTCGCTCACCGCAGCAGCGTCACGCATCGCGGCCGATTCGGGCGCCGCTCACGGCGCGTCAGCACTGGTTGTTGCCGAAGCGCCGCCGTCCGACACTCAGTCGATGACGCCACGCCTCGAACGCGCGATCGACTGGCTCGTCGATACGATCGGTCTCGACGAAGCCGCCGCGCGGCAGATCGTCGACTATCTCGCACGGGCGCGCGCCGCATTGAGCGTACTGCCGACGCAAAGCACGCTGGTGATGGAACGCTTCTTCGACGAATCCGGCGGCACGCAACTGGTGATCCATGCGCCGTTCGGCAGCCGCGTGAATCGCGCGTGGGGCCTCGCGTTGCGCAAGCGTTTTTGCCGCACCTTCAACTTCGAATTGCAAGCCGCCGCGACCGAAGACGCGATCGTGCTGTCGCTGACCGGCAGCCACTCGTTCGTGCTCGATGAGGTGTGGCGTTATCTGCATTCGAACAGCGCCGAGCATCTGCTGATTCAGGCGCTGCTCGATGCGCCGCTATTCGGCGTGCGCTGGCGCTGGAATGCGACCGTCGCGCTCGGGCTGCCGCGTTACACCGGTGGGCGCAAGACCGCGCCGCAATTGCAGCGCATGCGCAGCGAAGATTTGCTGGCGAGTGTGTTTCCCGAGCAGGCCGCGTGTCTGGAGAACATCGTCGGCGAGCGCGAACTGCCGCGCCATCCTTTGGTTGACCAAACCGTCGACGATTGTCTGCACGACGCGATGGACAGCGAGCGCTGGCTGGCGCTGCTGCGCCGTATCGAACAGGGCGACGTGCAGCTGATTGCACGCGATTTGCCGGCACCGTCGCCGCTCGCCGCCGAAATCCTCAACGCGAAACCCTACGCCTATCTCGACGACGCGCCGATCGAAGAACGCCGCACGCAAGCCGTGCTGAACCGCCGCTGGACCGACCCGTCTTCCGCCGACGACCTCGGCGCGCTCGATGCCGACGCCATCGACAGCGTGCGTGACGAAGCGTGGCCGCAGGCGCGCAACGCCGACGAGATGCACGAAGCGCTGACCGGCCTTGCGTGCGTCACCGACGCCGAAGCGCGCGACAACGAAGGCTGGCAGACATGGCTGACATCGCTCACCGAATCCGGCCGCGCGACGCGCATGCAGATCGCCGCCGACGACGCGGTATGGCTGCCCGCCGAACGCCTGACCTGTTTGCAGGCGCTCTACCCCGGCGCGCCGTGCGAACCGCCGTTGCAAGCACCGAAAGGCTATACCGACGCCTGGAATGCCGACGATGCGCTGCTCGACGTTCTGCGCGCGCGGCTGACAGGCTTCGGCCCGCTGCCGGTGCACGCGATTGCGCAGGCATTGACGTTGCCCGGCGCCTCGATCGAACAGACGCTCACACGCCTCGAAGCCGAAGGTTACGTGATGCGCGGCCGCTTCTCGCCGGGCGCGACCGTTGAAGAATGGTGCGAGCGTCATTTGCTGGCGCGAATTCACCGCTACACCGTCAAGCGTTTGCGGCGCGAGATCGAACCGGTGGAGCGGCACGACTTCATGCGTTTTCTGTTCGAGTGGCAGCATTTGACGCCGGACACGCGCAGTGAAGGACGCGATGCGCTGGCGGCGGTGCTCGATCAGCTGGAAGGTTTCCAGGCCGCTGCGGGCGCATGGGAAGAAGACATTCTGCCCGCGCGCGTGAAGGCGTATTCGAATACTTCGCTCGACGAATTGTGCCGTGCCGGCAAGATTGTCTGGACGCGTCTGACCGAGCGCGCGCGCGGCGCCAGCGGGCCGGTGCGCAGCACGCCGATCGTGCTGCTGCCGCGGCGTCGGTTGAACGTGTGGAGCGCGTTGCTCGATCAGTCGAAACAGCCGGAGTTGTCCGCACGTGCGCAGGACGTGTACGACGCGCTGCTGCGACACGGAGCGATGTTCTTCGACGAATTGCTGACCGATGTGCACGTGTTGCGTATGGAACTGGAAAGCGCGCTGGGTGAACTGGTTGCCGCTGGCCTTGTGAATTCCGATAGTTTTGCCGGATTGCGTGCGTTGTTGAAGCCGGCCGCCAAACGTAGCGCGTTTCCGGGTAGCCGGCGCGGCAGGCCGAGCGCACTGATCGGCGGGATGGACGATGCCGGGCGCTGGGCATTGGTCAGTCGTCGCGCGGTTGCCGCCACTGGAGCGGAGGATTTGCCGGGCCCTGGCAGGCGGCAGCAGTTTGCGCCGGAGGTGCTCGAGCATGTCGCGATGACTTTGTTGCGGCGCTATGGGGTGGTGTTCTGGCGTTTGCTCGAACGTGAGGCGGAGTGGCTGCCGCCATGGCGGGATTTATTGCGGGTGTTTCAGCGGCTCGAAGCGCGCGGCCTCGTGCGTGGTGGCCGCTTTGTCAATGGGCTTGCTGGGGAGCAGTTTGCTTTGCCGGAGGCAATTCCGTTATTGCGGGAAGTTCGGCGACATGCGAACGATGGTGCTTTTGTTTGTGTCGCGGGGACGGATCCTTTGAATCTTGTTGGTACTTTGCTGATCGGTGATAGGGTGCCTGCTGTCGCTGGCAATCGGGTTTTGTATCGCGATGGCGTGGTTGTTGCCACTCTCGTGGCGGGGGTTTTCTGGTTTCAAGCTTCAATTGAGGTGGTGCCTTCGGAGCGGGAGCTGGCTCGGGGGGTGTTGGCTCGAAGGTTTTGAGGTTTTTTTTTGCCTTTGGCGGCGGCATTCTTTTGTGTGCTTATGGCGGTGGTTTTTTTCTCTTCTTATTGGTTTATTTGCGTTCCCCCCTGTGCTGGTTGCCTGCTCGGCGCTTTTTGGCTGTGTGCCGATGGCGTTGGCCTTTCCTTGATTTCTTAGTGGTCTATTAGCGTCGCCCCTGTGCGGGGCAGGCGCTTACTTTCTTTGCCACCGCCGCAAAGAAAGTAAGCAAAGAAAGCGGCTCAAACCGCTAATGCTAAGCGGGTCCCCTGGCTTGGAGCTCAGGATTACCCACATCTGTGCCGGGATAGCGCTTGTAAACAGCTTGAGGTGGTGTTAACTTGAGGCACCGCCACAGGAACCAGACGCAATTGCCTTCGACCGAGAATCAGGATGACCAGGACGACTGGGCCGACATCGAATTCGGTGCGGCAAATCTGGGCGATGCCCGTTTGACGAATCGGCTCGTTGCACTGGCACGCCGGCTTGCCAGCACACCGGACTGCTCGTTTCCACGCTCCATGGATGCCGCCGAACTCAAGGCGGCCTATCGCTTCTTCGATAACGACCAGGTCGATACGGACGGTGTGCTTGCACCTCACGTAGACCAGACGCTCAAGCGCATGACCCAGGTGCCAGTCGTGCTCGCGGTGCAGGACACAACCGAATTCAACCTGACGCATCTGGGCGCGACCGAAGGCCTGGGCTACGGCACGGGCAACCAGTCGCGCGGCTTCATGCTGCACAGCCTGCTGGCCGTGACACCGGAAGGCCTGCCGCTCGGCGTGCTGGGCATGAAGACGTGGGTGCGCGATGACGCAGATCTGGGCCGCAGGCGTCAACGCTCAAAGCGCGACTTCAATGACAAGGAAAGCGTTAAATGGGTTGAGGGTCTGAACCATCTGGCAGCCCTTAAGACCCGATGTCCCGATACGCGCATGGTGGGCGTGGGCGACCGCGAAAGCGACGTCTATGAAGTGTTCGTGGCCGAGCGGCCTGCTGGCGTAGACTGGCTCATTCGTGCGGCATGGGACCGTCGGACGGCGCACCCCGAGCGTTATCTCTGGGACACGGTGACGGCGAGCGCCCCATCAGGCGAGATCGAACTGGAGTTGCCGGCACACCGCAACATGGCCCGGCGCACTGCGCGTCTGACGCTGCGTTGCACGCAGGTCAGCCTGATTGCACCACCCAGACCGTCGACCAAAGGCACCGGGCGCGCCCGGCTCACCCCGGTGGATGTGTTTGCAATCCACGCACTTGAAACCGATCCGCCAGCGGGCGTCGAGCCGCTCGAGTGGATGCTGCTCAGCTCTGTGCCCACGCTCACGCTGAGCGATGCACTTGAACGACTCGAATGGTATGCACGTCGCTGGACGATCGAATCGTGGCATCGTGTGCTCAAAAGCGGCTGTCGGATCGAGGCGCGCCAGTTCGGCAATCTTGAACGGTTCGTCCGCGCGACCGCGCTATTTGCAGTGATCAGCTGGCGAATCATGTACGCCACGCTGCTGGGTCGGGCCGACCCGGATCTGTCGTGTGAAGTGCTACTTCAGCCCGACGAATGGCGCGCGCTTTACTGCCGCGCCAACCGCACCTCAAAACCACCGGTGGCAACGCCTTCGCTAGGCGAAGTCGTACTGTGGATCGCCAAACTCGGCGGTTATCTGAACCGTAAGCATGATCACCCGCCCGGGCCCACCGTCATGTGGCGAGGGTTCCTGGTCCTTCACGAAATCACCGAGATGTACCGGATCTTTAGCCAGGACGGGTGATTCACATCACGAGATGTGGGTAATCCTGAGGGCTTGGAGGAGGTAGTGGAGCATCTGGAATCTGTGTTCTCGCACACTCCGCGCTGGTGACAAGGCAGTCATACTTCCGGCGGCGCTGCGCGCGCCGTAGCGGTACTTCCCAACACCGATCGCAGATTGGCGCCTCCGGCGTCATTCTTCCCGCCTCGCACTGCGTGCTCGCTGGGACGGTCTGCTACGGAAATCAGTAGCTGGTTTTTCGCTCGATGGGAGCCATCGGCTTCGCCTCGGCGAGGCGCTGAATTGCGAAAGTGCGGGCCACTTTGCGTCAGCGAAGCGCCGAAGTGGGAATGCGGGCCACCACTTCGACAGAAACGCTAGCGGCTCGGCAAGGAATGGGGGACGCGAGGGCCAGGCATTTGGGACGCGAGTGCGAGCCACCGCGCCGAACCAGGTGCAGGCGCCAAAAGCGCCGGGTGGTTTAATGAAGCACCGCTACGGCGCGCGCAGCGCTGCCGGAAGTATGACTGCCTTGTCACCAGCGCGGAGTGTGCGAGAACACTGATTCCAGATGCTCCACTACCTCCTCCAAGCCCTCAGGATTACCCACATCTGTGCCGGGATAGCGCTTGTAAACAGCTTGAGGTGGTGTTAACTTGAGGCACCGCCACAGGAACCAGACGCAATTGCCTTCGACCGAGAATCAGGATGACCAGGACGACTGGGCCGACATCGAATTCGGTGCGGCAAATCTGGGCGATGCCCGTTTGACGAATCGGCTCGTTGCACTGGCACGCCGGCTTGCCAGCACACCGGACTGCTCGTTTCCACGCTCCATGGATGCCGCCGAACTCAAGGCGGCCTATCGCTTCTTCGATAACGACCAGGTCGATACGGACGGTGTGCTTGCACCTCACGTAGACCAGACGCTCAAGCGCATGACCCAGGTGCCAGTCGTGCTCGCGGTGCAGGACACAACCGAATTCAACCTGACGCATCTGGGCGCGACCGAAGGCCTGGGCTACGGCACGGGCAACCAGTCGCGCGGCTTCATGCTGCACAGCCTGCTGGCCGTGACACCGGAAGGCCTGCCGCTCGGCGTGCTGGGCATGAAGACGTGGGTGCGCGATGACGCAGATCTGGGCCGCAGGCGTCAACGCTCAAAGCGCGACTTCAATGACAAGGAAAGCGTTAAATGGGTTGAGGGTCTGAACCATCTGGCAGCCCTTAAGACCCGATGTCCCGATACGCGCATGGTGGGCGTGGGCGACCGCGAAAGCGACGTCTATGAAGTGTTCGTGGCCGAGCGGCCTGCTGGCGTAGACTGGCTCATTCGTGCGGCATGGGACCGTCGGACGGCGCACCCCGAGCGTTATCTCTGGGACACGGTGACGGCGAGCGCCCCCTTGGGCGAAATCGAGCTGGAGTTGCCGGCACACCGCAACATGGCCCGGCGCATTGCGCGTCTGACGCTGCGTTGCACGCAGGTCAGCCTGATTGCACCACCCAGAGCGTCGACCAAAGGCACCGGGCGCGCCCGGCTCACCCCGGTGGAGGTGTTTGCAATCCACGCACTTGAAACCGATCCGCCAGCGGGCGTCGAGCCGCTCGAGTGGATGCTGCTCAGCTCTGTGCCCACGCTCACGCTGAGCGATGCACTTGAACGACTCGAATGGTATGCACGTCGCTGGACGATCGAATCGTGGCATCGTGTGCTCAAAAGCGGCTGTCGGATCGAGGCGCGCCAGTTCGGCAATCTTGAACGGTTCGTCCGCGCGACCGCGCTATTTGCAGTGATCAGCTGGCGAATCATGTACGCCACGCTGCTGGGTCGGGCCGACCCGGATCTGTCGTGTGAAGTGCTACTTCAGCCCGACGAATGGCGCGCGCTTTACTGCCGCGCCAACCGCACCTCAAAACCACCGGTGGCAACGCCTTCGCTAGGCGAAGTCGTACTGTGGATCGCCAAACTCGGCGGTTATCTGAACCGTAAGCATGATCACCCGCCCGGGCCCACCGTCATGTGGCGAGGGTTCCTGGTCCTTCACGAAATCACCGAGATGTACCGGATCTTTAGCCAGGACGGGTGATTCACATCACGAGATGTGGGTAATCCTGAGCTCCAAGCCAGGGGACCCGCTTAGCATTAGCGGTTTGAGCCGCTTTCTTTGCTTACTTTCTTTGCGGCGGCAAAGAAAGTAAGTGCCTGCCCCGCACAGGGGCGACGCTAATAGACCACTAAGAAATCAAGGAAAGGCCAACGCCACAGGCACACAGACATAAGCGCCGCGTAGACAAAAACGAAAGCAAAGCCCACCGCCGTAGGCAAACAGACAGAAACCGCCTGAAGGGCAAAAACCAGAGCACAAACCGCGCCAGCGACAAAAACCTAAAGCCCCAGCTTATGAAACCGTTAATGTTTATAAGCCCGAACTCCAGCCGCTTCGCTACAATGGGACAAGTCTTACATCTGATGAAGACTGTTTGCCCGTCAACCCGCAACCACTGCAGGCCCGCAGGCACACTCCGCCGGGAATCTCATGAACGACGACCAACACGACCAGGTGCTTTATGCGCAGTTCGGCACGAGCAGCCCATGCTGGCGTTTGTCGAACGACAGCAACGCGCTGGAACTCACCCCCGTCACCGGTGACGTGCCCGCCAATGTCGCCATTCCGCTAAATCCCCAGCAGGCTTCGCAAATCCGTTGCCTCACCGGCGTCACCTCGAGTCTCATCCTCGACGTGCGGCTGTTCGGCGAACCGCTGCGGCTGCACCTCGTCGGCAAAAAACTGTCCAGCAACACCTGGGCCGGCACCGCCTCGGCCTACGACGACACGGAATCCGTCGCCCGCGATCTGGTCCACGGTCTGTCGTTCGCCGAACAGGTCGTCTCCGAAGTCAACTCGGTCGTCGTCATCGTCGACAGGCATGGCCGGATACAGCGCTTCAATCGCCTCGCCGAAGAACTCACCGGCGTGAAAGAGGAAGACATCATCGGCCGCAATGTGTGGGCGCTGTTCATGTCCACCGAGGCAGGCGCGGCGTCGAGCCAGAACATCGCGGGCTTCTTCAATCGCGGCGTGTCATACGAAGTCGAGCGTCGCGTCAAAACCCTGCAAGGCGAACGGCTGTTCCTGTTTCGCAACAAGTTCGTGCACAGCGGCAGCGGTGTCGAAGAACAATTCCTGATCTGCTCCGGCACCGACATCACGGAAGAAAGGAACGCGCAGGAACGGCTCTCCGAACTGGCGAATACCGATTCGCTCACCGGCCTCGCCAATCGCAACGCGATCCAGGACAAGATTCGCGCCGCCATCGAAGAAGCCGGCGAAGGCGAATCGGTCGGCGTGCTGTTCCTCGATCTCGACAACTTCAAGAAGGTCAACGATCACTACGGTCACGTATTCGGCGACCGGCTGATCTGCGATGTGTCGGCGGCCATCAGCACCTGCCTGCACGAAGACGACACGCTCGCGCGTCTGGGCGGCGACGAATTCATCGTGCTCGCCGCCAAAGGCACCGCTCACGAACTCGAAGCCACCGCGCAGCGCATCCTCGAACGTCTGCGCACGCCGTTCAGCCTTGGGCTGGTCGAGGTCTACACCGGCTGCTCGATCGGCATCGCGCTCTATCCGGAGCACAGCGACAGCCTCGAATCCGTGATCCGTTCGGCGGACACGGCGATGTACGTCGCCAAGGACGAAGGCAAGCGCACCTACCGCGTGTTCTCGCCGGAAATGAACCGCAAGGTCGCCGAGTACATGTGGCTCGATACCAACCTGCGTCGCGGCCTCGAAGAGGGTCAACTGACGCTGCACTATCAGCCGAAGCTGGTGCTCGCCACCGGCGTCGTACAAGGCGTCGAGGCGCTGGTGCGCTGGAATTCGCCGGAACGCGGGCAGATCATGCCGGCCGAGTTCATCCGTTATGCGGAAGAATCCGGGTTGATCGGCGTGCTCGGCCGCTGGGTCATGGAAACGGCCGCGAGGCAAGCCGCCAAATGGAAGGCGGACGGCTACAACCTGCGCGTCGCGATCAACGTGTCGGCGCGGCAACTGGTCGATACCGCCGTGGTCCGGCATTTCAGCGAAGCGCTGCAGCACGCCAGGCTCGACCCGTGTCTGATCGACCTCGAACTCACCGAGAGTTGCCTGATCGAGGACGAAGCGGCTGCGATCGATCTGATCAGGCAATTCCGTCAGCTCGGCGCACAGGTCCACCTCGACGACTTCGGCACCGGTTATTCGTCGCTGTCGCAGTTGGGGCGCATTCCGCTCGACGTCATCAAGCTCGATCGCAGCTTCGTGCGCTCGATCAACGCGAATACCAAAGCCCAAGCGCTGGTGCGCTCGATGGTGGCGGTCGCTCAGGAGCTGAACTTCAAGGTGGTCGCCGAAGGCATCGAAACCGAATCGGAAGAGATGTTCATGAGGGGGCTGGGCGTCGACTACGTGCAAGGCTTCCTGTACGGTCAGGCCATGCCGGTCCTGGAATTCGAACGCTGGTTGCAGGATAGACAGAAGCTCAGACTGATTGCCTGAGCTTCCGCGCGCCCCGAAGGAAGTCCCCTTGGGGGGCGCCCCGAAGGAAGTCCCCTTGGTGGGGGACCCTCGCCAGCGGCTTATTGACGTTGAGCCAGGGTCGACTCAGGCGAAACTGGCCGTAGTGGCCGCCGTCTGGCGCAGGTTGGCAGTGCGGCGATTTTGCAGCATCACGAGCCGCTCCATGAAAGCGAGGTCCTTCTCCTCGATCGTGAAGGCGGCGTCCACCCAGTCTTCGGTAATTTCCATCAGCTCGGCGCGCGACAGTTGCAGCACGCGTTGGCGCGCCCGCAGCATCGCGCGAATCCCGTTCATCTTCGGCTTGAGCGTGTCGATGAAGGTGCGTGTCGCCATATAGGCTTCGCCCGGCTCGAACAGGTGGTCGACGAGGCCCTTGCCGAAGTGCCATTCCGCCGTATGCGATTCGCCCACGCCGATCAGCTCTTCGGCGAGGCGCATGCCCGCTTTGCGTGCAACCAGTGAATAGCCGCCCATGCCCGGGAACAAATTGAACGCGATCTCCGGGAAGCCCATGCGCGAGTCGTTTTGCGCGAGCAGGAAATGGTGCGCCAACGCGGCTTCGAACCCGCCTCCAAGTGCCGAGCCCTCCACCATCGCGATCGAAATCGCACCCGTATCGAAGCCGCGCGCCGCGGCATGCACGCAATCGACGCAGGCACGCGCATAGGCCATCAGCGCCGGGCGCTTGCCCGAGCGGATCGCGTCGGCAAAGAAATCGAGGTCGCCCCCGACATTGAACACGCCTGGAATCAACGAGCCGGTAACCCAGAAGTCGATCGGCAAGCCGGACTCTCGCGCTGCCTGCGCGAGACCCAGAATGTCGTGCACCAGTTCGAGGTTAAAACAGGGACGCGGCTGCGCGCGCAACATCATCCACATGACGTTGCGTCCTTCTTCGTAGTAAGCGGAGACTTGCGACAAATTGCCGGCTTCGAGGAATGGGCGGCAGGCGTGGTGGCTATGCAGATTCATTTGAATGGTCCTTTTAAGGTTAAACATTGGCAATGCAATGCGAGCCTAAAGCAGACCAGAATCGGATGGGAGCGGGGTAACGAACAGATGAATGTAAAGCATGTTCAAAAGCACGCCAGGCGGAGCTGTGGCGGGAGGACCGGCGTTGTTTAAAACACCACGCGAGCGCAAACGGTTGCGCACCGAAGATGGGCGAAATTACCGGCACGAAGACAGCAAACTGCCAACTAATTAGTGAACGAGCAAATACGGAATTTCTTGCCGGAATGGGAAGCAAAAGAAGTAATTTTTGATTAGGTAATGCAATCGAAAATATAGCTTGTGGGTATTTGTTTTTGCTATTGGCGGGCTGCCGGGCAGCGCCACCAGACGCGGAGCATTCAAATGGCATAAATGGCGCGGGTGACCCACTCACCCGCTTGATCGAACGCGGCGTTGCTGCAGATGCGGCAGACGCGCCGACCAGCGGTCGGCCTGCTCCGCGCTCAAGGCGCGGCGGCGATCACCTCGGCAACGGCTGCCGTCAGCTTCTTGCCATACGGCACGTGCAGAAACTCATTCGGCCCGTGCGCGTTCGACTTCGGCCCGAGCACGCCGCACACCATGAACTGCGACTGCGGGAAGCCGGCTTTCAGCACGTTCATCAGCGGGATCGTGCCGCCCTGCCCGATGTACGCGACGTCCGCGCCGTAGTGCTGACGCGATGCGTCGTTGAGCGCCGTTGCGAGCCACGGCGCCAGATCGGGCGCACTCCAGCCGGTAGCCGCGCCCGCGTCCGGCTTGAAGGTCACCTTGGCGTTGTACGGCGGATCGAATTCGAGCAGCGACTTCAGTTCGGCGACGGCTTTCTCCGCCTCGATGAGCGGCGGCAGGCGCAGCGACAGCTTGAACGCCGTGCGCGGGCGCAGCACGTTGCCGGCATCGGCGAGAGCGGGCAAGCCGGCCGCGCCGGTCACGGACAGCGACGGACGCCACGTCGAATTGAGCAAGGCCTCTTGCGGATCGGTGGTGGTGGGCAGCACCTGGCGGCCATCCTGGCCGCAGGCCCACGGAATTTTCTTCCAGACATCGTCGCCGAGAATCTGGGCGGTCGCCTCTGCTTCGCGCAGGCGCTCGACCGGGATCGGGCAATGAAAACCCTTCGGCAGCAGATTGCCGTTGGACGCGTCTTCGAGGCGGTCGAACAGTTGCCGCATGATGCGGAAGCTCGACGGTACGATGCCGCCGTAGCCGCCCGAGTGGATGCCTTCATCGAGCACCTGGACTTCGAGGTCGCCGGCCACCAGGCCACGCAGCGACGTGGTGAGCCACAGTTGATCGTAGTTGCCCGCGCCGGAATCGAGGCACACCACCAGCCCCACTTTGCCGAGACGTTCGCGCAAGGCGTCGACGTACGGCAGCAGATCGTAACTGCCCGACTCCTCGCACGTTTCGATCAGCCCAACGCAGCGCGGACGTTCGATGCCTTGCGCGTCCAGCGCGGCGATCGCCGTCAGGCTGGCGTAAATCGCGTAGCCGTCGTCGGCGCCGCCGCGGCCGTACAGCTTGTCGTTTTCGAGCTTCGGCGTCCACGGCCCGAGGTCGTTGCGCCAGCCGTCGAACTCAGGCTGCTTGTCGAGGTGGCCGTACAGCACGATCGTTTCTTCACTGCCCGAACGGGTGGCGGCCGTTTCGAAGAAAATCACCGGCGTGCGGCCCGGCAGACGGACCACTTCCAGCTTCAGACCGCGCACCGGCTGCTGTTCGGCCCACTGCGCCGCATCGGTGATCACGCGCTCCAGATAGCCGTGCGCGACCCAGTCGGGATCGAACGCCGGACTCTTGGCAGGCACCGCGATGTAGTCCGTCAGCGCCGGCACGATCTCGTCGTTCCATTTGCGGTCTACGAATTCGCGTAGCGTGTCGTGGTTGATGCGCTGAGCGTGCTGGGTCGTATCGTCGGAGATCATGATGGCGGTCCGTTCGGGTTCTGTTCAGTCGAAACGCCCATGATAGTCCTGATGAAGAACCGGCTAAACCCCTCGCCGCGTTTTCACGCGCGAGACGCTGGCGATGCTCCGCCTGGCAAGGGGTAAATCAGGTGCGCAAACAAGGCAATCGCGCGACAATCGTGGCATACGTCGTGTATTGGAGAGCCGGGCTATGGGTGGCAATATCGTCGTTCAGGCCATCGCCGCGGTGCTTGCATTGGCGCTGTATTTCCTGCCGTCGATTCTGGCGGACCGCCGCAAGCGCCACGACCTGCTGACGCTGGCGCTGTTCAACGCGTGCATCGGCTGGACCGGGTTCGGCTGGCTGCTCGCGCTCTACTGGTCGTTGCAGCCGAACCCGCCGAAGAATGTCGCGGGTGAAATCGTGCAGAAGCGTAAGGTCGTGCTGATGAGATCGTTTTCGTCGGCGCTTCTGATGCGCGTGAAGAAGCGCGCAACGGCGCGTGAGCAAGCGGAAAATAAGCACCCTTAAATAAGCAGCAACCATGTAGCAACCATGTAGCAACCCGGCAGCGATCAGGCCGCCATCAGCTAGCGGTGCGTTTGCTGCCGCGCGTCGTAGCGTTCACGCGCAGCGTCGAGCCTGGCCGCGTTTTCCTCGGCCCAATGATCGAGCGTCACCAGCGCGTCACTGAGCGTTCGTCCCAGTTCACTGAGCCGGTACTCCACATGCGCCACCGCACCCGGCTGCGCCTCGCGGATCACCAGACCGTTGCGCTCGAGTTCCTTGAGCGTCTGCGTCAGCACCTTCTGTGAAATACCGCCGATCTTGCGCAGCAGCGCATTGTTGCGCATCGGGCCGGACAATAACGCCGGCAGGATAAGCAGCGTCCACTTCCCCGCGATCAGTTCGAGCGCGAGGCGCGACGAACAGGCCGCGTCGAAGACGTCGCCGCGATAGGGCTGATCGGCCGGTGCGAAGGGCTCGTTGACGGACTCGGGCAATGCCATGGTTACCAGTGGGTAAGTAATGGTGAGCGCATCACTATAGCCCTAAGCTGGCCGCTCATTAACCACTCACTCATCAATGGAGCTCACGATGGCATGGCTAATTCTGCTCGCAGCAAGCGCGGTCGAAATCCTGATGGCGCTGGCGCTGAAATATGCAAATGGATGGACGCGCCTGTGGCCGAGCATCGGCGGAATTGCAGCCGCGCTCGGCAGCGTGTTTTTGCTGACGCTGGCGATGAAGCATTTGCCGGCCGGGACGGCTTACGTGGTGTGGACTGGGATCGGGTCGCTCGGCATCACCGTGCTCGGCGTGATGCTTTTCAACGACCCGGTTTCCGCGCCCCGTGTGATTTGCATGACGTTGATCGTGCTCTCGGTGGCGGGATTGAAATTGATCGACGGATAGCGCTCCGCTGCGCGCCGGACTAATTCCAGGGTGGCGGCGGAGCCTTCCTCTCTCGCGCTCGGATCGCGCCAGAGGCGGCGGCCCGCACGATGCGACGGAAGGTGGGGCATTCCATATGGCTCGGTGCGGGGCAAGCCGCGGCGTGCCGCAGACCGTCGCGCATGGCGCTCAGTTTGCGGATCGTCCTGTCCAGTTCCTCCGCCTTGGCCGCGAGCATCTGCCGGTCGATACGCGGCGGCCCCTCCGGTGCGAACATCAGCGCAATCTCATCAAGCGAGAAGCCGGCGGCGCGCCCCAGCGCGATCAGTGCCAGCCGCTCCAGCACGCCCGCATCGAACAGGCGGCGCAACCCTCGCCGGCCGCAGGAGGCAATCAGCCCCTTTTCCTCGTAGAACCGCAGCGTCGATGCGGGAACGCCGGATCGCTGCGCCACCTCGGCGATGTCTAGCTTGTTCACCTCTTGACCTCAAGTCGACTTGAACTTGCATAGTTTAGCTTCCGCTCCCCGGGGCGCAAGCAAAGGACAACGACCATGAGTGTCAACCAGCAGACTGAAAACGAGCAGACGGCGCTTTGGAACGGCAGCGCCGGACGCGCCTGGGTGGCAGCGCAGGAGGTGCTCGACGAGATGTTCAAGCCATTTGAAGACCTGCTTGTCGACATGACGTGTGCCGGATCCGGGCACCGGGTGCTCGACGTCGGCTGTGGCACGGGCAGCACGACGCTGGCCGTGGCGCGGCGGCTCGGCGCGAAGGGGCGTTGCGTCGGCGCCGATATTTCGGCTCCGATGATCGCCGCCGCCCAGGCACGCGCCGAACGGGATGGCTCGACGGCACGTTTCATCTGTGCCGACGCGCAGACCCATGCCTTCGAGCCGGCGAGCTTCGAAAGGATCATGTCGCGCTTCGGCGTCATGTTCTTCGACAACCCGGTCCAAGCCTTCGCGAACCTGCGGCGCGCCGCAACGAACGACGCCGAACTCCGGTTCATCGCCTGGCGCAGTGCCGCGGAAAATCCGTTCATGACGACCCCCGAGCGCGCCGCGGCGCCGCTACGCCCGAACCTTCCCGCCCGCCAACCAGGCGCGCCGGGGCAGTTCGCCTTCGCGGACCGGCAGCGGATCTCTTCCATCCTCGACGAGAGCGGCTGGGCCGGGATCGACATCCGGCCGATCGACGTGGACTGCACGCTGCCCGAAAAGGAATTGGTCGGCTACCTCAGCCGGCTCGGCCCCGTCGGCAGGATCCTTCAGGAGGCGGACGAGCACACGCGCACGCAAGTTATCGAGACGGTCCGTGCCGCCTTCGATCCCTATGTGCATGGAATCGAAGTTCGCTACACCGCTGCTTGCTGGGTGGTGAGCGCGCGAGCGCCGTCTGCGTCAGCCTCGCCGAAGGAGGCAGCCCATGTCTGAGGCAGTGGAGTATCTGATGAGCGCGCTTCTGATCGGGGCGGACGCGACAGCGGGGGGACATCTGGGCAGCCGAACGCCTCGCCCCACCTCCGCGCGCTCCCCTAGCCTCGTCGCGCAAGCGATCTTCGGCCTCTACGGGGCCGGCTGAGTCACAAGTCTATAGGCACAGTTCAATGACGGAGCTGTTACTCGCGGCTTTAAGCCGCCCGCCCAATCCTGCCCCACAGCACGGAGGCCGCGGGAATCGAGCGCGGCTCGGCCCGTACGCTCTCGTACGCAAACATCTCGCGGCGCAGTTCGCCGTGTTCGTCAAACCATTCGCAGATCAGCCAGTCGCCCGGATTGAGCGCCACGGGACCCGCATAGGTCACGGTCATGCGCGGACCACCTTCCTTCAACGTAACGACGTCGCCGGCACTGAAGCGTGCGGCTGGCTGAGTTTGGAATTCGTCAATGGTAGCGGTCAGCATATTCATTCCCCTACGGACCTGTTAAGTGGTTTTAGGCCATTGAGACGCGCATTTCGACATTCGACCTACTGAAGAGAACCTCTAAAAAGTTTGCCAAGATTAGCAATCGAATTTATCCGCCGCAAGTGCTTTTTGTTGATACTGTTTCCAACCGCACCGAAGTGTCTCTTCGACTCGCTCCATCGGCTGAATATCTCGGGAAAACCCTTCAAAAACAGCGACAACCCCCGCCCATGCGGCACTGCACGATAGGAAATTTTACGGCAGCGACTCAAATCGGCACGTAAAAGATGCGTCCTGGTTTTTGTCACATCTAATCTACGGATGGCGATTTAATTCGGGTTTATTCTGATCGCCGTTAAAACGAAATTACCTGTGAACGGAAAACTCACCGGTAAATCCGCGATGCTGCGGAAGCACTTTGTTTAAAGTGCATAAAAGTTTTTAGGCAGCGTAGTTGAAATCGTTTTCTCCGCGCGCTATCAAAGCGGCGCTGCAACCCGGCGCAATGCCAATTGCTGATGCCGCACCAGCAGCACGCTCAAACCAATACACGCGAGCATGAGCAACGCATTGATTGCGAGGCTGTACTGGAACCCATGCGCATACGCATCCGGCGTCGCGCGGCCCCCGATCACGCCGAAGAACGCGCCGCTGATCGCCGCGGTGCCGAAGGCCGAGCCGATCTGCAAGGTCGACGACACCACGCCCGAAGCGAGCCCTGCCTTCTCGGGTACGACTTCCAGCAGCACGATGCGCATGATCGACGGCAGCAACAGGCCGTGGCCGACGCCCGCGCACACCAGCCCGCAATAGAACAGCAGGTCCGGCATAGCGGCGTGAGTGGCGGACCAGCCCGTGACCGTGAAACCCACCGTCATCATCGAAAAGCCGAGCGTCAGCACATGCCCGCCGATGCGATTGACCACGGCCGGCGAGGTCAGCGGGCCGACCACGAAGCCGACCGCGAACGGCATGATGGCCATGCCCGAAGCGAGCGGGCTCCAGTGCAAACCGGTTTGCAGAAAGATCCCGTAGGTCAGGAAAAATGCGCTGTTGCAATAGAACAGGAACGCGAGCACGAGACCCAGTGCGAACGCCGGGTTGCGAAACAATTGCAGATCCACCAGCGGATGGCCGCCACGCCGCTCGACACGCCGCTCGGTCGCCACGAATAGCGCGAACGCGGGCGCGGCAAGCGCGAACATCGCGAAGGTCCACGCCGGCCAGCCGGCTTCGCGGCCATGCGTCATCGGATAGATGATGAGCAGCAGCACCGCGGAGAGCAGCGCGACACCCTTCACGTCGATGCCGATGCGCGTGGCCGGCTGATTCTCCGGAACGAACTTCCACGTGCCGATGAACGCGAGAATGCCGATCGGAATATTGAGCAGAAAGATGATGCGCCAGTCGAGTCCGAACGGGTGATACGTGATCAGCGCGCCGCCGCCGAGTTGCCCGACGATCGACGACATGCCGAACATGAAGCCGTAGAAGCTCATCACTTTGGTCTGCTGATGCAGCGGCACGACCGCGCGAATCGTTGCCAGCACTTGCGGCGCCATCACCGCGGCCGCCACGCCCTGCACGATCCGCGAGATCACCAGCATGTGGCCGCTGGTGGCAAAACCACACAACGCCGAGGCGACCACGAATGCCGCCATCCCGGTCATGAACATGCGGCGCCGGCCGTACAGGTCGCCCAGGCGCCCGCCCGTGATCAGCAACACGGCGTACGCGGACGCGTAGGCAGACACTACGAGTTGCAACTGCGCGTCGCTGGCGTTCAGCCCCGTATGGATCGACGGCAACGCAAGGTTGACAATGAAATAGTCGAGCGGCGCGAGAAACGCGCCGACGAACAGCACGGCGAGCGCGAGCCCCTGGCGCTCAAAGCGCGGCGCGGTCTGTTCAACAGCGCACACCACGGCGGCGGCGGGTCCAGCGGGTCCGGCAAATGCTGCCGGAGCGGACTTGATGGTTTCGCAATTCATGACTGATCGTTCAAAAATTAGGCAAAAAAAATTAGACGAGCGCGCGCATGGCGACGTTCACGATGTTCGTGAGCGCGTCTTCTCCATGAGCCACCCGCCCGAGCACGCGCAATCCTTGTATCACGCACAGCAGGAAGTCGCCGACGGCCTTTTCATCGAGCGTCGAATCGAAGGCGCCGCTCGCCTGGCCGCGAATCACCGCCGCCGCCAGCAAAGTCGCCATGCGGCGCTGGATCGCCGCGACGCGCGTGCGCAGCTCTTCGTCGCCGGGTTGCATCTCCAACGTGGTGTTGGTGATGAAGCAACTGCGCTCGCCCGTCAGCGCGCTCGCAACCCGCGCGTAATGCATCAAAGCGTGGCGCAATGCCACTTCCGGCGCGACTGGCGCATTCAGCCGTTCAGCCAGCCGCGCGACCGAGCCCTCCGCATAATGATCGAGCGCGGCCAGCATGATGCCGTGCTTGTCGCCGAACACGCCGTACAGGCTGCCGCGTAGCAGGCCGGTCGCCTTGCAGAGATCGTCGATCGAGGTGGCGTGATAGCCATGGTTCCAGAAAACCTGACTCGCGCTCGCCAGCACGGTGTCCGTGTCGAACTCGCGCGGCCGGCCCCGAGGGCAGACCTCGCCACCTTTTTTCGCGGATTGGTTGGAATTGCCAGATTGCTTCATGTGACGGATATTATGACTACCCGTTCAATAAATCAAGGCGAGTTCTCGTAGCCGGATGGTCAGGGCTGTCTCATCGCTCTTTCTGCCACTTCTGCGATGCGGTGGTGAAAAGCTGATTGATTTCATTGCCGCTGACAGCGTCTTTCGTATAGTTGAAGGTGCCGTGATCGCGCATTTCATACGCCGCCCGCAGGAACGCACCGAGCGCCGCACGCGCGAGCGATCCGCCCACACTCACCCGCTGCACGCCCAGCGCCTGAAGTTCGTCGAAGCTGAGCAGCACGCCTTGCAAACCCATCAGCACATTGACGGGCCGCTCAAGCGCGCCGACCACCGCGGCGATCTCTTCGCGCGTCTTCAAACCGGGCGCGTAGAGGACGTCGGCGCCGGCTTCCTGATAGGCCTGCAGGCGCCGGATCGTATCGTCGAGATCGGCCCGGCCGACCAGGTAATTCTCGGCGCGCGCCGTCAGCGTGAACGGAAACGGCAGTGAGCGAGCCGCTTCGGCGGCCGCGCGCACCCGTTCCACCGCGGCCTCGAACGGGTAGATCGGTTCGTCGGCGCGACCGGTCGCATCCTCGATCGAGCCGCCGACCACGCCTGCAGCTGCCGCTTGCGTGATCGTTTCAGCGGCATCTTCGGGGGCGTCGCCGAAACCGTTCTCCAGATCGGCGCTCACCGGCAAATCGGTCGCGCCGGCGATCTCGGCGAGGTGCACCATCATCTGCGCGCGGCCGATCGAGTTATCCGGCAAGCCGCGCGAAAACGCGTAGCCGGCGCTGCTGGTCGCGAGCGCCTTGAAGCCGGCCAGCGCCAGCAACCGCGCGGTGCCGATGTCCCACGGATTCGGGATGATGAAAGCCTCGCTGGCTGTGTGATAAGACTGGAATTGCCGTGCCTTTTCTGTTTGCGTTGTCATTGACGGTTCCATGGAAGACGACGACCGCGCCGCGCGCGAAGCGCGGCAGCGGACCGTCGTGAGTGTTGATCAACAGGTCAATGCCGGCGGCGAGTGCTACCCGCCCGCCGGCCTCGAATATCTTCGCAGCAGAAGAACCACGCGCTCAGGTTTCGAGCTTGGCGTCCATCGTGATCGTTGCGTTCAATACCTTCGATACTGGGCAGCCCGCCTTGGCGTCCGCGGTGGCTTTGTCGAATGCGGCTTTGTCGCCGCCGGGGATCTTCACCGCCACATCGAGATGCACCGCGGTGATCGAAAAGCCGCCACCATCCTTGTCGAGCGTGACGGTTGCCGTGGTGCCGATATGTTCGGGCCTGATGCCGGCCTTGCCCAGTTCCGCCGATAACGCCATCGAAAAACAACCCGCGTGCGCAGCCGCAATCAGCTCTTCCGGATTCGTGCCGATGCCGTCCGCGAAACGTGTCGAAAACGAGTATTGAGTCTCCTTGAGGACGCCGCTGTCGGTGGAAATCGAGCCCTTACCGTCTTGCAGGCCGCCTTGCCAGACTGCTGATGCCTTGCGCTTCATCGTTCTCTCCTGTTGTGCCCTGCCTGACGCCGCTCTTTAACCGAACATGATGCCCGCCGCAACGGTCCCGTCCGGGTGCTTGCGGCTTCGGCATCGATCGCGAGTCCCCCAAGAGGACTTCCTTCGGGGCGTGCCGCGCGGCGCTGCGGGCGCGGACGTGGACCGAACTTCATGATAGGCGCTTCTGTGTGCCAGCGTCGTGACGATGCAGGCCCGTGAAACCGCTTCCAGACCATTTCAAAATTCGTAACAATCTTTTCATGGAAAGGCGCTTTTTTACTTGCCCTACGGAAAATAAACTCGTTCCAACAGATCAGGAAACGCAATTCAAGTCGATCTGATCAACAATCGAAAACCGGAGGTCATCATGAAATCGCTTCTTTCCGCAGTAATCGTTGCATCCGCTCTTATCGTCCCGGCTGTTTCGTTCGCACAGCAGGCAAACGGTCCGGTGACGCGCGCACAGGTGCGTGCTGAACTGGTGGCCGCGCAAAAAGCGGGCCTCCTGAATCAGAACGACACCAACTATCCGAAGAGCGTTCCGCAGACCGGCACCACTGTGGCCGCGGTTGCTCAGAGCTCGCAAGACGTGGGGGGCGTGAGCGCCGTCTCGTCGGCTTCCGGTGCGCCGTCTTCGGTACAACAAGGTCCGTTCTCGACCTATCGCGGGCAATAAGCCGCAAGCTGCACAGTCGGCAAGCTGCGCAAGTGGCAGCGTAGTCAAGAGCAGGTAAAGCGGTAGTCAGAAGTACCAGCGCCCCGGTTGCGAAACTCGCAACCGGGGCGCTTTTATTGCGAGTAGCGTTCGGCGGGGGCTTCGTAAAAACCACCGATCCAGGCCGATGCCCCAGCTGTCTTGCCGCTACTCAGCGAACGGCAAACTCTCCTGCCCCACCGCGCGCATGCCGAACACGTTCAACGTCATCGCCACCAAGGCGTAGTAGCCGAGCAAGCCGACCAGGTTGATCACCACCTCGTGCCCAAAGCGCTCGAGCGCCTTCGCATACGTCGCGTCCGAGACCCGTTTCGTGTCGTACAACTCGCTCGCGAAATCGTAAATCAACGCATCGTCTGCATCGGCGAAGTCTGGGCGCTGCCCGTGCAGGAGCGCTTGCGCATCCGCTTCGGCCACGCCCGCTTCCAATGCGATCGGATAGTGGATGTACCACTCCGCCTGCGCCTGCCAACGCGCCGCGGTCACCAGGATCGTCAGCTCCGACAGGCGCAGCGGCAAGCCGGTCCGGTAGCGGCAGAACGCGCCGAGACGCTGCGCCTGCTGGGCAAGTTCCGGACTGTGAATCCAGCCGAGAAACGGCCCATTCAGATTGCCGCGCGGGCCGGACAGAATCTCGTCGAGCACGGCCTTTTGTTCGGGCGTGGCAGCGGACAGGTCGAAGCGAGGTAAACGCTCGGTCATCGCAATCTCACAGGAAGTGGCGAGTTACTGAATGGAAGCCAGCGCGCCGTCGATCGCGTCGGCCAGCCGGCTGACGATCTCGTCGATGTCGCGCGCGGTGCAGATGAACGGCGGCGCCAGCAGCACATGATCGCCGCTCTTGCCGTCGACCGTGCCGCCCATCGGATACACCATCAGTCCGCGTGCGAACGCCTCGCGCCGGATCGCCGCATGCAGTTTCAGCTGCGCGTCGAACGGGGTCTTGCTCGCGCGCTCCTTCACCAGTTCGACGCCGACAAAGAGACCCCGCCCGCGCACGTCGCCGATGTGCGGATGCTGCGCATAGTGCTCGCGCAACAGCCCGCGCAACTGTTCGCCTCGTGCCTGCACGTTGGGCAGCAGATGCTCGTCGGCGATCACGCGTTGCACTTCGAGCGCCGCGGCACACGCGGTCGCGTGGCCGATATAGGTGTGCCCGTGTTGAAAGAACCCCGACCCGCCGACGATCGCCCGGTAAATCCGCTCGCTCACCAGCGTCGCGCCGATCGGCTGATAGCCGGCGCCGAGTCCCTTGGCGATAGTCAGGATGTCCGGCGCGACGCCGTCTTCTTCGCACGCGTACAGATAGCCGGTGCGTCCCATACCCGACATGATCTCGTCGAGAATCAGCAGCACACCGTAGCGATCGCACACCGCACGGATCTTGCGAAAGTACTCGCGCACCGGCGGCACCGCGCCGGCTGTCGCACCCACCACCGTTTCCGCGACGAAGGCGGCCACCGTATCGGCGCCGAGTTCGAGGATCTTCTGTTCGAGTTCGTCGGCGAGACGCTGCGCGAACGCCTCTTCGGTTTCGCCAGCGTGCTGCTCGCGATACGCATAACAAGGGCTCACGTGGTGCGCTTCGATCAGGATCGGCAGAAACGGCTCGCGACGCCAAGCATTGCCACCGATCGCCAGCGCGCCCAGCGTGTTGCCGTGATAGCTCTGGCGGCGCGCGATAAAGTGACGGCGCTGCAACTCGCCCCTCTCGACAAAATACTGACGCGCCAGTTTCAGCGCCGCTTCGATCGCCTCCGATCCGCCGGACACGAAGTACACGTGTTCGAGCCCTTGCGGCGCGCTCGCCACCAGACGGTCGGCGAGTTCCTCGGCGGCCTCGGTCGTAAAGAACGAGGTGTGCGCATACGGCAACTGCTGCGCCTGCCGTTTGATCGCGTCGATCACGCGCTGGTTGCTATGACCGAGACACGAGACGGCGGCCCCGCCTGAGGCGTCGATATAACGCTTGCCGGTGGAATCGATGATCTCGATGCCTTCGCCGGCGACGGCAACCGGCAACGACTGCCTCGGCGAGCGGTGGAATACGGTGGACATGTTTTTTCCTTGTTAACCGGTCAGCGTGCCGGCCTGCAGAGGCGCAGTGCGTGCGATGAAGGTGTCGAATGCGAGATGGCCTTGCCGGAAAACCTGCATCGTCACACCCGTTTTCCCGATCTCGAAGAGCGCGGTAGCGAGCGTGTTTTCGTCGTCGGGGTCGAGTGGATCGTCGCGGTAGATCGGCAAGCCTGAAGGCGCACGATCGTGCAATACGTCGAGCAACGCCGCGGCGTTCAATGGACTGGCGAGCGCGGGCAGCAATTGTTCGACACGCGCCTGACGGTCGCGCGAGGAATCGGTGACGATTTGCGCTTCAGCCTCGCAACCCGTGTGAATCAGATGGTTCGCATGGCCGGCGAGGTTCGCAACGGTTTGCACGGAACATCGCTGCGCGGTTGCTTCAACACTCATGAGCCGCGCATCGCCCGCGCAGCCGAGCGTGTGATGAAAGCCGCTTGCAGCCGGCGCATCGCGCAATGTTCGCAGCGCTTCGTCGAGCGACGTTGCATCGAGCACCGCCCGCGCGAGGATCATCCGCGGCACGCCGGCGGTGGGCACGCGGATGCGCAGATTGTTGATCGCCTGCACCAGACCGGCGCGATTCGCGGCGAAGGTGTGTCCCGGCAAAGATCCCGGATAGTAGAAGCTTACAAAACCCGGCCTGCCGGCCGGTTGCACCTGAACCAGACAACAGCGCTCGCGCAAATAGGGATCGCCGTCTTCGTTGTGCGCGATGAAACGCGTGCTGCCGGCGGCCGCCAATGTCGTGCAGCCGTCCGGCGCGTTGTGAATCAGCTCGCCACGGCAATTCCACAGAAAGATGTCATCCGCGGACCAGCCGAGCCCCGCCGCCATGCCATCGAGTTCGACCAGCAGCGCCGGAAAATGCGCTTCGGCCGCCCGCCGCAGCTGCTGCACGACCGGATCGCCGCGCCACCGGCGAACCGCCTGCCACGCGCGGCTTTGCACCATGTATTCGGTGAACACCGGCCTGGCAAGCTCGCCCAACCGGTAGCCGATGTCATACGGCTCACCGGTCACCTGAAAAAGACTCAACTCCTGCGTCGACACCACCGTTTCGCACCCATTCAACAATCGATACGTCTTTATACTTTCAAACAACATTTGTTGTCAAACGGTACGGCCGTGATACGAACGAAGCAGCCCTGCTCCGTGGAAGCAATCCGCTTGAGTCAAATGAGGAAAATCAAGGCACATTCAACGCACATTCAAGGCACATACGCGCCCTTCGCATGCAACGACTGCTCGGCGATGCCGAGTTGCTCGACCGCGCCCGCCCCTTCGAGTGCGAGCAGATGCGCGACCAGCGATTCCGCGATCGCCGTGGCCGCCACCAGCGACGGAAAGAACGACGGGCTCTCGTGCGAGAAGATCAGCACCTTGTCGGCGTTCAGCGCGATCGGTGAAACCGCGCTGTCGGTAATCGCAATCAGCTTGCTGCCCTTTTCCAGCGCGGCTTCGGCGACGCGCGCCGCTTCCACCGAATACGGCGCGAAACTGATGACGACGGTGGCGCTATCGCGCTCGACCGTACGCAGCTGCATCTCCAGCGTGCCGGCTTCGCCGTTGAGCAGCGACACCGACGAGCGGAAAAACCGATAGCCGTAGACGAGACCGAAGGCCACCGCATAACACGAGCGAAAACCCGCCACATGTACATGCGGCGCGCGGCGCAGCAGACGCGCCGCTTCGACGATCGCGCGACCGTTGTGCGCGGCAGTGACTTCGAGGTTGTGTTGTTGCGCGACCAGCAGATCGTTCGCCAGCGCGTCTTTCGATTTGACCAGCGAGCGTGCGCGGCTGGTGAGAGGCTCGGGCCTGGTACGCACGCGCGCGACGAACAGGTTGCGCAATTCGTTCCAGCCGGGAAAACCGAGTTGCTGCGACAACCGCACCAGCGACGCCGGTTGCACCTGTGCCCGCTCGGCCACTTTGCGCATCGACGAGACCGCGACTTCGTCGGGATGATCGAGCAGGAAACCTGCGCCCATCTGGAACTGCGGACTCAGTTCGGAGAAGCGCGCCCGGATCAGGGCGGCGAGCTGGTCGAAACTGTCTGGCATGCGATATACCGGGCGAACGGTCGATAAGGATGACAACAAATGTTACCACCCGGGACATCGCATCCAACAGCAATTCCAGCGTGCTAGTTGTGGCTGCTTAGGCGTCTGCCTAAGTGCCGGGCTCAGTGCCTGGTTAAGCGTCCGGTTAAAGCAGGGCGACCACCCGTACGTCGCCCTGCTCGGCCGACGCGACGACCTTGGCGCCAATGCGCCGGAACGTGATCGACACGGACGCATCGCCCACCTGCAAATCGCCGACTTCGAGCCAGTCGATGCCTTCGGGCAGCATCGGCTGTTCGATCAGCACTTCGCGCCTGGTTGCGTCAATCGTGATGCCAAGACAGGCTTCGAGCATCATGAACGGCGACCCCGCAGCCCATGCCTGCGGCAGGCAGGCGACCGGATAGGCGGTGGGCGGCTCGCCGCGCCGCCGCGGGAAACCGCAGAACAGCTCGGGCAGGCGCATGTCGAAATTGACCGCCGCCTGGAACAACGCCTGCAACAGCTTCACCGCCGACGCCTTGCCGCCGTAGCGCGACAGGCCACGCGCGCAGAGAGCGTTGTCATGCGGCCAGACCGAGCCGTTGTGATACGCCATCGGGTTGAAGCGCGCCTGGCTCGCGGCCAGCGTGCGCACACCCCAGCCGGTGTGGAACAGCGTCGAGTCGAGCGCGCGCACCACCGCTTCGCCGCGCGCGCGCGCGGGCAGACCGAAGGCCAGCAGATGCCCCGCATTCGACGCCATCACACGGCACAGTTCGCCGTGTCCGTCGAGCGCGATGCCGTAGAAACCGGACTCTTCCATCCAGTACTTTTCTTCGACGCACTGGCGGATTTTTTTCGCCCGCTCCCGATAGTGCGCCGCCGGCTCGGACAGGCCACGCAGCTTGGCAAAATGCGCCATGGTATCGAACGCCGCGCTGGCGTACGCCTGCACCTCGACCAATGCGATCGGGCCGTCGGGAAAACGGCCGTCGGCGTGGAATACCGAATCGTGGCTGTCTTTCCAGCCTTGATTCGCGAGTCCTCCATCCGACTCGCGCTGATAGTCGAGCAGGCCGTAGGGGTTCTTGTCGCAGACGCCCGCGACCCACTGCGCCGCGCGCTCGAGCGCCGGCCACAATTCGTCGATCAACGCGAGGTCACCTGTGCGTGCCGCATAGGCGCCGGCCAGCACGATGAAGAGCGGCGTGCTGTCGACGCCGCCGTAGTACAGCGCGAACGGCACTTCGCCGGTCGCGGCCATTTCGCCCTTGCGCATCTCGTGCATGATCTTGCCGGGCGCGGCATCGCGAAACGGCGAATTCTTGCGCGCCTGATGCTCAGCGAGAAAACGCAGCACGCCGGCCGCCAATTGGGGTTGCAGCCAGAGCGTTTGCAACGACGTGATGACCGCGTCGCGGCCGAACGGCGTCGAAAACCAGGGGATGCCGGCATACGGATACGGGCCGGTGGCGAGATCGGTTGTCAGCAGACCGAGGTCGGCGAACGAGCGGTCGATCCACGCGTTGAACAGCGGATTGCTCGAACGAACGCGCGCGGTGGCGCGGCGCCGTTCGCGCATCACGAGGTGGGCGTCGACCAGCGCGGCACGCACCGCGGTGCGGCCGACTCGCGGGCGTTCCGCGTCGATTTGCGACAGATGGGCTTCGCTCAACGAGTGCGTCGGCCTGGCGACGCCCGCGCCGGGACTGTCCGCTTGCGCGACGACCTGCACGGCGACCGACAGATAGATCGACACGCACGCTTGCGCCGGCAGCTTCACGGTGTAGTCGGCGCGGTCGGCGAACAGCTTGTCCGGCTCCGGCGAGAAGGCGATCTGCACGTTGCGCGCCACATTGTCGAGGCCGATGTAGCCGAGCAGCACCTCGCGGTTCTCGATGCGAGCCGGTTCCACACGCCCCTGTTTATTGCGCTTGAGACCGCGCACTTCGAACATATCGCGGAAGTCGCTGGCGAAGGAGATCGACAGCGGTACCACGGCGTCGCTCGTGCCGTAGTTGGTGAGTTCGATTGCTTCGTTGAGCACGGTGCCGGACAGCACGCGTACGCGCTCGACGTGGATCACGCCTTCGGGGGTACTATCGCCGCCGAGCGGCGGCAACGGGCGGTTGGTCAGGTGCGCGGTGAAGGAGGTGTTGTCGCTGCTGACGCTGCCCGACAATAGGGACGGCGCGCGGCCGCCGAACGTGAGGCGCAGTTGCGAGAGGACACGGGTGTCGTTGACGAACAAGCCGTCGTCGTGGCCGGTGATATCGCCGAGGGGGTCGTTGACGATGAAAGTGTCACCCGACTTCAGTACGTGCTGGGTGGCGCTCGCGACGTTTAAATTTTCCGTCGGGATGAATGCGCCGTCCGGCTCGAGGTCGAGGTGGTCGATTCCGCCCGAGTGGGATAGGCCGCCGAGGGCTTCTGGCTGCTGCATCAGGGTCGCTCCTATGGTGTTCGCTTTTGCTTTCCGGTTTCGGGGTTCTGCCATCGCTTCCGATTGTAGAAGGTCTGTGCGTGTCAGACGACCTTAACATATGTGAGTTTCTGGGTTTTGTGGCATGGGAGATGCAGAGCTTTTTTTGTTTTGCCTGCGCGGCGCTTGTTTCTGTGTGCCTGCGGCGGTGGCCTTTCCTTGATTTCTTAGTGGTCTATTAGCGTCGCCCCTGTGCGGGGCAGGCACTTACTTTCTTTGCCGCCGCAAAGAAAGTAAGCAAAGAAAGCGGCTTCACACCGCTAACCCTTAAGCGGGTCGCCTGGCTTGGAGAAGGCAGTGGAGCATCTGGAATCGGTGCTCTCGCACACTCCGCGCTAGTGACAAGGCAGTCATACTTCCGGCGGCGCTGCGCGCGCCGTCGCGGTACTTCCCAACACCGATCGCAGATAGGCGCCTCCGGCATCATCCTTCCCGCCTCGCACTGCGTGCTCGCCGGAACGGTCTGCAAGGGAATCCAGTGGGTAATTCTTTTTTTGTGGGGAGCCATCGGCTTCGCCTCGGCGAAGTGCCGAAGTTTGGGAGTGCCAGCCACTATGCGGACGAAACGTCGGCGTTGAACCAGGCGGGCAGTTTTGCGAAGTACTGCCGAGCACCCAATCCGGCGCGCGGCTTTGCGAAGTACCGCCGAGCGCCGAAACCAACGGGCAGTTTGATGAAGTACCGCCACGGCGCGCGCAGCGCCGCCGGAAGAATGACTGCCTTGTCACCAGCGCGGAATGCGCGAGAACACCGATTCCAGATGGTCCGCTACCTCCTCCAAGCCAGGGGACCCGCTTAAGGGTTAGCGGTGTGAAGCCGCTTTCTTTGCTTACTTTCTTTGCGGCGGCAAAGAAAGTAAGTGCCTGCCCCGCACAGGGGCGACGCTAATAAACCAATATCAAATCAAGGAAAGGCCAACACCGCAGGCACACAGAACACGAGCGCCGCGAAGGCAAAAAAACTACCTTTGCTCGATCCGTTTAGCCTCGCGCTGCGTTTGCCCAACAAACAACTGCCGTGGGCGCCCAATCTTCTGCTCCGGATCAGCAATCATCTCATTCCACTGCGCAATCCATCCAACGGTGCGAGCCATCGCAAAGATACAGGTAAACATCGCCGTAGGGATACCTAAAGCCCGCTGCACGATGCCAGAATAAAAATCAACATTCGGATACAGCTTCCGCGACACGAAGTAGTCGTCCTCGAGAGCGATCTTCTCGAGCGCCATCGCGAGCTTGAACAGCGGGTCGTCATGCAGCCCCAACTCTTCCAGTACTTCGTGGCAAGTCTCCCGCATCAGCTTCGCACGAGGATCGTAATTCTTATACACACGGTGGCCAAAACCCATCAGCTTCACGCCGGAGTTCTTGTCCTTCACCTTCGCAATGAACTCGGGAATGTTGTCGACCGAGCCAATCTCCTCCAGCATATTCAGCGCAGCTTCATTCGCGCCGCCATGCGCCGGGCCCCACAAGCAAGCAATACCCGCCGCAATGCAAGCAAACGGGTTCGCACCCGATGAACCCGCCAACCGAACCGTCGAGGTCGAAGCATTCTGCTCATGATCGGCGTGCAAGATCAGAATGCGATCAAGTGCCCGCACTAGCACGTCGTTGACCTTATATTCCTCCGCCGGATTGGCGAACATCATCCGCATGAAGTTCGCGCTGTACGACAAGTCGTTCTTCGGATACACGAACGGCTGGCCCACGGTGTACTTATATGCCATTGCCACCAGCGTCGGCAGCTTGGCGATCATGCGAATCGCCGACACGTCGCGGTGCAGCGGGTTATTGATGTCCAGCGAGTCGTGATAAAACGCCGACAACGCACCCACCGCCGCCACCAGAATCGCCATCGGGTGCGCGTCGCGGCGGAAGCCACGGAAGAAGAAATGCATCTGCTCGTGAACCATCGTGTGCTGCGTGACAGTCTTCACGAACTCTTCCTTCGCCTGCGCAGTCGGCAGCTCGCCCTTCAGCAACAGATAACAGGTTTCGAGGAAGTCGGCGTTTTGCGCGAGATTGTCGATCGGGTAGCCGCGATATAGCAGCTCGCCCTTGTCACCATCGATATACGTGATCTCTGAATTGCAGGCCGCCGTCGACATGAAACCCGGGTCGTAGGTGAACTTGCCCGTCTGGCCATACAGTTTGCGGATGTCGATGACATCCGGCCCAAGCGTACCCTGGTAAATCGGCAATTCAATCGTCTGGTCGCTGTCGGAAAAGCTCAGCGTTGCGTGTGTCTTCGAGTTCATCTACACGTTTCCTTTCACTGTCATATCGCACACGTGCCGGCATGCTCGATCGTCGCTCGTCACGCATGCTCAGGCTCCGCTTCGCATTCTACGGTTCGATGATGCATTGATTGCGCCGATTGACCGCAACAATCCATCTCGACTGGCGCAACATTCGTTGCCTGAAAAGCCACGTGCAAATACCGGGCAGAAATGCACTGCACACGCGCATTGCACACGCAAACCTGCCCTGCCAGCCAAATGAAAGTTGGTGCGCGCAATGCAACAATGTTTTGCGGCTGTCGAGCAGCACAAGTGCGGCGGCTCTGCGATACTGGATCCGTGTTTTGCTTCCCCTGCAAGCACATCGCTGTCTTTGGCCCGCCGTCCTACGGCGGGCTTTTTTAATCAGCCAGAAGAACAGGAAGGACCCGATGAATGCCTCTCTCGAAACGCTGTTTCCGGATCACGTCCACAACGAAGACAGCATCGTCACCGCGCTGAATCATCAGGACATCGTCGTCGCCTTGTCGGCGGCGCTGAAGACGCAAAACGTCGCGGTGCTGCATATGCTCTATCCGCGTACCGACGCACGCACCCATCACAGTCTCGATGCGCTGGTGAACGTATTGCACGGCCACGGTCTGCATGAAGTGGCTGACCTGATCGCGCGGGAAGCGCACTACCTGCTGTTCAAAGACCCGGTAAAGGCGTGGAAAGCATTCCACGAAATTCGCAACGACTCGCTCGCGATCGGCGTGCATCTGTATTATCACGGCCTCGTTGGCGAAGCAGCGGAACGCGCACTCGATACCGACGCGCATCGCAAAGCTTGAGCTTCATACGTTCTGACCCGCGCGTGCTGATCACCCGCGCGCGCATCGCTGTGCGGAACTCAGCGCGCGTTCATTGCTGCTCATTGCGCGCTCAGCGTGCACTCATTGCACGGATGAATTCATCAACATAGCGATTGAACGCGGCCGGATGCGCGAGGCTCATCCCGTGCGACGCGCCGCGCACCGTTTCGCGGCGCGCGTCCGGCAGCCACGATTGCAGTGCGGTTGCCGTGCGCCGGAACATGTCCGGGCTCTTTTCGCCGTCGATCAGCAGCACCGGGCAGCGTACCTCGGCCGCCTCCTCCGGCACGTACGCGGGCAACGGGTCGCGGAACTGGCGCGCGAGCGTGTGCGCGTTGTCGGTCGCCATCCTGCGAAAACCCGGCGTGCTCATCGCCCAGAAGCCGGGCCGGCTCACCGAATCGACGAACAACTGCAAGCCGGCATCCACTTCGCCTGCTTCGATCAGCTGCGCGGCTTTGGCGCGCAACGCGTTAACTGTCTCCGGCAAACGCGCGGGTGGCCTCCCGGCGATCTGCAACGGACCGCCGGGATCGGCCAGCGTCAAGGTGCGCACCTGTTCGGGATGGCGCCGCGCGAAATGATAGGCCACGCAGCCGCCGCGCGAATGCCCCACCACGTGCGCCGGCCCTGCGCCGCAACGTTCGATGAACTCGGCCACTTCATCCGCATGCCCGCTCCAACTGAACGGCAGGTCCGGCTCGGTATCGGTCACCGGCCAGTAGTGCGTGAGACTCACTGCGACACAGCGGTAATGCTTCGAAAGTCCGGCGAGTTGCGGTTGCCAATAGCGGTAATCGCACAGCGAGCCGTGCACGAACAGCAGCAGTTCGCCCTCGCCGGCTTCCACGTAGGGCATGCGCAAACGACTTTGCAGTTCGATAAAAGATGGAGACGAAGCAGAAACAGGTTGATTCACAGGCGGATTCACGGGCGGCGCGGCAACGCCTGAATGCAGCGATGCCTGCTCGAAAAAATCGGGGAAAGGAAAGCGAGCGTGCGTCCCGGCAAATGGGACGCGTCGCGTATTGTCACATTGGCGTCAAATGTACGCCGAAGCTTGCGTCGTACGGCGCGCGATGCGCGGTACGCCACTGCCGCGGCACGTCACTCGTACGCGCATTCATCCAGCAAACCGGCCGCCACCGCCGCAGCCGCGCCGCGCACCGCGCAAGTCAGCGGTTCGTCGGCGACGCGGACACCCAGGCCCAGTTCATTGGTCAGCCGCTGGCCAAGGTTGCCGAGCAGCGCGCCGCCACCGGTCAGCACAATGCCGCTGTGCGCGATATCGGTCACCAGCTCGGCCGGCGCCGTTTCGAGCGCGCGCTTCACCGCGCCGATCACCTGACGCAGCGGGCCGTCGATCGCGTCGGCGATATCGTGGTTGCTCAGCTGAACCGTGCGCGGCAGGCCGTCGTCGACGCTGCGCCCGGTGGCGTTCATGTACGCAATCGGCACGTCACGCACGGCCGTACCGATGCTTTTCTTCACATGCTCGGCGGTTTGCTCGCCTAGCAGCACGCCGTACAGATTGCGCACGTAATTGACGATCGCCATGTCGAAGCTGTCGCCGCCGACGCGAATCGAGCCGCTATACGCCATGCCACCCAGCGCGATCACGCCGACTTCGGTGGTGCCGCCGCCGATATCGACCACCATCGAACCGCTCGCCTCCGACACCGGCAGGCCCGCGCCGACCGCCGACGCCAGCGATTCACCGATCAGACTCACCTTCCACGCGCCGGCCGCCACCGCGGCTTCCTTGATCGCGCGACGCTCGACCTGGGTCGCGCCCGCCGGCACGCACAGCGTGAAAGCCGCGCGGCGGCTGAACAGCGGCCGCGGGCGCGCAATGTCGACGAATTGCCGGATCATATGCTCGGCGGCCGAGAAATTGGCGATGACGCCGTGCCGCATCGGCCGCACTGCCTCGAGATTGCGCGGCGCCCTGCCGAGCAGTTGCCGCGCTTCGGTGCCAACCGCGGCAACGCGCTTTTGTCCGGCGGCAGGCTGTTTCTCGAAGCAGACGACCGACGGCTGATTCAGCACGATGCCGCCGTCGTCGGTATAGATCAGGGTGTTGGCCGTGCCGAGGTCCACCGCCACGGCATGACGGAACAAGCGATCGAAAAGCGGGTAATGCGGCGTCGGTCTGGCCATAGGAAGGCTCTGGTATGTCGTTATCCGCCCTTGCCGGGCAGTCTGGAAAATGCGCCCCCGGTCACCCGTGCCGCGTGGTTCGCCCTGACGGGCGCTGCGCGATCCGCGCGGCGGGGGTGATTCTCATGCTAATGAGCAGTTAACGGCAAGCAGATCAAATTCTTTAGACCAATTTTTCAATCAGGGCCGTGTCAGTCTCGCGACAACGGACCCAGCACGCTCACCAGCGCCTCGCGCCCGAGCTCGACGCCGTCGGCATTAATCGTATGACCAGTGCCGGACAGCACGTAGGCGTCGACGGTGTAGCCGGCGTTGCTGAAGGCATCGGCGGCGCGTTCGAGCTCCCGCACCGGAATCACTTCGTCTTCTTCGCCATGCACCAGCGTGAGCGGCGTGCCGTTTTGCGCGACGATCGCCGAGGCGAGCCGCCCGGAATACGCGACGACAGCGGCAGCGCCTTGCGCGCTGGTCGCCACGTGATGCATCGACATGATCGAGCCTTGCGAAAAGCCTACCAGTGCAAGCCGGCTGAAATCCAGCTGCCAGTGCGCCAGTTCGGCTTCGAGCATGCGCCGCAGCGCCGGATAGGCCGCGGCGACGCGCGCCTCGCGGTTGGCCTCGACGACCTCGCGCAGGCTGAACCACTGACGCCCGCCGAAGCCGCCGTCGAATGCCTCGCTGCCGTCGAGCGACGCGAAGGCGACGTCCGGCAAGGACTCGCTCCAGATGTCCGCGAGCGGCATCAGATCGCGTGCATTGCTGCCGACGCCGTGCAGCAGCACCACCAATGCCTTGGCAGGCGCATTGGCCGGCGCGCGCCGCCAGCCGTGTTCGAATTGCTCCCAGGCCATATCCGTTTCCTTCCTCTCTGTGCTCTCGGTTCGTGTTTCTGCGCGCGCGGCAAACCGCGCGGCAACGTGTTGCCTCTGGCGCGAGGATACGCTGCCAGATTGCTTTCTGCCGTGAGTTTGCCGTCATGCCTGCCCGCGCCGACCACGTCAACACGTGAATGCAGGTATGCTTTTGCGAGCGGTGAATGGACCATCCGTAGGTTTTCCGTCCGGAGAATTGATTGAGCCAGCCCACTTCCGCGCCAACCGCCGCGCCGCCGGCCTCGCCACCGCCGTTAAAAGGCGGCCAACTGGTTCTGGCGACCATCGCCGTCGCGCTCGCCACCTTCATGAATGTGCTCGACACGTCGATTGCGAACGTCGCGATCCCGACCATTTCGGGCAACCTCGGCGTCTCGGTCGACGAGGGCACGTGGGTCATCACGGTATTCGCCGCCGCCAACGCGGTGTCGATTCCACTGACCGGCTGGCTCACGCAGCGCTTCGGCCAGGTGAAGCTGTTCGTCGGCGCGATTCTGATGTTCGTGCTGGCTTCGTGGCTGTGCGGCATTGCGCCGACGCTGCCGATCCTGCTGGTCGCGCGAGTCTTCCAGGGCGCCGTGGCCGGCCCGCTGATTCCGCTGTCGCAAGCGATTCTGCTCGGCTCCTATCCCAAGGAGAAAGCGTCGACCGCACTCGCCTTATGGGCCATGACGGCGACCGTCGGCCCGATTGCCGGCCCTGCGCTCGGCGGCTGGATCACGGATAGTTACAGCTGGTCGTGGATCTTCTACATCAACATTCCGGTCGGCATTTTCGCGGCCGGCGTCACGTGGATGATCTACCGCACCCGCGAATCCGCCATCAGAAAACCGCCGATCGACGTGGTCGGCCTCGGTTTGCTGATTACCTGGGTCGCCTCGTTGCAGATCATGCTCGACAAGGGCAAGGACCTCGACTGGTTCTCGTCGCCGGTGATCGTGATTCTGGGCATCACGGCGCTGATCAGCTTTGCGTTTTTCCTCGTGTGGGAGCTGACCGAGGAGAATCCGATCGTCGATTTGCGGCTCTTCACGCAACGTAACTTCCTCGGCGGCACGATTGCGATTTCGGTCGCCTATGGCGTGTTCTTCGGCAACCTGGTGCTGCTTCCGCAATGGATGCAGGAGTATCTGAACTACCGCTCGGTGGATGCGGGGCTGGTGACCGCGCCGCTAGGCATCTTCGCGGTGCTGCTCGCGCCGGTGATGGGCCGTGTGCTGCCGCGCTCCGACGCGCGCGTCATCGCCACGCTCGCGTTTATCGGCTTCGCGATCGTGTTCTATATGCGCTCGAAGTACGTGATCGAAATCGACACGTGGCACCTCGTGTTACCCACGCTGCTGCAAGGCATTCCGATGGCGCTGTTCTTCGTGCCGCTGACGTCGATCATTCTGTCCGGCCAGCCGCCGAACAGGATTCCGGCGGCGGCGGGTCTGTCGAATTTCGTGCGGGTGTTTTGCGGCGCGGTGGGCACCTCGATCGCCGGCAACGAGTGGAACAACCGCACGGTGCTGCATCACGAGCGGCTCACTGAACGCGCCACCGTCGATAACCCGCTTTTCAATCAGCAGATCGATTCGACCCAGTCGCTGTTGCATCTGAATACGCAATCGGCGCATGCGCTGTTCGACTTCACCGTGAACACGCAGGCCGCGATGATGGGTTTGAACGACATCTTCTATGTGTCGGCAATCATTTTCATTCTGATCATTCCGCTGATCTGGATTACGCGGCCGGCCAAAGGCGGCGGCGGCCCGGATGCGGCGGGCGCGCACTGAGGGCGACGGTAGGGTGGCGCTTCGAATGCGCGAAACGGCGCGTTTTGTGCAGCTACTTTTGCGCCACTACCTCAGCGGAAATAGCGCGCCGGGGTGTCGCCGAACGCCTCGCGGAACACTGCGATAAACGACGACACATCGCTGTAGCCTACTTCCAACGCCACCTGCGTGACACTGGCGCCGGCGCCCAGGCGCTCGAGTGCAACGAGCAGCCGCAATTGCTGGCGCCACTGGCCGAAGGTCTGCCCGGTCTCCTTGACGAACAGGCGAGCCGCGGTGCGAGCGGTGACGCCGGCGGCTGCCGCCAGATCCTCGAGCACCGCCTGCTCCGCCGGGTTGGCGTTCAGCGCATCGGCGATCCGCTGGGTGCGCGGATCGCGTGGCCAGTGCACCGCCAGCGGCGCGGCGGGCAAGCCCGGCAGCCGGTCCAGCAACACCTGTATGAGGCGCCTGGACTGCGCATCGAGCGGTTGGTCCTTCGGCAAATCGGCCGCTGCCATCAGCAAGGCCTCCACCAGCCGGTCGAGTACAACCGCGCCGCCCTGTTCGGCCAGCGGCACGGCATCCGCATCGGCATACAGTGAGTAGAGGTGCACCGGCTCGGCCGCGGCCAGGCGATGCAACACATTCGGCATCATCCAGACCACATGGCCCGGCGGCACGACCCACCGTCCGGTTTCGGTGCGCACGGTCAGCACGCCTTCGTTCGCATGAATCAGGCGCGCGCGCCGGTACGCGTGCCACGGCTCGTCCAGCGCGTCGTACCGCTCCTCGACCACGAATACCGAACGCTCGAAGCTGTCCGGATCGAAGGCTCCCATGATGGATGTCCGTTTTGCCCGGTTGCAGTTGGAAAGGCAGCAAGATTAGCATAGTCGTCGCGAAGCAGTGTTCGAGCCCGGCAGCGCCGCGCCGGACAAACAATTCGCTTCAGGTTGCCAGTAAAATCGCGGCTTCAACGCGCCGAGCCCAATGAACTACTCATCCATCCTCGAACAGATTCATCGCGATCTCCAGCCTTATCTGGGCACCGGCAAGGTCGCCGATTACATTCCGGAACTGGCGAAAATCCCCGCCGACAGCTTCGGCATGGCGATCGTCACGAACTCGGGCGAAGTGTTTCGCACCGGCGCCGCCGACACGCGTTTTTCCATTCAGAGCATCTCCAAGCTGTTCGCCTGCACGATGGCGTTCCGGCTGCTCGGCGACGCATTGTGGCAGCGCGTCGGGCGTGAGCCATCCGGTACCGCCTTCAATTCGCTGGTCCAGCTCGAAGCCGAACAGGGCAAGCCGCGCAATCCGTTCATTAATGCCGGCGCGCTTGTCGTCACCGATGTGCTGTGCCGCCGTTTCGTGCAAGCCGAGACGGCGCTGGTCGAATTCATGCGGCGTCTGACCGGCGAAACCAGCATTGACTACGATTCGCGTGTCGCCCAGTCCGAATTGCAGCACGCTCACCGCAACCGGGCGATGGCGCACTTCATGGCGAGCTTCGGCAACATGGAAATGCCGCCGCAAGTGGTGGTCGACGCTTATTGCCGGCAGTGCGCGATTTCGATGAGCTGTGTCGAACTGGCGAAGGCGGCGCTGTTTTTGAGCAACCACGGGATTGTGCCCTCCACCGGCGAACGGATTCTCGACACCAGTTCCGCCAAGCGACTATCGGCGCTGATGCTGACTTGCGGCACCTACGATGCGGCGGGCGATTTCGTCTATCGGGTCGGCTTGCCGGCGAAAAGCGGCGTGGGCGGTGGGATCGTCGCCGTGCTGCCGGGCGAGATGGCCGTGTGCGTGTGGTCACCGGGGCTCGATAGCAATGGCAATTCGCTGGCCGGCGTGCTGGCATTGGAATGGTTGACCACGCTTACCGCGCAGTCGATTTTTTGATACCACTCGCGCAGACACCCCAAAAAGTTTGGGGTGTCCGTATTTGCTGGTTGATGCCGGGGTTCTCTGTTGAATTGCAAAAATTGGGCACACTAACCGTGCGCCGCTCGGCGGACGCATTTCGACCCGGAGCAGCCGGTCGAGTCGCCAGAGGTTCAACGGCCGGTATCAAACGTCGAGCAGTCGCACGGTACGATCACTCACGGACAATAGGTCTGCCTACGCATTCCGGGCGGGCGCCGGCCCTTGTGACGACTTCCGCTGTCAAGCGGGCCGCCGCGACTGTCAATGCCGCACTTGCACATCCTCGCCGCGAACGAGGTCACTCAGGGTTTCAAGGTGCTCCTCCGCGTACGGGCACCCCGTCATCTTGGTCGGGCAAGCGGGCTATGTCCTTGGCATCGAAGGGCGCTGTCAGGTTGATTTATCAGTGGCGTAAGATGGCGCGATGAAGAAAACGAAATCGCTCTATCACGGTCACCGTTTCCCAGCCAGCGTCATCAGTTGCGCAGTGCGCTGGTATTTTCGCTTTCAGTTGAGCCTGCGCGACATCGAAGAGTTGCTCGTCGAGCGCGGCGTGATCGTGACGTATGAGACGATCCGGTGCTGGTGCGACAAATTCGGTGCGGGCTTGGCTCGCCGTGTGAAGGCAGCGCGGCGCAAACCGGGTAGCACGTGGCATCTCGATGAGATGTTTGTGACTTTGCGTGGGGAACCGTACCTGCTCTGGCGTGCTGTTGACGAGCACGGCACCGAACTCGATATCCTGCTGCAAAAGCGGCGCGACGAGGCAGCCGCCAAACGCTTCTTCAAGCGTGTGCTGCGCTCAAACCTGGTACCGCGCAAGATCGTCACCGACCAGCTGCGCAGCTATCCGGCAGCAAAGGCTGACATTCCGGAGCTGGTCAGCGTGAAGCACGTGTTCGTCAAAGCGGCCGCCCGGCTGAACAACCGGGCGGAGAACAGCCACCAACCGACCCGGGAACGCGAGCGCCGCATGCGCGGCTTTCGCGACCCGAAACGCACACAACAATTTCTCTCCTGCTTCGGACCGATACGACAACACTTCGCGCTCAAGCGGCATCTGCTGCGCGCCTCACTGTATCGCAAACAGCTTGCTGCAAGGTTCGTTGCCTGGCGCGAATTCACGGAACAAGCCCAAAATCCGTCGACTGGCTTCTGAACGAAAGTCACACCTGCCGGCGTTTCGTCTCACTCGCGGCAAGTTGACAACGCCTGTTCAACTCATCGTTGATGCGTGAGTCGCGTGCACTCAGTTTCGTCAGTCGCTGGATCGACAATAGTAAGATCCCTAAAGGCACGCTTCGAAAGATCCAGCTCCACTGTAATGTGTCAATCCACGTGGTCACCAGGCTTGGCGTCGCAAGCAAGCCGGGTGCAAGCTGACAGTTTCTCAAAAGGCTCCACGACCTTGGCGGCAAGTCGGTGGATGCATGACTAAACACGCATTGCAACCACGTCGAACCGAGGCCGCCGGTCGATATCCCAACGAAATGCCTCTGATCGAGAGGGTGGAGAGCAGAGCATGCTGAGCTTTCCCAGTTTTCAAAGATGGCGGCCAGCGGGAGTGCGATCGGTTCGGCTGACCACCGGACTGGTGCTGTTCACCTATGTAGGGGCACACCTCCTGAATCACTCGCTGGGGAATATCTCGCTCGCGTGGCTGGAGCGTGGTCTGCTTGTACAGAAGTTTATCTGGCAAGGATGGCTTGGAACAGGCGTGCTGTACAGCGCGCTCGTGACGCATTTCTTCCTGGGTCTGTGGGCTCTGTATGAGCGGCGCTCGGTGCATTGGAATCGGGGTGAGGCAGCGCAACTCGTCCTCGGATTGTGCATTCCGCCGCTGCTAGCGAACCATCTCGCCAATACGCGGGTCGCATTTGCCGCGTTCGGCCTGAACAAGGGTTACGCGCAGTTGTTGTACTCGTTCTGGATCGCTTCGCCATTCTTCGGCCGGGCGCAGCTGATGCTGTTGGTGGTCGCCTGGTCGCATGGGTGTTGTGGCGTCTGGTTCTGGTTGCGGCTGAAGCCGTGGTTTGGGGCGTGGCGGAGCGTGCTGCTGAGCGTCGCCGTGCTGCTCCCGGTGCTCGCTCTGCTAGGCTTCCTCCAAGGCGGACGGGAAGTGATCGCGCTTGCGCAGGATCCCGTCTGGCGCGCCGCGGCGACTCGGCCGACGGTCGTCGGGACGGGATCGCAAAATCTCTGGCTCGCTAATCTGCGCAACGACTTTTTGCTCTTCGATGGTGGCGCGCTGCTGTTGGTACTTGGAGCGCGGCTGCTGCGCACGGTCCGGGAGCGCCGGCACGGACAGCTCTGCATCTTATATCCAGACGGGCGCAAGGTACTCGTGCCGCTCGGATTTTCGGTGCTGGAAGCTAGCCGGATGGCCGGAGTTCCGCATGCCAGCACGTGCGGTGGGCGTGCCCGATGCACATTGTGTAGGGTGCGCGTGCTCAGCGATGTGCCGCTGCCAACTCCAGCCGAGGCGGAGCGGCGTGTCCTGGCGCGACTGGGCGCTGACTCGCAGACAGTGCGTCTTGCGTGCCAGTTGCGGCCGACCCATGATCTCTCCGTGTGGCCACTGGTGCCGCCGGCCGCATCCACGGCCTTCCTGCAACGGCGTCAGCGGGACGTCATGCCGCAAGAGCGATTCGCGGCGTTCATGTTCGTGGACATGCGGGGTTCCACACAGCTTGCGGCGGCGCAACTACCGTTCGACAGCATATTCGTAGTCAGTCGCTTCCTGAGCGCTGTCTGTGCCGCGGTGGTCCAGGCGGGTGGTATGCCAAACCAGTTCATGGGCGACGCTGTGCTCGCGATTTTTGGCTTACGCAGCGAGCCAGCCATTGCTTGTCGCCAGGCGCTCTGCGCGGTGCCGTTGGTGGCAGCCAACATTGACCAACTCAACGCTGCGCTCGAACAGCAGTTGCAAACGCCCATCCGGTTTGGCATTGGATTGCATTGCGGCCGGGCTGTAATGGGTGAAATTGGCTTTCGCGAGCATGTGACATTCACGGCAATTGGTGACCCACTGAACGTGGCCTCAAGACTTGAGGAACTGACAAAAGAAATCGCTTGCGATGCTATTGTGTCCGAACAGGTATTCCAGCATGCCGGCGTTTCGGCGGCAGACCTGCCGCAGCTTGATGCACACCTGAAAGGCCGCAATGGCCCGGTTCCCGTCCGTGTGCTGTCCAAGGCGTCCCAGATGCCTCAGGCCTGACAACACTTCGCGATATTGCGCGGCACTCAGCGCCCGCCGCGAAAAAGGGGTAGTGTCGACAGCGAGCTGGCGCCAGCTAGGAAGCGGGATGCGCTCGCAGGTCCGAGATGAAGCTGTTCAGTTCCATGTCCCCGGCATCGGTAATTGCCCAGTAATTCATTCCTGCAGCACTCCAGTGCGCGAGGTGATAGCCCTGCCGCTGGTAGATATGAGGCGTGGCGCCCGCGTCATCGCCCGGCCACACATAAAGATTGATCGGGTGCAGCTTGTACCGATAGACCATCACGGCGACCGGCCGCCCGTTCAGGTAATCCAGCCGGCCGCCGACCAGGGGATATCCCTGCTGCGCCAGATCGACAACCGGCGGCGCAAAGTCCAGCTTGCCGTCAAACCACGGTTTGACCGTGTGCCGGTCGGTTGAAATCACATCCGAGAGGTGATTGAACTGCAGCGAGCGGACATGGTTGTCCACGAGTTCCTGACTCAGGCGCGTCTCGCTCGACGGCACCGAGAGGTACAACCCCGCGCTCCACGTCAACGCGACCACACTCATCACCATCGCGCCAACCGGTGCCCAGCCCAATGACCCTTCGCCGCGGCGCCAACCGAACAGATCAACCAGCCGTTGCCAGAGCGATGGCCGCCCCGGCAACGCCGCCTTGATGCGTTTCACCAGTTCCACGGGCGCCTCGACGCGCAAATCCGCCTGCCTGAGCTGCGCACTCACCTGGCGGTGCTGCGAGTAGACCTGCTGACACTGCTCGCAGCCTGCCAGATGGCGCTCGAATTCGAGCGCCTCGGACAGGCTCAATTCCTGGTCGAGATAGCCTGGCAGCAGTTCGAAGGCCTGTTCGTGATCCATCACACCTCCTGATCCGTCGGGGCGAGCAGCGCCGCAAGTTGCTGGCGGCCGCGTCCGAGGCGCGACATCACCGTCCCCATCGGGATGCCCACAATGGTGGCGATTTCCTTGTACGACAATTCTTCCAGCTCCCGCAGCACGATCACCTCCCGGTATTCCAGACGCAGACTCTGCAACGCCTTGTGCACCCGCTTCTGGCTCTGACTGCGTATGAGCATCGCTTCAGGACTGTCGTCGTGATCAGCGATACTCGTCTCAAGGCTATGCATGTCTTCCTCAAACTCCAACGTATCCGGTGCGTGGCCCCGGTTCTGCTGATACCAGGTGTAGAAGGTATTGCGCACGATGCTTAGCAACCAGGCGCGGGCATCGTCGCCGCGGAATCCGCCAAAAAACCGGAACGCGCGCAGATACGCCTCCTGCACCACGTCCTGGGCATCCTGGTCGTTATGCGTCAGCCATCGCGCAACATTGAAGGCCGAATTCATATGAGGTAACACGAGCTTCTCAAAGCGCTGCGCGCTGACTGGATCGGCCATTGTGAAATTCCTGCAGTAACCGCAATCCGTGACCGACAGTTATCAGACCGCCAGCACGTCGTTTTTATTCCCCGACGGTCAAAATCGCGCCGTATTACTCTGGCGTACCACGCGGAGGTCATGTGATCGATACAGGTGTGCGGAGAAACCTTGGGGAAAGCCTCGGCTGACGCAAATTAATCAAGCTAACCAAGCCTGCCGATGTGGATTATCTCCGGCTTGCGCCGCCAGTCAACTGCTCCCCACGCCCCGTCCGGTGCACGATCCGAAGCCCTCGCCTAATTCTACCCATCCCGACTGGCGACGCCCTGGAGCGCGGCAGACGGATGAGTGATCTCAGAGACATTGCATCCGCGCTGAAGGTCACAACGACGCACTCTCTGCCCTCGCGAACGTGACCCTGCCTGTGAAACGGTAAAGCCTCCGCGGACGGCCGACATCACCCCGACCAGCCATCCGATGCCTGTCGCCGACGGCAAGCTGACGTCGACAGTCAGGCCAATGCTTTTTATTGAAGCCCCGGGAATATCCGATGATGAAGCGGCGTCTACTCATTGCATACCGCACACTACTCTCAGGAGTCTGAAATGAAGAAGCTCGCCATTGCCGCCATATCGCTGGCCGTTCTTATGTCATCGGGCGCATTTGCCTAGAGCAAGACACGCGCCGAGGTCTATCAGGAATTAATCGAAGCGCAGCAGAACGGCCTGAACTACGTCACCGACACCTCGTACCCGGCTGTCAATCCGATCTTCACGGCGCAGGTCGCCCGCATGAAGCAGGAGCATTTTGCGCAACAGCGCGCAACCATGACGGACAGCACTATGAATTGAACACGCGTCTCGCCCCGGCTGATCTTGCCTGGCGGTTGACGACACGCATGCTTTCCGTCCTGTCACCATCACTCGCATCATGTTCAGCCCAGGCCGACCTTCGCGCGAATCAGCATCCCAAGAAGCAAGGAGCACCACTATGAAATCGGATTCAATGAAACAGTTTGTTGACCAGGCATTACGTGCGCTGGTTGTCGCGGGCGCGGTGCTGATGGCAACTTCAGCCAGCGTGTATGCGCAAACTTCGTCTGCCCCTGCCGCACATCAGCTCACTCGCGCGGAAGTGCGGCATGAACTCGAAGAACTGGAGGCGGCCGGGTATAACCCGTCCGAGAGCGACGAGGTTGACTACCCCGCCAATATTCAGGCCGCGGAAGCAACGGTTGCAGCCAAACATCAAGCGGAAAGAAGTGCAGTAATGGGCCTGGGCCAGACCGGACAGACGAAGCCGACACCCTGAGTCGGCGGAGCCCATGATGATGATCCGGCATGTTCGGGTCCGCTGTCCGACCAGACTATCTATTATCGAGACCCCAGAACTGATCACCGTATGCCGCTGAGTCGGTGCGCCTTCTGATCACAAGGCGCCTTGCTGCGCGAGACCTGGCTGCTGAACCGGCCGGAAGCAGCGCCACGAGCCGACGCTGTCAGCGGCGCTCAAACCAGGGCGGTACCGGCCAGCTTCGACAAGATCTTCCACCTGACCTCCTTCGACCTTCGCGGATCATCCAAAGTCTATCCGCCGTCCTCCGCACCCAAGGGAATGGTGTATGCGCCGCCAGGGTCCCATAGTCAATTTCGTGAACACCGCGTCCTCGCGCCTTCTTCCGGACGGTTACTCAACCTCTGGCGGCACTACTTTCACCTGAGCTCACCTACTGCACAGTGATGGTCTCTTTCATATTCGGGTGTATCCCGCAGAAGATTTTGTAGACACCTGGTTTATCGAACTTGAACTGGTAGGTGTCGTTCTGATCGAGCGCACCGGAGCGGAACAGGCCGGAGTCGCTGACAACCACGTGCGGTTCGCCATCGAGATTTTTCCAGGTCACGGTCGAACCGGCCTTGACCGTGAGCGACATCGGCGAAAACATGAAGTTCTTTATCACGACCGCATTGGCCTCCTGCGCCTGCGCGACGGTGAACTCGGAAGCGATTCCCGACATCAGCATCCCGACGCCGAGGGAGACGACGAAGGCGCGACGAAAGAAAGTGGTTCGCATGATTAGGATCCTTGTGGATGAGCGGTGTCTGGAATCAGACGAGTGTCGTGTCGGCAAGTGTCGTCTTCAGCGGGTGGCGCACGATCTTGATGCTGGTCACGCCAAGCATCCTCGGAAGCTGATCGCTCGGCACTGTCAGCGGCATGGGGCCGGGCCCATTGCCGGCCGTCGGTTGCGGATACGCCGTCGAGCGCGCCGTATGGAAAGTGATATTGCCTTCCACCTTCGACACGATCTGATGGATATGCCCATTCAGGACGGTGACCGAACCAAAGCGCTTCAAATAGCTCATCGCCTGGCCAGCATCGCCGGTGCCCCACCCCCAAGGTTCGTAAATCGTCCACATTGGCATGTGCGCAAAGACGACGATCGGCGTGCTGGACGAGCGCCCCTTCAGATCGTTTTCCAGCCAGGCGAGCTGGTCGTCGCCCAAGCCGCCCAATCCATTCGGCTTGAAATGCATTACGTTGACCAGCCCGATGAAGTGCACGCCGTTGTGGTCGAAGCTGTAATAACCTTTGTTGTCCGAGGCTTGACCGAAGCGGTTGAAGTATTCCGTCCCTGACCCGTCTGTCACATCATGTTCGCCGGGCACGGTATGCAACTCGGTAATATTCAGGCCCGACAACAATTGGGCCGCGAGGTCGAACTCTGCCGGTTTGGAAAGATGCGTAATGTCACCTGTGTGAATCGTCAGCGCCGGCTTGACCGGCATGGCGTTGACAAAATCAATCGTCTGCTTGAGCGTACCGGCGACATCCGGATTGGCTTCCTTGTTGAAACCAATATGCGTGTCGCTGATCTGCAGGAACAGGGGAACGCCCGAGGCAACTGACGAATCCTTCGCTGTGGCGGCGAGGGCTAATTCCACCGGCGTGAGAATACCGCCGGCCAGGACAAACACGGTGCCTACGCCACCGAAGGCGAGACATTTCAACGCGCCGCGGCGCGACGGATCGGATGGAAGATCTGACGACATAGTGCCCTCACGATTAGGTTCAGGAGGTAGACCGCCAGATTATCCGACGGGCCTTCCGACTGGATTCAATGCATAGACTGCCGGGTCATCCGTTTTATTCCAGCCCGCCGCACATTTCGAATGTGGTCGTGGGGTTGGCGCAACCGGTTCGCGCCCTGGTTGGCTGCAGTGGCCGCGCACCAGGATCGCATTGGCACGCGCGTCACGGCGACGTGATCAGAATCGGTGGCAAATACCGACCCGCCACCTGATGCTGGCGAGCCGACGGTGAACTGACTTTGCGGTCGGCCAAATGTGTTTTATTGAAGGCGCGGGAATATCCAGCGACGAAACGGTGTCTACATTGCATATCGCACATCACGCTCAGGAGTCTGCAGAGAAGAAGTTCGCCGCGGTCACAATTTCTCTGGCCATTCTCGCGTCACCGGGCGCAGCTGCTCAAGGCAAGACGCGCGCCGAAGTCGATCAGGAACTGGTCGAAGCGCAGCAATACGGCCTGAACTCGTCACCGAGACCTCGTACCCAGACGTCAACCAGATTTTCACGGCCTAGATTACTCGCATGAAGCAACAGCAGCTCACCTCAACAAAATGCAGCCAGCAAGGGTGGGAGCGGCGGTACTTCAGGCAATAAAGCTAACTAAATGTGCACGTCGATGAGACATGCTCATGTCCATGCGATGCCGCGCCTGAAAGTGCAAAGACCTACAGGCCCGTCCCTCGCTCAAACCTGAAGACAGGAGAAGTGCAAATGAACCAGTTCGATCTTCGCGACAGCCCGATCCCCGGTGCGCACAGCGCCGGCGCAGCCTGCCACCACAAGGCGGCGAACGGCATCCCAGGTTTGCGCAGCCAGCCCGTAGGCAAGAAGGCTTCGTCGTGCGTTCGCCGCGCAGTCTGGATCGCCGCCGCGTTCGCGGGACTGATGGCTGCTGGATGCACGTCCCTGCCCCAGACCAGCAGCAATGAATGCGTAGGTCCGGTCAGCTACTGCCAGCTGTTCTTCGGCTCCTAAATGGCAGTTCTCTCGACGTCTGATGTCAAGGGGGACGAAGGTGCATGGTAGACGGCTGGTGATCGCAGACAGGAGCGCGTAGCAAAACCGTGGCGAAGCGCTCTTTTTTGTCGGCTGCCCGGCGCGTGCGCGCGCGTGCCGAGCAAGCCTGTCCTCAACGAGCCGCGCAGTCCCCCGTGGGCCAGAGCACGGATTCACGAATGGACCAATGTCAGACACGCTTTAGTGAACGCCGGCTTACGAACCATCAGCACTTCGCGATCAAAAGGTGCGCCCCCCGATGCCGCTCACTATCGATGTCACCTTGCCAGACGCTTCGCGTCGTGGCGCCTCTTTACCAGCAGCCCCCAAAGTCCGAATGCCACTTGCTGAGCAATGCGAGACCTGTACCTTTTTGCCTGCGCTCCTCATCAAGCCGAAAGCGTTGTTCGTAACTATCGACGGGCGACCCTCAAACCGACCCTGCCCGGCTTCGAAAAACCGTGTGCGACCCGTACACGCAATCCGTCGCATTCATGGCGTGCGCTTTGTCTGCGCTATCTGGCTTCCTCCCGTCAGCGCATTCTTTTCTGCTTGATGTTTGGCCTCCAGCCTTTGTTCCGCCGCCTGAATGTCATCTGGGTAGTAGAGATCATTGGGAACAGGGCGATATCCGACCGCCTCCAACTCCTTGAGTTCATGTCGCACTTCTGCACGGGTGATCTGATGCGTGCCGGGCTCCGCCGACGTTTGCGCGTACACACAGGCTGACGTTGCCATCAGCACCGCACTCACGATGAACGAACCACGCGCGGATTGACCAACAAGCCGATTAAGCGAATTCGATTTCATGTTGCTACTCCTTGGTTTTCGAGCGCGTGATGTCCACAGTCCACTTGACTCCAGCGCACGGCGCTCTGCACGGGTAAACCACTGAACCGGCATCCTTATTCCCTACTCTCTTTCGCAGGACAAAAAGGCATCCTTGACATCTGCGATAAGAGGACACCGTGGCACGCCCAACCGTGCAGTTGTCCAACGATCGCCCCTACCTCCGCCGCCATGCCCGGGATCGGCCGGAACAAGAACGTCCCGCATGACATCCCCGATGACACCCGGACCCGCCCTTCGCTTATCGCTCCGTCCGGCCTGAAGATGTGGCCCGTTGACCCGGTCAACGGGACCACGGCTCGATCACTCGCATCACAATCGATCTCATTTTTAGGTGTTTCGGCCGCGCAAATTTCCCTTTTTTCACAGGCTGCGGGAATATCCGGCGACGAAACAGAGTCTACTCATTGCATATCGCAAAACGGTCTGAAGTCTGCAATGAAGGAATTTGCAGTGGTCGTCCTTGCTCTGGCCGCTCTCGCGTCGTCAGGTGCATTTACGCAAATCAAGACCCGCGCGGAGGTCTATCGATGAACTGATCGAGGCACAGCGAACGGCCCGAACAACGTCACCGAAACCTCCTACCCGGACGTCAACCCGATCTTCACGGAGCAGGTTACACGCATGAAACAGGCGCATCTGGTGCTACCGAACGCAACCACGGCGAGGAATACCGAAAATTAGGCAGCAAGCGCATCATCGCAACCGCTCAGGGGTACCGGATGTTGCGCGCATGACGAAGCAAGCAGCGAACCGACGCTGGGAATGAGGAAGCCGACTCGGCCGCCTTGTTGTATAGAGCGTCGTTATGAAGAACAAGGTCGATAGCGGGTCTCGCGCTTTCGGCACATTAAGGATGTGTGATATGAAAAACGTTTTCGAGAGAGCGATCGTGCCGCGCGCACTGATGGCATTGAGAGGACTCCTGCTAGCGGTGTCGTGTATCGCCGCGGGTAGCGTCGCGGCGCAAGGTCTCAGCCCATATGACGATATCAACGCGCCCGAGAACAGCACCCGGTTGCTGCCGCAGGCTGCACGCGGGAGCGAGTATCCCACCCACGGTGATCGGCAGGCGGGAGAGCTGAATCTGAATCCGACGGATCCGCGGGCGCAACTCGCCAATGGTTTGCCGAACAATGCGCAGTCTGGTGGATACGGATCGCCACTAGCCGGCGTGAGGACCTATGTCGTGCCGCCGTCGAAAAATTGAGGGTCAAGACGATCCGGCCTGGTGCAGGATGTACTGCAGATAGCTGGCTGCATTGAATTGGGAGTCTGATCGTCATCGAATCCAGGCATGTCACGTGGCTGATTCGAATGCGCGCTGGCGGGCCATCAACGGCACCCTAACTGGATCCAGTGTTGGTCGTATCGCCTGCGCTCTTGTTACGCTGGTCGGGCACAGGGATGAAAGCGATGAAGAAGCATTCCGTTCTTGCGATTGTCGCGCGTGCGTTGTGGATTTCGGTGCTCGCGATGGTCGCTGCATGCACGCCGCTCCAGGTGGTCACGCATACCGTCAGCCAGTCTGAAACGCGAGTGCCGCCAGGTCAGTACGAACTTGATCAGCACCACTGGAGCATTACATTCGACGTCGATCACTTCAAGTATTCGCGCTTCACGATGCGCCTCGATCGCGCGACCGCAAAGCTCGACTGGGACGAAGGCGGGCTCGACAGGAGTTCAGTCGCGGCGACCATCGATGCCGCCAGCGTGGATACCAACGTGCCGCTCCTCGACAAGCTCGTCAAAGGCGCTGATATGTTCGACGTGGCGCACTACCCGCAGATCCGGTTCGTCAGCACGCGTTTCGAGCGTACAGGAGACGCCCGCGGCACGTTGACCGGCGATCTGACGATCCGCGGCACCACGCAACCGGTCACGCTTGAAGTGACGTTCAACGGCTTCGCACCCGATCCGCTGACGAAACAGGACACGCTCGGCTTCTCGGCGGAAGGCCATTTCAGCCGCGCGAGGTTTGGACTATCGACGTGGTTCCCGGCCGTAGGCGACGACGTAAACGTGCGGATTCAGGCGGAATTCATCCGGCAACCCGCGGCGCCCGAGCGCGCCGCGGGTGTACCTGAGGTGTCGTTCAAGAGAAGGATAAACGTTCGGGGCCGAGATCAGCTTGCCGTTTTCGCCTGAGGGCACCACCGCGAACACGCAGATCAGCCATCATCTACGGTCTCAAGGCCATCCTTTCGAGCTGGTCGATCGATACGTTCTGCCTTAAAGACACGGGCGGTAGAGACATGACATCGTGCGTCGCAGCGATGCAACGTAGTATTTCTTTTTGATGCCTTGGCTTCACTCGAATGTCTTCTCAGGGCGTGAACATTGACGTGACAGGACTTTATATTCAGAACCAGGCCATGCCGGCGTGGCGCCAACTGAACATAGGCATGCGAGAACGGCCGGGACGGGTAGGTAATCGGGGGCGTGGCTGGACCCGGCATTGAGGAGGTTTTCGATGGCTACAAAGAACAGAAAGCGGCAGATCGCGCAGAAGACGATCGCACTCGCACTGCAAGGCGGCGGGATGCACGGAGCGTTCACCTGGGGCGTGCTCGACCGCCTGCTGGAGGACGGCCGGCTTCTAATTGAAGGCGTCAGCGCCACCAGTGCAGGTGCGATGAATGCCGCCGTGCTGGCCCACGGTCTATTAACGGGTGATTCCGAAGACGCGCGCCAGGCGCTGCACGACTTCTGGCGCGCCGTTGCACAATCGGCGGAGAGCTACGACCCCTTCGGCAAGATACCGTGGTTGAAAGGAACCCACACGTTCGGACTGGACCACTCGCCCATGTACCTACTGGCGGACATTGTTCTTCGTATCCTGTCACCGTACCAGTTCAATCCCCACAACATGAATCCGCTGCGCAGGATACTGGACCAACACGTCGATTTCGACGCGCTGCGAAGACATTGCCCGATACATCTATATCTATGCGCAACTAATGTTGAGACCGGCAAAATACGAATCTTTTCTGGCCAGGAACTGTGTATAGAGGCGGTGCTTGCTTCGGCCTGCCTCCCAACGCTGTTCCAGGCGGTAGAGATCAACGGCGAACATTACTGGGACGGAGGCTATGTCGGTAACCCGGCAATTTTCCCCCTGATCTATACCTGCGGAACACACGATGTAGTGATTGTCCACATCAATCCGATTGTGCGCCCCGGCGTACCAACCACGCCGGCCGATATCCTCAACCGCATGAACGAAGTGAGCTTCAATTCGTCACTGATGCGTGAGATGCGCGCAATCGCTTTCGTAACCGAGCTGATCCAGCAACGAAGGATTGAGCCCGGCGGGATGAAGGAAATGTTGATCCACTCGATTCGGTCCGACCAGACAATGGCCGCACTCGGTGTGTCGAGCAAGTACAACGCCGATTGGAACTTTCTTTGCTCTTTGCGTGATAAGGGACGGACCGAGGCCGGGGCATGGCTCGAGGAGAACTACCACCACGTCGGCCAACGATCGAGCGTCGACATCAGCAAGGAATTCCTTTAGGGTTATGCTGAACAAGCCGCGCAACTTGAGCGCGTCCTCGGCATGTGGGAGTTCATCAGTCAGTCGTCGACCCACACTTCAGCTCTGACTTTTCGGGTATTGCGAGCCGGCTATTTGCCCGCTTCTCGCCCTTTTTGGGTGCACCGATGCCATCACTCATCCTCGCGACGGGGAGAGGTCCGCGACCGTCAGCGCCTTCATCGCGGGCCAATCGCGCAACGGACTTGAGCGTCGAAGATTGCAGAAAGAATTGCTGAACTCCTAATGCAAGCACAACGCCAAGCGAGATCGCCGCTATTTGACCGTGAAGGTGTATTCGGCTTCCGTGCGATGCCCGTCGGCGGCAACCGCAACCCACGTGACCGTATACACACCAGGCGCTAGCGGGTTCAGCATCACCGACATGTGTTTCGAGTTGGACGAATCGACCATCGCCTTGCCGAGCGTCACGGACCTGCGCTGTGCATCCGTCACCATGATCGCGCTAAATTCGGCTTCGAGTCCGTCATCGAAATCGATCGACACTTCCTTTGGCGAAACAGACATGCTAGCCCCAGGGGGCGGCGCCTGATGTTTCGGGTAGGCATGGGCGTTCACCAGTTGCGAGGTCGCGAGACTCAACGCGGCCACGACGCCGCGTGCAGTGGAGCCATTTAGGAAGGAGTTTTTCATAGACGTATCGTCAATCTTGATCAAGGCGCGGATCGGGTCTGCACCGCGTCGTTACAGCCCATTAGCGCATTCTATTCCGCCTGACGTTTGGCTTCGACCCGCTGTTGGACCGCCTGAATGTCGGGAGGGCAGTACAGATCGGCGGCTGGAGAAGGGCTATATCCGGCTGACTTCAGCTCTTCGAGTTCAGACATAACCTCCGCACGCGTTATGTGATGTGTGCCGGACCCCAGCGACGTTTGCGCGTACACAGTTCGATGCTGCCAACAGCGCGGCGCTCACAATGAGCGAACCAGGTATGGTTAGCACGCCTCCGGCGCCACTCGGTAGGCCGACGGTTGCGTCACGCGTCGACGTGTGACGATCAGAACCGCGTACGGATTCCCAACCGGCCCACCGCCTGATGCTGATTAGTCGACGGCGATACGCCGTTCACGTGTGCGACGGCGGGTGCCCCCGTCGAATCGCGGCCGTTGACCGTCTGATAGACGACCGCTGCATAGACGTCCGTGCGCGGCGACAACGTGTAATTCGCGCCGATGGCGAACTGGTTGTAGTTCACGCCGCCGACCTTGCCCGTCACCTCGCTGCTGCGCGTGTAGTTATAAGAAATGCCCGCGAGGAAAGCGGACGTCACGTGGTACTGGAAGCTCGCTTCGGCATCGTTGAAAACCGCCGTGCTGCGCTCCAGCGCCGCGATATCACCGAACCTGATGTTCGAATAGGTTGCGCCGAACACAGCAGGTCCGAGCGCATAGGAACCGCCCCAGCCGATAACCTGATACGACTGCGCCGTAGCGTAGCCGCTAAAGACCGGCGTGCCCGTCAGTCCATTGGATGTTGCCGTATCGGCGGGGTTGCTGCCGAACAGCGAAGCCGCCGGGTTCTTCACGTTCAGGTAAGCCACGCCCATGGCCAGCGGCCCCTGCTTGTAGGCCGCCCCGAGCGAATACACCTGGTCAGTCGTGAACGATCCCGCCACACCTCCCAGGCTGTATACGCCGCCGAACGTCAACCCTGAGTAGTCGATGCTCCTGAACTTGATCGCGTTGTTGGTTCGACGGCTGTTATTGAAGTTGTCCAGATCGCCTGGGTGAGCCGCGTGCGCCGTACCGACATTCGAATCGCCGAATTCGAAGTTGCCCAGATAGTCCACTACGCTGTCGTACTGACGGCCGAGCGTGAGCGTGCCGAATCGGCTACTGCTCAAGCCAACGAAAGCCTGGCGTCCGAACTCGGCACCACCCTGCCCGAGCTTGCCGGTATTGAGGTCAAAACCATTCTCGAGCGTGAATACCGCAGCAAGGCCACCGCCCAGATCCTCTGTGCCTCGCAAACCCCAGCGTGTGCTATTCAGGCCATTGAGAGCGTCGAGCGCGTATTTGGTTCCGCCGCCGGTCTTGCGAGCCACCGGCACATTGCTAACGGCCTCGAATCCTTCATCGATCAGGCCGTACAACGTCACGCTGCTTTGTGCATGGACGACACCTGCCAGCAGGCACAAAGTTGCTAATGCCAGAAGTTGCTTCTTCATTGTGTGATCCCCAGATTGCCTGCCATTAACCCGCAAGACATTGGCGCATCCGCACCACGGATGTCCGTGTTCCAACCATGCGCGACCTGCTCGACGTCAACCGACATCCTGGTCATTCGCGCGTGGCTCCGTCCGGCTTGACGACGATGCCGGATGACGGCTTTTACCAGGGACGCGGCACGTTTATTCCGATCTTGCTCGAAATTATTTGGGGCGTTGCACGGGTGCCCGCGTTCTTTTTCACAAGCCCGGGAATATCCGTCGACCAAACGCTGTCTACTCAATGCACATCGCACAATACTCATGAAACACTAAGGAGTCTGAAATGGATAAATCCATTGTGATCGTCATTTCTCTGGCCGCTCTCACCTCATCGAGCGCGTTTGCTCAAAGCAAGACCCGCGCCGAGGTCTACCACGAACTGATCGAAGCACAGCAAAGCGGGCTGAACTACGTCACAGAAACGTCGTACCCCGAGGTCAACCCAATTTACGCAGCACAGGTCAAGCGCATCAAGCACGACCATTTTGTGCAGCAGAGCGCGTCTATCGACGACAGCACGACTCATTGAACTTGCGTCTTGTTAGCTCGAGCCAATGCTGAGGCCCCGTCATTCATCTGATTCTCGGCTCGCCCTGTCTATCCTGCGAACAAGCACCTTGAAACACTAGGAGTATCGCCATGAAATCAGTCTCACAAATTCGGTTATTCGACCAGTCATTGCGCAACCTGGCGGTCGCAGGCGCGATTCTGATGTCGACTTCAGTTGGCGTGTTTGCGCAAACCATGCCTGACCCGGCGACGCATCGAGTCACGCGCGCAGAGGTCATGCAGGAACTCTACGAGCTGGAGGCGGCGGGTTACAACCCGTCCCAGGGCGACGACGGTTCATATCCCGCCGACATTCAGGCTGCACAAGAAAAGGTTGCCGCCAAACATCAAGCGGAACGAAATGCGATGATGAGCGCTGGCCAGAATGGGCAGGCGAAGCCGGCGCCTTGAGGTGCAGACGGTCGCTAGTATTCCGTGTACATCGCTACTCGCGTACCCATCTACCGTTGTGGAGTTTTCCGCGCGAAGAATAGTCGAGGTCTGGCCGAGATTCGTAAATATCCGAAGCTTCAGATATTCAAGAATCCCGACCAACCCCACTCCTTGCCGTGGCCGGTCATTGCGAACCGACTTGTCGCTGCCTTCTTCGTCGCCGCGGGTTAGGTACGCGGCGCACCTGTCGTCCACATGGACTTGGAAGTACCAACTTCACTACAGGCTTGCCCGCACGACAGACGATGAAGCCACGTTTCGCGGTTAACTTGGTAATCAGGCGTTCAATTCCGGACTGGGCACTCGACAGGCTGATGTGGCGATTTCTCATAACGCTGTCTTGCGTCGAATGTGACGGAGAAATCATACGCCGATGCGGTAGCGCCGCAGGTTATATTGCGCCCGCGCCGTCTACACGGCTACGGCAAGTTGGCGCCGGTCTAAGGAAACTGTATCTACGATATCCGCGCAGTGCCTTGCAGAGGTTCGAGATCAACTCGTTAATCCGGAAGGGCATCTCCGGCGGCCCGATGGTTGACGAACTTGTTCCGCGTCGCGGGTGTTGCCCAACAAGGTGCGACCCAAGCAAACGGCAACGACGAGTGCTTGTGTGCCGCCGAGCTGGACAGTTGGATAGCGGCGTCTGAAGCTTCGAAGGTGCCAGTCGAAACCCCGGGTGCTGCAAATCGCGCGTGAACTCGGTCAGCGCCGCCTACCCCCTGGATCCGTAGCAGCAGGAACGACCGCGCGCTCGGGCGTGTCCCTTGACGCCCTACGCAACCCTGAACGGACCGGGTTGGTCAGAGCCGAAGCGAGCAATTCACGCTTACGGCCGCCAGCCCACCTTGCGACAAGCGGCCCTCGCCAACTATCGACAGGCCATCAGCGATAGCCATAACGCACTCGCAATTGTGCGCCGCACACCGAATATTCCCGGTGCTGCAGACTTTGTTGTATCCGAACGGCGAACCTTCCGTTCCAGCAGACTTTGTTGTGCGCCGATATCTCTTGAAAAGTAGTTTGACAAACTATCTTTAGATATATATCTTACGACACATCTTAAGACACAAATGAGGCACTCAAGATGCGTCGTCACCACCGTTTTTCCCGGTCGCGCAACGCGGACGACCGTTCCTACGCCCAGCACGACCATTCTTCGCTGCATGCGCTTTGGCACGCGTCCACCCGCCATCATGAGTATGGCGGCGAGCGCCGTCGCGAAGGGCGCGATGAGCACGACAGGCGCGGCGACCGGCATGACTTTCATGGCGACGAGCGTGGCGAGTTCCGCCGCAGCCGGCGCTTCGGCCATCACGGCCATCACGGCTACGACCGCTTCTCGCTGCATGCGCTGTGGCACGCAATCGGCCGCCATCACGAGCACCGCGGCGGCGGACGCTTCGGCGGCGGTCCCGGCGGCTTCGGCGGCGATGGCGACGGTTTTCCGCGCGGCCGCAAATTCAGCTCCGACGACCTGCAATTGCTGCTGCTGTCGATGATCGACGCCCAGCCGAGCCACGGCTACGAGCTGATCAAGGCGCTCGAAACCCGCTCGAACGGCTTCTACAGCCCGAGCCCCGGCATGGTCTATCCGGCGCTCACGTATCTGGAAGAGCTCGGCTACGTGACCGTGCAACTCGAAGGCAACCGCAAGCGCTACGAACTGGCCGAAGCGGGCCGCGAGTATCTGAGCGCCAACCGCGACCGCGTCGAGTTGATGTTCGCGAAACTAAGCCATATTGCCCGCAAGATGGATTCCGTGCGCCGCGCTTTTGCCGGCGAGGAACCGGCCGACATCAGCGTAGGTGGTTGGCTGCCGGAACTGAACGAAGCGCGCCGCGCGCTCAAGCATGCGCTGCTGCGCCGGGACAATGCGCCGGCCGCAGAACAGCGCCGCATCGCCGCGATCCTGATGCGTGCGGCACAGGAAATCGAAGGCAAAAACGATAACGACGGCGGCGACCAGACCGTTTGAAATCGCGCTGCATAAGCGCCGCGCGCCATGACATGTCGTTACGCACACTTGCATCCCCGCATCCTCGCGCGCCGATCCAACCAACAGGAGTAGCACCGAATGCTGACAAATGAGTTAAGCAATGAGCCGGCAAATAACAACCGGGCCGATCTGGCGGTCAACCGCGTGCGGCACCCGCTGAAGTTCCGTCTGTTGCAGGTCAAGCGGGTTCGCGCGCTGACGCCGCATCTGATTCGCGTCACCTTCACCGGCGAGGATCTGCACGACTTCATCTCCGCTTCATTCGACGACCACATCAAAGTGTTCTTCCCGGAACCTGGCGCCGACAAACCCGTGGTACCGGTCGCCGGCCCGGACGGCCCCGTGTTCCCCGCCGACCAGCCACGCCCGATCGCGCGCGATTTCACGCCACGCCGCTTCGACCGCGAGGCTCGCGAACTCGACATCGAATTTGCGATGCATGAGGCCGGGCCGGCAGCGACGTGGGCAGCGCAAGCCGAAGTCGGCCAATATCTCGGCGTCGGTGGCCCGCGCGGGTCGCTGGTGATACCCACCGGCTTCGACTGGCATCTTTTGATCGGCGACGACACCGCGCTGCCGGCCATCGCCCGCCGCCTCGAAGAACTGCCTGCCGGCACGCGCGTCGCGGCGGTGATCGAAGTGGCTGACCCGTTGGCGCGCATCGAATTCTCGACGCAAGCCGAGTTGCATATCGTCTGGCGCTATCGCAGCGAGTCGGCGTATCGCGGCGACGCGTTGCTGCAGGCGATGCGTGAAATCTATCTGCCCGAAGACGGCGAAGGCTACGTGTGGGCGGCCGGCGAATCCGCGACGATGCGTGCAGTGCGCTATCACTTGTGCACTGAACGTGGCGTCGACAAATCACGCATTCGCGCTGCCAGCTACTGGAAACAGGGGGCCGAAGCGGTTCACGAATCGCTCGACGACTGAGGTGGTTGATTCGCCCCCGGTGGGGGTTATGCGGGCTGATGCTGTCGCAGAAGGATGATGTTTTAGTTTTTGCTTTTGCCTTTGGCGGCGGCATGGTTGTTTGCCTACGGCGTTGGTCTTTTCCTGGTTTCTTTGCCTGCGCGGCGCTTTGTGTCTGTTTGCCTACGGTGTTGGCCTTTCCTTGTTTTGTTATTGGTCGATTAGCGTCGCCCCTGTGCGGGGCAGGCACTTACTTTCTTTGCCGCCGTGTATAGACCGGGGACATAGCTGACAGGTGTGCGGGGACATGGTTGACACTTCCGGGTATTAAAACGCCCGGTCCCGACCATGCCCTGGAACGCAAGAGACACCATGAGCCTCCGACAGGAATTTGTTCATCTGGCCAGTCAGGACACCCTGACGATCACCGAGTTGTGCCAGCGCTTCAACATCAGCCGGCAGACCGGCTACAAATGGCTTAAGCGTGGCGAGAACGCGCTGTCAGATCAATCACGGCGCCCAGCCACCAGCCCCTTGAAGACTCCCGCTGCCATGGAGCAGGAAGTGGTGCGGCTGCGCCAGGCCCATCCGCGCTGGGGCGGGCGCAAGATCAGTCGGCGCCTGCAGGATCTGGGCTTTGAGGCGGTGCCGCAGCCCAGCACCGTGACCGACATCCTGCACCGGCATAACCTGATCCTGCCGACCGATTCAGCAATGAGCGAACCGTGGAAGCGCTTTGAACACGAGCAGCCCAACGTACTCTGGCAGATGGATTTCAAGGGTCACTTCGATACCCTCCAGAAGCAGCGTTGCAGCCCCCTGACGGTGCTGGACGACCACTCGCGTTTCAGCATCCTGCTGCGTGCCTGCGGGCCGACGGACACCTCGACCGTGCAGGCGGGATTACGTGAGGCGTTTGGGCACTACGGCCTGCCGTTGCGCATCAACACCGATAACGGCTCGCCGTGGGGTTCGCCCAGCAGTCCGGGGCAGCTTACCGAGCTGGCCGTCTGGCTGATCCGGCTGGGTATCCGTATCAGCTACAGCCGGCCGTATCACCCGCAGACCAATGGCAAGGATGAGCGGTTTCACCGTACGTTGAAGGCTGAAGTGCTGAACGGACGAAGCTTCGCTACGCAGGAGCACGTGCAACAGGAACTGGACCGCTGGCGCACCGTGTATAACTGCGAACGTCCGCACGAGGCGATTGGCATGGACACGCCGGTCAGCCGTTACAAGCCCAGCCCCCGGGCGTATCCATCGATCCTGCAGGAGCCTGAATACGGCCCGGACGACGTGGTGCTACGAGTCAGGTCAGATGGCCAGCTACGCTTTAAGGGACGGAAACTTAAGGTCTCGAACGCACTTTATGGACTGCCGGTTGCGGCACGCGCAAAGGTGGGCGAAGACGGCGTATTTGAATTCTGGTTTGCACATCACCGCATCCTCACCCTTGACCTGAGGAGCGAGAATCACTGACCATAAAGTGTCAACGATGTCTCCGCACGTTTGTCAATCATGTCCCCGGTCTATACACCGCCGCAAAGAAAGTAAGCAAAGAAAGCGGCTTCACACCGCTAATTCTTAAGCGGGTCCCCTGGCTTGGAGGAGGCAGTGGAGCATCTGGAATCAGTGTCCTCGCACATTCCGCCCCGGTGACAAGGCAGTCATACTTCCGGCGGCGCTGCGCGCGCCGTAGCGGTACTTCTCAACACCGATGGGATGTATGCGCTTGCCGCACAATCCTTCCCGCCTCGCACTGCGTGCTCGCCGGGACGATCTGCAAGAGAAATCAGTGGTTTCGTTTACGCGCGATGGGTGCCATCGGCTGCGCCTCGGCGAGGCGCTGAATAGTTGAAGTGCTAGTCAGTTTGCCTAACTAAATGCAGCCGCGAATTACAAGCCGCTTGGCCGAACGAAACGCAGGCGCGAGTTACGTCAGCGTGGCTAAGGAACGCAGCCGCGAGTTACGCTAGCGCAACAAAGGCAAGCCGTTACGCTTGAACGACTGTAGGCATTGGAAGCACCCGACGGACCCGACGGTTTTATGAAGTACCGCTACGGCGCGCGAAGCGTCGCCGGAAGAATGACTGCCTTGTCACCGAGGCTGAATGTGCGAGAACACAGATTCCAGATGCTCCACTGCCTCCTCCAAGCCGAGGGACCCGCTTAAGAATTAGCGGTTTGAGCCGCTTTCTTTTGCCTACTTGTATATTCCCTCCTGTGGCGCCGATCCGATCAGTTGTCGCCACATGGACAGTCAGCTCGTCTGCCTAAAGTGCTTCGAGCCCGCAGAAAAGCCTGAGCGACTGTCCTTTTCATCCTCTTAACCCGAACAGTTGACTGAGCCCCGAGCTCGTATTTTCCTGCAAGTATGGGTACCGTGATGAACCAGCCTTCTTCTTCCGTTTATATCGGCATCGACGTCAGCGGCAGCACCCTCGATGTCGCCATCCACGACACCACCGAACATTTCAGTGTCGACAATGAAACCGTCGCCATCGACCAGCTGGTCCAGCGCCTTGGCGCGCTCAATCCCACACTGATCGTCATGGAGGCCACCGGCAAGCTCGAGCTCGCCGTACTCAGGGCGCTCTGTCAGGCCGGACTGCCCGCTGTCGCGGTCAATCCCCGACAGGTGCGCGACTTCGCCAGGGCCACCGGCACGCGCGCCAAGACCGATCGCATCGACGCGTTTGTCATTGCTCAATTCGCCGCTGCCATCAAGCCCGTCGTGCGCCCCCTGAACGATGTACAGACCGAGCAGTTGCAGGCCCTGCTGCTGCGCCGGGCCCAGCTCATGGACATGCTGGTCGCCGAGAAAGCACGCCTGGAGCGCGCCCATGCCGCAGCCCGCGGGAGCCTGAACGATCACATCAAGTGGCTCAAACAGCAGCTCAGGCTCGCGGATCATGACATCGATTCGTTCCTGCGTTCTTCACCTGCCTGGCGCCAGAAGGAAGACCTGCTGCGCTCCGTGCCCGGCATCGGCCCCGGCGCTGCCGCGACGCTGATCGCCTTCATGCCCCAGCTCGGCTCGCTGAACCGCCGCGAGATCGCCGCACTCACCGGCGTCGCACCTTTCAATTGCGACAGCGGCAAGCATGTCGGCAAGCGTCGCATCCAGGGCGGCCGCGCCATCGTGCGGCGCGCGCTGTACATGGCCTGCGTGCCTGCGCTGCGCTTTAACCCCACCATCAGGGCGTTCTATGACCGTCTGCGCAACGCCGGCAAGCCGTTCAAGGTTGCCATGACGGCCTGCATCCGCAAACTCATCGTCACGCTCAACGCCATGGTCCACAACTCGACACCCTGGAGACCATCGGCTGACTGACTTCCGGCAGGGTTGCGTCCGGCTGTTGCGCTTTTAACGCAAGCATTCACGCCGCCCATGCCCACCTTCTGCAGGTTGCTCAATCGTGCGGGTCGCGAGGATTACGCGCGCCCACAAAATGCTCTCCACGACCGACAATTCGCACCTTGAGGGACAGCTCGCCGCTTGACTTCCAATACGGTTGCTTTTCTTTGCGGCGGCAAAGAAAAGTAGGTGCCTGCCCCGCACAGGGGCGACGCTAATAAACCAATAACAAAACAAGGAAAGGCCAACACCGTAGGCACACAGACAACAAGCGCCGCGCAGGCAAATAAACCAGAAAAAGACCAACGCCGCAGGCAAACAACAAATGCCGCCGCCAAAGGCAAAACCATCACCTTTCTTCAGCTCCCATAGCAGCTAACGGATGCTGCTCCCTTCTCCATGGCGAAGCCAAAAACCACCGAATTCTCTCTGAGCGAACTTCCGCCAGGCTAAATGGCGCCCACCTCCCGCGTCGATCTTTATCGATCAACTGCGCCCTCACCCCCTCGCAGAAATCCCCCTCCTCAATCACCCGCTTAACAATCCCCAACTCCATCCGAAAACACTCAGCCAGTGTCATCTGCCGCCCCCGCAATAAAGCCTCCCGAGCAACACACAACATAGTAGGCGAATGCCCAGTCATAGCATCATAAGTAGCCTGCAGCCACTGCCGAACCTCCCGCGGCGGCTCGCGGTCCAAATCATGCCGCAACGTCGCGACCATCCGCTCGACACTCGAGCGCCGATCGAAATGCCGCATAATCAACTGCGTAAAAGGCCCCAACGCAGCATGCGGAATAATGTTGCATGGCGGCTCGAACACCCCTCGCAACGCCGCCAGCAAATCCCCCTCATGCGACATGCGCTGCAAACGCTCCTCAAACGTAGCGAGCCACTCCGCAGGCACGCATATATCGGCCAGTTGCAGCCGCAATGCATCAGCCCCAGATAGCGTCACGCCCGTCAGGCCGACATACAACTCGACCTCCGCCGGCATCACACTCAAAAACCGCGTCGCGCCGACGTCAGGCAAAAAACCAATGCGCGTCTCCGGCATCGCGATCCGGCTGCGCTCGGTCACGATCCGCAATCGCGCCGCCTGGCCAAGACCCATGCCGCCGCCCATCGTAATGCCGTCGAGCAAAGCAACCACCGGCTTCGCAAACGTGTGCAGCGCGTAATCGAGCCGGTATTCGTCGACAAAAAATGCCAGCCATCGGCTGTCGCCATTCTTCGCCAGCCGGTAAACTTCGCGCACGTCGCCGCCGGCGCAAAAGCCTTTGGCGCCCGCGCCCTTCAGCACGAGCGCGACGATGCCGTCGTCAGTTCGGCAATGCTCGACCAGTACCGCAAGTTCACGCACCATCGCGTGCGACAACGCATTGAGCGCCGCCGGCCGGTTCAGCGTGATGATCGCCACGCGGTTGACGACGCGAAACAGAATCTCCCGCTCCGCCTCCACGCTCGCTTCGATCGCTACGCTCTGCAAGGCGCTCATCGATGTGTCTCCTGCTCCACGTGCTCATCCTGCGTAACCTGCCAGCGCGGTGCGCGCTTCTCCAGGAACGCATTCACGCCTTCGCGCTGATCCGCACCATCGAACAGATCGACAAAACGCTCGCGCTCCACCGCCAGCGCAGCGGCGCGCGGCACACCGTTGCGTCCCTGGTGAATCAACGTCTTGCTGAAGCCGACCGCCTGCGGGCTCAGCGTCGCGACGCGCGCCGCCATCGTTAGCGCGGCCTCGCGCGAGGCGCCCTTTTCCACGACTTCTTCGACCAGGCCGATGCGCAAAGCGGTGGCCGCATCGACGCGTTCGCCAGTCAGAATCATCCGCTTCGCCCAGCCTTCGCCGACCAGCCATGGCAGCGTCTGCGTACCGCATCCGCATGGCAGCAAGCCGACCGCGGTCTCGGGCAAAGCCATTAACGCATGCTGTTCGGCAATGCGGATATCGCACGCCAGCGCGCATTCGAGGCCGCCGCCCATCGCATAGCCATTGATCGCCGCGATCACCACCGGACGCGCATTCTGCAATGCTTCGAACGCACTGCCGAAGCGCGCCGCCACGGTACGCGCGATTTCGCGATTGCCGTCAGCGAAGGTGTTCAGGTCGGCGCCCGCGCTGAAAAACTTGGGGCCGTCGCCAGTCATCACGATCGCCCGCACGCGCGCCTCGCCGTTCAGGCGTTCGACAGTCTCCTGCAATTGCAGCAAACCGTCTGGCGTAAACGCATTCGCGGGTGGCCACCTGAGCGTCAGCAGTGCGACGGTGCCATCGTGCGCGTAGTCGAGTTCGATCATTTCGCGCCCCCGTCCTTGCCGTCGTTACGGTAAAGCTTGATCACCGCCGAAAAGTCCAGGCGTCCTGCGCCCTTTGTGCTCATCGTCTGATAGAGCTGCTGCGCCAGCGCGCCGAGATATACCGGCTGGCGTGCGAACTTCGCGGCGTCGGTGGCGAGGCCCAGGTCCTTGAGCATCAGATCGGTGCCGAAGCCGCCGGTATAACCGCGCGTCGACGGCGCGGTCTCGATCACGCCAGGCATCGGGTTATACGTGTCCGAACTCCAGCAACGCCCGGTCGAGGTATTGATGATGCCGCCGAGCACCTTCGGGTCGATGCCGAGTGCTTCACCGAGCGACATCGCCTCGGCCACGCCCGCCATCGTGATGCCGAGCACGAGGTTGTTGCAGATCTTCGCGACCTGTCCGGTCCCGGTATCGCCGCAATGGACGATGTTCTTGCCCATCGCCGACAACACCGGCTTGACCTGCTCATACGCGCTCGCACTGCCGCCGACCATAAAGGTCAGCGTGCCCGCCGCCGCGCCGCCGGTGCCACCCGACACGGGCGCATCGACAAAGGTGTTGCCGTGCTGCGCAGCCAGTTCTGCGAAAGCCTTGACGCTTGCCGGGTCGATCGTGCTCGAGTCGATGATCGTCACGCCTTTGGCAATACCGGCGAATATGCCGTCGTCCGCCGTCAGCACGCTGCGCACATGTGCAGCGGCAGGCAGCATCGTGATCACACATTCGACGTCGCTCACCGCTGCTTTCGGCGAACCCGCAGCCTTCGCGCCAGCATCGACCAATGCCTGCACGGCCTGCGCGCTGAGGTCGAATACGTTGACCGCGTGGCCCGCCTTGAGCAGGTTGTGCGCCATCGGCGCGCCCATGTTGCCGAGTCCGATAAAGCCTATTTTCATGGTGTCGTCTCCGTTTTCGCGTGCGCTTGTTGCACTTAACCTAGTACGCTCAGTGGGCCTTAGCGCAGGCTGATGGTCGTATTGACGCCGTCGTTGACGGTTTCGTCGTCGAACCAGCGGGCGGTGACGGTTTTGGTCTGCGTGTAGAACTGCACGACCTGTTTGCCGTACGGTCCGAGATCGCCGAGCTTCGAGCCGCGCGAGCCGGTAAAGCTGAAGAACGGCACCGGCACCGGAATCGGAATGTTGATGCCGACCTGGCCGACGTCGATCTCGCTCTGGAATTTGCGCGCCGCCGCGCCGCTTTGCGTGAAGAGCCCTACGCCGTTGCCGAACGGATTGCGGTTGACGAGAGCGATCGCCTCATCGAGCGTGGCCGCGCTCAACACCAGCAGCACCGGACCGAAGATTTCGGTGCGATAGATTTCCATCTCGGTGGTGACATCTGTGAAAACCGTCGGACCGATGAAGTTGCCCTGTTCATAGCCGCTCACCTTCACGTCGCGGCCGTCGAGCGCGAGCGTTGCGCCTTCCTTAACACCCGCTTCGATCAGGCCGAGAATGCGCTGCTTCGCCGCGCGCGAGACCACCGGGCCGATATCCGTGTTCGGTTCGTTGCCTGCGTTGACCTTCAGCGTTTTGGCCTTCGCCACCAGATCGGGCAGCCATTGCTGCGCGGCGCCCACCAGCACGACCACCGAGGTCGCCATGCAGCGCTGCCCCGCCGCGCCGAAGCCCGCGCCGGCCAGCGCATTCAGGGTCTGCTCGCGGTTCGCATCGGGCAAGACAACGGCGTGATTCTTCGCGCCCATCATCGATTGCACGCGCTTGCCATGTTCGCTGCCGAGACGGTAAACGTGCGTGCCGACCGCCGTCGAACCGACGAACGAAATCGCTTTCACCAGCTCGTGCGTGCAAAGCGCGTCGACCACTTCCTTGCCGCCGTGCACGACATTGAGCACGCCCTTCGGCACGCCGGCTTCGAGCGCCAGTTCGACCAGTTGCATCGTCGACAACGGATCCTGCTCGGACGGTTTCAGCACAAACGTATTGCCGCAGACAATCGCCATCGGGAACATCCACAGCGGGATCATCGCGGGGAAATTGAATGGCGTGATACCTGCGCACACGCCGATCGGCTGGCGCAGCGTGTACGTATCCACACCGCCCGCCACGTTCTCCGCGAATTCGCCTTGCTGCAAGGTGCCGATCGACGCTGCGTGCTCCACCACTTCGAGACCGCGGAAGATATCGCCTTCGGCATCGGGGATCGTCTTGCCCTGCTCGGCGCTCAAGGTCTTAGCGATGCGCGGCATATGTTCGCGAATCAGCGCCTGGTACTTGAGCATGATGCGCATGCGCGCGCCGATCGGCGTGTCCTTCCACGTCTTGAAGGCAGCGTGCGCGGAGCGGATTGCTTCGTTAACCTCATCGACGGTCGCGAACGGCACGCGTGCGAGCACCTCTTGCGTAGCCGGGTTGACGATATCGCGCCACTCGGTGGTCTTCGAATCGACGAACTCGCCGTTGATCAGCAGTTTGACGGTGGCGATCTGTCGCCCGGCTTGGGTCGAAGCAATTGCGCTCATGCTGAAACTCCTGTGCAGTGGCCGCGCGGCGGCCGGACAGTGACTAGAAATGAAAAAGAATCAACGCAGATCCGGAAAATCTTCTTCCCAGTATTCGCCGGGCAGGCGCGCGGGTTCGGCTTCGCGCTCCATTTCGCGGCGCCGCAACTCGACGCGGCGAATCTTGCCGGAGATGGTTTTCGGCAATTCGCTGAATTGCAAACGGCGAATCCGCTTGTACGGTGCCAGTTTTTCGCGCGAGAACGCGAACACGGCGCGTGCGAGTTCGGGTCCGGCCTCGTAACCTTGCCGCACGGTGACGAACGCTTTGGGCACCGACAAACGCAGTGCGTCGGCGCTCGGCACCACGGCCGCTTCGCCAATCGCCTCATGTTCGATTAGCACGCTTTCGAGTTCGAACGGGCTCAGCCGGTAGTCGGACGATTTGAAGACGTCGTCCGCGCGGCCGACGTAGACGTAGTAGCCATCGTCACGGCGCAGCGCGACATCGGACGTGCGGTAGAAGCCGTTGCGCATCGCCTGCGCGGTCGCATTGGCGTTGTTCGCGTAGCCGGTCATCAAACCGAGCGGACGTTCGGCCAGCGGCAACGCGATTTCGCCTTCGCTCACGGGTTGGTCGTCGGCATCGAGGAGTTCGATCCTGTAGCCCGGCAGCGGGCGTCCCATTGAACCCGGCACCACCGGCTGGCCCGGCGAATTGCCGATCTGGCAGGTGGTTTCGGTCTGGCCGAAACCATCGCGGATCGTGACGCCCCATGCGTGTTTCACCCGTTCGATGATCTCCGGATTCAACGGCTCGCCCGCGCCGACAATCTCGCGCAGCTTCACCGGATAGTCGGCGAGAGGCTCCTGCACCAGCATGCGCCAGACAGTCGGCGGCGCGCATAGCGTGGTGACGTTGAAGCGCACCAGCACGTCGAGCGTGTCCTTCGGTACGAAGCGCGGGAAGTTGAAAACGAATACGCAGGCCTGCGCATTCCACGGCGCGAAGAAGCAGCTCCACGCGTGCTTTGCCCAGCCCGGCGAGCTGATATTCCAATGGATGTCGTTCGGTTGCAGACCGATCCAGTACATCGTCGACAGATGGCCGACCGGGTAGCTCTGGTGCGTATGCTCGACCAGTTTCGGCTTCGAGGTGGTGCCCGAGGTGAAGTACAGCAGCAGCGGATCGGTGGCGTGCGTGACGCCTTCGGGTGTGAATTGCGGCGATGCCGCGTAAGCCGCGGCGAGGTCGATCCAGCCGTCGCGCGGCGTGCCGACCGAGATGCGGGTGAGCGGCACATCCAGTGCATCGAACTTCGCCAGCTCCGCGCAATCGACCACCGCGAAATTCGCGCCGCCGATCTGCACGCGGTCGCGCACGTCGTCGGCGGAAAGCTGGGTGGTGGCGGGCAGCACGATCGCGCCGAGCTTCATTGCCGCGAGCATCACGTCCCATAGTTCGACGCGGTTCGGCAGCATCAGCAGCAAACGGTCGCCGCGCCCTACGCCGACGCCGCGCAGGAAATTCGCCATGCGCGCCGAGCGCTCCGACATCTGTGCATACGACAGACGCAAACCCTCGCTCGCCGGATCGTCGACAATCCACAGCGCCGGATTGTCGTTATTTCTCGCGATCACGTCGAAGTAATCGAGCGCCCAGTTGAACTCGCCTGGCGCCGGCCACGCGAATTCGCGGTACGCACGGTCGTAGTCGGTTCGATGGCGCAATAACAGGTCACGCGCGTCGAAAAAGTCCTTCGCTGCAGTCATCGTCGTCTCCTGTGTCGACCAGAGTTGGCGCTTCAGCGCTTACTCTGGTCCCATGCAACGCAGTCGACCAGAGTTGGCGTGTCGGCTGGAGTTAGCGCTTTAGCGCTTACTCCAGCCCCATAGCGCTTACTCTGGTCCCATGCAAAGCACTTACTCCGATCCCATGCTGGTGGCGCGGTATGCGCTCCGCTTTTATGTTATTGAGCAGGCTATTTTGCGCTCAAATTGCCCGCGCTTTCGTTCAGACATGGCGCGCGATCACCATCCGCTGTACTTCGCTGGTTCCTTCGTAAATCTGCGTGATGCGGGCGTCGCGATAGTGCCGCTCGACCGCATAGTCCTCGAGGTAGCCATAGCCGCCGTGAATCTGGATCGCGTTCGAGCAGATCTCCTCAGCCAGTTCCGACGCGAACAGCTTGGCCTGCGACGCCTCCGACAAACACGGCTTGCCCGCCGTACGCAGCCGCGCCGCGTGATGCACGAGCAGGCGCGCGGCGTTCAGCCGGGTCGCCATATCGGCGAGCATATTGGCGATGGTCTGATGCTCCTTCAGCGCACGGCCGAACTGGATGCGTTCGTTCGCGTAGAGACGCGCGGCATCGAACGCGGCCCGCGCAATGCCGACTGCCTGCGCGGCAATGCCGATGCGCCCGCCTTCGAGATTCGACAGCGCGATCCGCAAGCCTTCGCCGGGTTCACCGAGCAGATTGACTTCGGGCACCGCGCAGTCGTCGAGCGAGATCGGGCACGTATCGGACGCGCGAATGCCGAGCTTGTGCTCGGGCCGGCCGACGTTGAAGCCAGGCGTATCGGTCGGCACGATGAACGCGGACAGGCCGCGCTTGCCGCGGTCGGGATCGGTAACGGCAAACACGATCGCGATGTTGGCGCGCGCGCCGTTGGTCACGAACTGCTTGTTGCCGTTGAGAATCCACTTGCCGTCGCGCAAGACGGCGCGAGTGCGCAGATTGTTCGCCTCGGACCCGGCTTGCGGCTCGGTCAGGCAGAAGGCGCCGATGCGGCGGCCTGTGGCGAGGTCTTGCAGATAGCGGTCTTTCTGCGCGTCGGTGCCGAAGTTCAGAATCGGCCCGCAACCGACCGAGTTGTGCACGCTCATTAGCGTCGCGCATGCGGCGCAACCGGCGGCGATCTCTTCGAGCGCGAGCGCATAGGCCACGTAGTCGGTGTACGAGCCGCCCCATTCGGACGGCACGATCATGCCGAGAAAGCCGAGTTCACCCATCTGCGCGACGACTTCCGCGGGCAGCTTCGCGTCCCGGTCCCACTGCGCGGCGTTCGGCGCGAGGCGCTCGGAGGCGAAGTCGCGGGCGGCGTCGCGGATCATCCGTTGTTCATCGGTGTAGAAGCTGTCCATATGGCTCGATCCTGTCTTTTGCGTCTGGTCGCGGCCTTGATGTGACCTCCGGCTCGCGAACGGTTCAGGCAAGTGTAGGGAAGCTGCTGGACAGGTTCGATGCTCAGCCCGATCATTCTGGCTGAGCGCATTTACCATACCGAGATCATGCAAACCCGATTCGAGCTGCGTTTTCAAAGGCTTAGCGAATCGCCACAAGGAAAATGTTGAGCGCATTTACCAGCCTTGCCAAACAAGCCGGACACTCATGAAAAACGATAAAGGCACGATTTCCGTGAGCCTCGTCGAGGAAACCCTGGCGCTGGCGCGAGCGCGCGGGCTCGATGCGTTGCCGCTCGCCGAAGCCGCCGGCATCGCCGCGCCGATGCTCGCGTCGCCAAAAAGCCGGGTGTCGTCGGCGCAATACGGCGCGCTGTGGGCCGGCATCGCCCGCGCGCTCGACGACGAATTCTTCGGCCAGGACTCGCATCCCATGAAGAGCGGCAGCTTCATCGCGATGACGCAAACGGCGCTGACCGCGCGCAGCGGCGCGCAAGCCCTGGCGCGCGCGGTCGGCTTCATGCGGCTGGTGCTGGACGACCTCGGCGCGCAGATCGAAACCGACGCGCAGCGCGTGCGGCTCAGATTCGTCGAACGCGAAGGCGCGCCGCCACCCGCGATGTTCGCCTACGCGACCTACTTCATCGTCGTCTACGGCCTGTTGTGCTGGCTGGTCGGGCGGCGCATTCCGCTGCTCGAAGCGCGCTTTCGCTGCGCGGAGCCGCCCGCCGCGCATGAATACCGCTTGATGTTCTGCGACGATATGACGTTCGATCAGCCCGACTCCTACGTAGATCTGTCGCCGGCGTTTCTCGAACTGCCGGTGATCCAGACGGCGAAATCGGTGAAGCCGTTCCTGCGCGATGCGCCCGGCAGCTTCATCGTCAAGTATCGCAATCCCGGCTCGCTCGCCGCGCGCGTACGCAAGATGCTGCGCGCGCTGCCGATGTTCAGCTGGCCCGCCGCCGATCAGATGGCGCAGCGCCTGAACGTCGCCGAGGCGACGATGCGGCGGCGTCTGAAGCAGGAAGGCTATACGTATCAGTCGATCAAAGACGACTTGCGGCGCGACATCGCAATCGGCGAATTGCAGGATACCGACCGCACCATCGCCGACATCGCCGCCGCCGTCGGCTTTGCCGAGCCGAGCGCGTTTCATCGCGCGTTTCGCAAGTGGACCGGCATGCGGCCGACCGATTACCGGCCGGCGCGCACGGATCTCACGCGGCGCGCGGAATCGGACTAAGCTGTTAGTAACAGGCCAGCCTTTTTTGGGGTTGCGGCCCGCGCCGCTCGACATCCGTCGATGCGGCGTGGCGGCCGTCAGCGATGAGAACGTATCCGCGTCTCCCGTTCCGGCAGTCTGGTCCACATCGTCCGCTTATCCATAGCGGAATCGTGGGCCGGTTGATGCGCGGCATGACCGCGCTTGGCGTACTTTTGACGTTTGCGGCAGCGCTGCCCGTTGGCCCCTCGCCGCTTCAGGCCGCCGCCGCGCCCAACCGGATCATCGTGATTCCGGTGAGCGGCGCGATCGATCCGGCCAGCGCCGATTTCATCGTGCGCGGCCTGCAACGCGCCGACGACGAGCACGCTCAGCTCGCCGTGCTGCAACTCGATACGCCCGGCGGGCTGGATACGTCGATGCGGCAGATCATCAAGGCGATTCTCGGCTCGCCGGTGCCGGTCGCGGCATTTATCGGCCCGAGCGGCGCGCGCGCGGCGAGTGCCGGCACCTACATCGTGTACGCCAGCCACATCGCAGCGATGGCGCCGGGCACCAATCTCGGCGCGGCAACACCGGTGCAACTGGGCATTGGCGGCGCGCAGCCGCCTGGCGGGGCACCGGGAACACCTGGGATGCCCGGCACACCGAAAACCGAGCCCGCGACGCCGGCCTCAGCCGGTGCGGCCAGTGCGGCCAGTGCGGCCAATGCAACTAGTGCAGCGAGCGGCACACTGCCGCTCGACACCCAATCGACCGAACTGCGCAAGCAGGTCCACGACGCCGCCGCCTACATCCGCGGCCTCGCACAAATGCGCGGACGCAACACCGAGTGGGCCGAGCGCGCGGTTCGCGAAGCCGTCAGCCTGTCGGCCAGCGATGCGCTCGAGCAGCATGTCGTCGATCTGAATGCGCGCGACGTGCCCGATCTGCTGCGTCAGGTCGACGGCCGCACGGTCAATACGATTCGCGGCAACGTCACACTCCGCACCGCCGGCGCGCAGGTCGTCACGCTCGAAGCCGACTGGCGCACCCATTTCCTCGCGGTCATCACCGACCCGAACGTCGCGCTGCTTCTGCTGATGATCGGCATGTACGGCCTCTTCTTCGAGTTCGCCAATCCGGGCTTTGTGCTGCCGGGCGTGGTCGGCGCGATCAGTCTGCTGATCGCGCTCTTCGCGATGCAGATGCTGCCGATCAACTACGTCGGCCTCAGCCTGATCTTTCTCGGCACCGCGTTCCTGATCGCCGAGGCGTTTTTGCCGACCTTCGGCTCGCTCGGCTTTGGCGGCGTGGTCGCGTTCGCGATCGGCGCGCTGATGCTGATCGATACCGATGTGCCCGGCTACGGCATTCCGCTGCCGATGATCGCCGCCGTCACCGTGTTCAGCGTCGTGTTCGTGTTCGCGGTGTCGAGCGTCGCGTTGCGCGCCAGACGCCGGCCCGTGGTGACCGGCTCGGAAGCGATTGTCGGCAGTCTCGGCGTCGTGCTCGACGGCGGTCTGCTGCCGGACGGTGGGACGGTGGCCGGCTGGGCGCGGGTACACGGCGAACGCTGGCGGGTGTCCAGCACGGCGCCGCTCGCGGCGGGCCATGCGGTGCGCGTCACCGCGCGGCACGGCCTGACGCTGACCGTTGAGCCCGCGGAAGCAATACAACAAGGAGAACGCTCATGATCGGTTTCACATTTGGCTTCAGCAGCATTCTGATTCTGCTGGTGGCCGTACTACTCGCGTCAGCGATACGGATTTTCAGGGAGTACGAACGCGGCGTCGTCTTCATGCTCGGGCGCTTCTGGAAAGTCAAGGGGCCGGGCCTGGTGCTGATCATCCCGATCGTGCAACAGGCTGTACGGATGGATCTGCGCACCGTCGTGTTCGACGTGCCGCCGCAAGACGTGATTACGCGCGACAACGTCTCGGTGAAGGTCAACGCGGTGGTGTATTTCCGCGTGGTCGATCCGGAGAAGGCGGTGATTCAGGTGGCGCGTTACTTCGAAGCAACCAGCCAGTTGTCGCAAACCACGCTGCGCGCAGTGCTCGGCAAGCACGAGCTCGACGAACTGCTGGCGGAGCGCGAGCAACTGAACGCCGACATCCAGAAAGTGCTCGACACACAGACCGACGCGTGGGGCATCAAGGTGTCGATCGTCGAGATCAAGCACGTGGACATCAACGAAACGATGATCCGGGCGATTGCGCGCCAGGCCGAAGCCGAGCGCGAACGGCGCGCCAAGGTAATTCACGCGGAAGGCGAATTGCAGGCCTCGCAGCATCTGCTGGAAGCGGCGCAGACCCTCGCGAGGCAGCCGCAGGCGATGCAGTTGCGCTATCTGCAAACCCTCACGACGATTGCCGCCGACAAGAATTCGACCATCGTGTTTCCACTGCCGATCGATCTGCTGAGCGCGGTACTGGATCGCTTCAGCAAGCCGCCACAAGCGTGAGCCGTGGGTCGCTTTGAATCGCTGAATGAAATGGTGCATTGCCTTTCTTCGTCTTACTCGAAAGGCTGCTGAAAACTAAAATACGGAGGTCATTTTTAACCGCTCCACGGGAGCTAGTCATGAAAATCGTTTCTCGAATTGGACTCGGCGCACTGCTTGCCGCCGTTTGTATGAGCACGGCGTTCGCGCAGACGTCGGCGCGGCCTTACGATCCGTCGGCGCCGAAAACGCGTGCCGAAGTGAAAGCCGATCTGGCCGCTTGGCGCGCCGCCGGCTACGATCCGCTCGACTGGATCAACTATCCGGACAACGCGCTACGTGCGGGCCGCATCGTCGCCGCGCGGCGGGCGCAGGGATCGGGCGGGAGCGTGACGCAGTAGTCGGACCCGCTCAGTGAGTCCAGTTTTAACGCGGTATGCCTGGCCGCCCGCGACTGCAACGGTCGCGGGCAATGTCGGCCTGGCATGCCTCGCGAATGACCTTTTCTTGCTGCATCCTTCTGCCTGAATCCGTTTCACCCGCGCCGTCGCGCAACCGTCCCACCGGGCTTCATCTTTCGCCGCATGTTTGAACGCCGGCCGCTTCACGCCGGAACAACATAAATTCGCTTGCCGCCCCGCCCCGCACACTGGCAAGGTATCATCTCGCCCCTTTCCCCACGCAGCCGGAATTCGAACGATGCCAATCTGGGTAGACGCCGACGCCTGTCCGGTCGTGATCAAGGAGATGCTGTATCGGGCGGCGCGCCGCACCGGCATGACGCTCACGCTGGTCGCCAACTCGTTTCTGCGCGTGCCGCCGTCGCCGCTGATCCGTGCGATCCAGGTGCCGGCCGGTTTCGACGCCGCCGACGACCTGATCGCCGAGCGCGTCGCCGCCGGCGACCTCGTGATCACCGCCGATATTCCGCTGGCCGCCGCCGTGCTCGCCAAAAACGCGCAGGCGCTCGACCCGCGCGGTAACTGGTACACGCCGGGCACAATCGAAGAACGGCTGCGCATGCGCTCGATGCTCGACCAGCTGCGCAGCAGCGGCGTCGATACCGACGGACCGGCGGCGTTCAGCCCACGCGACAGCAAAAACTTCGCGGGTGAGCTGGATCGCTGGCTGGCACGGCAACGGCTCCAATCCGATGCGCCGGCGCCGCACATGCCTGACGAGCCACCCGCCGAATGACCTTGCGCCTCGCACGTTGTCCCCGCGATGCGGTTTGCCGCCACCAATCATGATTACAATCCGCCCGTAGCCTTGCTCGAGCGGCCGAGCTTCAGTGTCGCATCGCGCGGCGCGCCGGCCCTGGGCATTCGTTACGCATCACACGCCCCAACAAGAAACACTTTTGAAACGACGAGAGAAGCGCCTCATGGACTCGATAAAACGCTACTTCGGCCTCGACGCCGCCGGCACCAACCTGCGCACCGAAGTGCTCGCTGGGCTGACCACCTTCCTGACGATGGCCTACATCATCTTCGTCAACCCGGCGATTCTCGGCGACGCCGGCATGCCGAAAGACGCGGTGTTCGTCGCGACCTGCATCGTGGCCGCACTGGCCTCGCTGATCATGGGCCTCTACGCGAACTATCCGATCGCGCTCGCGCCCGGCATGGGCCTGAACGCGTACTTCGCGTACACGGTGGTCAAGGGCATGGGCTTCACCTGGCAGGCCGCGCTCGGCGCGGTGTTCATCTCCGGGTGTCTGTTCATGATCGTCACGCTGATTCGCGTGCGTGAAGTGATCGTCAACGGGATTCCGCATTCGATCCGCATTGCGATCACCGGCGGCATCGGGCTCTTTCTGGCGATCATTTCGCTGAAGTCCGCCGGCGTGGTGGTCGGCAATCCGGCCACGCTCGTCACGCTCGGCGACCTGCATAACCCGCATGTGATTCTCGCCGTAGTCGGCTTCTTCGCGATCGTCACGCTCGACTATCTGCGGGTGCGCGGCGCGATCCTGCTCGGCATTGTCGGAGTGACGGTGCTGAGCTTTTTCTTCGGCGGCAATCAGTTTCACGGCATCGTCTCAGCGCCGCCGTCGATTGCGCCGACGCTGTTCCAGCTCGACATTCGCGGTGCACTGTCCGGCGGCGTGCTGAACGTGATCCTCGTGTTCTTCCTCGTCGAACTGTTCGACGCGACCGGCACGCTGATGGGCGTGGCCAACCGCGCCGGCCTGCTGGTCGAAGGCAAGATGTATCGGCTCAATCGCGCGTTGCTCGCCGACAGCACGGCCATTCTGGCCGGCTCGATGCTCGGCACCTCGTCGACCACCGCGTATATCGAAAGCGCGTCGGGCGTGCAGGCAGGCGGCCGCACCGGCGTGACGGCGCTCACCGTCGCCGTGCTGTTTCTCGCGGCGCTGTTTTTCGCGCCGCTGGCAAGCGTGGTGCCCGGCTATGCGACGGCGCCGGCGCTGCTGTATGTGTCGTGTCTGATGCTGCGCGAAATGCTCGATCTGCCGTGGGACGACGCCACCGAGGTCGTGCCGGCCGCGCTGACCGCGCTGCTGATGCCGTTCACCTACTCGATCGCTAACGGCGTCGCGTTCGGTTTTATTTCGTATGCGGGGCTGAAACTGCTGACCGGGCAGGCGCGTAAGGTCAAGCTGGTAGTGTGGGTTATCGCGGCGATTTTCCTGTTCCGTTATTTCTACCTCGGCAGCGAGTGAGCGCGGCGGCGCGCTGAGGCGCAGAGCGGTTAACCTCGGTTAGATCTGGATCGATGGGTGCCGCTCTGGTCGGGCACGCTTTGTCATCAGATGATTGGGCATGCGGTGACCCTCGCGTGGCTCGATCAAGGATCGGACGCGGCGGCGGATGGTTTGATTGTTCTTTGATTCTTTAGCGCGCGAACGCTACGCTAGCGGCATGACTGGCCGCTGACAGTTTTGTTGCTGGCGCCGCGCCTTGGTCTGCGTTTGTTGCGTTTGTTGCATTAGCGCGGCTTTCTTCCCTGCTTTCAGCCAGTCAGCGCGTCCTCCTTCAGTTGCGCCAGTTTGCTTCGTAGAAACGCACGTAGCCACTGCGGAGTATCAGGCATTGCGCTCTCGTCTCCGACAGCAAACGCCTCGTGGCCGCCTCAATGCGAGCCCGGTGCGCGTCGAATGCGCCAATCATGTCCTCAATACGCGGCGACGCGGCGCCGAAATGGTCCTCAAGTGCCTCGGCGGTGATCATGCACTCCACCCTCTCTCCATCGACCATCGCCGGGAACGCCAAGGTAAGTTCGCGCCCTGAATATTCAGGGGATTCGTTCGGGAATAGTATCTGCATGGGAGTTCACCTAAATGGTCGGGTGCTGCGCATGGGTTGGATGTGCTGCGCACGCTAGTCTGATGGAATCGCGCTTTTTGCCTTTTTTCCCCTCCTTTTCGAATGCCGGTGGCGCGGGCTTATCACTCCTTTTGCGTCATTGGCGTAGTTCGCGCCTCGCGGAGGTGATTGGATTTACTTTAGACGAGTTGTAGCGCGGTGCAAGTTTTTCCTTTTTTGTTTGGTTTTTGGGCGTAGCCCGAGAGGTTTTTTGGCGTAGCCCTGCTGTTTTTTTGGCCTTTCCTTGATTTGTTATTGGTTTATTAGTGTTGCCCCAGTGCGGGGCGGCACCTACTTTTCTTTGTCCACCAAGTGGACTTCCTTCGGGGCGCCGGCCGCAAAGAAATGTAGGCAAAAGAAAGCGGCTAAAACCGCTAATTTTTAAGCGGGTCCCCCGCGCAGTCACGGTAGTGGTGCATCTGGAATCTGTGTTCTCGCACATTCCACCCTGGAGACAAGGCAGTCATTCTTCCGGCGGCGCTTCGCGCGCCGTAGCGGTACTTCACAAAACCGCCCGCCGTTTTCGCGTCTGTGTTTGTTCAGGGTCGGTTGCTCGCGCTGCGCGTGCCATAGCGGTGCTTCACAAAACCACTAGCCGGCTTTGGCGTCTGCGTTTGGTTCAGGCCCGATTGCTCGCGCTGCGCGCGCCGAGCGGTACTTCTTCACGCCGCTCCCCTGGTTTTTTCCCGCGCTGCGCGGTCTTTGCTTCGTCCTGTAATATCGATGTTCGGCCGGCGCGCCGCTTATGGTGCGCTGCGGAACGACAACGGCGGGCAACGTACCCGCTGTGTCCGTATTACCGGAGACATGCTTTGATCCATCGTCCTGCCACGCCGGCCACCATCGGTCGGCCTGATGTCATCGCGCAAGCTCATGCGCGCTCGCTGGAAGTCGGCCTGCGTGCGTCGGAAACGCCAGACTTTCATCCGCTGCGCAAGTCCGCGCTGCGTGAACTCGTCGATCGGAATCAGTCGCTTTATATCCACGCTCTTCCTGTCATGGAGACGCTCCACGCGCAGATCGTCGATACCCAAAGCATGGTGCTTCTCACCGACAATCGCGGAGTCATCCTGCATAGTCTCGGCGATAGCGACTTCGTCGAAAAAGCCAATCGTGTCGCGCTATGTCCGGGCGTTTCGTGGGCCGAGGCGGATCGCGGGACGAACGCAATCGGCACGGCGCTCATCGACGGGCAGCCGACCGTCGTGCATGCAGATGAACACTTTCTGCACGCCAACCGGATTCTTACCTGCTCATGTGCGCCGATCGCGGACCCGTTCGGGCGCACCATCGGCGCACTCGATGTGAGCGGCGACACGCGCGGTTTTCACAAGCACACGCTGGCGCTCGTGCGGATGTCGGCGCAGATGATTGAAAATCATCTGTTCTCCAATCAATTCGCCGACTCGATCCGCATCCACTTTCATGCGCGCGCGGAATTCATCGGCACGCTGTTCGAAGGGCTCGCGGCGTTCGCGCCGGATGGCACGTTTCAGTCGGCAAATCGCAGTGCCCTGTTTCAATTCGGCCAGCCGCTAGCCAATCTGCAAAGCCAACCGTTCGACGCGCTGTTCGGCATCGCATTCGCCACGCTGTTACAGCAGACAACCCGCGCACCGGGCGAGAACATCGTGCTGACGCTGCCAAGCGGCGTGCGCGTGGTGGCGCGCGGCGAATATGCGGCGCCGCGCTACGTCGGGCCGGCAGACGGCTTCGCCGCCTCATCGCGGATGGTGGCCGCGGGCGAAACGCGCTCCAGCGCTCGTTCGTGCGAACTGGCGCCCCGCGCCACGCTCGAAACGCTCGACACCGGCGACGCACAAGTCTCCGCGATCCTGCGGCGGGTCGCGAAGCTGCGCGGCCGCGATATCCCGATTCTGGTGCTCGGCAAAACCGGCACCGGCAAGGAATGGCTCGCCCGCGCGATCCATCACGATTCGCCGCGCCGGGCCGCACCCTTTGTCGCGCTGAACTGCGCGTCGTTGCCGGATACGCTGATCGAAGCGGAGTTGTTCGGCTACGAAGACGGCGCGTTCACCGGCGCTAAAAAACGCGGCAGCGTCGGCAAGATCGTGCAGGCGGACGGCGGCACGCTGTTTCTCGACGAAATCGGCGATATGCCGCTCGCGCAACAAGTGCGGCTGATGCGCGTCCTGCAGGAGCGCACCGTCGTGCCGCTCGGCGGCACAAGGGCAATTCCGGTCGATCTGCGCATCGTCTGCGCAACCCACCGGAACCTGCGCGCGATGATCGAAGCCGGCACCTTTCGCGAAGACCTGTATTACCGGATCAACGGACTCGTCGTGACCTTGCCGGCGCTGCGCGATCGCACCGATCTGGCGGCCCTCGTCACGCGCATGCTGGAATTGCAACCCGACAGCGAGCGCTTGCCGCGACGCGTGTCCGAGGCCGTGCTCGAGCAGTTTGCACAATGCCGCTGGCCGGGCAATCTGCGGCAACTGGCGAACGTGCTGCGCACCGCAAGCATCATGGCCGAAGGCACGCCGCAGATCGAACTCGAAGATTTGCCGGACGACTTCCTGCAGGATTGCATCGATGCCGCGTCTGACGACATCGCGGAGCCGCCCACATCGGCTTCGTGCGATGACAATGGCAATGGCGTGCATGCCGCTGCGGCACCGGTCGCGGCCTCGCCCGCTCGCATGGAAGACTGGCAGACGACGTTAATCGCCCAGACGCTAGCGCGGCTCGACGGCAATGTATCGGCGGCGGCCCGTGAGCTTGGGCTCGCGCGCAATACGGTGTACCGGTATTTGCGGCGCGGTAGCACGCACTGAAAGCGCAACGGCGATGCTGTGTGAATGGAATAGGCGCGCGGCGGGCACTGGGTGAGCGTCGCGCGCTCCGTGTAAAGTGTGGCGCATTCCGTCACCATTCCACACGATGTCCGACCCTGTCCGCCCGCCTCTCGTTCGCGTCGAACCGCTCGGCCAAACCTTCGAAGCGCCCGATTCACTGACGATTCTCGAAGCAGCCGGTTTCGTCAACCTGCGTCTGCCGCGTTCGTGCCGCAACGGAACGTGCCGCACGTGCCTATGCAAAATGACCGCGGGGCGCGTGCGCTACACGATCGAATGGCCGGGTCTCAGCCGGGAAGAAAAGACCGAAGGCTATATCCTGCCGTGCGTGGCGATCGCGGAAACCGACGTGGTGATCGAAGCGCCGGACGCGGTCGAATTGCCGCCGCGCTAACCACCCGTCCCACGCCCGGCACCGGCGCTAGCGAGCACGGCTGCTGCGAACGCCACCGCAAGCCTTACTGCCGGCCGCCCATCGCGCGTTCGATTTTCTTGTCGGTGTTGTACTGGCTAAGCGCGTACACCGACCAGATCGCGGCCGGAATCCAGCCGATCAACGTAATCTGCAAGATCAGGCAGATGATCCCGGCAAACGGGCGGCCGATCGTAAAGAACTGAAACCACGGCAGAATGATGGCAAGCAATAGACGCATTCAGATTTCCTGTTTTTTCATTCGGCCCGGCGCCCGCGTATTCGCGTGAGCAGGCCAGTCAATTGATCGGCGCAAAGCGCGGCACCTTGTCGCCGTCGTACTCGACCAGCTCGAAAAACACCGAAGCCGGACGCGTCCAGATCGTACCATTGCTGGCTTTGTAGACGATCATCGTGATCGTCGGATCGGACTCCAGCGTGGCCTCGCAAAGCAGTTCGTAAATGCCGCCTTTGTAGTGTCGGTAACGCACCATTCGAATCCTCCTTGAATTGAAAACTGCAGCGCTTTTCGGCCGCGCACCCCGCCCAATTAGCCGCCCGATCAGCCGCCCTCTTTCATCTGTTTCAGAATCTTATAGACAGTCGCGCGCCCCATCGTGAGCACGGCGGCCACGTAGTTCGCGGAACTGCGGCCGCGAAACGCGCCTTGTGCGTGCAACGCCTCGACGATCTCCCGCTTGTGTTCGCGCGTAAGCGCATTAACGCCGATTTGCCGCTCGCGCAGCCAGCCGTGCAAAAACGTGTTGATGCGGTCTTGCCAGTCGTCGCGAAACAGTTCTTCCGCGGGCGCGTCCGTCAGATTGCCGCCCTTGATGAACAGATCGAGGGTCGAGCGCACGTCTTCGAACACCGCGATATTGAAGTTGACGCACAGCATGCCGGCCGGCTTGCCTTCGTCGTCGAACAGGATGTTGCTCACGCAGCGCATGCGCCGCCCGTCCCAATTGAGCTTTTCGTACGGACCGATGGTCCGGCCGCGTGCCGCGTAGTGGACTTCGTCGAGCACCGACGGCCCGCCGATTTCGAGCTTCGACAGGTTGTTCACAAGATACGCAATGGTCTGGTCGCGCAGGTCGTGAATCACGACTTCGGCGCACGGATAGAACAGCGCCGCGATGCCGTCGGCAATGGGAGCGTAGCGGTCCAGCAGCAGGTCTTTGACAGGAGAGACTTTTGTCTTGCCCATTGGAAATCGCAGTCTTGGATGTATGCGGCGCCGCTCCGCTCAGGTGAGCCGATACGGCATCGCCGGGGTTGAAACCAGCAAGCCTTGCAAGCACAACAAGGTTGCGCAGCCTGGCACGTCAGCTCGCCATTGTAGCCACCCCGATCAGCGGCGGCGACCGCAGCGGCAGACGTTTATGTTGGTGCGTCGGCACACGGCGAATTTTGTCCGCTTGGCGAGCGATTTTTTTTCGTGCGATAAAAGAACCATCTATTTCACGGAGCAACAGATGGCTACGCTCGAAGCGTTTCGCGCCGTGCTCGATGACGAAGGCACGCCGGAAATCATCCGCAATCACATCATCGATTCACTGCAATACACGCTGCGCAATCACGGACAGATTTTTACGTCGAAGGAAGTCGAATGGCTGGCCGGCTGGGATGACGCGCGCATTCCGCTCGCGGCATCGCGCGAGCTGCAAAAACGCGTCGCCGAAACCTCCCGCTGAACGTCGCCCGCCCTCTCCCCCCACGACGCCATGCCGTCCGCGTCCGCCGGCGCGTCGCCCGCGGACGGTCTTTCTCGCCCAAACCCCCGCCGGTTGGACGGTTTGCCCATGCGCGGAACTTTTTGCTATCCAATTAGCCCCATTTAGTGCATCATATTGGAATAGCTGTATTCCGCATCCGTAGCACCGGCAGTCCAAATCGGCATCTCCGCACCATCCCCGGCTGTTCGACCGCCGCCTGTCGGCGATCCCGTCACTCCGGCAATGCGCCGCATGCATTCGCCGTCGCGAGTTGTGCAGCTGAGTTGTTCAGCTTTTACACGCCCGATGTCTGCGCGACATCAGCGTGTTTCTTCTCCATCGAATCCGCGATTTTGCGCGGCCGCGCTCAAGCCCTTGCCATCGGGCCTGTGCCAACCTTTTTCCATGGCGGCGCGCCCCAAGGTGCTGCGCTGCCCGGTCTGTCGTGCCGCGCGTAACACGCGTGACACGGCAGCCACGTAATACAGGACATGTGCTTCATGAATTCAGCAGTCAAGACCTACAAGGGTTACGAAATTCACCCGCTCGTCTATCCGCGCCGCCCGACGGACGCGCAGACGGGCCGCAATCCGGACGCAGGCTACGACGCATCGGTACGCATTTGCCGCGTCGGCGCCAATCCGGCGGCAGACGGCCGTGTGTTCCGTCTGCAGTATCTGTTTCCGTTCGACGGCACGGGCAAGGCACGCATTGCGTGCATGGCGCACGCCGAGCAGTTGATCGACGGCCGCATCGAAGGCCAGTCTGTCGCCGATCTTTGAGCGGCAATAGCAGCGCATCCGCTGCTATTGCCGCACGGCGGGAGGCTCCTGAGCCCTCCGTCATACGTATCAGATGTTGTTGTGCCGAGCGGCTCTGCCTATCGACCAACACCCACTTATCCCATCGACCAGGAGTTATGCATGGCGAAAGAAGAACTGCTTGAACTTGACGGTATCGTCGACGAAGTACTTCCGGATAGCCGTTACCGCGTGACGCTCGACAACGGCGTCGTGGTTGGCGCTTACGCGTCCGGACGCATGCGCAAGAACCACATCCGTATTCTCGCGGGCGACCGCGTCACGCTGGAATTGTCGGTTTACGATCTGACCAAAGGCCGGATCAATTTCCGTCACAAAGACGAGCGCGCCTCCGGTGGCGGCGGCGCCCGCAATACGCAAACACAATTCCGTCGTCGTTGATGCCGGCGGCACGCTGACCGCGCTTTCTGAGCAATTGTTGCGTGACCGATTGCCCAGATGCAGCTAGTTGTTCGCGAAGCCTTTCGCGCGCCTTCTCCGGCTTGACTCGATGACTCGGGCCTGAGCGGCGCGCCGCGGCGTCGCTTTGCTTTATTGCCTGCTTTATCCCTCGCTTCGGCGCCTGGTGCTTTCCGCCGCCAGCGGATGTTTCGCCCCCTTCCTCGCTTCCTGGTACAACCCGAATACCGCCCCGAGATCGTCTCCGGCGGCGCTTCTGCGCGCCTGTTCGACGACCCGCTCTTCCTGACCAGGCGCGCCGATAGTCTGACGCGCTGGGTAAGTTATCCGACGAACAAATAGAAGCCTTCAAGATTCCAGCAGCGGCGGATTTCAAATGCTCGCAAAGTCCGAACCTGATGCATCTCTCATGAGTGGGACGCGGTGATCGAAGCAGTACGGGATGAATTATCGACATGGTCTGACGTGTAATCCACTACCACGCTGCAGTACGCCCTCAGCGTATTGCGACTCATGCTATGCGCCGGTTCGGTGCATAGCGATGCCGTGCCCCGTCAGGGTGCAGCCGACCCCACACACCGGCCTCGCAACGCCATGATTACCTTCGCCTTTATCAGCCGGCCGCCTTCTGGCACGGCCGTTGCTTAAACGTTTTATCCGGCAACGATGCTGGACGCGACGAAGCCATACCTGTTTTGGCCTCTCGATACGACTCGCTGGCCCGCGACGCACACGCTTGCGCGCTTCAGCACATAATTTGTTGAACAATGTTGTTCGACTTCGCCGTAGCGTACTCAACGCCTGCGGCGATCCGATAAGCCACACCTCATGCTGCGCGTCCTCCTCGTCACCGATACCGATAAGCCCATAGGCGATCTGCGCGATGCCCTCGCGCGGCTCGGCTACGACATGCTCGCCGGCACCGCGACGCCGCAAGCGCTGCATCGCGTGGTCGAAAGCGAACGGCCGGATGTCATCATCATCGATACGGAATCGCCGTCGCGCGACACGCTCGAACAACTCGCCGTGATGAACGCCACCGCGCCACGCCCCGTGCTGATGTTCAGTCACGACGCGAACCAGCAACTGATTCGCGATGCGGTCGGCGCGGGCGTCACCGCTTATCTCGTCGAAGGACTGGAGACGGAGCGGCTCGCGCCGATTCTCGAAGTCGCGCTCGCGCGTTTCGCGCAGGAATCGCAGCTGCGCGAACGCCTCGCGCAAGTCGAAAACGAACTCGCCGAACGCAAGCTGATCGACCGCGCCAAACGCCTGCTGATGGATCAGCAGAAAATCACCGAACACGCCGCCTACGCCAACATGCGCAAGCGCGCGATGAACCAGGGCGTCAAACTCGCCGAGGTCGCGCGCGCCATCGTCGCCGCGGCAGACTCGCTCAAATGAAGCGCTGCTCATGAACTCTCCCGCCCCCCTGACCCCATCATCCACGCCCACGCGGCTCGAGAAAACGCACCTGCGGCTCGGCTTTGTGTCGCTGTCCGATGCCGCGCCGCTCGTCGCCGCGAAGCTGCTCGAATTCGGGCACGCCCACGGCTTGACGCTTGAGCTATGTCGCCAGCCGTCATGGGCTGCCGTGCGCGACAAACTCCTCTGCGGCGACCTGGACGCCGCGCACGCGCTCTACGGTCTCGTCTACGGTGTGCAGCTCGGACTGGGCGGTCCGCAAACGGATATGGCCGTGCTGATGGTGCTCAATCGCAACGGCCAGGCGATCACGCTGTCGAATCGTCTCGCGGATGCGTTGGCCGAACATGGCACCTTGCCCAAGGCATTGACCACGCTCGGCCGCAAACCCGTGTTCGCGCAGACCTTCCCTACCGGCACCCACGCGATGTGGCTGTACCACTGGCTCGCGTCGCAAGACGTGCATCCGCTGCGCGATATCGAAAGCGTTGTGATTCCGCCGCCGCAAATGGTCGCGGCGCTCGCCGAAGACAAGCTCGACGGCTTGTGTGTCGGCGAGCCGTGGAACGCCATGGCCGAAGCTCACGGCGTAGGCCGCACGGTCGCTTATACGAGCGAGGTTTGGCCCAATCATCCTGAGAAGGTGCTGGCGTGCCGGCGCGATTTCGTCACTGCCAATCCGAATGCGGCGCGCGCGCTGGTGCAGACGATGCTCGAAGCGTGCCGCTGGCTCGACGGCGCCGGACATCGCGCGGAGATTGCGCGTTGGCTCGCGCGGCCCGAATTCATCGGCATCGATGAAGCGCTGATTGCGGCGCGGCTCGGCAATGAGGTTGCAACATCGATGCCGCAACGTCTGCCGGTTCGATTCTTCGACGATGGCACGGTGAATTACCCGCACGCGATCGAGGGCGCGTGGTTTCTCACGCAGTTCGAACGCTGGGGAATGATCGATAGGCGCGCGGATTACGCGGGGATTGCGGCGAAGATCAATCAGACGCAGTTGTATCGCGAGGCCGCCGCACGCGTCGGCGTAGCGGTGCCCGCCGACGTGCCTCGTTTATCGTGAAGCGGACTAGAAGTTGAAGTTGTCGATATTGCTCGCATCGAAAGTGGTCGGCGGTCCAAGGATGATTTCGCCCTTGGGCCCGATCGTGCGCTTGCCCAGTTTGCCTGCGTCGAACGATTCGCCTTCCTTGCCGCTGATCGCGCCGGAAGAAAGGCTCGCCGCCGCGTAAGCAGCCAGATAACCCAGCTGATTCGGGTCCCACAACTGGAACGCCTTGACCGTGCCGTTCTTCACGAACGCACGCATCTGGTTGGGCGTACCCAAACCGGTCACCGCCACTTTGCCCTTGCTCGACGACGTCGAGATATAACGCGCCGCCGCAGCGATGCCAACCGTGGTCGGCGCGATGATCGCCTTCAGATTCGGATACGCCTGCAACAAGCCTTGCGTTTCGACGAACGACTTCTGATCGTCGTCGTTACCGTATGCGATCTTCACGAGCTTCATCTTCGAATACTCGGGTTTTTTCAGCTCCTCCTGCATCCACTTGATCCACGTGTTCTGATTGGTCGCGTTCGGCGTGGCCGACAGCACCGCGAACTCGCCCTCGCCGCCCATCAGCTTCGAGACCAGCTGAATCTGTCCGCGGCCGATACCTTCGGCATTCGCCTGGTTGACGAACAGTTGCCGCCCTTCAGGCGCCGTGTCCGAATCGAAGGTCACGACCTTGATGCCTTGCGACATTGCTTTCTTCAGATACGGCACGACGGCGTTCGCATCGTTCGCCGCGATCACGATCGCGTCCTGCCGTTGCGTGATCAAGGTGTTGATGTATTGCACTTGCGACGATGCGCCCGCATCCGATGGGCCCACTACCTTGCCTGCGCCGTTGAATTCCTTGATTGCGGCCATGCCGCCGTCATCGGCGATCACTTCGTACGGGTTGTTGATCTGCTTCGGCACGAACGCAATCTTCAGACCGCTCTTGAGGCCGGCGGCGCCCGCCGCGCAACTGATCGCCAGCAGCGCAACGCAAAGCGCGGCCGTGCCGGTGTGACGTAGAGGTTTGAACATGAAGTGTCTCCTGCTTTGGTTGTTGGACGTAATGCTATTCGGGTTGTCGGTATTTCTCTTGTCAGCCGGTTTTACGAGGAAGTTATAGGGAAGACGCAGACTTCGCGATGAAACGCCGGTCGCGCGCCGCACGCCAACGGGCGACCAAATTGGGAATCAGCACTGATGCAAGCAGCAGCACGCCGGTGACGATCGTGAGCGTTTCGCTCGATACGTCGTCGAGCGTCAGCGCATTTTTCAGCACGCCGATAATCAGCAGCGACAACAAGACACCGATCATCGAGCCGCGTCCGCCGAAAATACTCACGCCGCCGAACAGCACCGCCGCGATCACCGACAGCTCGAACCCTTCGCCGTTGTCGCCGCGCGCACTGGTAAACCGCAGCGTATAGACGACGCCCGCCAACGCACTCATCGCGCCGGAGAGCACGAACAGGCGCAGCCTGATTTTCGCTACTTCGATGCCGGAGAAAGCCGCTACGGTCGGGTTCGCGCCGATTGCATAAAGGCTGCGGCCAAACGCGGTGGACTGCAGCAACACGGTAAACAGCACGGCCCCCACAATCACGATCGCAAACGGCAACGGAATAAACGTTGCACCCAGCGTATCCATGCCGAACGCCGTATAAGCCGCCGGAAAATCCGCCACCGCCTGATCGCCGAGCAGCACATACGCGAGGCCGCGAAACAGCGCCAATGTGCCGATCGTGACCGCGAGCGAAGGCAGATTGAGCTTCACAATGACCAATCCGTTCAGCAAGCCGGCCAACGCGCCGGCAATCAATACGAGCACGATCACCACCGGCATCGGCAAGCCCATATGCCAGAGCACGCCCATCAACGCACTGGATGCACCCAACACCGACGCCACCGACAGATCGATTTCCGCCGCGACGATAATCAGCGTCATCGGCAACGCCATCAACGCGATCTCGGTCAGATCCGCCAATACGTTGCTCAGATTCGCGCCGGTGAGAAACACAGGCGACAACAACCGCCCAAGCGCGAGCGACAAAACCAGCACGATCACCAGCAATACTTCCCATTGCAGCGGCGTTTCGCGTTTGCGCGTGAGCAAGGCGGAATCGGGTCTAGCCATGATCGCGTTTCCTCATCATGCGTTTGGCGACGGAGCGGGCCAGCAAGGTATCGGCGGTAATCGCGGCGACGATCAGCGCGCCCTCGATCGCCTGTTCCCAGAATGGCGACACGTGCAGCACGACCAGCGCGATGCTGATGACGCCCAGCACGAGCGCACCGAGCGTTGCACCGAGAATCGTGCCGACGCCGCCAGTAATCGCGACGCTGCCCACCACCGCTGCCGCGATCACCTGCAATTCGATACCCTTCGCGGTGCTCGCATCGACAGTGCCGAAACGCGCGAGCCACAGCGCGCCCGCGAACCCGGCTATCGCGCCGGACAGCAGAAAACCCGCCATCACGCGACGCTCGACGTTCACACCGGCAAGGCGCGCAGCTTCGGGATTCGAGCCGATCGCGTAGTGTTCGCGGCCGCCGCGAAACTGTTTCAGATAGACAGCGAGACCGACCAGCACGACGATAGCGATCAGCGCGAGCGTTGGTATGCCGACGAAAGCGCCGGTAGCGAGTCGGGAAAACGCGTCGGGCAAGCTGGTCGCGTTGATCTGCCCGCCGTGCACCCACGCGTAGTCAGCGCCGCGAAAGATGTAGAGCGTGGAAAGCGTCGCCACCAGCGACGGCACGCGTCCCACCGCAACCAGCAGTGCATTGATGCTGCCCGCCACCAGACCGATCGCAAGCCCCGCGGCCAGCGCGACGATCACGGGCATATGCGGAAACGCGACATACAGGCTGCCGACTGCATAGGCGCTGATGCCGACCGTCGATCCCACTGACAGATCGATATGCCGCATCAGGATCACTACCGTCATGCCCGCCGTCAGCAAGCTGATGATCGACACATTCAGCAGCACGTCGCGCAGATTTTGCAGATTGAGAAACTGCGGCTTCGCTAGCCCGGTGCCGGCGATCAGCAGAATGAGCACGACGAACAGCGTCGTCTCGCGGCTTTTGGCGAGGTTCGCGAGGAAGCCGCCGGAGCTTGCGCTCGCGCGCTTCGCAACGGGCGCCTGAACCGGCGCGGGATGGGTCGAGGAATGGCGCATCATGCAGCGCCCCCCAATCCCCCAAGGGGACGTCCTTCGGTGCGGGGGACTTCCTTCGGGGCGTGCCCTAACGGCGGAATCGGTTGACCGAGCGCGGCGCCCATGATGCGCTCTTCGTCCGCTTCGGCGCGCGCTATATCCGCACTGATACGTCCCTCGTGCATCACCAGCACGCGATCGGCCATGCCGAGCACTTCAGGCAATTCGCTTGAAATCATCAGCACCGCCATGCCGTCGCGCACCAGTTCGGCGAGCGCGCTATACACCTCGGCCTTGGCGCCGACGTCGATGCCACGTGTGGGTTCGTCGATGATCAACACTTTCGGGCCGGTCGCCAGCCACTTGCCGAGCACGACCTTTTGCTGATTGCCGCCAGACAGCGTGCCGACCGGCGCATGCGGATCGCCGGCTTTGAGGCGCAAGCGCGTGCCCCATTGATTCGCCAGTTGCGTCTCGCTGCGCGTGGAGATGAGGCCATGTTTGACGAGGCGTCCAAGCACCGTCATCGATGCGTTGCGCGCGATGCTCAACTCCAGCGCCAGACCTTGCTGCCGGCGATCTTCCGGCACCAGCGCGAGACCGGCGCGCACCGCCGCGGCAGGCCGGCCCGCTGTGAGACGCTTACCGCCGATCCGGATTTCGCCGGAGTCGAGCGGATCGATGCCGAAGATCGCCCGCGCCACTTCACTGCGCCCTGCGCCCACCAGGCCCGCCAGCGCGACGATCTCGCCGGCGCGGACGTCGAATGAGATGTCTTTGAACACGCCCACTCGCGTGAGGCCGCGCACCGACAAGCGCACTTCGCCCGCCGGACAATCGGCCTTCGGATAAAAGCTTTCCAGATCGCGGCCGACCATCTTCGCGACGATTGCCTCGGTCGTGAGATCCGCCGTGAGTGCATCGAACACTTTGGCGCCGTCGCGCATGATCGTTACACGTTGCGTCAGCATGAACACTTCGTCGAGCCGATGCGTGATGAACAGAATCGCCACATCGCGCTCGCGCAGCTTGCGCACGATCGCAAAGAGCCGCTCGACTTCCGGCAGCGACAACGCGGCGGTCGGCTCATCCATGATCAGCACGTTCGCGTTCAACGACAACGCCTTGGCAATTTCGATCACCTGCTGATCTGCGATCGACAACCCGCGCACCAATTGATCGGCGCGCAGCTCGACACCGAGCGAGGACAGCAGGCCGTCCACTTCGCGGCGCATCGCGTCGTACTGAATGCGGCCGAACCGATCGACCGGCTGGCGCCCCATGAAGATGTTCTCCGCAATCGACAGATCGAAGAACAGAGTGGGCTCCTGATAGATGACCGCGAGGCCCGCATCGCGCGCTTCAGCCGGTGTTGCGAAGCGGCGTGCAACGCCGTCGATCAGAAGCTCACCGGTGTCCGGTTGATGCACGCCCGCGAGAATCTTCACTACCGTCGATTTGCCCGCGCCGTTTTCGCCCAGCAGCGCATGCACTTCGCCCGGCCATAGCGCGAGATCGCCGTCGGATAGCGCACGGACCCGGCCGAAAGATTTGCTCGCATGCCGCAGTTCGAGCCTGGGCACAGCGGATGTCGGTTGCTGCACTGCTTGTCTCCTTCTTTGTGCCTGGCTTGTGAGGTCTTCTTCAGATGCGATAGATACGTTCCGCGTTTTGGCAGAACAGCGCGTCTTTCTCCGCCGCGCTCGCGCCGCCGACGATCGACGCATACGCATGCCACAAATCCGTGTACGACCCGAACAATCGATCGACCGGAAAGTTCGACGCGAACATCGCGCGTTCCACGCCGAACGTATCGATCGTTTCCAACACATAGGGCCGCAGACTTTCAACGGTCCATCGATGATCGAACATCGCCAATCCGCTGATCTTCACGGCCACATTCCTGCAACCTGCCAGCAAGCGCATACCGTCCCGCCACGCCCGATAACCCGCAGCGCTATCGCGGTCCACGAACATCCCCGCGTGATTGACGATGAAAAGCGTGTCGCCATGCTCCCGCGCCAACGCTGCCGCCTCCTCCATCTGTGACGGATACAGTTGCAAATCGAACGACATGTCGTAACGGCGCAGCAATGCAAAATGCTCGCGCCACCGCGGCTCGCGCATGAAATGCCGGCCGACGTAATCGAACAGCTTGTTGCCGTGCACGTTCAGGATCTGCCGCACGCCGCGCGTATTGGCGAACGCCGCATGCGCTTCGAGCACCTGCGGCGCGTTCGGCGCCGACAGATCGACGGCCGCGACGATCGCGTTCGGCATCCTGCGCGATTCGGCGCGATCCGCAATCGACTGCAGCCAGCGCGTTTCTTCGACCGGATCGGCAGGATCGTGATTCGCTTCGACGTGCACCAGTTTCAGCACCTCGATATCGCCCGCTTCACCGAGCAAATCGGCGAGCAGATAGTCGTGCTTCAACGCGCGTGCGTCGCCCACAAACGACACGCCCGGATTTTCCAGCCATGGATAGCGATGCGTTTTCAGATCCCACAGATGGATATGCGAATCGACGACCTGCATGCGACACCCTCCGCCCATTGGGGGCACAAAGTCAGCAACGTCAGCTAAGCGAACTCAGATGAAAGACCAGCTCGAGCGGCTGTTGAAGCGGTGTGTGATCGGGGGCCGTGTGCATGATGTCGGCCATGTAGTCCCACCATTTGCGCATCACGTCGAGTTGCGGCAGCTCGTCCATTCGATGATTCGTGTCGCGGGTCAGAATGGCGAAGAGATAGTGAGAGTCCTCGTCGAAGAAGATTCGATAGTCGCGCACACCGGCGTTGTGCAATGCATCAACCAGCTCGGGCCAGATCTGCGCGTGACGTCGTTCGTATTCCTCGCGCATGCCGGGGTTGAGCACCATCCGGAAAGCGATTGTTTCCATTGCGGCCTGTCTCCCGTCGTCTTCGGGCGCTTTCCCGGCGAAGCGTATAAGCGTCTGAAGCGACTATAATTCCTGCGTCGATAGCATCTCAATCCGTTGTTGGGATTGGGCGATCCAGAAACCGAATCGCACCGCAACCATGAGCCAACACTCAGCTGCCGTCGCCCTCGTCAATCGGCTCAAGTTCAAGCACCTCGCGCTGCTCGTCGCGCTCGACGACGCGCGCAATCTCCATCAAGCCGCCGAGGCGGTCAACGTCGCGCAGCCCAGCGCGAGCCGCATGCTCGGCGATATCGAAGACGCGTTCGGCTTCCTGCTGTTCGAGCGCAACGCGCGCGGCATGACGCCGACCCCGCTCGGCGTCGCCACGCTCGCTTACGCGCGGCGCGCGCTGGCCGAATTGACCCGCTTTGCCGAAGACCTCGACGTCAAACGCCGCGGCGGACACGGCCAGTTGACCGTGGGCGCGATCATGGGCGCCGCGCCCGATCTGCTGGCGATGGCGGTCGCCGCGCTGAAAACCGAAAGCCCGTTGCTGAACGTGCGCATTCTCGGCGAAACCAGCGATCAGGTCGTGCAATTGCTGCATCGCCGCGAAGTCGATCTGGCGCTGGGGCGCCTGACCAGTCCGCTGCAGCACAACGACTTCAGTTTCGATCCGCTCGCGCGCGAGACCTTGCTGCTGGTCGTGCGTTCGGCGCATCCGCTGGCGCAGCGCGCTTCCATCACTTTGCGGGAATTGATCGACTGGCCGTGGGTCGCGCAACCTGTCACCAGTCCGGCACGTGTACTGTTCGAAGAGGAACTCGCGCGCGCGGGACTCGCCACGCCCGTGAACCTGACCGAATGCGCTTCGATCTTCGCGACCCTGCAATTGCTTGAAAACTACGATGCGGTGGCGATGCTGCCGGAGTCGGTCGTGCGCGATCATGTGCGCGGCAAGCTGCTGGTTGTGCTGCCGCTCGAAATCGGCAAGAGCCTCGCGGGCTTCGGCATTCTCACGCGCAAGGAAGAAGCGCTCGCCGAACCGGCGCTGCGTTTCATCGACCTGTTGCGCGGTTTTTCGCGCAAGCTCGCGCGCGACGACCCCGCCGCTCCCGCACCGGGTTCCGCGATCGCACCTGCTTCGGTCAATTGAAATCGGCATCGCGCGGCGTTACTGCAAATTGACGAACAGGCCGCCATCCACCAGCAACGCGGCGCCGGTCACATAGCGCGCGCGATCGGACGCGAGAAACACTACACAATCGGCAACGTCTTCCGGACGGCCTAATCTGCCGAGCGGAATGCGTTTTTCGAAGTACGCTTTCTTTGCTTCGTCGGCGAGATTTTCCGCGTTCAGATCGGTCGCGATCGTGCCCGGCATCACCGAATTGCAGCGAATGCCGTATGGCCCCAACGCGACCGCGCACGATTGCATCAGCGAATGCACGCCCGCTTTGGTCGGCGTGTAGTGGGTTTGCATGCCGCCGCCCACCAATGCGCTGATCGAACTCGTCGCGACGATCGCGCCCCCCGTGCCTTGCGCTTTCATTTGCTGCGCAGCCGCTTGCGTGACATAAAACGCGCCGTTCAGATTGACCGCCACCGTCGACTCCAAGACCTCGGGCGGCATGTCGAGAAACGCATGGAACGGACAGATACCGGCGTTGCTGGCGAGCACGTCGACTTTGCCGAATGCTTCGACGGTACGGCTCACGAGTTGCTGACCGGTCTCGCGCGCGGCGACGTTGCCTTCAATCGCGATCACACGCCGCCCCAATGCCTCGATCTCTCCGACCACTTCTTCGACGGCGGAACGGCGTCCGTATGATGCGTCGTTATCGCCCCAGTAGTTGATCGCTACATCCGCGCCTTCGGTTGCGCACGCAACAGCTATCGCGCGGCCGATGCCACGCGAGCCGCCGGTGACGATCACGACCTTGTCCTTGAGCAGCACGTCATTCTCCTTGGCTGGATCGACATTGAGTCTTATCGCTCATTGAGCGTGCAACGCGCCTTCAACGCGGATAAGGCCGCACCAGTGCGCATTCCGGATTCAACCGCACGCCAAAGCCCGGTGTGTCAGGCACTTTCATCCGCCCATTCACCGGCACGGGTTCATCGAGTAACAGCGGCGTGAACATCGGCACCACCTCATCGGCTTTCGGCGCCATCATCAGAAACTCGGCGAATGGCGAGTTGTGCCGCGTGACGACGAAGTGATAGCTATACACCGACGAACCGTGCGGCACCACCATCACATTGTGCGCATCGGCGAGCGCGGAGATCTTGATCAGCTCCGTCATGCCGCCACACCAGCCGACATCCGGCTGAATCAGATCGCAGCACTGCATCTCCAGCAGCATGCGAAAACCCCAGCGCGTTGCTTCATGTTCGCCGGTCGAGACCATCATGCCGCGCGGCACGTTGCGGCGTAGTTCGGCGTAACCCCAGTAATCATCCGGCGGCAGGCATTCTTCGATCCATTTCAGGCCGTATTCGTGCGCCGCCTGGGCGAGCCGCGTTGCATACGGCACGTCGAGGCTCATCCAGCAATCGAACATCAGCCAGAAATCGCCGCCGACGCGGCTGCGCATCTCGGCCAGCTTGTCCAGATTCTGCTTGAGCCCTGCATCGCCTTCAGCAGGACCGTGCTGCAACGGCAATTTGCCGCCGATGAAACCCATTTCCTTCGCGAGATCCGGACGCGCACCGGTCGCGTAGAACACGAGTTCGTCGCGCACCGGCCCGCCCAATAGTTGGTACACCGGCTCCTTACGGACCTTGGCGAGCAGATCCCACAACGCCAGATCGACACCGGAAATCGTATTCAGCACCACACCCTTGCGGCCGTAATACAGCGTCGAGAAGTACATCTGATCCCACATCTTCTCGATGTCGGTGACGAGCTGGCCTTCGAGAAAACGCGCCAGATGTTTCTCGACGATGAACGCGCCGATCTCGCCGCCCGTCGTCACCGCGAAGCCGACGGTGCCGTCGCTCGCTTCGATCTCCACCACCAGCGTGCCGAGCACATTGATCCCGAACGACTGGCGGCTCTGCCGATACTCCGGGTAACGCGCCATCGGCGTTGAAATATGATCGTCGATCCAGTGTCCGTCGGGTTGGTCGTGATAGTCGGCACCGCCGCCGCGGACGATGAAGGCACGCACGTGCCGGATAGTGGGCATGGCCATGAACAGGGCTCCGTTGTTGGTTCGTCGGGCGCGGTGCACTCAATTTCAGTACGTCGCGCGTCCGCCGGACAGATCGAACACCGAGCCGGTGCTGAACGCACAGTCTTCCGACGCCAGCCAGAGAATCAGCGAAGCCGCCTCTTCGGGCAGCAGGAAACGGTTCATGGGGATCTTCGAGAGCATGTAGTCGATATGCTGCTGCGACATCGAATCGAAGATCTCGGTTTTGGCCGCGGCGGGCGTGACTGCGTTGACGAGAATGTTCTTCGTTGCGAGTTCTTTGCCAAGCGATTTGGTCAGGCCGATCAGCCCGGCTTTGGACGCGCTGTAGTGCGACGCGTTCGGGTTGCCTTCCTTGCCGGCCACCGACGCGATATTGACGATCCGGCCATAGCCTTGTTTGAGCATTTGCGGCACGACCGCGCGACAGGTGAGATACGGGCCGATCAGATTCACGTCGATTACACGACGCCAGATGTCGGGGTCCAGCTCCCATGTCGCGCCGTTACCGCCGGTGATACCCGCGCTGTTGATCAGCACGTCGATTGCACCATGGGCGGCGACGGTTTGCGCCACCGCCTGAGCGACCGCCGCTTCCTGAGTGAGTTCGACCGCGACGGCGGACACTTTGCCCAGTTCGCTCAATTCGCGCTCGCTGCGCGCCAGCCGCTCCGCGTCGATGTCCCACAGCGCGACCGAGGCGCCCGAGTTCAATGCCCGTTGCGCCACCGCGTAGCCGATGCCGCGCGCGCCACCGGTAATGACGACGACGCGCCCCTCCAGATCGATTCGATTCATCGCTGTGCTCCTGCGGCACGCGCGAACGGCGTGCCTTTCAGTTGTTGTATTTCTGCTGGTTCTGCTTTCTGTTCAGCAAATATACGAGCGGTGCGATGCGCGAACAATCCGAGTATTGGAGGGGGCGATAACAAAAGTGGATCGGGAATTACTTTCGCGCGCGCTTGGCCGGTGTCGTTTGGTTCGTCGTAAACGCTTTTCTTCGTCGACTTCCTGATGCTGGGTTTGTTCATTGCCTTGCAGTCAACGGTGCTGGACTGCAAATCACGGTATCGAATACCGGTCAGCACATCTCCGGAAATGCCATGGAACATCTGTTCGAGCCCTTCGGCTCGGTTTCGGTAGCCGCGGGACGGCGGTCGTACAGCATCGGTCTGTGGGTAAGCTATCAAATCGCGACGCAGCTTGGTGGCACAATTTCAGTCGATAGCGCTCCAGGTTGGACGTGCTTTGCCGTACTGTTACCACTGACTTCTCCATGAAGCAGGAAAGCATCACGGCTGCCTGCGAAAGCGCGTTTATTCGCGCCGCGTTGTTGCAGTACCATGGCCGCATATCCGAAACCGCCCACGCCCTCGGCATTTCCAGGAAGAGCCTGTGGGAAAAGATGCGCAAGCATGCGATTGCGGCCGAGCCTGTTCACTGAAACGCCCTCGCAAGAGTATCAACGTGCATCGGAGTACGCCCATGGAATCTGGCGATAAGAACGAGCCGCTTGAAACCCGGCTGGTGCGGGTACGTGGCGCCGTGCAGGGAATCGGCTATCGGGAAGCCTGCGTACGCCGCGCCCATTCGCTCGGCGTCACTGGCTGGGTCCGTAACCGGATGGACGGTTCAGTTGAGGCGATGCTGCAGGGCTCGCCGGAGCAGCTCGCCAACATGTGCGCCTGGCTAAGCGAGGGCATGTCGGCTGCGCTGGTTGAAGAGCTTGAAGTAACCGAGGTGCCGCCCCCGTTTCTTCGCTTTGACATCTTCGAGCGCTTGCCCACCCTGTAAGCGCAGGCGAATCGCCAAGGTGGAAGAACTGCGCTTTCACCTCCCGTGGGCACTAGCGTCTCTGCCCGCCACCCAATCCGGCTACGTCAATCTGCACATCCGTCTCCTCGCGCAGACGTCCAGCGTCACCACTGGCACCTTCTTTGTTGACAGCTTGAGGAACACTGCCCGATGAATCATGTGTACGCTCCATCCAGCGGAACAGGAGGACTGCGAGGGCGCCGCCTATCAGTTCGCTGACGATGAATCCCGGTGCGTCGACAGGTCGGATGCCCGCAAAGGTGTCCGTGAGCGAACGTGCGATGGTGACCGTCGGGTTGGCGAACGAGGTCGACGCCGTGAACCAGTAGGCCGCCGTGATATAGCCGCCGACCGCCACCGGGACGAACTCCATTCGTCGTTTCGCGACGTTCAGAATCACCGTGAGCAAGCCGAACGAGGCAACCACCTCGCTCCACCACTGCGATGGACCCGTGCGTACGTGCCGCGATGCTTCTATCAACGGCAGGTCAAACATCCCGTGAGCGGCTATCACTCCGGCAATCGCACCGACGGCTTGCGCCGCGACATAGGCCGCAGCATGTTTCCATCGCAGCTTGCCAAGCCAGACCTCGGCGAACGTCACCAACGGGTTGAAGTGTGCGCCCGAGATGCTGATGAAGGTGGCAATGAGCGCGACCAGACCAGCCCCGGTCGCGATTGTATTGGCGAGGAGTGCGATTGCCGCATTGCCGCCGGCAAGTCGTTCGCCCATGATGCCGGAACCCACGACGGTAGCGAGAAGCAGCGCCGAGCCAAAGGACTCGGCGACGATGGCATGACGCAACCTCATAGTGGTGATTTCCCGATGTCGGACACTTGCTTTTTCAGCGCGAGGCGGTCGAGGGAGGCAAGCGGCAGGCTCTTGAAGAGTTCGAGCCGTTTGCGTAGTGTCGCTGCCGCATCCTTGAAGGCGCGCTTCTTCGTGTCGTCGGAACCCTCGACTGCGGCCGGGTCGGGAACGCCCCAGTGCGCAGTGATGGGTTGCCCTGGCCAGACTGGGCACTGCTCCCCTGCAGCCTGGTCGCATACGGTAAAGACGAAGTCCATCACCGGGGCATCAGGGGTGGCAAATTCGTCCCATGACTTGCTTCGCAGGCCGTCTGTGGCAAGCCCCATTTGCTGCAGGAGTTGCAGCGTCAACGGGCTGATTTGGCCCTTCGGATGACTGCCGGCTGAGTACGCTCTGAACCGCCCACCGCCAAGCGCATTCAACTGGACCTCGGCGAGCACGCTGCGAGCCGAATTGCCTGTGCAGAGAAACAGCACGTTGTAGGTCCGGTCGCTCATGAACGGCTCCGGAACGTGATAGTCGACGCGGTGGGTGCGCAGCATGCACCTGCCGTCTCATCGACAGGCTTCGCGCGCGACACGCCGAAAGTCGGAGTCGAATCCAGCGTGTGGTACGTCTCCCAGGCGATACCTTGAGGGTCCATGGTCCAGTACTTATCGGACCTGGCATAGCAGCAGGCCGTGCCGGTTTGTGTTTCCCTGGGAAGCGCAGCGGCATCAAGCCGCGCGTTCATTTCTTTCAGTTCCTCATCCGACTCGACCTGGATGCCAAGATGGTCCACGCCGACCTCATGGCCGCGTTGCGAAATCGCAAAGTTGACGCGCGGGTCGTCCAGCATCCACTTGGCATAGTCATCCTTCGCCACGACCGGCTGTGCACTGAAAAGCGCGGAGTAGAAGCGAATACTGTCCGCGAGATTTTCGACTGACACGTGTACATGCATGCGTTTCATGACTCTTCTCCACAGCAGGGCTTGAGGGCGTCGACGGTCGCGCAAGGCGCGCCCGCGCAGCAGTTCTCGGTCAAGAATCCAATGAGCTCGTTCATCGCATCGAAGTTTGCCGAATAGAAGACGTAGCGACCCTCCTGGCGCGACGAAACGAGTTCGGCATGCAACAGGTCTTTCAGGTGAAACGAAAGGCTCGAGGGCGAGACGTTTAACTGTTGAGCTATCTTCCCAGCGGGCAGGCCGTCAGGACCCGCCGTAACGAGCAAGCGGAAGACGGCAAGCCTCGCTTCGTGGGCGAGCGCGGCAAGCGAGCGAATGGCAATGTTTGAGTCCATACGGCGGATGATAGTCACACCTTTTCGATATTTCAAGAAATATCGAAATGAAGCGGTCGTTGAATGCGGGCTGCGCGCGTTCGCGAGGCTTGGCTCTCCGTCGCCCAGTCGCAGCGCAAGCGTCACCTAGCCATCTTCGTCGATGCGCTCCAATTCGCGGACGGTTTGGCGGAAAACGTAGCTACGCAAGCGCTGGCTCTGGTCCTGGCCCTGGCAAGCAGCTATCGGCAAAGGAGCCCGTAACCTCCTCGACGATTCTCGTCATCCCGCAAGCGCGACTCCATCGTGTGACGGCTTCAAAGGTTTTGAAGACCGGCACCGCGCTACCCACGCCACAAAATTGTCACACTTCAGAACGACTATCGTCGGACACACCCTTACCGAGGGCGGAGCGATTGACGTGACGGGAACCCGTTACCACGCTCTGTGGAGAACAGGAACCGTACTGGAGCCGTCCCCGCTGCGCCGAAATCAGGTGTGCAGGACGCGCGTGCAACCCACGGTCCCAAAAGTGGAAGAGACACTGTGAAGCAACGAGCGACTGTCATCTGTCGGCTTGGTACGCGCATTCTGTTGGTCGGCCGGGAAGGCTCTCGCTGGTCACTGCCCGGCGGCAGGCCCATGGTCGGCGAAGACCTTCAGGAAGCCGCGGTGCGCGAGTTGATGGAGGAAACCCGCCTTGATGCGGTGAGCGTGCGATACATGTTCGGCTTTACCGGTGCGCACACGTGTCACCACGTGTTTGCCGCGCAGATTGCACAAGGGCAACGCCCTGTGCCCAGCAACGAGATTACGCGTTGCTGTTGGGTCAAGGTAACGGACGTGGCTAATTTCGCAACGAGCGTCTCGACGAAGGGGATTGTCGACGTACTGGCCATCGCCCCCAGCAGCGCATCAAGAGAGGCCAGCCGTCACAAGCGAGCGACGGCCTTTGTCAGTAATCTTCGCGCGGTGTTCCAGGATGCGATTTATTGCGGGTAGTCCACGCCCGTGAGCACCACGCTGGAGTCCTGCCTTCGCGACGCTCAGGTCGCACAATACGCCTCGTCGCCATAAGGTGGTTCGTTGACGACCGGCACACGCACCGGCGCAGTCACCGCGCATCCAGGCAACGCCGCGAAAACGCTGACCCGCCGCACTATCTGCCAGAACACCTTTTCAAATGAGCGCTCGCGCTCGCGCAGCGTCATGCCCTCGGCCAATGGGTCTGCAAAATTCCATCTGGAAAATGGAGGCGCCCCGGGAAACGTCGGCGCATGGTACTCGTCGACGCTGTCGTCCAGCGCGATGACGAGGTCCATCCGTGGCGCCCATTCACCCGTAAATTCGAGCCAGCTTTTCGGACTGAGCGGACGCAGGTCGGAGATGCCCGCGCGTAGTTGAGCGATCGTGAGGGGGTGGGCGCGTGCGGCCGGCTCTTTACCGGCACTAAACGCTTCGAATCGATGGCCGGCCAGCTCGCGCAGCAAAGCCTCGGCGATAATGCTGCGCGCTGCGTTCTCCCGACAGAGAAACAGCACGTTATATTTCCTCGTCAATCTCATTCCCCGACCATGTATTTTGCTTATGTGCGGGATTTTGCCAAGCGAGTCTTGCAGGTCCGTGACAGTACAATGACTCAAAGAGCGCCGGCGGCCAGCCGTCAGGCTGGTCGGCCAGCTACAGTGGTGCCCTGTGAATCACGCAAAGTCAACTTAAACCCTTTTCGAATATTCGCGAGATGTCCGAAAATACTGCCAAACTTGCGCGTTCGCCGGAGGCCATCGACAAGGACTTTGCGGATCTGATGGCGTCGAAGCTGCCCGACACCATCGCCCGTGACAAATTCGAACGGCTCTGGGACGAAACCAACGCCATTGCGGCGCAGACGGTTCTAACGCCCCAAGGGCAACAATACCTTGCGCTGTTAAAGCGCATGCATCAAACGTTCGAAAGCAGCTATCCGGAGAGCGGGCCAATCAACGGCTTCGGAAATCGTCGCCGCTAAAATTCCGCGCAGGCCCTATCCAGCCGGCTGCGTCTGCGGGACACGCTGGCCGGGTACCCCATTTGCACCTCTCGCCACGGTGATGTAACCGCCGTAACCGCGGAAACCGGCTGGGAAAAAGACCGATGGGCCAGCTGGTGGACAAGCTGCATCGCACCGACGCCCATCGCAAGCTTACGTTTTTGCGGGACGGCCCGTCTTGACTTGCTCAACGGCAGACACCGCCGCGAGCAGTCGCTTCGGCGCTGCGGATTCGAGCAGAACCAGTCCGGCACGCAGGATTTCGCTCTTCTTCACCGAAACGCCCTCGGCCAGACACTTCTGTTTCAGTGCCGCAATTTTGTCGTAGTCCGACTTCGGCATGGTGAAGCTGTCTCGCACAACCTTCTCTTTCTTCGCGCGTTTGGCTTTCGCTTCCGCGGCTGCTTTGGCTTGCGTAGCTTTGACTGGCGCAGCTTCGACCGGCGCCGCATCGACTGGCGCCGCATCGACTGGCGCAGCTTTCACCTTGGCAGCCGGTTGCTTCTTTGATGCCTTCTTGGCAGTTGTACTTCTTTTTTTCTTGGCTACGGTCGCCGCCGGCTCTGCAACCTCGGCCGCAGCCTCCGGTGCCTCGACAGCGCCCGTGGGAAAATGAAACGCCTTCTTTGACGGCTTTTTGACGGTCGGTTCGGTCATCAGAAATCTCCAGGTGTATAAACGATACAAACAGTATATACCGTTTATCGACGCGAAAACTCAGACGCAAATCAGCGTTCGTTTACCCCCTACTCCGAAGATGCCGGGCAAGCGAGCGCCTCAGCCTCGACGCCTTTTTCGCGCCCCGCAAAACTGGCGAGTGTGGCGAGCCCCAGCAGCGCCAGCCCGCTGCCGAAGAGGAAGTCAGCAGAAATGCCGACGTGGTCGACCACCACACCACCCACTAGCGACCCGAGTGCGATGGCCACCTGGATGATGCTCACAAACAGCGCGGAGCCTGCTTCCGGCGAGTCCGGCGTGGCGCGTTAAATCCACACGCTGAAACACAAAGGAAGCGAGCGCGCCGAAAGAGACGCCCCACGCAAGCACCATGGCGAATGCTGCAGAAGCGGCATCGACAGCAGCGCGAACATCAAAAGCGAGACCATCGCCGCGACGGACATTTTCAGGTTGCGCGTCAAACACGAGCGCAACCATCAGCATGCTTCTGCGCGGATGCGGCCGGCGCAACAGAGCCACCAGATCGCCGAACCGCAATGCGGCTGCCGATGACAACCGCCACGACGGCCAGCCACGAACGTAGAGGCGACGAGCGGCCATCCTCCGGTGAGACATTGCTCGCCGGCAGATTATTTTCCATCGACATAGTATTGTTTGCGAGTAACTAAACAACGAGTGGGATTGGGATGGTTTCACCGGACTAATCGAATCCGGACCAATAGTCACAATAAAAAAGCAGGCGATAATCGCCTGCCTGTGACAACGGTTTTAAACGTCACCCAGTGAAAACCTGAGCCGTCTACACCGTAACATCGTGTTAAATCGGTCGCTGACGAGCCCGAAAAATTGGACTCGATCGTATGGGTATTCGAATTTGCCGCGATGCTCCAACGTGTCATTGACCAAAATAAACCCTGCATTGCACTCCGGCGGTGCACGGCCGGTCTTGCCGGCTTCCGGCCTCCGACTGGCCACCGGCCACGCCACCGTAGGCTGCGTCCTGTCCGGTTTCACCGAGCGATATGTCGGTATTGGATTGTGCTGTTTCGTTTGCGTTATGCAGCATCAGTGCGCGGCCCTGCTGGCTGTCCAGCGCGACGGCTGCCGTCGGCGCCAGCAACAGAACCACGCTTGCCAAAGCCACCACTAAACGTAATTTCATGTCCAGACTCCTCGAATGCGGCGCAGCAGCATTGGCCCGATCGGGAAAATTTTCATATCCCGAGGGTCCAATCCGCGAAAAAACGCCATGTAGCCAAATCGAGCTGACGGACGAATGCCCTGATACAGGGGCTGCTGCGGCGAGTCACAGAACTAAATGAATATGTAGTTGCCAAGCCTTCGACTGATGTCGACCGCGACCTCGCGTTTTTGCCGGAATCAGTATTCACACGGCTGGAAGTGCAGATTGTTTGCTCTGCTGTTTTGTTATAGGTCGGGTGCTCAGGAATTCAACTGGCGATATGGGCGCTCCGGCTGAAACCAGCGCAACACGGCGTGCGGTGGCCGTACAGTGCGCTATGATATCGACATAACGCAGAAATTGGCCCGCGCGAGGCGCCGTCGAGTTGACGGAACTTGCCTATGAGACCGGGCGTTCGCAACCCGTGTGTTGTCAGCACCGTCTTTTCCATTGCGGCCGTGACGCTCATCCAACCGTACGTAAAACCTAGCCCCGCAGGCCGACCCCATTACATGGGCTCGCTGTCTTCGTGGCCCCTTGCAATCTGCATTTGACAGAAAGCCGCACGATTTAGAAGGACGAATATCTTATGGACGAAAGGAAGCGAGATAGCATGATTGCGTATCTCCGCCGCCGCATGGAAGAGTTTGGTATCAAGCCGGAAGACCTGGCTTCGGCGCTAGCGTCTGAGCAATCCGGGCGAGCTGCAGGACAAAATGCGGAGCGCTACCGGAGCGCCAAGGGAGATACCTGGGACGGCCAGGGGGAAATGCCCCAATGGCTTAAACAGGCAATCAGCGCGGGCCAATCAATCGACCACTTCGAATTGTCGGCCAAGCCGGCGGCCACACCGCCTGCAAAACCGCGCGTGGATTGGCAAAACGATCCTTTTGCGGGAAGCCCGCTTGCGCGGCCGAGCAGTCGATCCTGATTAGCCGCGCGCGTCTTTTCACGGTTCAGGCCGATGCTCGCGGAGGCTGCACTTCAACCGTGACATGCGAGAGCCCCTTGAAGCGCTCGAGCACGGCATGATAGAAGCGTGAATCCCGCTGTGGCTCGCCGGTAGCAACCGAGACTACGGCGCTCATGTGACCCGGCCCCACCCGCCATACGTGCAAGTCGGCAACCTTGTCGCCACGGTCCTCGATAGCGTGACGAATATTGTCCGCCATACGCCTGTCGGGATTCATGTCGAGCAGAATCGCGCCGGTGTCGCGCATCAAGCCGTAGGACCAGTTTGCAATCACGAGTGCACCGATGACACCCGCCAGCGGGTCCATCCACAGCCAGCCGAACGCGCGCGCCAGCACCAGACCGATGATTGCCAGCACGGAAACCGCGGCATCGGCCATGACGTGAATGTAGGCCGACCGGATGTTGTGGTCCCGGGTTGCTGCCTCATGCGCGTCGTGGCCGTGCTCATGCTCTTCGAACGCAACTTCGTGCTCGCCGTCCGGCATCCGCACGATGGCTTTGAAGGCGTGCGGCTCAGGAATGTCTTCCTTCGATTCCAGATAGCCACCACGGTCCGCCAGCGCGAATACCTGTTGCGTGCCATCGGGTCGCACCGTAGTCACGGACACTGCCGATGCGTCCAGTCGTGAACCCTCCGTCGCCGGCGTAATCCGGAAAACGGGCGGTACGCCATCCTCGAAGATGGAGATGGCAAACACACCGGGCGGCGCGAAAATCTTCTGCGCCTCGTCTTCGTGAGCATGGTCGTCGTGACCATGACCGTGTTCGTGGCTATGCCCATGGCTGTGTCCGTGGTCGCCGCCGCTCAGCAGCCACACGCTTGCCAGGTTAACCAGCAGGCCGACCACCGCGATGGGAATCGCTTCGCCGAAGTGGATCGGTACGGGTGACAGAAAACGCGCAACCGCCTCGTAGCCAATGAGCACGGCAATCATTGCCAGCACGATGGCGCTCGTGAATCCGGCGAGATCGCCAAGCTTGCCGGTACCGAACACAAAGCGGGAATCGGTAGCGTGCCTGCGTGCATACGTGTAAGCGAGCGCGGCAATCAGCATGGCGCCTGCGTGCGTCGACATATGGAGACCGTCGGCCACGAGCGCAAGCGACCCGAACATACTCCCACCGACGATTTCGATCAGCATCATCGCGCTGCATAGCGCGATCACCGCCCACGTCTTGCGCTCGTTCTTCTCATGGCCAGCACCCAGAAAGATGTGGTCATGTCCCGCGCCGAACGCGGCATTCTTGAAATCACTCATTCCCTGCCCTGCTCATTTGAAATAACTGTGAACAACTTCGATGATCTGCTCGGTCGCGCTGCCCCCTGACTCCTCGTCGGTTTCCGCGTCGACAAGGTGGTTTCTGATGTGGTCCTCCAGCACGACGGCAAGCAGGCCGTTCATTGCGCCTCGGCAACTCGTAATGCGTTGCAGAACGTCTGCGCAGCCGTGCTCTTCCGCGAGCGCTCGCTCGATGGCTTCGACCTGTCCCTTGATGCGGCGGACGCGGTTGAGGAGCTTCTGCTTATCCTGAATCGTGTGACCCATACCATCCTCCGTCTATACCCGGGGGGAGTATAGACATTTTGGAGAATATAGATAGGGGGGAGGGGTATACAGATCCGCGATACGAACGCGTTTAAGGCGCTTTTTTGGAGGAAGGAATGAGGATATCGGTTCGGCAGCCTCTCTTCAGACGGATGCCTCGCTTTCGTGCCGGTCCGAGAGAATCCGATTGGCGGCGTCCGCCCCGCCGTCAGGCGTCGGAGGCGAAGCGTCAAAGCGGACCGACGCCGCCGGATGGGGAGCCAGGGCCTTCACCCCGTTCTCAATTCCTGGTACTGCAACGTATGGAATGAACGCCGCTAAAGCAACTACAACGATGAAAGTAACCATGGCCGTCAGCCTCTCACAATCGACAAGGTGAAGCCTGGCGAAGCAGGTTTCTCGCTGGGAAATAAAATCCACCGCAAAGAAATGAGCCGCAGGTGTGCTTTGATTCTAGAAGCGGATTCCCCGGCGCTAAAGGCCGCTACCTCGATGAATTCGGTCTACGTCCATCGTCTACCGGACAAATGCACCGGACGCACACGCGGACTGCGGCGTGAGCGATCTTTATATCGATGAGCTCGCGTCAGAGTTGACGCGAATGTGGTCCACCGGAAATTTCAGCCGCGAGTCAAAGTCGCAGGCCGTTCAGAAACTGATACCAGAGTCCACCCAGCGCACCAAGCGGGTGAGCGTCGTGCGGACTTTCTTCGCGCCTCGCGTGGTTGACGTGGCTGCTGGATTCGTCCTTTGCCGCCGCCTCGGCTTTGGCAGGTGCCACAGAAGCCTCGGAAGCCTCGGTGGCAAACTCGGCCTTCTCGTCCCTTTCGGCGTTTTCCGCTTGTTCCGCCTCGCGCCGCGCCGCCTGCAATGCCGTCACGCTATCGGCGATCTGCGCCGCCCGCCGCGCCTCGCACCGGCGCCCGAGCAGCACGCCGAACAGGACATCGCGATTGTGGCCTTCGTCGGCGAAACGCATGGCCAGCGAAACCATTTCCGCATACGCGGCTTCGTCCGCCGCCCGCGCGGCCGCCTCGCGCTCGGCTTGCGCCTGCTGCTGACGTGCGTGCCGCGCTTCCCAGCCGCGCATCTGCTCGGCATAGACCGCGTCGTACACCTTGCGCTGCGCGGCGTCGGACAGGATTGCGTACGCGTCCTTGATTTCCTGGAAGGTGGCGCGCGCCACGGCTTCGGCGCCGGCATTGCGGTCGGGATGCCACTTCATCGCGGCCTTCCGGTAGGCGCGCTTGATTTCGTCGCTGGTGGCGTGCGCGTGCACGCCGAGCGTGTCATATAGGGTTGCCATCGCTTGCTCGACCTCGGCGGGAATCGCTTCGTGGACCATCGTAGCATGCGAAAAACTGCTTTATTGTGAAGCGCGAACACTTACGCAAATGAAAGGCCGGGCAAAAAAAGGCCCCGCCACTGGCGCAGCGAGGCCAAGTCCCATGTCAAGGAGATGTCATGGAGGAGACGATTCGATCATAGCCTCGCGTCATCGCACCCCCAAACAATCGTTCGCCATATGCTTATCCGGCGCGGCCTGAGCTGCATTGCACGGCGCGCCGCATCCGGATCGAAGCCCGCCCGGTCGCCTGCCACAGTGCCCGCCGACCGCGCGATAACCCGCGCGGTTATATCGTTAGAACAAAAAGTCGCTTCGCGGGGCTGGCGGGCGTCATTAAGATGACACTTCAAAGTCCGGTTCGTCCCGGTTCGTCTCTCGCGCAGCCCCGCGCCAGCGTACCGCCAGCCGCTACCGAAGGAGCATTTCGTTGACCAGTTTCGATCATCACCGCCGGCCTCTCGTCATCGGCATCGGCGGCACGACACGCGCCGCGTCGTCGACCGAGCGCGCGCTCGGCTTTGCGTTGCGCGGCGCGGAAGCCGCCGGCGCGAATACCCGTCTGTTCGGCGGCACCTTCCTGCATAGCCTGCCCCACTACGCCCCGGAAAACCCGCAACGCACCGACGAACAGCTCGAACTGATCGAAGCCGTGCGCCACGCGGACGCGCTGATCATCGCCACGCCCGGTTATCACGGCGGGGTGTCGGGTCTCGTCAAGAATGCGCTCGACACGCTCGAAGAACTGCGCGCCGACGAGCGTCCGTACCTGGATGGCCGCGCGGTCGGCTGTATTGTCACGGCTTACGGCTGGCAGGCCGCGGGCTCGGTGCTGACCTCCCTGCGCTCGATCGTGCACGCATTGCGCGGCTGGCCGACGCCGTTCGGCGCCGGGATCAATACGCTGGAAACCCGCTTCGATACCGTCGATACGTGCTCGGATGCCAAGGTGGTCGACCAGCTCGCAACGGTCGGCCAGCAAGCCGCGCAATTCGCGCTGGCGTTCAATGCGCATCGCGCGCCGGCGGCTGCGCCGCTCGGCAACGCGCTCAAGGAAGCACAGCCTGCGCGGCTGCTGCACGCGGTTTAACGCTTTTTTCGTACTACGTCGTGGTCCGAAAGCGGTCCACGACGCTCCCTGCATTGCAACGGCTGACGGCTGTCCACGAACTGTCCACGCCGGTTCACGCGACGTTGAGTTCGCACGCTCACGCATTCAGGCCGTACCAGCAGCGCGTCCCTTTCCCACGATCCCGTCGAAGCCCAAACCCGGCACTCGCACTCAGCCGCAACGCCTTTGCACGAACCGTGCGGCACAGAACAGACTGCCCGAAAACGGCGTCGGATAGTGTGTGTGAAAACAGCGGCTTTGGTCCGATCCGACCGCCTGAAGACGGTTCCAGGACCTCGCTGATTTGCTTACGACGAAAGATTGGTTCACCCGCTGCGCGGCGCGGCCTACGCTTCACCCTGCCCCCTTACTCACCGGCCGCCTGACGCACAGGGTTGCGCCTCGAACGCCGGCCTCCTTAGCAATGCAAGCGGGCACACTCACCGCCACGACCATGAATTCACATATCCGCTACAAGGGCTACGAAGTCGCACCGGCGGCACAACGCCTACCCAACGGTCTGTTCGCCGCCAACCTGACCATCGAGAAAACCACCGCGAGCCAGGGCCAGGCCTATTCGTTCGACGCACTCGATTACTTCTTCGACGAAGAACACGCGCTCGCCTATGCGTTCCGCTGGGGACGCATGTGGATCGACAGCCGCAAGTAACGCCGTAGACCGCCGGGCAGGCTGGCACAGGCTGCGGGCTTGCGCGTCGGGTTTTAAATGGTTGTGCCAGAATAGGCGATACGTCCGTTCGCCCTCTGTACGCCTGCCATGTCCGACACACTGACAGATGCTGCCGAAGCCGCACCCTACGCCATTGGACATTCCGCGGCCCCGCCCGCGTGAAGACCGGTTCAGAAGCTCACAAGCAGATGTTTTGCCTCATGCTGCTTGAAACCCACAACCCCTACAAACCGGCGATGATCGAATGGCCGCCGCTGCCGCCGGACGCGCTCGAACGTCTGTGTTCGCTGCCGATCTGGGACATCGCGGTGCAGACCGAAGGCCGCGCGTCGATCGATGTCCGCACCTATGCCGCGCAGATCGGCGATCCGCTGCTGCGCGACGCGCTCATGATGGATGCGGACGAAGAAGCGCGCCACAAGCGCGTGCTCTCCAGGCTGATCGCCGCGTACGGCGTCGAAATCGCGCCCGAGCCGCCCCACTCGGCGCCACGCGACGCCGAGTGGGCCTGGATGCGCACCGGCTACAGCGAGTGCATCGACAGCTTTTTCGCCTTCGGGCTGTTTCGCTCGGCGCAGCAGTCGGGCTATTTTCCCGAGGCGCTGGTCGAGACCTTCGAGCCGGTGATTCAGGAAGCGGCGCGCCATATTCTGTTTTTCGCCAACTGGGTCGCGTGGCATCGGCGCACAATGCCATTGTGGCGCCGGCCCTGGCATGCGCTGCGGGTCGCCGCGATCTGGGGCGTGCTGATCTGGCAGCGCATCGCCATCGCCAAAGGCATCGACGCCCAAGGCGTCGCCCACGATTCCAACTTCCTGCCCGAGAGCAGCAGCGTGATCGGCGAAGCGCTGGAAGCACGTGAACTGATCGAACTGTGCCTGGCGGAAAACGATCGGCGCATGAGCGGTTACGATGCGAGACTGCTGCGTCCGAGGCTGATGCCGACCCTCGCACGCTTTGCGCTACGCTTCATGAAACCATCGCGCCGAACCGGCCGCACCCATCAAGGAGACGTCGGCCATGACATGGACTGTCGATGAACAACTGGCTTTGACGTCGACTCAGGCAGTCGAGGCGATCCAGTCGGGGCGGCTCAAAGCCGCCGACTACATCGCCACGCTGCTGGCCCGCGCCGCCTCCCTCGCGAGCCTCAACGCGCTGACCATAATCGATCTGGACGGGGCGCTGGCCGCCGCGCGGCGCATCGACGCGTTATCGCCCGAAGCGAAGGCGCAATTGCCGCTCGCGGGTCTCGCCGTGGTCGTGAAGGACAACATCAACACGGCCGGCCTGCAAACTTCGGCGGGCACGCCCGCGCTCGAAAACTTCGCGCCGAAGACCAACGCGCCTTCGGTGCAACGTCTCATCGACGCCGGCGCGATCGTGCTCGGCAAAGCCAATATGCACGAACTCGCATTCGGTATCACCAGCACGAATCTCGCTACGCATGCAGGCCCGGTACGCAATCCGTACGACCCAACGCTGATTCCGGGCGGCTCGTCGGGCGGCACCGCCGCGGCAATTGCCGCGCGCATCGCGCCCGCGGGTCTGGGCACCGACACCGGCGGCTCCACCCGCATTCCGGCCGCCTTGACGGGCATTGCGGGGTTTCGTCCTTCGGTGGGCAACGGCGGCGCGGAGCGGCGCTATCACGATCCGAACGCCGTGGTGCCGATCAGCCATACGCGCGATACGGTGGGACCGATGGCGCGCACGGTCGCCGACATCGCGTTGCTCGACGGCGTGATCACCGGCGCGGGTCCGTTGCCGGTGGTCGCGCTGAACGGACTGCGCATCGGCTTGCCCGCGCCGCTGTGGGAGGGGCTCGAAAAGCAGGTGGAGGACATCGCGCGCGCCGCGTTGAGCCGGCTCGAAGCGGCCGGCGTGAGCTTCGTGCCGGTCGAGATGAGCGAACTGGATACCTTGAACGGTCTGATCGGCGGCCCGATTGCGATCCACGAGGCGCGCGAGGACGTGCTCGCCTGGCTCGTCGCTAACGACGCGCCGGTCAAGACCGTGGCCGGAATGGCGGCCCGCATCGCGAGCCCTGACGTGCGCGCGATCTACGACGCCGTCCTCGCCGATACGCTCGGCGCGCAATACGAAGCGGCGCTGAACCAGTGGCGGCCGCGCTTGCAGCAATATGTCGCCGCGACCTTCGCGGACGAGCGTCTCGACGCGCTGCTGTTTCCGACCACCCGCCTCGCCGCGGTGCCGATCGACGACGTGCACGGTTCGTCGACGGTATCGATCGACGGCGCCGCGCCGATCGATACGATGGACGCGTTTCTGCGCAATACCGATCCGGCCAGCACATCGGGCATCCCGGGGCTATCGTTGGCTGCGGGAATGACGCGACGCGGCTTGCCGGTCGGCCTCGAACTGGATGGCCCGCTAGGCAGCGACAGGCGGCTGCTGGCGATCGGCGTCGCGTTCGAGCAATTGCTCGGCGTGCTCCCCGCGCCGGCGCTTTGATGCGGACGGCCAACCGCGTGCAGCGAGGACTATTGCGAAACCCGTGGCGAAGCGCCGCGGCGATAGCGGTCGCGCTATCGGTCGTGCTCGCCGGCGCCTGCACGCGCCTCGCCGCAGTCGATTCCGACGCGCTATGGAAGATCGTCAATTTGCGCTGCGTGCCGTCGCAGCAGGCCAATGGCACGTCGGAGCAGTGCACGGCAGTCGATCTCGACAAACGCTATGCGATTCTGAAGGACATCGCCGGCCGATCGCAGTATCTGCTGATTCCGACCGACCGCATCACCGGCATCGAAAGCCCGCGCGTGCTGGACGCCCATGCGCAAGACTACTGGGCCGACGCGTGGGCGTCGCGGCACTACGTGGAGAAGTCGGTCAAGCGATCGCTGCCCGACAATCGGCTCGGCCTCGAGATCAATTCCGCTTTCCGGCGCTCGCAGCAGCAACTGCATATCCATATCGATTGCATGCGCGGCGACGTGAGCAACGCGCTCGCGCGTCACGCGCATGATGCGCCCGGCACGTGGCGCTGGGACACGCTCGACGGAAACCGCTATCGGATCATGCGAGTCACCGCGCTCACGCAAGGAAGCGATCCGTTCCGTCTGGTCGCGCGCGACAACAAGGGCGCCGACACGATGGCCACGCAAACCATTCTTGTGACGGGCGCGGGATCGTCAGCCGAGCAGGACGGCTGGCTGGTGGTGAATAGCGGCACCGAAGTCGACAACGGCAGCGGCACGGCGGAAGGACTGCTCGATCATGCCTGCCGCGTGGCGGACGGCGGCTGACGCACCTTCCCGCCATCACGTTTAGCGCTCGCCCTCTTCTTCGCCGGCAAGGCTCACCAGCCAGCGGCGGATCACGCTTTCCTCATCGGCGGTAAAACCGGCCAGCCTCTAACGTTCATGCTCTGATATCAACCGTTCAACTGAATACGGCATGGCGATGTAGCCCTCGCCTATGCACGATTTTGCAGATGCATTGCTAAACAAAATGGTTCTTGTGCAGCGGATTGGTCCGTAGGATCGGCCTCAACGTGCATTCCGACCGATCCAACCGATGGCGATTTACCTCGACGATACCCAACGCAAAGCGCTCGCCCGGCTCGCCGCGAGCTGGACATGGCGCACCCAATGGCCGACGTGGGCGCTGCTCGTTACGATCTATGGAGGATGGTTCGGCGTCGCGACGCATGCGCGCGATCTCGGCTTGCCTCTGACCACCGCACTGCTGGCGCTACTGGGCGCGTGGTACATGTCGTTGCAACACGAACTGCTGCACGGTCATCCGACCCGCTCGCCGCTCGTCAACGCACTGCTGGGTTTCGCGCCGCTGGCGGTATGGTTTCCGTATCGCATCTATCGCGACTCGCATCTTCAGCATCACGACGATCCGCATCTGACGCGCCCCGAGCACGACCCCGAGAGTTACTTCGTGAGCCACGCGGTATGGGTTCGTGCTGGCTGGCCGATTCGTGCGCTGCTGACGTTCCGCAATACGTTTATCGGCCGCCTGCTGGTCGGGCCGGCGTTCGCGATTGCGGCAACCGGTGTGGATGCATTGGCGAAAATCAGGCGAGGCGATTGGCGCGACGTGCCGGTGTGGCTTGCTCATTTCGCTGCGCTAGCCGCGCTGACGATGTGGCTCCAGCGTGCTTGCGGGATACCCGCGTGGCTGTTCATTATCGGTGCCGGATATGCATCGCTGGCGTTGGGTTCGATCCGCTCGTTTCAGGAACATCGCGCGGCGCATGCTCACGAGCATCGTACCGTCATCAATGAAGCGGCGTGGTTCTGGCGGCTGCTGTTCCTGAACAACAACTATCATTTGGTCCACCATGACTTACCTCATGTCCCCTGGTTTGCACTCCGGGAAGTCTATGAAACGTCCCGCCAGCAATACGTAGAACGCTCAGGAGGCTTTCTCGTACAGGGTTACAGCGAATGGTTGAGGCTTTACGCATTCGCTCCGGTCGCGCGTCCGGTGCATGACAATCTGTCCGATTTCATCCAGAGGAATCCGCCTGTTTCCGCCAGTTTTGCAGGTAAATTGCGGGGGAAATTCATGGAAGTTATCCGTCGAGGAGAGCTCCATGAAGCTGACTTACCCGCTACTGCTGAACGCCAAACCGCAAGACAAGCCCTATAAGCTCCGTGACCGCGACTCCATGTATCTGCTCGTCTCGGTGGCGGGGTCGAAGACATGGAAGTTTGTCAGGGCGCACGGCACGCGAGGGCCTGTTCACATATGAAACGCGCCTGCGAACGCCCGAAACGGGCCGCATTGCGGCGTCGCTCGTCGCTTGTTTGGCGCGGCGAAACGGCGCTCCTCACGCCTTGCACTGCAGCCCGTTTCGGGCGTTCCCCACGAATGAATTCCAATCAGGGGTTGCCTCGTAAAGGGCCGCTCGCGGCGTCATGCTCCTTGCGAACGGACGCGGGTGCGTGAGCCGATTCGCCGCCGCGGCGTGCGTCACTTGTAGCTGATGGTGAACGTCGCGATGCCGTTCGCCGCGCCCGGCGTAACGACACTGCCGGTCTGGTAATAGCGCGCCGTCATCGGAATCGTCATCGTCGCGCCCGCGGTCGCGCTTCCGGCGTCGAGGACAGTGTCGAATGTCACCGGTGAACTGCTCATTAGCAGTTGAATGCCGACGCCGGACGCCGCATCCGTACTCTGCGTGATCGCCAGTACGCCCGACGCACCGGAACTGTCGGCCGTCGCGGAAAACGTGAGTGCGACGTTGTACGTTCCGGAAGGCTGCGTGCAGGTCAAGCCGATGTTGAAATTCAGATCTCCGTATGTCGAACCCATCCCGGTAAAGCGGTCGACGCGCACGTCGCCCAGCGGCACGGTCATGCTGCGCGACCCCGTGTCGATGTCGCAGGTGTAGGAAACAAAGCTGATGTTGTTCAAGCCGGCGAGAACCTGCGGAGCATCGGCATTCTGGTTTTGTCCGCCCGTCAGGTAAAACAAGGTCCGTGTTATCTCGGCCACGGTGCCCTGCGACGGCGTTGTGCCCGTTTTGCGCAACTCCAGATTGACCGTCCCCGACAAATCGACGTTCTCGCCTTTAATGCCTGTGGAAATCGTTGTGTTGCCGCTGCCGCGATCGCCATTGTACGTCAGCAGCAGTTCTAGCCCGTATGCCGGCAATGTCAAATCCTGTCGCCAGAACTGGACGATTGTTGCCCAATCAAGGATGCCAGAGGAACAATGCACCGTAAAAGCAATATCCGACTGGCTCCAGAGAATTTGTCCGACCGGGGCATCAGATGCAACTGTGATACTGGGCAACGTCAGCAGCGTGTTGGGTGTCGTCTTGTCGCTGCTGCCGATATTCCGGCACGTCGATCCATGCGCCCACCAAGGCAGGCAGAACAGGATCGCGATCGCCGCACGGCGGACCACGCGGCTCCATCGGCTTCGTGTCAGCATGGAGTGACCTCTCTATCGGCAAACGGCTTCGGCAGAAGGATAAGCCCCATCAGCCGCCGGTTTTGGCAGTGTGTAGCCCACCCCGCACGCCTGCTCCCGATTGGAGCCCCTGCGTACCCTAAGTGCCCCTGCTGGTCCGGCAGGCCAGCGACGAAGACTTCGCCGTCCATGCCCACCACGCCCAGCACGTGGCCAGCGTCGTTTTCCGCCGTTGCGCCCATGGTCTCGCCCAGCGGTTGCGGCAACAGTAGCGCGCTGCCGTGCCACAGCAGCCCACCGGCCACCGTGAACGTCGCCTGCGTGTAGCCACGACCGCTGGCGTCGGACGCCACCTTAATGGCCGGAAGCGTGACGAGCATCTTGTCGCCTTCGCAGGTCGCCGCGCGTGCGCCGATCGGCAGCACGGCAATGGCGAACCACATGCAGAGCATCGCCGCGCGCATCGCGCGGAAGCCACGGAATCGCACGCACCATTCCCGTTTCAATCGCATGTCGCCTCCACCGCCAGATACGCACCGACCGCCATTTTCTCGGGCAGCGTGTAATTCACCCCGCATTGTTTCTGCCGCTCCGCGCCCCAGCGAACGACGAACTGTCCTTCGAGGTCAGGCAATCCGGCCACGAACGCCTCGCCGTCCATCCCGACGACGCCGAGCGCCTGTCCTTCGTCGTTCTCGACGGTCGCGCCCTGCGGCGGAGACGAGCCGTCAGGGCGCGTCAACGCGAACATGGCCCGGTGGCCGACGACGGAATCGAAGCGGGTTTGAACGACCGCCGCGCGAGTCGGCACGACTTCGCTCACCGGGTTGCGGATCTCCACGTCCTGCGGCATCTGGCGCCGATCGACGACGATGCGGTTGATGCGGTATGGATTCAGACGCGGAATGACCGCTTCGCCGGCCCGGTTCGTGCTCACGCCCGGATGCATTTCGAAGTGCACGCCCTTCACGTTCGGCACGTCCACGATCGCCACCGTATCGCCGAGCGGCTGCGTGAGCAACAGCCCCGTCTCGTGCCACAGCATGCCGCCCGCCGCCGTGAACGCGGCCTGCGAATAGCCTTGTCCACTGGCGATCGATGCGTCGTAGCGGCCGAACGGCGCGAGGTAGCTCGTCGCTGCCGACCCGCTCACGTCCGACTGGTTGGAGTGCGCGACGCCCACGCTGTAATTCAGCCGTTGATCGCTGCTGCTGCCACCGATCGTCATCTGCTGATTGACGTGGTTCTCGTTGTTCCGGCTGACGAAGTAGGTGACGTTCGAGCTGCCGCCGCCCGCCGCCGGCGTTCGCGGGCCGCCGAACAGCGCTTCCAGCGGCATCGACAGCGATAGCGATACGTTCCAGCTCGACGGCACGCCGCTTCCTTTGCTGCAGTTCGCATAAACCCCGTAGCTGACGCGTCCCCAGTTTCCGCTATGTCCGAGCTGGTACTGGGTGCTGCGCGCCGTGCTGCCCCAGTACGTCTGCACGGCCACGGTCGCATACATCGAGCCGAACCGGCCGAGACTCTGGTTCACGGTGCCTTCCAGGCGCTGGCGTTTCGCGCCCAGCGCGGCCGGCTCGCTGCCGTCTCGCAGTTGCACCGCATCCGCGAAGCTTCGATAGCCCGCGGTGGAGTAACGGTACGCGAGCAGTCGGAAATCCGTGCCCCAACCGCCCACGGCCTTCGCGTAAAGCACGCGAAACGCGTGCCCCGACACCGTGCTGCTGTCGGCCAGATCGACCGCGCTACGCGCGTGCGTCACGTCGAGCGATATCGCCCCGATGTAGCCGAGATTCTTGCCGATTCCGACCAGTACCGATTGATACATGCCGGCCCCGATGAACCCGCTGTACAACGAGAATTCGCCCGGCAAGCCGCGCGCAACCGTCGCCATCGCGAAGCTCGGATGCGAGCCCGAAATGCCGTCACGGTATTGACCCGCTGTGACGTTGTAGCGCCACGAACCGTCTCGCAACAGCATCGGCACGGCGGAATACGGTTGGATAAACGTCGTGACGTGCCCGTCGGCCTCGGTGACCGTCACTTCCAGGTTACCCGACGACGAAGTCGGATAGAGATCGTCGATCGTGAACGGTCCGGGAGGCACGTAGGTGCTGTAGATGACGAAGCCGTTCTGCTTGATCGTCACCTGCGCATTGGTCTGTGCGATGCCGTGCACGGTCGGCGCGTAACCCTGCAGGCTGTCGGGCAGCATGGTTTCGTCGGTATTGAGCTGTACGCCGCGAAACTGGAAGCCGTCGAAGATGTTGGAGGGGGTAGTACCTTCGCCGGCCATCAGCCGGCTGTTCCAGCCGGCGATGTCGCGCTGCACGAACGTATTGATGATTTGAAAGCGGCTCTGACCGTTGAGCCCCCTCAAGAACGACGACGTATGCGACAACCGCCAGGCGCCCAGATTGATGCCGCCGCGCAAGCCGGCGTACAGCGTCGTGCGCGAGTTGACGGACGCGTAGTTGCTGCCCGCGTATTGCGCGGCGCTGAGCCGGTAGTCGAGCAGTGCTGCGTTGACGCCCTGATCCCAGCGCGCCGGGTCCACCGAGCCGCGCGCGCGGCGCTTCATCGCCGCCTGAGGCACCGTCACGTTCAACCGCAACTGATAGCTGTCGAAGTCGACGCGCGCTTCGGGAACGCTGTCGGCGATGTCGACGCACGCGTCCCCGTCGGCCTGCGCCAGCCGGGGAAACGCAGCGACGTTGACACCCCATTCGTCGAACATCCGGGCGCTCAGGCAGGGTGTTGCGTCCTCCCGGCCTGCCTGCGCGCCGTCAGACGCGAACGCGATGTCACGCCGCTCGATCGCCTCGCCATTGACGAAGACCGACACCAGATAGACGCCCGGCAGCACACGGTTCGACGTCGCGTAAACGGAAAGATCCGCCCCGCCCTGGCCGCCGCCCAGCTCGAGAAACGCAGGATCGAACTCGAACGCCCGCTCGCCATGAGCGGCTGACGAAAGCCCCGCCAGCGCAGCGGCCAGCATGGTCACTCGTAGGCGCGAACGGCCGACATCGGCACTACGATGCCGAATCATCGGCATCCTTACTTACTGTGTCGAAGCCCCTGTTGATCCGGGCGGTTGCGCGGTCACTTCCGTTGTCGGCGTGACGGCGCCGTAATCGTTGATGGTGGTATAGGTGAATTTGACCGGACCGGGCTGCGAGACCGCCTTGGTCGGAATCGGAATGATCAAGTCGCTCCTGGGATTCACCATGTCCACGTTGATGCTTGCGTTCTGCGCGGCCTGGATCTCGATGGTCGAGAAGGTCACGTGATACGGCGTCGGGTTGCTGACCTTCAACGCCGCGCCATGCCCGATCGGGTTCGGCACGACCGACCATTTGAGTTGCGACGGCGCGCCGGCCGCGCTGCCGGCCAGGCCGGCCGGCCGGTAAAAGAGCTTGATGCGCGTGAGCACGGCGATCTTGAGCGTGTTGACGTCTGCCTTGCGCTTCTCGGTGGGCGGGATCTCCTTGACGTTGATCCAGTAGACGGATTCGACGTCCTGCGGCAAACCGGCGCCCCGCTTCACATAGCGCACGCTGACGAGCTGCTCCTTGCCGCCGTCCAGACGAAAGAGCGGCGGCGTGACCGTAAACGGCATGCGGCGGGTGTTGCCATTTCCGTCGTCGACGAAAATCTGAATCACGTACGGCGTCTCGCCCTTGTTGCGCACGGCGACCGACGTATCGCGCACGTCGACCTTCGCTTCGAACACCACCCGGGTGCCGCCGACCTGAATGCCGGCGTGGGCTGCGACGCCGCTAAAGGCCAGCACGGCGGCAAAAGCGGCATGACAAACGATAGGCAAGCGCATATTTCGTCTCTCTGTGGGAAAACCACGGCGTGGACGCCGCGTGGGTGAAACCAGTCTTTGCATACTCGCCCGGCCGCATGCGCCGGACGGTTCGGAGCCGGCTACTTGTACGTCAGCGCGAACACCGCCGTGGCATCGGCCGCGCCACCCGTCACGGTTGCCGACGTCGCGATATAGCGCGCCGCGAAGTTGAAAGTATTGTCGCCCTCGGCGATCGTGTACTCCTTACTGCTCGAGCCGATGCTGATCGGGGTGGCGGTATCGTCGACGAGTTGCAGCGCAACCCCGCCCGCTCCGCCGACGGTCGTTTGCAGCGCCGTGGAATTGGTGCTGTCCGTCGTGCCCGTGAACAGCACCGTCGCGCCCGTGGTCGACGCCCCGCAATTCTTGAGCACGATAACGAAGGACGTCGTGCCGGTGGTCGATCCCACTCCGCTGAAGTCGTTCGCGAAGACCTTCGCCATGGTCACCGAACTACTGGTGGCAGTCGAATCGATTTCGCAGGGAACATCGGTGATGCTGCCGGTGAAATTGATGGTGCCGGTCGTGGCGGTCTGCGAATAGACCATCCCGATGGGGACCAGCGACAGCAACAGGGCCGCAAGGCCGCGTTGCATTCGTTTTGCTTTCATCGCGACGCCCTCAGATATGTATGAGTAAAGCCAGTTTAGTAGACGTAATTGTTCCCGTCACTATTTGTAGGCGAACTCAATCACAAAAAATTCAAGACGTGCCGCATTGGAATTCATTCGTGTGGAACGCTCAATGCATTCCGCATTTCTGTCATTGCCGCGCCATATCAGCGCGGCACGCTAGGCAGCAGCCGCCGCACAACCAGTAAAGGAGGCATGCCATGTTGACTGCTCGCGTTGGAATCGTTTCGCAATCCACCGCTGTGCCTTACACCGACGTCGTCCGCGTCGCGCAGGCGCTCAATCTGCAGGTCAGCCGCGATCTCGGCCCTATCTGGAGCGTGTCGGGCACGGTCATGGCCCTCGAATCGGCCGACCATATCGATCCGGGTGTCTGGCCCGTCTACATCGTGGACGAAGTTCAGTCGGGCGCGGCCGGCTTTCACCTGACCGAGCACAACCAGCCGTTCGCCGTGGTGCTCGCCGGCGACACCTGGTCTCTGTCGGCGAGTCACGAAGTACTTGAAATGCTGGTCGATCCCAGTGGTAACCGGCTCACTGCTGCCAATGCAGTGGCGATCGTCGACAACGAAGTGCATGACAGCGACGGCAAAGTCGAATTCCTGGTCGAGATCTGCGATCCAGCCGAAGACGCGAGTAACGCCTATCTCATCGACACCGTGCTCGTTTCGGACTTCTACACGCCTCACTATTTCGATCCCGCCGGCACATCGGGCGCGCAGTACAGTTTCAGTGGCCGGATAAGCCGCCCGCGCCAGGTGCTGCCGAACGGCTACCTCACCTGGTTCAATCCGCGGAACAACAAGCTCCAGCAAGTCCGGCATTTCGGCGCGCCCGAGATCGTCGGCCTCGCGACCGGCCAACCCGGCAGCGGCTCGCTGACGGGCGGGCGTTCTCTGCGCAGCTTCGTCGACAGTCTGACTCCGTTTTCACGATCGCTCTCGCATCTCAAGGCGGGCGCACCGGCCGTGATCCGGCGCGATGCCCGGCGCATGATGTTCGCGAGCGCTTTGCCGACCCGTGCTGCATTGTTCGCCGCGGCGCTCGCCGCGGTGAAGAGTGGACCCGCCGGCGCACCCCATGACATGCAGGCGATCAACATTCGAGCGATGCTCGACGCGCACGCCGAGTCCTTCAGGCAACCGGGCATCCTGTCGGTACGGAGCGGCTTGCAATGGTCGACGCTTACCAGCGGCGCCACGCGTGCCATCGTCGTCACGACGATGCCGGACAAACGTGCCGCGGTAGAAGCTTCGCTGCCGCAGCAGTTCGAAGGCGTACCCGTCGACGTGCGCGCCGCCGGTCCGATGGAATCGCTGCGCGCGCTCGACCCGGCGCGATATTTCGCGCTGGCCGAAGCACGGCACGAACTTCGGCAACCGGATTTCGCGGACGAAGTCTTTTTCGACGGACAAGGCAACGCACTCGCGAATCCGCCAATGCCGCTGACTGCCTTCGCCACCGCACGCGCGCATAAAGAAGAGATTCCGTACACACCCGCGCCTGAAGCGAGTCTCGACGCAGTCACCGCGCCGGTTTCGCTCGTCCTGCACGCGAGCCCCGATGCGGGATGGGCCGAGCTATCGAGTTTTATCGCGGGCATTCGCGAAGAACTGGTCGTGGGCATGTACGACTTCACCTCGGCGCACATTCTCACCGCCCTCGAAAATGCGCTTGCCGGCGGCAAAAAACTAACGCTCACGCTCGACCATCCGGCGAAGAACCCTTCAGCCGATCAAACGGACGAAGAGACACAGGCCGATCTGTCAACCAGTCTCGGCGCCGGCTTCGCCGGCACCTGGGCGCTCACTAACGCCGATCCGAAAGCACCCGTCTGGATCTATCCGAACGCGTATCACATCAAGGTTGCTGTGCGCGAAGACGATACGTTCTGGCTTTCTTCGGGCAACTGGAACAATAGCAATCAGCCGGAAATCGATCTATCGGACGTGGCAGCCGCACGCAAGCTCGCCACGACCCACGATCGCGACTGGCATGTCATCGTCACCAGCAAGGCATTGGCGGACACGTTTCGGGCTTTCCTCCAGCACGACTACGCTGTCTCGCACCACGTGATCGTCGCGGCTCAAACAGAGGGCCTTGGTATTGCCGGGAATGGAGCCGCCGCCCTCGACGTGCCGATCGAAGCGCTCGCGGCCGGCAAGGCCCCGCGCCAGTTCTTCGCCCCGAAGACACTCACCGACACCGTCCAGATCCAGCCGCTACTCACGCCCGATAACTATCAGCCGCATGTGCAGGCGCTCATCGAATCCACCCAGCGACGCTTTTACATGCAGACTCAATATATCCATCCGAGCGGAAATCCTGCCGATGCGCAGCATGACGCGTTGATCGCAGCCGTGAAGGCGCTTATCGACCGGGGGATCGACGTGCGTCTGATTACCAGCCAGTTCCAGAACGACGCGTGGGTTGAGAAGCTAGTCGCAGCGGGCATCCCCTCGTCCGTACTGCGGCGCCAGGCGAACGTTCATAACAAGGGCATCGTCGTCGACGGGAGTGTCGTGATGGTCAGCAGCCAGAACTGGTCGGCGGATGGTACGCTGCGCAATCGCGATGCAGGACTGATCATCCATAACGTCGATGCCGCGGCTTATTTCGAGCAGATCTTCCTGCACGACTGGGATTATCTTGCGTCGCCCGTGGGGAGTTGAGTAGCCGGACGCGGATACTGTTCAGTCACGCTCGATCTGCTCCCGTGACGCGTGGCGAACGTCGGTACCCTCAACAATGTAGACGACAAACTCGGCAATGTTGGTCGCGTGATCGCCAATACGCTCGACGGCTTTCGCTATGAACAGGTAATCGAGACCCACCGGGATTGTCCGGGGGTCTTCCATCATGGACGTGATGAGCTTGCGCACGAAGGCCACGAACTCGTTATCAATGGCTTCGTCATCCCGAACAATTTGCGCTGCTGCAGCGGTATCCATTCGTGCAAAGGCATCCAGCGCCCGGCGAAGAATATCTGCGGCCATTTCGCCGGAGGCCTTGATTTCGGCGATGTTGACGGTCAACCCCGCGTTTTTTTCGTCAATGCGGCGGATTCGCTTCGCAATCTTCCGGGCCTCGTCGCCGGCACGCTCGAGGTTGGTGATGCACTTCGAGACGGCCATCAGGAGTCGCAGGTCGCGAGCGGTGGGCTGTCGACGAACGATGATGTTGCTCACTTCTTCGTCGATTTCAATTTCCATCGCGTTGAGCCGGCGTTCGCTCTCGAGGATCTGCTCGACCAGTGTCAGATCGAACGCGTTCAGTGCCTCCATCGCGCGCGCAATCTGCGCCTCGACCAATCCGCCCATTTCGAGCAACCTGGTGAGCAGCAGGTTGAGGTCGAGGTCAAACCTGCTGGAGAGATGCTTATCCGACATCTTCGGTCCTCGCCTGAAAAAGTGAAAGGCCTTCCTGGCCGGCTTCCTGGTGCCGGCCTCGTTCACAATCATCTCCTGATCGATAAAACCATACAAACAGTATATACAGTTTTAAGCATTTCCATATTGGCGATGCCACCCTGCGGTTATGACCCCGTCTCTTCGGCAGTCAGGCGTGCCTCATGGCCCAGCCCGGCTTTGAAGATGTCGTCAAGGCGATGGCCTCTGGCACCAATACACCTGGCGAAACTGAGTCGAAAATGTGTGGGGACACGTTGGCCGAACACAGCGACGGTGTGAAAATACCGGGACCCTGAACAGCCTTCCCGGCCTTCGCGGGTTTGCCCGTCGTTGACGAAGGCAATTCGGCTGCGTACCGTTTGTTAAATCAGCACGACCGCAGAGTAAGGATTGATGGCCGACAACTATGAAACAACCAGGGAAATTGAAATCGAATTGAATGGTTTGCGCTATCGCGGCCGGTATCGCGTCATGAGCGGTACGGTCATTGTCTACTTCGAAAATGACATCAAGTTTGCCGACTACGGCCTGAATGGGCCCGAAGTCGTGGCAAAGTGGCTGCTTACCGACCTGTCGCGCCGAGCGGAATCGAAGAAACGAAAATCCGCCGGAAGATAACCACACTGCGGGTTGGTGCGGGTCGGCGGCTGAACGGCTAGCATACCGTGCGCAATATCTCGTGCGCTTTGTGCATATGATGCAATTGCTGGTCTTTCAGATAACTGACAGCTTCCTTGACATGCTTCGGTTCGCCCAGCTGAATTGCATATTCCCGCAGCAAGGTTTCGCTCGTGACGAGGTCGTTAAGCTTCCCCAGTTCGTCCTGCACCACGCTCAAACGCTCGATCGTGGCCTGATGGCTGCCATCCAGGACTGGCGAGAAGAACTCCAGCAGATATCGCAATTTTTTTCCCGCGATGCGCACTTCATGGAGCGCGGCGTAGACTACGTCGTTTTGCGATGCTGCTCGCTCCACTCTTTTTTTCAAGGCTTTCTCAGCCAGTTTCACACGCTCTTCTGCAAAAGCAGCAAGGGACGGACTGGCGGCGCGCGTGTCCAGTTGGTGCCGGGCGCCTGCAAGCGCCCGCGCCAGTATCTGCTCGACGCCGGCATTGCCGATCGCCCTCCGGCTGAACGAGAGCGCGTCGGCCCGGTGTTCGTCGACCAACTGGATAAGTGCCGTAAACGAGTGCTTCGTCGACGGGTCGGCGGCGAGCAGGTCGCGCAAGATGTCCCAGTTTCGTGTTTTGCCGGCAGCGTCGGCCAGAGACTTGAACTCGCTACGCTGAAATTTCGCGTCCTTTTTGTCGAGCAGCGGTTCATATGCCCACCAAAGCGAGCGCAATCTGCGTAACGCGACGCGAAGCTTGTGCAAGACCTCGGGATCTGCTTTCGAATCCAGCTTATGTACTCGCCGTACCGCTTCCTGAGCGGTCGATGCAGCCAGAAGCAGAAACGCTTCGGCAACCGGCGTTTCACACTTTATCGGCCCTGCGTGGGCACGATCAGAGGGCGAGTTTGAGTCGGCTGCTTCTTCCGTTGCAGCGACTGGAGGGTGGGAACTCATTTCCGCGAGCGCCTTGTGACCGCGAGGTGGACTAGGACAGCACAACGCTGTTAACCGCGTGCAGAAAAACCTATGTCGTGCACGGACCCGGTATGGCGATTGCCTGCGTATTTCAATCCTACAACGCAGGAGCCCCGAGGCCAATGGAAACGCGATGCCAACCGTGTTGTTCTAGATTACAGTACGTTCTGCGAATCATGTCTACGGCATGACTGCCAGATTGCTCACGGACACGCTGTTGGCTGGTTGGCCGCTGATCTTTAACGTGGAACTGGCGCGCCGCTGCATCGCGGTATCGCCTCGCTTGTTGCGACCGGCAGCAAACCCGCCCCCCCAAACAGGCAGCTCTCGTACGGTTGCGCCTCGCCCTGCAAGGGTGTCATTGCGTCAATCGAGTTCGGCCAGAAGTCGATCCGCCATCCGGTCTTCGCCCAGACCGCGCCGTATGCCTGACTAAAAACCCTCAGTCCGCTTGCGTTTGCTTGACACATTCGCATAAATGCGAATAATTGTCATTTACGCAATTCGCATTGTGTACCGACCCGCGCTCCGACAACCTGACCATTCACTGCCACGTTTCCGCCATCGTCTGCCACTGTGCAACCGTCCACTCAGACCCTCATCTCGCACTACGCTGAACTCGTCGACTTCCTGTCGCGCCGCACCGGCTCGCGCGATAGCGCGCAGGACTGCGCCCAGGAGACCTTCCTGAAGCTGGCCGGCGCGGAAATGCCCGCAGCACTCAATTCCATCAAGGCATACGTGTTCCGGGTGGCATCGAACGTCGCGATGGACTGGCATCGGCAAGACCGCCGCCGGCGCGCGATGACCGACGATTACGCGGCGATGCGCAGTGGCGATACCGCGCCCGATGTAGCCGACACGGCGATCGCCTGCCAGACCGTCAAACGCCTGGAGGCGGCAATCCTTGCGCTACCGCTGCGCACACAGCAGGTGTTTCTGCTGCACAAGCTCGAAGGCCAAAGTCACAGTGAAACCGCCGCGCTGATGGCGGTCTCGGTGAAGGCCGTCGAAAAGCACATGATGCGGGTGCTGCTGGCGTGCCGCATGGCGCTAAGGGACTAGACGTTTGAACGATCGCACATCGGCGACGCCTGCTTCAGCGGGTTCGCGGCAGACACGGGAGTCGGCGCGGGCCGCGGCGTCCGCTCGCCAGCTGGACGAGCGCGCGCTCGAAGACGCCGCGTCGCGCTGGGTGGTGCTGAACACCGGGGGCGACCCCGATGAGCACGAGCGCCGTTCGTTCTCTGCGTGGTACGCCGCCGATGCGCGCCACGCGCAGCTATACGACGAACTGCTGGATATCTGGCACAAACTGTCCGCGGTCGACGCCGGTGCGATCCGCGCCAAACGGCGCCGCAACAGATCCAGCACCGCGATCATGTCGCTCGCGGTGCTGGCCTTCCTGCTCACCGGCAGCGTGTTGCTGTACCGCGACTCGTTGCGGGTGCTGGCGCTCGCCGACGCCGCCACCGCCATCGGCGAAGTGCGCACGGTCGAACTCGCCGACGGCTCCAACGTCACGCTCGACGCGCAGTCGGCGATTGCCGTCGAGCTGACGCCGACGGCGCGCAACATCCGTTTGTTGCGCGGCCGCGCGCTGTTCGAGGTCGCGCACGACCCGTCCAAACCCTTTGTGGTGCGTACCGGCGACGCGGAGGCCACCGCGCTCGGCACCCGCTTTACGGTCGAAGCGCTGGCCGGCCATTCGCGCGTCGCCGTGCTGCAAAGCCGTGTCGCGCTGCGCTGTACGGCCTGCGACGAGCCCTCCGCGGCGCGCGTGCTGAGTCCCGGTGACGAGGCCGATATCACGCTGCTGGGCGTGAGCACGCCGCGGACCACCGACGCCGCCGCCATCGCAGGCTGGACACAAGGCACGCTGACTTTCGAAAACGTGAGCTTGCGCGACGCGCTGGCCGACTTGCAGCGCTACACGCACCGGCGCATCTGGCTCGCCGAGCGGAGCGCCGGCGAGCGCCGGGTGTCCGCGCTGGTCGACCCGCGCGACCCGGATACCGCCGTGCGCGTGCTCGCCGCCGCCGCGAAACTCAACGTGCACGCCATGCCCGGCGTGCTGCTCGTCGGTTCACCGAAAAATATTTTTGCAAACCGGTAGGGGGATGCACCCCGGCAAACGTCATACGGGAAAGACCACTTAGGAAACCCGATGTCGTTTCAGACCAGACTCAATCGACGGATCCGTCAACCTGCCTCAACGCTGGCGCTCGTCAGCCGCAAGTCGGGCACGCAAGCCGCTATCGTGCTCGCCTGCGCGCTCGCTTTTGCGCCGCTTCATCTGCATGCACAGACCGCCTCAACCGGCACGGTCAGTGTGGATCTGCCCGCACAGCCGCTCGGCAAGGCGCTGCTCGAACTAGGGCGGCAGGCGCATATGCAGGTGTCGTTCTCGCCCGAAGCCGTAGCCCGCAAAACCGCGCCCGCGCTGAAAGGCACGATGGCGCCGCAAGCCGCGCTCGACGCCTTGTTGCAAGGCACCGGCCTGCGTTACCAGAAGACCGCGGACAATGCGGTCACCGTCGAAACAGCTGAAGCAGCCGAAGCGGCGGGCGCAGCGAGTGTGGCCCCGGTTGCCGCTGCCACGGTCGTCACCGCCGCGGACGCGGCATCAGGCACCGAGGGCACGCTGAACACCGTCGCGGTGCAAAGCACCAGGCCCTCGCTGTACGCGGTGCCGGACGTCAACGTCGGCGCGCTCGGTTCGAAAGATCCGAAAGACCTGCCGATGTCGGTCGAATCGTATTCGAGCGAACTGATCACCGCTCAGGCATCGCGCACCTTGATGGACGTGCTGAAGAACGATCCATCGGTGCAGAACACCGCCGTGGGCGGCGCGATGGACAACATCAGCATCCGCGGCTTTCCAATCGACTGGACCAACACGATGCGCCGCGACGGCATGCCGGTGGCGCCCTACTACGACATACCGCTCGAAAACACCGAGCGCATCGACGTGCTGAAGGGACCGTCGGGTTTCCTGTATGGCGTGAATTCACCGGGCGGCACGGTCAACTACGTGATCAAGCGGCCGACGCGCGACCGCTTCGTCAGCACCATCGCCGAAATCCGCAGCTACGACGGCTACTACAGCGCGGTCGACACCGGCGGTCCGATCGGCGACGGACAATTCGGCTACCGCTTCAACGTGGCGGGCGAGAAAGTCGGCAACTTCAACCATAGCGGCGACCGCACGCGTACTTTCGTGAGCGGCGCGCTCGACTGGGCGATCACGCCACGCGCGCTGCTGCGCCTCGACTTCGACTATCAGGACAAGAAGCTCGCCGCCCAACCGGTGATCGGCTTGCAACCGGACGGCTCGCTGCCGCCTCAATTCGATCCGCGCACACTGCTCGGCCAGCCGTGGCTGCAATACCGCAGCAGCACGTTCAACCTCGGCGCCCACTTCGACTACAAGATCTCGGAGAACTGGAGCTTCACCACGCAGATCGCGCAGTCGTACAACAACCGCGACGCCGCGTTTCCCGATGTCTACTCGGTCGCCGCCAACGGCGACATTCTGAGCGGCGACATCTATCTGTCGCCTGACCAGAGTTTCCGGGTCCTGTCGACCAACACGTTCGTGTCGGGCAACTTCAACACGGGCCCGCTCAAACACCAGCTCGTGACCGGCATCTCGACCCGCAACTACGATTCGCACGAAGCGGGTTTTGCTGCCATCCCGCTGACGGTCGGCAACATCTTCAATCCGGTTTATTCGCCGGCGCCCACGGACACGGTGTTCCCACAGAAAACGGTAACGAAGAACTTCCAGCCGAGCGTGTTCATCAGCGACCTGATCGATATCGGCTCGCAGTGGAGCGTGACGCTCGGCGTGCGTCACGTGAAATATCGCAACGATTCGTATCCGGCGTCCGGCGCGGCGTCGCATTACGAAACCAGCGTCAACGTGCCGTCGGCGGGGTTGATCTTCAAGCCGCTGCCGAATCTGTCCACCTACCTCAGCTACGCTGAAGGTTTCGAACAGGGTGGCGTTGCGCCGTACAACACGCTCAATGCCGGCACGTATCTCTCGCCGGTGAAAAGCAAGCAATACGAGGCCGGCGTGAAAGCCGACATCGCCAACCGCGTGAGCGTCAATGCCGCCGTGTTCCGCATCGAAAAGACGCTGCAGTACGTCAACAGCGCGAACTATTACGTGCAAGGCGGCACGCAACGCCATACCGGCGTCGAGCTGACCGCGAACGGACGGGCTACGCGCGATTTGTCGGTAGTGGCCGGAGCGGCGTATCTCGATACCGTCCAGGAGGACACGGGCGACCCCTCTACCTCGGGCAAGCGCGCCGCCAATGTACCGCGCTTCCAGGCGAACGCATTCCTCGACTACCGCATTCCGGTCGTCACGGGTCTGAGCGTCGACGCGGGCGTCTATTACGTCGGCAACCGGCCGTTGAACGCGCAGAACTCCGTCGATCTGCCGGGCTATGTACGGTTCGACGCGGGCGTTCGCTATCTGACGCGCATCGGCGGGCTGTCCACCGTATTTCGCGCCGGGGTGCAGAACCTGACCGACAAGCGCTACTGGGCCGCAGCGAACTACAGCTCGGTTTGGCCCGGCACGCCGCGCACCGTCTTCCTGTCCGCACAAGTGGACATGTAGCGCGTGGCCGATATGTCAGAATCCCGTGCATGACCTGGATCGCCGCCCTGCCGATGTATAACGTGACGCCCGCCCTCGCCTCTGTTTGGCGCGAGTGGCTGGGTGATGTGTTGCGGGCGGTCGAGCCGGCGGGCCGTATCGCAGAGCCTGATGGCGATCTGCACGCGCTGTGGCGACGCCCTGATCTGCTGATCTCGCAGACTTGCGGTTATCCGTTGATGCATGGCTTGCGCGAGAATGTGCAATTGATCGCGACGCCGCGATTCGACGTGCCGGGTTGTGACGGCGCTCTTTATTCAAGCGTGCTGGTGACACGAGCGGACGCGCCGTTCGATTCGCTGGCGGACTGCCGTGGCGCACGCGCAGCGTACAACCAGGGCGATTCGAATAGCGGCATGAATGTGTTCCGGCATGCGGTGGCGCCGCTTGCGCGCGGTGGCCGGTTTTTTGGCGGTATCGTGCGCACCGGCTCGCATCTCGGTTCACTGCGTGCGGTGGCCAACAATCAAGCAGACGTCGCCGCGATCGATTGCGTGACGTTCGCTTTTTTCCGCGATGAATTGCCGGAACTGGCGGAGAAAGTTCGACAGATCGGCGCAACGGTTTTGTCGCCGGGTTTGCCTTTGATTGCTTCTAACACGGTGCCTTCGACGACTATCGAAGCACTGCGAGAGTCTCTGAGCGATGCGCTGTCGGCACAACCTGCTCGCGCAAAACGCCTGCGTTTGAAGGGATTTTCTTCGTTTTCGCTATCAGACTACGACCGCATCACACAACTCGAAAACGAGGCGCAAGCCGTCGGCTATCCGCGCCTCGCCTGAGCCTCGCGTTTATTCCACATCCAGCACCAGAAGCTGCGCCCCATCGGCAACCTGATCGCCGACGCCATACAGCACTTCCGACACCGTACCCGCCGCCGGCGCGCCGATCGTGTGCTCCATCTTCATCGCTTCCATCACGATCAGCGGCGTGCCCTTTTCCACCACGGTGCCCGGTTCGACCAGTACCGCGATCACTTTGCCCGGCATCGGCGCGGTCAGGCGGCCTTCGCCGCCTTCCGCGTCCGCCGCATGCGCGAGCAGGTTCTGCCATTCGAACGCGAGCGCTGCGCCGAGGCAAAAGACGTGGAACGTATCGCCATCGACGAATACACGGCCTGTCGCTCGCGCATCGCCGATCGTCGCGCGGAATTCATGCAGGCCCGCGCCGTCCGACCAGCTGAAGTCCTCTCGCACGCCGTCGTGTTCGAGCGTTTGCGTGCTGCCGTCGCGCGCGAAGGTCACGGTGAAGGCATTGTCATTGTCGACATTGCGCCAGCCGAGCGTTTGCGTGTAGCCGCTGTTCAGGCGCCAGTGCGACAGCGCATCCCACGGCGACGCGCCGTGCGCGGTGCCGCCTTCGCGCGTCAACAATGCGGCGCAGGCGAGCGCGAGCGCCTCCTTGAACGGCTTTTTCACGGGCGCGAACAGCGCATCGTGATGCCGCTCGATCAAACCCGTGTCGAGATCGCCGGTCGCAAACGGCTCGCTGGTGACGATACGTTGCAGGAACTCGACGTTGGTGTGCGGCCCGACCACTTCGCAGGCTCGCAGCGCGCGATTCAGACGCGCCAGCGCTTCCTCACGCGTTGCGCCGTGGACGATCAGCTTCGCGATCATCGGATCGTAGAACGGCGTGATCGTGTCGCCTTCGCGCACGCCGCTGTCGATGCGTACCGGCGCTTTGCGGCTAGGGTCACCTAAGCCGGCCGCACTGATGCTGAACTCGACGCCTTCCGGCATGCGCAGATACTTGAGCGTACCCGTCGACGGCAAGAAACCGCGCGCCGGATGCTCAGCGTAAATACGCGCTTCGATTGCATGACCGTCGATCCTGACTTGTTGCTGCGTGAGCGGCAGCGGTTCATCCGCGGCGACGCGCAGTTGCCATTCGACCAGATCCTGCCCCGTCACCATTTCCGTGACCGGATGCTCGACCTGCAAGCGCGTATTCATTTCCATGAAGTAGAAATCGCCGGTGCCGGTCATGATGAATTCGACCGTGCCCGCACCGACGTAATTCACCGCGCGCGCCGCGGCCACGGCCGCTTCGCCCATCTCGCGCCTGATTTCAGCCGACAGGCCCGGCGCCGGCGCTTCTTCCAGCACTTTCTGGTGACGCCGCTGTACCGAGCAATCGCGATCGAACAGATAAACCGCGCCGCCATGACGGTCCGCGAACACCTGCACTTCCACGTGACGCGGCCGCGTCAGATACTTCTCGATCAGCACGCGGTCGTTGCCGAAGCTGCTCGCCGCCTCGCGCTTGCACGAGGCCAGAGCGGCAGCGAAATCTTCGCTGCGCTCGACCACGCGCATGCCTTTGCCACCGCCGCCCGCGCTTGCCTTCAACAGCACCGGGTAACCAATCGCATCTGCCTCACGATGCAGCAACCGCGCATCCTGATCGTCGCCGTGATAGCCCGGCACGAGCGGCACGGCCGCTGCATGCATCAGCGCCTTCGCCGCGGCTTTCGAACCCATCGCGGCGATCGCTTCGACCGGCGGTCCGATGAAGACGATACCCGCGAGTTCGCACGCATGCGCGAAGTCTTCGTTTTCCGACAGGAAGCCGTAGCCCGGATGCACTGCTTGTGCGCCGGTGGCGCGCGCGGCTTCGATGATGCGCTCGATGCGCAGATAGCTTTCCGCCGCCGCCGACCCGCCGATATGCACCGCTTCGTCACAGGCGGCGACGTGCTTCGCGTTGGCGTCCGCATCGGAATACACGGCCACGCTCGCGATGCCGAGCCGCTTGCAGGTCGCCGCGACGCGGCACGCAATCTCGCCCCGGTTGGCAATCAGGATCTTGTTGAACATGAGATGTCTCGATTAGGTGTCGCGTTCTGGGACTGTTGTTCTCGTGAAGGCCTGCAAGCGCCCTGGAATCTGTGCTGATGCGCGTCAGTTGCGCCAGGACGGCGTACGTTTTTCGAGGAACGACGCGACGCCTTCGCGGCCTTCCGCACCGGCGCGCGTGCGCGCGATGCGCGCTGCGGTGTCTTCGATCATTGCATCGTTCAACTCATGGCCCGCGATGTCCTGCACGAGTTGTTTGCACGCACGTACCGCTTGCGGACCGTTCGCACAGAGCGTGTCCGCGATTTGCCGGACCGTCGCATCGAGTTGCCCGGCGCTCACCGCTTCGCTCACCAGCCCCAACCGGAATGCCGTCGCGCAATCGAACTGCTCGGCGGTCGTGAAGTAGCGGCGCGACGCCTGCTCGCCCAGCGCGCGGATCACATACGGCGCGATCGTCGCGGGAATCAGGCCGAGACGCGCTTCCGACAGGCAAAAGCGCGCGCTGTCCACGGCGACGACGATATCGCATGCCGAAATCAAACCCATGCCGCCCGCGTAGGCATCGCCGTTCACGCGCGCGATCACCGGCTTGTTGCAGCGATAGATCGACGACAGCATGTTCGCCAGCAGCATCGCATCGGCGCGGTTCTCCTCGTCGGAGTAACCGGCCATTTTCTTCATCCAGTTCAGGTCGGCGCCCGCGCAGAACGCTTTGCCGTTCGCGGCCAGCACGACCGCGCGCACGTCGTCGCGCCCGTTCAAGGCTGTGAAGGCCGAGGTCACTTCGGCGATCATCGTTTCGTTGAACGCATTGCGCACGTCCGGACGATTCAGCGTGACCGTGGCGATCTGAGCGCTAAACGCGACATTCAGCGTTTCGTATTGCATGGTTCAGGCTCCTGCGCTCAGCGCATTGTCACATTCTGAACACGCCGAAACGCGTGTCTTCGATCGGTGCGTTCATGGTTGCCGAGAGGCCGAGACCGAGTACGTCGCGCGTTTGCGCCGGGTCGATCACGCCGTCGTCCCACAGACGCGCGCTCGCGTAGTACGGGTGGCCTTGATGCTCGTATTGATCGCGAATCGGCTGCTTGAATGCCTCTTCCTCTTCCGCGCTCCACGAGCCGCCCTTGCCTTCGATACCGTCGCGCTTGACGGTGGCCAGCACCGATGCGGCCTGCTCGCCGCCCATCACCGAGATCCGCGCGTTCGGCCACATCCACAGGAAACGCGGCGAATACGCGCGGCCGCACATGCCGTAGTTGCCCGCACCGAACGAGCCGCCGATGATCACCGTGAACTTCGGCACTTTCGCCGTCGCCACGGCCGTCACCATCTTCGCGCCGTTACGCGCGATGCCTTCGTTTTCGTATTTTCGGCCCACCATGAAGCCGGTGATGTTCTGCAGGAACACCAGCGGAATCTTGCGCTGGCAGCACAGTTCGATGAAGTGCGTGCCCTTGAGCGCCGACTCCGAAAACAGAATGCCGTTGTTAGCGATGATGCCGACCGGATGCCCCCAGATATGCGCAAAGCCGGTCACGAGCGTGGTGCCGTAGCGGGCCTTGAATTCATCGAAAGCGGAGTCGTCGACAATGCGCGCGATCACTTCACGGATATCGAACGGCTTGCGCGTATCGACTGGAATCACGCCGTACATGCTCTTCACGTCGTAGCGCGGCGGCTTCGGTTCCTGCAACGCCACCGGCACCTGCTTCACGCGATTCAGATTGCCGACGATGCTGCGCGCAATCGCCAACGCATGCGCGTCGTTTTGCGCGAGATGATCGACCACGCCCGACAGACGCGTATGCACGTCTCCGCCGCCGAGGTCTTCCGCGCTCACCACTTCGCCGGTTGCGGCTTTGACGAGCGGCGGGCCGCCGAGGAAAATCGTCCCCTGATTCCTGACGATGATCGACTCGTCGCTCATGGCCGGCACATAGGCGCCGCCCGCGGTGCACGAACCCATCACGACGGCGATCTGCGGAATACCCGCCGCCGACAGATTCGCCTGGTTATAGAAGATACGGCCGAAGTGGTCGCGATCGGGGAACACGTCGTCCTGATTCGGCAGATTGGCGCCGCCCGAGTCGACCAGATACACGCACGGCAGATGATTTTCCGCGGCGATTTCCTGCGCGCGCACGTGCTTTTTGACGGTGACCGGATAGTACGTGCCGCCCTTGACCGTCGCGTCATTGCAGACGATCACGCACTCCTGCCCCGCAATGCGGCCGATGCCGGTGATGACGCCAGCGCCTGGCGCATCGTTGTGGTACATGCCGTAGGCCGCGAGTTGCGAGAACTCGAGAAACGGCGTGCCCGGATCTAGCAGTTTCTCGATGCGATCGCGCGGCAGCAGCTTGCCGCGGCTCGTGTGCTTGTCGCGCGCCGCTTGCCCGCCGCCTAGCGCGAGCTTCTCGACCTTCGCGCGAAGATCGGCGACCAGCGCTTCGAGCGCTGCCGCGTTGGCGCGGAAATCGTCCGAGCGCGGATTCAGCTTTGATTCGATATTCGGCATTGCGTGGCTTCTCCTGTGTCGACCAGAGTTGGCGCTTTAGCGCTTACTCTGGTCCCATACACTCGTATGTCGATCGGAGTTAGCGCTTTAGCGCTTACTCCGATCCCATGCACTCGTATGTCGACCAGAGTTGGCGCTTCAGCGCTTACTCTGGTCCCATGCAAAGCAGTCGATCGGAGTTAGCGCTTCAGCGCTTACTCTGGTCCCATAGCGCTCACTCCGATCCCATGCAAAGTGGTTGCTATCGCCGCTTTCTTATGGGCCAGCACTGAGACAGCGCTGTTACGCAGCGTTGTCGATCAAGCTGTTTCGGCGAACAGTTCGCGGCCGATCAGCATGCGACGGATTTCACTGGTGCCCGCGCCGATTTCATAGAGCTTCGCATCGCGCCACAGACGGCCGACCGGATACTCGTTGATGTAGCCGTTGCCGCCGAGAATCTGGATTGCTTCACCGGCCATCCACGTGGCTTTTTCGGCGGTGTAGAGAATCACGCCCGCACAGTCTTTACGCACCTGGCGCACGTGTTCCTTGCCGAGCGTGTCGAGTTGACGGCCAACGGCATACAGATACGCGCGGCACGCTTGCAGCGTGGTGTACATATCGGCGACCTTGCCTTGAATCAGCTGAAACTCGCCGATCGGCTGACCGAACTGTTTCCGGTCGTGGATATACGGCACGACCGCGTCCATGACCGCGACCATGATGCCGGTCGGGCCACCGGCGAGCACGGCGCGCTCGTAGTCGAGACCGCTCATCAGCACTTTCGCGCCGCCGTTCAACTGACCGAGGATATTTTCTTCCGGCACTTCGACGTCCTGGAACACCAACTCGCCGGTATGCGAGCCGCGCATGCCGAGCTTGTCGAGCTTTTGCGCGACCGAGAAGCCCTTCATGCCCTTCTCGACGATAAACGCCGTGATGCCGCGCGAATTCGCTTCGAGATCGGTTTTGGCGTAGACGACCAGCGTGTCGCAATCCGGGCCGTTGGTGATCCACATCTTGGTGCCGTTGAGCACGTAGTGGTCGCCCTTCTTGTCCGCGCGCATTTTCATGCTGACGACGTCCGAACCCGCGTTCGGCTCGCTCATGGCGAGCGCGCCGACGTGTTCGCCCGAGACCAGCTTCGGCAAGTACTTCTGCTTTTGCGCTTCCGTGCCGTTGCGATGAATCTGGTTGACGCACAGATTCGAGTGCGCGCCATACGACAGACCGACCGATGCCGACGCGCGCGAGATTTCTTCCATCGCGATCATGTGCGCCGTGTAGCCCATGTTCGCGCCGCCGTATTCCTCCGCAACCGTCATGCCGAGCACGCCCAGATCGCCGAATTTGCGCCACAAGTCCATGGGGAATTGATCCGTACGATCGATTTCCGCGGCACGCGGGGCGATTTCTTTGGCCGCGAAACCCGCGATGCTGTCACGCAGCATTTCGATTTCTTCGCCGAGCGGGAATTGCAATCCGGGCAGGTTACTCATTGCTGTGTCTCCAGAATTTCGTTGGCGGCCGGCCATGGTGGGCGCCGGCGTGTCTGAGTGCGGCTCAGCGGACGGTGCGGCCTTGTGGGCTGCCACCATCATCCCGCACGAGGCGCGCAACGCTCAAGGCGCATTTCACGCTAGATTTACGTAAGCGTCAATAGGTATTTTTGAGTGTTACTCAGAAACTCACTTTTGGGCCTTTATCGGCATTCATACGTGATAGGATTGACGTCATCGGGGCCATCTTCCTCACAAATCTGAACTGGACTCATATGACGGTTGCCTTGAAGGCCGAGTTACCTGCCTCGCGCCGCCAGCCGGCCGGGCGCAAGTCGCAGCAGCGCGTGAAGGAGATTCTGCAGGCGGGACGCGACGTATTCTCCGAGAGGGGATACGAGCGCGCGACGACGGCGGAGATTGCGCAGCGCCTGGGCATTTCCGAGGCGACCGTGTTCAGTTATTTCCGTGGCAAGCGGGAGTTATGCGCGCGGGTGATTGGCGACTGGTATGACGAGATTATTGAAGCGATCGAATCGGGCTTGCCGCGCGATGGCAGTGTGCGTCAGCAGTTTGCTTTCATTGTGCGGACGCATTTGCGGTTGATGCTGGTCAATGGCACCGACCTGTGTGCTTTGGTTTTGTCGGAGGGCCGGGCGCGGCATCATGAGCTTAGCGAGGCGCTGACCGAATTGCAGCGCCGGTATACCGCGCCGTTGATGCGGGTGTTGGCACGGGGGCAGGAAACGGGGCAGATTCGATCGGATATGCCGTTGAGGTTGCTTCGCTCAATGGTGTTTGGGCCGATGGAACATGTGCTGTGGGACGCTACGCTGGCGAATCGGCATATCGATATTGATGCTACCGCGGGGCAGTTGATTGATGTGCTGTGGACGGCGCTTATGCCGCCTGATGTGGCGGTTAGTGCTTTGCAACAATTTCAACTGGAAGTGGCGGAGGCCACGAGGCGGTTTGAGGAATCTTCTGCGAAGGAAGCGCACGTCGGGGTGCGCAAGGCGCGGAAAGTTGAAGACTCGGAATAGTTTTTTTGCCTGCGCGGCGCTTTGTGGCTGTGTGCCTGCGGTGTTGGCCTTTCCTTGTTTTCTTAGTGGTCTATTAGCGTCGCCCCTGTGCGGGGCAGGCACTTACTTTCTTTGCCGCCGTGTATAGACCGGGGACATGATTGACAAACGTGCGGAGACATCGTTGACACTTTATGGTCAGTGATTCTCGCTCCTCAGGTCAAGGGTGAGGATGCGGTGATGTGCAAACCAGAATTCAAATACGCCGTCTTCGCCCACCTTTGCGCGTGCCGCAACCGGCAGTCCATAAAGTGCGTTCGAGACCTTAAGTTTCCGTCCCTTAAAGCGTAGCTGGCCATCTGACCTGACTCGTAGCACCACGTCGTCCGGGCCGTATTCAGGCTCCTGCAGGATCGATGGATACGCCCGGGGGCTGGGCTTGTAACGGCTGACCGGCGTGTCCATGCCAATCGCCTCGTGCGGACGTTCGCAGTTATACACGGTGCGCCAGCGGTCCAGTTCCTGTTGCACGTGCTCCTGCGTAGCGAAGCTTCGTCCGTTCAGCACTTCAGCCTTCAACGTACGGTGAAACCGCTCATCCTTGCCATTGGTCTGCGGGTGATACGGCCGGCTGTAGCTGATACGGATACCCAGCCGGATCAGCCAGACGGCCAGCTCGGTAAGCTGCCCCGGACTGCTGGGCGAACCCCACGGCGAGCCGTTATCGGTGTTGATGCGCAACGGCAGGCCGTAGTGCCCAAACGCCTCACGTAATCCCGCCTGCACGGTCGAGGTGTCCGTCGGCCCGCAGGCACGCAGCAGGATGCTGAAACGCGAGTGGTCGTCCAGCACCGTCAGGGGGCTGCAACGCTGCTTCTGGAGGGTATCGAAGTGACCCTTGAAATCCATCTGCCAGAGTACGTTGGGCTGCTCGTGTTCAAAGCGCTTCCACGGTTCGCTCATTGCTGAATCGGTCGGCAGGATCAGGTTATGCCGGTGCAGGATGTCGGTCACGGTGCTGGGCTGCGGCACCGCCTCAAAGCCCAGATCCTGCAGGCGCCGACTGATCTTGCGCCCGCCCCAGCGCGGATGGGCCTGGCGCAGCCGCACCACTTCCTGCTCCATGGCAGCGGGAGTCTTCAAGGGGCTGGTGGCTGGGCGCCGTGATTGATCTGACAGCGCGTTCTCGCCACGCTTAAGCCATTTGTAGCCGGTCTGCCGGCTGATGTTGAAGCGCTGGCACAACTCGGTGATCGTCAGGGTGTCCTGACTGGCCAGATGAACAAATTCCTGTCGGAGGCTCATGGTGTCTCTTGCGTTCCAGGGCATGGTCGGGACCGGGCGTTTTAATACCCGGAAGTGTCAACCATGTCCCCGCACACCTGTCAGCTATGTCCCCGGTCTATACACCGCCGCAAAGAAAGTAAGCAAAGAAAGCGGCTCAAACCGCCAATTCTTAAGCGGGTCCCCCGCGCAGTCACGGTAGTGGAGCATCTGGAATCCGTGCCCTTGCGCACTCCGCGCTAGTGACAAGGCAGTCATTCTTCCGGCGGCGCTGCGCGCGCCGTAGCGGTACTTCATCAAACCGCCTGGCGGTTTGGGCACTTCGCCAAGGCGAAGCCGATGGCTCCCACCGTGCGCAAACGAAGCCACTGGTTTCCCTTGCAGACCGTTCCGGCGAGCACGCAGTGCGAGGCGGGAAGGATGATGCCGGAGGCGCCAATCTGCGATCGGTGTTGGGAAGTACCGCCACGGCGCGCGCAGCGCCGCCGGAAGTATGACTGCCTTGTCATCAGCGCGGAGTGCGCGAGGGCACAGATTCCAGATGCTCCACTACCTCCTCCAAGCCAGGGGGCCCGCTTAAGAATTGGCGGTTTGAGCCGCTTTCTTTGCTTACTTTCTTTGCGGCGGCAAAGAAAGTAAGTGCCTGCCCCGCACAGGGGCGACACTAATAGACCACTAACAAATCAAGGAAAGGCCAACACCGCAGGCAAACAGACACAAAGCGCCGCATAGGCAAAAAAATCCGCTAATCTATCCCCTCCCCGGCGCAGCCAAAAACCCCAGGCCCCCCATGCCAACGGCAAAAAAACCAAACATCAGAATCGGCATAGGCGGCTGGACCTACGCCCCCTGGCGTGGCACCTTCTACCCGTCAGACCTGACACAAACCCGCGAGCTGGAATACGCGAGCAAAAACCTCACTTCGATAGAAATCAACGGCACCTTTTACGGCTTGCAAAAGCCCTCGAGCTACGAGAAGTGGTATCAGGAAACCCCCGAAGACTTCGTCTTCTCGCTAAAAGCCCCTCGCTACGCGACCAACAGAAAAATCCTGGCGGACGCCAATGAAACAATAGAACGCTTCTTCGCCAGTGGCGTACTGCTACTAAAACAAAAACTAGGCCCCATAAACTGGCAATTCGCGCCAACAAAAAAATTCGACAAAGAAGACTTCGAAGCCTTCCTGAAACTGCTGCCGCAAAGCATCGAAGGTCAAAACCTGAGGCACGCAATCGAAGTCCGCCACGCAAGCTTCAAAACCCCAGAATTCATCGCGCTAGCAAAAAAATACCAGGTAGCAATCGTGCTAGCCGGCGACAGCGACTACCCGCAAATCGCGGATATCACCGCGCCATTCGTCTACGCCCGCATCATGGGCACAACAGACAAACAGGCAAAAGGCTATTCGACCAAAGCCCTCGACGCATGGGCCGAGCGCGCCCGCCAACTCGCCGCAGGCAAAACACCGGAAGACCTCGAAACATCAGCCGAAGCACCCGATACAATCACAGCACGAGACGTCTACCTGTACATCATCAGCGGCTTCAAGGAACGCAACCCGGCGGCCGCGATGGCGCTCATCAAGCGCCTCTGACAACAGGCTCCGACGCGGCAGCCCGATAACGCCACACGAGTGTCATAATCCCGGCAACGAACAGGCATCAGGCCTTCAGCCATCGACATCTCATCATCAAGGCCCGGGAGAATATTTTGAGCGTCATCGACAATCCTCTGCACGACCAGGAAGTCGGCTCTGCCGACGCCACCCAGGACACCACGCGCATCGACGACGTTCGTATCGGCGCGGTACGTCCGCTCATTTCCCCTGCCCTGTTGCAGGATGAACTGCCCGTACCGCTCGCTGTCCAGACGCTCGTCGAAGAAAGCCGCGTGGCGATCGCCGATATCCTGCACGGCCGCGACGACCGCCTTGTGATGATCGTCGGCCCCTGCTCGATCCACGATCACGATCAGGCGATCGAATACGCACACCTGCTCAAGAAAGCCGCCGACACGTGCAAGAACGATCTGCTGATCGTGATGCGGGTCTACTTCGAAAAACCGCGCACGACAGTGGGCTGGAAAGGCTATATCAACGACCCGCGCCTCGACGGCAGCTTCCGCATCAACGAAGGTCTGCACCTCGCCCGGCAACTGCTGCTGGATATCAACGGCCTCGGCCTGCCGACCGCCACCGAATTTCTCGACCTGCTGAGCCCGCAATACATCGCGGACCTGATCGCGTGGGGCGCTATCGGCGCGCGTACGACCGAGAGTCAGAGTCATCGGCAGCTTGCATCGGGACTGAGCTGCCCGATCGGTTTCAAGAACGGCACGGACGGCGGCGTGCAAATCGCCGCGGATGCAATCGTCGCAGCACGTGCGAGTCACGCGTTCATGGGCATGACCAAGATGGGTATGGCCGCCATCTTCGAGACGCGCGGCAACGACGACGCCCACGTGATTCTGCGCGGCGGCAAGAAAGGACCGAATTACGACAGCGCATCGGTCGAGGCAACCTGCGCGGCACTCAAATCAGCAGGGTTGCGCGAGCAGGTCATGATCGACTGTTCGCACGCGAACTCGGGCAAGTCGCACTTGCGTCAACTGGATGTGGTGCAGGATATCGCGCAGCAACTATCGCAGCGCGAGCACCGCATCATCGGCGTCATGCTGGAAAGTCATCTGGAAGAAGGCCGTCAGGATCTGAAGACGGGTGTGCCGTTGCGCCACGGCGTGTCGATTACCGACGCGTGCGTCAGCTGGGCGCAAACCGAACCGGCGCTCGACGCACTGGCAGCAGCAACCCGGCAACGGCGCGCGCGCTGATCGCAGCCTGGCAGTCACCAGGAGCGCACACAAGCACCGCACGCGCCGCACCAACCGCCGATTGTCTACATCACCGGGGTTGGGCTGCGCGTTGTTCCTCACGCCCGATGCATCGTTCGCCGCGCGTTTCAGTGGCGGGAGGCGATGCGCCGGCGCGAGGCGCGTTGCATTACGACGCGTTGACGGCTTCCTTGAACGCCTTGCCGGCGGTGAACTTCACCGTCTTGGCTGCGGCGATCTGGATCTCGGCACCCGTCGACGGATTGCGGCCCACGCGTGCAGCGCGCGCGCCAGTCGAGAAAGAACCGAAACCGACCAGTTGCACCGTCTCGCCGCCCACCACTGCTGCGGTTACCGCGTCGACGATCGCGTCGATGGTTTGGCCGGTGGCCGCTTTGCTTTCGCCCGTCGCTGCGGCGACTGCATCAATCAGTTCCTGTTTGTTCATAGCACTTCCCGTATGGTAATCATGGAACCGGCGCCACATCTGTCGCGCCGGGACCGACACACTAACGCATAGGCGCGTATTCGCGCAAACCTTGGGTGTAAGCCTTGTATCAGGCGCCCAGCGCCAATTTGACGTTTTTTTATCGCAAAGCGCCATAAGAATCGCGAGCTTACGGCCTCTTGCCGCCTTACAACGCGCCGCCGCGCATCACAATCCGTTGCAATTTCAGTGCTTTAGCGTGGGCAGGCCACCGCTGGCGGGCTTTTCCGCCTATGTTAAGGTGGATCGCAAATATTCGGCATTCGCCGTTGGCGCCGCATGCGGAAATTAAAGATCGGTGAGTTACAAAACGATGAAATTTCGCCATATTGCAACATCGGCTCTGCTCGCCGCGTCGTTTTGCACGTTCGCGGCGACCGACGACACCGCGTGCGCCACGCTGGTCGGAACGGCAAATTCAGCCCCTTCCCAGAGCTTCCGGTTGCGCGACGGCGAACCGGTCGACCTCGTCAGCGGCACAAAAACAGTGCATGGCAAGCTGCTGCTCTTCGTCGATGGCGGCACGTATCACGCGTACTGGCAGCCCGAAAATAGCCCGGAAAAATATGTGCTGGCGGATGCCGGTTTGAACAGCGTCCGTTTGATCTCCACACCCACTCAGGGTGCGCCGGCCAAAAGCGGCGAACCTAGAACGACGCTCGCACCGCAGCGCGTGCTGTCGTGTCCGACGCTCTAACGCGAAAGATCGTTGCTGATCGATTGTCCTACGGGATACGCCGCACCCGGACGCAAAGGGCAGCAGCCATGCAGCGCGTACGCTCCTGAACTGTGCAACGTAGCACACTCTCCCGCGGAAGAAATGACTCGCCACAGACCGCTCGCAGGACGTATTTACCGTCTGTTCAAAACGCGTTCAAATCCGCTCGAACAAGCTCAAGGTGACATCCGGGCCACCGATTCATGAAGCTGCGTGTGCAGCGCAAACGTCGCGAGGATGCGAAGAGTTCGGTTAGCCGGATACCGCCTCCATTTCAGCACTCAGTTATCCTTTGTGTTTTCAAAATTCCCCTCTCCTCCCGTCTCCGCGACGCGGTGCGCGAAGCGATGGCCGCGTGCGCCGGACGTGGCCGCAAACCAAAGCCGGGTTAGCCCGGCGCTGCAAAGCGCGTCACGGCGCGCTGCCGTACTCCAGTTTCGGATACCAGTTGCTGCCGCGGCCGCCGGGCGTCATGTCGAGCACCGTCCATATCGGCATCGGGTCGGGTGCGCCACGCGGGTCCTGACCGGGGTCCGCTATCGACGGCCCCATCTCTTCAGCCCAGAAGTGCCGCACCGTCCCGCCCGAGCGAGTAAAAACGTTGAAAGCGGCGTAGTCGTCGCCATCGGGATCTTCGGCGGCGTAGTCGCGGTTGAAGCTGTTGCCACCCGACGAATACAAGCGCAGATGCCGCCAGCCTCGCTCCTTTTTGAACGCGACCAGCTTTTCGATCGGCGAGCGGCCGATCACCGCAAACGCCACGCGTTGCAGGATGTCGAGCATTTCGCCGTCGTACGCGCTCAGCAACGAGGTGCACATCGGACAGGGCCGTGCGCGCTTCGGGCCGAACATCCAGTTGTAGGTGACGAGGGTATCGTGTGCGCCGAACATTTCCGACAGCGTCACCGTGCCCTCTTCACCTTCGAAACGGTAATCTTGCGGCACGACGCCGCCGGGCGGCAACGCACGGCGCTGCGCGGCCACTCGTTCGATGTGGCGCCGCAACTCGATTTCTTCGGCCAGCAGGTCGTTGCGCGCGCTACGATATTCGGCGCTCTCCCCCGGAAACCGGCGGGGCAATTCGGCCAGCAGCCTGGCCGGCTTCAGCGTTTGTGCGGATGCGCTTGCGTCAGTCATCAGCGATCTCCTCTTGCAGAAAAAGGATAAAGGGCGCGATGCGAGGCCGAGCGATCGGCAAGTGCATTGCCGCTCCCACGCATTTTCGCCGCCATATAGCGACGACGAACGGCGCCTCGGCAAATCGACAACTTCGGCGAAATTATTGCGGCCGCTGCGGAACGCAAATCCGGCGCGGCAGTGTCCATGCCCAACGCGGACGAGAACCGGCACCTGATTGCAAGGTATGCTTTGCTGAAAAGCATGCGCGCGCCGGCGCGCTATAACACCGTCACGGCGCCCGCCGCGCCGCCCTTGGGAATGTGCCATGCCGCTTCGTCTTCCCCCCTGCCCGCGCTTCGCTTCTTCGAGGCGGCCGGGCGGCATCAGAGCTTCAAGCTCGCCGCGGCGGAATTGAACGTGACGCCCAGCGCTATCAGTCAGGAATCGTCGGACTCGAGCAGGCGCTCGGCGTCGAGCTGTTCGTGCGCGAGCCGCGCGGACTGTCGCTCACGCCAGCGGGCGCCGACTACCTGTCTTACGTTTCCGAAGCGTTTTCGCTGATCGCCATCGGCACGCAGCGTCTGCCGAATAACCGGCCGAATCGCACGATCGCGCTCAGTTGCGCGCCGACGCTGGCGTCGCGCTGGCTGCTGCCGCGCTTGCAGGGTTTTCGAGCGCGCTGGCCGAATGCGAACGTCACCGTCGATACGTCGCATCGCCAGGTGGGCTTTCCCGTCGACGGTTTCGATTTCGCCATCCGCATGAGCCGGGCTCCGGTCGCGGGCACTGCGTGGACACGGCTGTTCGGCGAACGGCTGGTGCCGGTGTGCAGCCCCGCTTACCGCGAGAGCCTGCTCGACGAGCAGGGCAACGTCGATCTGCGTCGCGCGACGCTCATTCATGTGAACGCGGCGAGCGAAGACTGGCAAGCCTGGTTCGAAGCCACCGGCGCCACTGGCACCACCGACACGACAGGCTCGACCGACACGAACGGAATCGATCTGTCCGATGGCTTGCGCGTCGACACGATCCAACTGGCTTTCGAAGCCGCGGCGATGGGATTGGGTGTCGCGCTCGGCAGACGGCCGCTGGTCGACCGCGATCTTGCCAGCCACGCATTAGTCGAAGCCAGTCCACAGACGATAGGTTCCACCACCGCCTATTGGCTCGTGAGTTCGGAGAGTGCAGATCATCGCCCGGAACTCTTCGACTTCAAACGGTGGCTGCTCACGGAGGCGGAGCACTTCGACCATTCGCCTGCCGTCACCGATGCAGGACCGCGCAGCGCCAACAACTAAACCAGCCCGCTCGGCCAGGACAGGTGAGCACCGCTCACCTGTCGTCAAAATCTTTTCTTTTGCCGCTTCTGACGCTCGCTGCGACCATGGTGTCGAAGGAGATCAGAACCATGTCGACCACAAATAGCAGACGCTTCATCCCAACCCTCAACCAGACGACGCTCGTGATCGTCGCCGGCGCGCTTATTTTGAGCGCTGCAATGGGCATCCGGCAGACCTTTGGCCTCTTCATCGGGCCGTTCTCGTTCGACCGCGGCCTGCCGGTCACACTGATCGCTTTTGCGATCGCGCTACACAATCTGGTGTGGGGTTTCGCCCAACCGTTCGCGGGCGCCGCTGCGGACCGTTACGGTTCGGCGCCGGTCGTTGCGTTCGGCGCAACCACCTTCGCTGCCGGCCTAGGACTCGCGGCGGTGGCGCCGTCGGGCGCGATGCTGATTGTCGGCATGGGCCTCTTGGTCGGCATCGGCGTAAGTTGCACGACTTTCGGCGTGGTGTTGCCGGCTGTCGGCCGCATCGCGTCGCCGGAAAAACGCAGCATGGCGATGGGTCTCGTCAGCGCCGGCGGCTCGGCCGGTCAGATCTTGATGGTTCCACTCGTGCAAAGCGTTCGACTCAGTTCCGGCGTGTCTACTTCGCTCTTCGTGCTGGCGTTCCTGATGCTGGTGGTCGCGCCGTTCGGCATGGTTCTCGACCGCCGCGCGAGCAACGGTATGCCGGCGCAGGAGCCGCCCGCCATGCCGCTGCGCAAGGTACTGGCTCAGGCCTGCCGGCATCGCGGATACCGGCTTCTGACGCTCGGCTTTTTCACCTGCGGATTTCAGCTCGCCTTCATCGCCACGCATTTGCCGGAGTATCTGTCGCTCTGCCACATGCCTATCGGGCTGGGAGCGACGGCGCTCGCGCTGATCGGCCTGTTCAACATGGCGGGCAGTTGGGGATGCGGCTGGTTGGGCGGACGTTTCCGCCAACATCATGTGCTCGGATGGCTTTACCTCATTAGAAGCGTGACGATCGGCGCGTTCTTTCTGCTGCCGAAAACATCCGCTTCGGTGGCGATTTTTGCGGCCGTCATGGGTTTGACGTGGCTCGGGACCGTGCCGTTGACGAGCGGACTCGTGGCGAAGGTCTTCGGCACGCGCCACCTCGGGAGCCTGTTCGGCGTCTGCTTTCTGAGCCATCAGATCGGCTCGTTTCTTGGCGCGTGGCTAGGCGGTCTGGTGTTCGATCTGACCGGCTCGTATTCGCTGTTGTGGGAGGCCACGGTCGTGGCCGGACTCGTAGCGGCGATGCTGCACTTCCCGATCGACGACACCGCGGTGAGCTCGCCGACCCTGCGGTCCAGACCAGCAAGCGTATAAGCGCACCACGGCGCGAACCCGAGCACAGTCTACGCGTTGTGCCGGCTCGATCTGAAATCCGAAGCAAGCGCCGCTGCTATTTTTGCGCTGTCTCGGCGGATGCTTTCGGCACGCGTCCCATCAGATAGAACTCGTCGTTCGGACGCATTGAGATGACATTTGCCATCCGGTTCGACAGGCCGAAAAACGCGGTAATCGCCGCGATATCCCAGATGTCTTCGTCCGAAAAGTCGTGCTCGCGGAGCGTCTGAAAGTCTGCATCGCCGACCGTGCCGGACTCGCGGCAGACCTTCAGCGCGAAGTCGAGCATGGCCTTCTGACGCGCGGTGATATCCGCCTTGCGATGATTCACGGCCACCTGATCCGCGAGCAGCGGCGCCTTTTCATAAATGCGCAGAATCGCGCCGTGCGCGACCACGCAGTACAGGCAATCATTCACCGCGCTCGTGGCGACGACGATCATTTCGCGCTCGCCTTTGGTGAGTCCCCCCTCTTTGAGCATCAGCGCGTCGTGATACGCAAAAAACGCGCGAAATTCGTCCGGGCGATGCGCCAGCGTCAAGAACACGTTCGGGACAAAACCGGCTTTCTCCTGCACTTCGAGGATGCGAGCCCGGATGTCGTCGGGCCATTCGCCCGGCTCCGGCACGGGATAGCGGCTGATCGGCTGAAGGTTTGCCATGGCGTGTCTCCTTTGTATATGCAAGTATGCAAATGCACGACGATTGTAGCAATCGTGCCGCCAGGCTCGTCGGCGTGCGGCGCCATGCTCCCGCGCTAGCGGCGCATGCAACGCCTGCCCCCGTGTGGGGACCGGGCCAGCCCTTCCAGAAGCACTGACAATCCTGTATTTTCGGCAGATCAAATCTCGCGGATCGAGAGGCTCTATGGATCGCCTGGAGGCAATGTCAATCTTCGTGGCAGCGGCGGAAACCGGCAGTTTTTCCGCTGCCAGCCGCAAGCTCGGCACGCCGTTGCCCACAGTCAGCCGCAAGGTTGCGGAACTCGAAGTCCATCTGAATGCGAGGCTGCTGGTGCGCTCCACGCGCCGGCTGACGTTGACCGACGCGGGCGTCGCCTACCTTGCCGCCTGCAAGCTGATCCTCGAACAGGTGACCGATGCCGAAAGCGCGGCATCGGGCGAATACAGCACGCCGCGCGGCGATCTTGTCGTCACTGCACCGATGGTGTTCGGGCGTCTGCATCTACTGCCCATCGTCAACGACTTCCTCGCGACGTTTCCGGAAATCGCGGTGCGGCTGGTGCTGGCGGACCGCACGCTGCATCTGCTCGACGAGCATATCGACGTGGCCTTGCGCATTGGCAGGCTGCCCGACAGCAGCATGGTCGCTACTCAGGTCGGCACTGTGTGCCGGGTGGTCTGCGGCAGTCCGCATTTCCTTGCGGGAAGCGGCAGACCGAAGACTCCTGCCGACCTTGCCCGTTTCGCCTGCGTGAACTTCGATGCACTGCCGTCCGGGGCGATCTGGACTTTCGCTGCGCGCGGCGCGCGGTTGGAGCAGTCCGTGCCGATCCGGCCACGCCTGTCTGTCAATACCGCGGAAGCCGCTATCGACGCAGCCATCGCAGGCGTAGGGCTCACGCACGTGCTGTCCTATCAGGCTGCGCGTGCCGTAGAGGAAGGAAAGCTGCAACTGGTGCTGCGGGAATTCGAACCCGAACCGATACCGGTTAGCTTGATGCACGCGGGGCAAGGGCCGTTACCGCTGAAAACGCGCAGTTTCATCGACTTCGCAGTGCCGAGATTGCGCGCCGCGCTCCTTGGGGATAAGGACCGGCTAGGCGCAGGGACGGCTGCGCGCGCTGCGGGCCGCTAAGTGCAATAACCGGGCGGCCCTTCGCGCTCGCCGACAAAACCTGATATGTACGCGTGCATCGCCTAGACTTTGAACTCATGAGCGCTTGAACACAGCGCATGAGAGCGACGGCGCCTTGTCCGGATTGAGCAGGAGCGAATATGTCAGATGTTTCACACGACGCGCGAGCGCCCATTATCAAGGTGCGCCCTGACCGGGAAATGGCGACGCGTCAGCGGCTGCCCTACTTCGTCGGGATTTCCGCGAGTACGGCTGGTGCGACAGGTTTGTCGATGTACATGGTCGTAGTCCCGCCGGGCGGGCACGCCGAGCCTCATCTGCACGCCGATTATGAAACCGCGATTTACGTGCTCGAGGGCTGCATCGAAACCCGCTATGGCCCGGGCCTGCGCGAGTCCGTCATCACCGATGCGGGCGACTTCCTGTTCATTCCGCCTGGCGTGCCGCATCAGCCGTTTAATCTGAATGAGACCACGGCTGCTAGAGCTATTGTCGCGAGGAATCATCCTGACGAACATGAGCAAGTGGTGCCGTATGATCCGGCCGATGATGTGTAAGTGTTAAGGCGCGTTTGGTGTGCCTACGGCGGTGGCCTTTCCTTGCTGTTTGCCTGCGGCGTTGGCCTTTCCTTGCTGTGTGCCTGCGGCGTTGGCCTTTCCTTGATTTGTTATTGGTCTATTAGCGTCGCCCCTGTGCGGGGCAGGCACTTACTTTCTTTGCCGCCGCAAAGAAAGTAAGCAAAGAAAGCGGCTTCACACCGCCAATTCTTAAGCGGGTCCCCTGGCTTGGAGGAGGCAGTGGAGCATCTGGAATCGGTGTTCTCGCACATTCAGCGTTTGTGACAAGGCAGTCATACTTCCGGCGGCGCTGCGCGCGCCGTGGCGGTACTTCATTAAACCGCCTGCCAGTTTCGCGTCAACGTTTTGCGCGGCGCGGTGGCGCACCCTCGCGCCCCCCATGCCTCGCCGCGGTGCTCGCGTTTCGTCCGGCGCGTTGGATCGTCGTTGCATTGCCAATCCTCTCTGCTGTACCGGCTCTTCTCTTTGCGTGATGGCCCGTGCTCGCACATTCGCGTACTTCGCCGAGGCGAAGCCGATGGCTCCCAATGCGTACAAACGAAGCCAGGGTTTCCCATGCAGACCCGTCCGCGACGCACGTAGTGCGGAGTGGGAGGAATGATGCCGGAAGCGTATATCCGCTATCGGTTTTGAGAAGTACCGCTACGGCGCGCGCAGCGCCGCCGGAAGTATGACTGCCTTGTCACCAGCGCGGAATGCGCGATGACACCGATTCCAGATGCTCCACTACCTCCTCCAAGCCAGGGGACCCGCTTAAGAATTAGCGGTGTGAAGCCGCTTTCTTTGCTTACTTTCTTTGCGGCGGCAAAGAAAGTAAGTGCCTGCCCCGCACAGGGGCGACGCTAATAAACCACTAAGAAATCAAGGAAAGGCCAACGCCATAGGCACACAACCAATGCCCCCGCAAAAGGCAAAAAAACCACTTGCACTCCCCACCAAACATGTGCAGCATACATATATGCACATTGCACACATCAAGGGTGCTCCCATGACCCAACGCACAGAAAACCTACTCGGCGTATTAGCCCTGCTGGTCACAGACGAAATGAACTCACAAACTTCGGTCGACGCGCTCGCGGGCCCCACCGCCCGCGCCATTCTCAATGCGATCGGTCAATACCCGAACTCGTCCATTGAAATACTGCGCGAAGCAGTCGACCTCTCACACCCGGCCGCGGTGCGCGCCGTCGCGGGCCTGGTCGAGGCCGGTCTCGTCGAAAAGAAATCCGGCGCGGACAAGCGTTCAGTCGCACTGGCTTTGACCGCTTCCGGCAAGCGCGAAACCAAACGCCTGCAAGCGGCACGCGATCGCATGCTGCAACGCATCGTCGGCCGGCTCGACGATAACGAGCGCGAGGTGCTCGAAAACCTGCTGATCAAGATCCTCTGGAACGAAACCCGCGATCCGGCGCACGCAATGCAACTGTGCCGCCTTTGCGACGACGGTCCCTGCCTGAAGGCCGGCTGCCCGGTCGAATGCAGTGAACAGGGTCTGCCAATGCCCGCGCGGAGCAGCACATGACTGCCGCCGCGCCGGTGCGCTGGCACGCGATCGCCGCACTGACCGGCGTGTCGGCGCTGTCGCAGGTCGGCCAGTTCGGCATCGGTTTTATGGTGCTGCCTGTGTGGCTGGCCCATCGCGGCCTGGACGCACCGCGCGCGGGTCTGTTTTCGGCCGCGCAATGGACCGGCATGCTGGCCGGCCTGCTAATCGCGCCGTGGCTGGTAGCGCGCATCGGCGCGAAGCGCACGGTGTCGCTCGGTCTTGCCGCCACGCTCGCTGCGTTCGCCACGATGAGCGCGCTGTGGTGGCCGCTGTGGCTCGTGCCCGGTATGTTGACCGGCCTCGGCATCGGCCTGCGCTGGATCGCCAACGAAACATGGCTCTATCGCCTCGTCCCCGCTGAATCGAGTGGGCGTGTGGTCGGCGTGCACGAAGCGCTGATCGCCACCGCCGGCGTGATCGGCCCGGCACTGGCGGTGTGGTGCGCGGTCGATGGGCGGATCACGTTCGCGGCCGGTGCGGCCTTCACGTTCGCCGCGGCGCTTCCGCTGTGGCTAACCACATCGGACAGGCCTCCTGTCGAAGCAGCACGGCCTGTGCGCCCGAATAAAGTCAAACGCACCGTCAAACGCAGCGAGCCGATCGGCGCATTGGTGAGCCTCGGCATGGTGGTCGTCGCCGCCGGCGGCATCGGCGACGGCGCGCTCTACGGTCTCTTTCCACTATTCGCCGACGCGCACGGTCTCACCGCCACGCAAACGGCAACACTGCTCACGCTGTTCGGCGTCGGCGGGATGGCCTTGCAACTTCCGGTCGGCTGGTTCGCCGATCGCGCGGGTTTGGCGGCCGCCGTGATCGTCTGCGCCGCGCTCGGCACGGTGGCGATCTGCGGTTTCGCGGTTGCGGCGCCTGCGTCGTGGCTCGCCGCGGCAAGCGCGCTGCTGCTCGGCGGCATGAACAGCTCGTTCATCACGCTCGGCATGTACGCGGCGGCATGCAGCGACAAAGCCGCGCTCACACGCAATATGCGGCTGGTGTCGCTCACCTTCACCGCGAGTTCGATCGTGGGGCCGCTCGTCGCGGGCTTCGCGATGAAAGCACGGGGCAGCGACATGCTGCTGTGGCAGTTGGCGATCATGAGCGGTGCGCTCGCCGCCTACACGCTCGGCTTGCGCGAAGGCCGGCGTCAGCCCGATCGATCGCAGTCGATGGGCTGAGCCGGTTCTGCATCAAGCCGACAGAAAGTGCCTAGCGCTCAGCAACCTTCCGCTGCCGCCACAGACACAGCAGATCGCACGCGATATGCGCGGCGGCTATCGCGGTGATCTCGCTCTGGTCATACGAGGGCGCCACCTCGACGACATCCGCGCCCACCAGATTCAACGCGCCCAGCCCGCGCACGATCGCGAGCCCCTGCGCCGATGACAAACCGCCCGCCACCGGCGTGCCCGTGCCCGGCGCGAACGCGGGATCGAGGCAATCGATATCGAAGGTCAGATACGCGGGCCGCTCGCCGACAATCGACGTGATCCGCTCCACCGCGGCACGTGCGCCGTGCTCGTGGACCCACGCGGCGTCGAGGATATTGATGCCCATGAAGTCGTCGTTCCACGTGCGAATGCCGATCTGCACCGAGGTCTTCGGATCGATCAAGCCATCCTTCACCGCCTTGTAGAACATCGAGCCGTGATTCAGGCTGTCCGGACTGTCATCCGCCCACGTGTCGCAGTGCGCATCGAAATGGATCAGCGAGAGCGGCTTGCCGTACTTCTCCGCATGCGCGATCAGCAGCGGATAGGTGATGTAGTGATCGCCGCCGAGGGTCAGCATCTTCGCGTCCGAGCGCAGGATCGTGCGCGCATGCCCGACGATCGATTCCTTGATCGTCAGCGGATTGTGCGCGTCGAACCAGCAGTCGCCGTAGTCGGTCACGGCGAGATCGTCGAACGGATTGAAGCCCCACGGATAGGGATGCAACTCCGACAACTGCACGCTGGCCGCGCGCACCGCTGCCGGGCCGAGACGCGCGCCCGAGCGGAACGTGGTGGCCAGATCGAGCGGCACGCCGGAGACCACGACATCGACGCCGTCGAGTTCACGGGTGTACTTGCGTCGCATGAACGACAACACACCCGCATAGGTGTTTTCGATCGACGAGCCATAGAGCGACGAACGACGGATCGCGCCGTCGCCGTAAACGAGTTCAGTCATGGATGACCTGATACCTGATAGACATGCCGGCGCCACACGCGGGGCTTCCAGGTGATGCATGCGGCGTCCGGCTTCGGATTCATTGGGAACGCGGCGGCGCCTTATACGCGCGCCGCCGCGCTGGCTTGCGAATCCTTTAGCGCAGCCGCACCAGCGTGGACTTCAGCTCGGTGTACTTCTCCAACGCGTGCAACGACTTGTCGCGGCCGTTGCCCGATTGCTTGTAGCCGCCGAATGGGAAGTTCATGTCCCCGCCTTCGTCGTAGCAATTGACCCAGACCGTGCCCGCGCGCAACTTGCGCGACACCTCGTGCGCGGTGGTCAGGTTCGAGGTCCAGACCGCGGCGGCGAGACCGTACTCGCTGTCATTGGCAATCCTGATCGCTTCCTCAACCGTATCGAACGTAATCACCGACAACACCGGCCCGAAGATTTCCTCGCGTGCGACCTTCGCGCCGGACGCCGGAATCTCGAAGATGGTCGGCTCGATATAGAAGCCGCCGGTTTCCTGTTTCACGCGCGAGCCGCCGAGCAGCAGTTTCGCTTCGGCGCGGCCCGCTTCGATGTAGCCCAGCACGCGCTCGAGTTGCACGTTATCGACAATCGCGCCCATCGAGGTTTGCGGATCCAGCGGATTGCCCGGCGTGTAGCTGCGGGCCGCCGCGATCAGCTTATCGAGGAACAGGTCCTTGATGTCTTTATGCACGAGCAGGCGCGAACCCGCCGTGCACATTTCGCCCATGTTGTAGAAGATCGCGCCGGCCGCCGCATTCGCCGCGCGGTCGAGATCGGGGCAATCCGGCATCACGATGTTCGGCGACTTGCCGCCGAGTTCGAGCCACACGCGCTTCAGGTTCGATTGCCCGGCGTACTGCATGATCAGCTTGCCGACGTTGGTCGAACCGGTGAAGGCGAGACAATCCACCTCCTGATGCAGCGCCAGCAGCTTGCCCGGCTCGCCCGCGCCCGGCACGACGTTGAACACGCCAGCGGGAATACCTGCGTCCAAAGCGAGTTGCGCGAGGCGGATCGCGGTGAGCGGCGATTTCTCCGAAGGCTTGAGCACCACGCTGTTGCCCGCGGCCAGTGCCGGACCGAATTTCCACGACGCCATCAAAATCGGGAAATTCCACGGCACCACCGCGGCGACCACGCCGATCGGCTCGCGTGTGACGAGTCCCACCAGGTGATGATCTGCGGGCGCCACTTCGCCGCCGACCTTGTCGATCGCCTCGGCGAACCATTCCACGCAATAAGCCGCGCCCGGCACGTCCACCGTGGTCGTGTCGGCGATCGGTTTGCCTGCGTCCAACGTTTCCAGCAGCGACAGTTCGTCGAGATGTTCACGGATCGACGCCGCCCAGCGCAGCAGGATCGCCTTGCGCTTGCGTGGATTCAGGCCTGACCATACGCCCGAATCGAACGCGCGGCGGGCGGCCGCCACCGCGGCGTCGACATCGGCCGCGCCGCTATCGGCGACCTTGGCGAGCAACTTGCCGTCGATCGGGCTCAGGCAGTCGAACGTGCGGCCGCCCTCGGCAGCGCGGTACTCACCGTCGATAAACGCACGGCCTTCGATTGAAAGCGCAGCGGCCTTGTCTTGCCAGAAGGAGAGAGTTTTCTTGTCCATCAGGATGCCTCAATGTTGTGCGCTCGACGCATCTCGGCATCGACTTCATGCAGCATCAACCGCATGCGGCATTGAACTGCGTCGCAGCGCGTTGGCGCGGAGTCTTTAGAACGTTGGCGGCGAATTGGCCGACACGATCTCGCAGAGATGCTCCGCGCTGGGATTGCGAAAACGATGCGGTAAGCGGCTTTCGAAGTAGTAGCTGTCGCCGGGATCGAGCAGCCACGTGGTGCCGTCCACGGTCAATTCGATCTGACCGCTGACCACCACGCCGCCCTCGTGCCCCGCGTGTTCCAGCATTTCCGGCCCCGTATCCGACAGGGGCTGGTAGACCTCGCGCAGAATGCCCATGTTGCGGTCTTTCACGCTCGAGCCCGCCAGATAGAACTCGATCGATTCGTTGCCGAGGTTCGGCATGTCCGCGCGGCGCGACACCACCGAGCGCTCCACTTCGACTTCGAAGGTAAAGAACTCGGCGAGACTCATCGGTATGCATTCGAGCAATTTCTTCAGCGAGCCGACCGACGGGCTCACGCGGTTCTGCTCGATCAACGAGATCGTGCCGTTGGTCACACCCGCCCGCTTGGCCAGTTCACGCTGCGACAGACCATTCTTCTTACGGATGTACTGCAGGCGGGTGGCTACTTCTATGGACATCGCTGAATTCTCTGACATATGAAGATGATCGAGGCGCGTGGACCAGAACAGTGCGCTGTGCGCGAGTGTTGAATATTCTAATCACTTTAATCGTTGCGCCGCTGGGGAAAACCCTGAAAGCATTCCGAAATATGATTGGCGCAACGAACGTTCCCACCCGGTGGGATTCTAGCCATGCCCTCGGGAAAGCCCTTATAAATCTTTTATAAAAATGATTTGACGGCATTATTGGCTCGTATACGATGGTTCTCAGGCGATCGTCATGCCGACGTCACGAAGCACCAAAATGTCTTTTGTGATGCAGCGAACCCGCTTCGCTACGGTTTCGGCGATCATCCCAGCGTCATGCTTCTTTAAACGCCCTGTACGTTTTTCGAGCAAGCGTTCAATACTTTCAACGTCGCTAGTCGAGTGTAATCGTGAGAGTCCGAGGCCCTTTGGTGAGATGGAATCGTAGTCAGGCGAGATGTCTTCGCGCTGACGGCGCCATCGCCGACGGCAGCAACGGCAGCCTTGCGTTCCGCCGCTTTCTGTCCGTCTTCACGATCCTGTCCCGCCGTTCAGTCCGACGCCACAACTCCATCTCCGCGCGCGCCTTCATTGCTGTGCGCACGGACGAAGTCGCCTCGCTGCTGCCGTAGCGCCTCCCTTCTTTTCGCCGTTCGATTCGTCCGTTTGCGTGAGCGCGCTCTATTGAGCCAGGCGTTCGTGCGTATGCGGTGCCGTCTGCCGCCTGCGCGCTTCATGCGGATCAGATTGCTTGCGCACCGCAGTGGATCGAATCGAACGGCCTGTCTGATTGCCACGCGCGGCGCGTTTCGTCGACGACGACCGCCTGCACTACCCGGCGGCCTGGCGCCTTACGCCCGGCTGCGGAACTGTGCCGCGCCGGGTTTAACGTTGTTCATGCCGCGTCCCGCGGTGAACGCCCCGAAGGAAGTCCTCTTGGGGGACACACACGTCTATTCGTTATGCGAACCAAACCTCTGGTCGGCATCAGCGCTGACAGAACGATGATGGGAGTCCACCCGTCGCATGTGGTCGGCGAGAAGTACATCGCCGCGATCGTTGACGGCTCACAGGCACTGGCAATGTTGTTGCCGGCGCTCGGCGAGCGACAGTCCACCGCGGACGTGCTGGCCACTGTCGATGGCCTGCTGTTTACCGGCAGCTATTCGAATGTCGAGCCGCATCGCTACGGCGGCCACCCCAGCGCGCCGGGCACGCTGCACGACGCCGCCCGTGATGCGACGACGCTGCCGCTGCTGCGCGCGGCGATCGAGGCCGGCGTGCCGGTGCTGGCGGTATGCCGCGGCTTCCAGGAAATGAACGTGGTTTTCGGCGGGACGTTGCATCAAAGCGTTCACGCGGTGGAGGGCTTCAACGACCACCGCGAGAACAAGGAAGACGACCTCGACGTGCAATACGCACCGTCGCATTCGCTCACGCTTACGCAAGGCGGCTTGTTGCAGCGTCTTGCAGGCGGAGTGGATGAAGCGCGTGTGAATTCATTGCACGGCCAGGGCGTCGAGCGGTTAGGCGAGGGCCTCGTGGCCGAAGCCACCGCGCCGGACGGATTGATCGAAGCGGTGAGCGTGAAAGACGCGCGCGCCTTCGCCCTGGGTGTGCAGTGGCACCCGGAGTGGAAGCACGCGAACGACGCGCTGTCCACCGCGATCTTTCGCGCGTTCGGCGACGCCTGCCGCGATCGAATGCGCACCAAGGCCGGCTATGGCGCGGCATCCGCCGCTGCCACGCATGCCTGAGCCGGTGGCGCACTAAACTGAGAGAACAATCATGCATGACATCGACGATTTTCTGAAAAAGAACCGCGTCACCGAGATCGAAGCAATCATTCCGGATATGGCTGGAATCGCACGCGGCAAGATCATTCCGCGCAGCAAGTTCGAATCGGGCGAATCCATGCGCTTGCCGCAGGCGGTGATGATCCAGACCGTCACAGGGGATTATCCGGAAGACGGCACGCTCACGGGCGTCACCGACCCGGACATGGTCTGCGTTCCCGACGCAAGCACCATCCGTATGATTCCGTGGGCCGTCGACCCGACCGCCCAGGTGATCCACGATTGCGTTCACTTCGACGGCACGCCCGTTGCGATCTCGCCGCGCCGTGTGTTGCGCCGCGTGCTCGAACTCTATAGGGCCAAGGGCTGGAAGCCCGTGATCGCGCCCGAACTGGAGTTCTACCTGGTCGACATGAACAAGGACCCGGACCTGCCGCTGCAACCGCCGATCGGCCGCACCGGCCGTCCGGAAACCGGACGCCAGGCGTATTCGATCGAAGCCGTCAACGAATTCGATCCGCTGTTCGAAGACATCTATGAATACTGCGAAGTGCAGGAACTGGAAGTCGATACGCTAATTCACGAAGTCGGCGCCGCGCAGATGGAAATCAACTTCATGCACGGCGACCCGCTGAAGCTCGCCGACAGCGTGTTCCTGTTCAAGCGCACGGTGCGCGAAGCCGCGCTGCGTCACAAGATGTATGCGACCTTCATGGCCAAGCCGATGGAAGGCGAACCGGGTTCGGCGATGCACATGCACCAGAGCCTCGTGGACGAAGAAACCGGCCACAACCTGTTCACCGGTCAGGACGGCAAGCCCACCTCGTTGTTTACCGGCTATATCGCGGGCTTGCAGAAATACACGCCCGCGCTGATGCCGATCTTCGCGCCGTACATCAACTCGTATCGCCGCCTGTCGCGCTTCATGGCCGCGCCGATCAATGTGGCTTGGGGTTACGACAACCGCACCGTGGGCTTCCGGATTCCGCATTCGGGGCCGGCCGCGCGCCGTATCGAAAACCGCATTCCGGGTGTGGACTGCAATCCGTATCTGGCGATCGCCGCGACGCTGGCCGCCGGCTACCTGGGCATGACACAGAACCTCGAAGCCACCGAGCCGCTGCTCAGCGACGGTTATGAGCTGCCGTACCAGCTGCCGCGCAATCTCGAAGAGGGCCTGACGCTGATGGGCGCATGCGAACCGATCGCCGAAGTGCTCGGCGAGAAATTCGTCAAAGCCTACCTCGCACTGAAAGAAACCGAATACGAAGCGTTCTTCCGCGTGATCAGTTCGTGGGAACGCCGGCATTTGCTGCTGCACGTCTAAGGCCGGCTTTAAGGCCCGGTCCAAGGCCGGGTCTGAGACCGTCAGGGACGTCAACGCAAACGCAGAACTATTGGAGGCAGTATGAGCTATAGGACAGAAGAAGTCGCATACGTGCAGCCGGCGCAGCCCGCCGCCAGCGCACAGGCCGCACAGCAGCAACGCAGCACCGCCGAATACCGCGCACTCGACGCCGCGCATCACATCCATCCGTTTTCGGACATGGGATCGTTGAATCGCAGCGGCAGCCGCGTGATCGTCAAAGCCCAGGGTGTCTACCTGTGGGACTCGGAAGGCAACAAGGTGATCGACGGCATGGCCGGCCTGTGGTGCGTCAATGTGGGTTACGGCCGCAAGGAACTGGCCGACGCAGCGTACCGGCAGATGCAGGAACTGCCCTACTACAACACCTTCTTCAAGACGACGCATCCGCCGGTGATCGAACTGTCGGCGTTGCTCGCAGAACTGGCGCCCGAGCCGTTCAATCACTTCTTCTATTGCAACAGCGGTTCAGAAGGCAACGACACCGTGCTGCGCATCGTCCATCAATACTGGGCGACGCAAGGCAAGCATTCGAAAAAGTTCGTGATCTCGCGCAAGAACGGCTATCACGGCTCGACGATCGCGGGCGGCACGCTGGGCGGCATGGGCTACATGCATGAACAGATGCCATCGAAGGTCGAGAACATCGTGCACATCGACCAGCCGTATTTCTTCGGTGAAGCGCAAGGCAATCTGACGCCGGAAGAATTCGCTCTCGCGCGTGCCCAGCAACTGGAAGCCAGGATTCTCGAAATCGGCGCGGACAACGTGGCCGCGTTCATCGGTGAGCCTTTCCAGGGAGCCGGCGGCGTGATCTTCCCGGCCTCGACGTATTGGCCGGAAATTCAGCGCATTTGCCGCAAGTACGACATTCTGCTGGTCGCCGACGAAGTGATCGGCGGCTTCGGCCGGACCGGCGAATGGTTCGCGCATCAACACTTCGGCTTCGAACCGGATCTGATCACGCTGGCCAAAGGCCTGACGAGCGGCTATATCCCGATGGGCGCGGTCGGTCTGCATGATCGCGTCGCGAAAGCGATCATCGAGAACGGCGACTTCAATCACGGTCTCACCTACTCGGGGCATCCGGTGGCCGCCGCGGTCGCGCTCGCCAACCTGAAGGTGCTGCGCGACGAGAAGATCGTCGAGCGCGTCAAGACCGATACGGGTCCGTACTTCCAGAAGCAGTTGCGAGAAACCTTCGCTAACCATCCGATCGTCGGCGAGATTTCCGGCGTGGGGCTGGTGGCGGGCGTGCAACTGGCGGAAGATCCGAAAACGCGCAAGCGTTTCGCCAATGGCGGCGACGTCGGCACGATCTGCCGCGACTTCTGCTTCAACGGCAACCTGATCATGCGCGCCACCGGCGACCGGATGCTGCTGTCGCCGCCGCTCGTGATCACGAAGCTGGAAATCGATGAAATCGTTTCGAAGGCCAAAAAAGCCATCGATGCAACGGCACAACAACTCGGAATTTCGTAACGGCAGTTCGTTCCGGCATGGGCGTACCCACGATCCATGCTCATGCCGGTTCTTCACATCAAGGGAAAAAACCATGAGCGTTAGTCATCTTCGTCATGCGGTCGCGGGGGCCGCGCTTCTCGCCTTCACGGGTTTTGCGGCGCTGTCGGTCACGCCGGCCCTTGCGGCCGATACGGAACTGAACGTGTACAACTGGTCGGACTACATTGCGAAGGACACGATTCCGAACTTCGAGAAGCAAGCCGGTATTCACGTCAAATACGACAACTACGATAGCGACGACACGTTGCAGGCCAAACTGCTCGCCGGCAGTTCCGGCTACGACATCGTGGTGCCGACGTCGAACTATATGGCCAAGCAGATCCAGGCCGGCGTGTACCAGAAGCTCGACAAATCGAAGCTGCCGAATCTCGTCAATCTCGACCCCGTACTGATGAAGATGATCGCCGACGCCGATCCGGGCAACCAGTACGGTGTGCCCTGGGCCTACGGTACCGACGGTATCGGCTACAACGTACAGGCCGTCAAGAAGGCGCTCGGCGACAACGCGCCGGTGGATAGCTGGGCCCTCGTGCTGGATCCGGCCAATCTGTCGAAGCTGAAGAGCTGCGGCGTGTCGTTCCTCGACCAGGCCGTCGACGTGTTCGCCGCCACGCTGCAATACATGCACAAGGACCCGAACAGCACGAACCCCGCCGACTATCAGGCCGCCTTCGAAGTGCTGAAGAAAGTCCGCCCATACATTACCCAATTCAACTCGTCGGGCTACATCAACGATCTCGCGAACAATGACATCTGCGTCGCGCTCGGCTGGTCCGGCGACGTCGGCATTGCGAGCCGCCGCAGTGCGGAAGCCAAGCGCTCGTATCAGATCAAATTCTCGAACGCGAAGGAAGGCGGCCTGCTGTGGTTCGACGTAATGGTGATTCCGAAAGACGCCCCGCATCCTGAAGCCGCGTTGAAGTGGATCAATTACATTTCAGACCCGAAGGTCAACGCCGCGATTACTAACGAAGTGTTCTACCCGACCGCGAACAAGGCCGCGCGCCAGTTCGTGACGCCGGCTGTCGCGGAAGACAAGACCGTTTATCCGGGCGACGAAGTGTTGGGCAAGATGACGCTGATGAAGCCCATGCCGACCGACATCCTGCGCCTCGAAAACCGTCTTTGGGCGCAGCTCAAAACCGGCCATTGATTCTGGCCAATCAGACGAAGCATTGATCCCGCGCTCAGGGATCGCTCGAACCCTGAGCGCATGAATTGCAGTAACGGTAGTCAGCCTGCGCGCTTTCAGGGTCCCACCTGCGCGCAGTCCCATGTTTTCAGATCGCAGCGTATCTTGCGAGCCGCTTCCAGCGCCCCGTATGGAGACACTTGCGCCCGCGATCCGCAAGGAATGGTTACATCATGAACTCGACGACCTTAAATAGCGCAGCCGGCGCCACTCAGATGGCCCGCCCCGCTCCGACGACGAAATCGAAATCGGATGAGTTTGTCCGCATCGAAAACGTCGTGAAGAAATTCGGCGACAGTACCGCTGTCGACAACGTCAATCTGAGCATCGCGAAGAACGAACTGTTCGCGCTGCTCGGCAGTTCCGGCTGCGGCAAGTCCACGCTACTGCGCATGCTCGCAGGGCTGGAGTCGGTGACCTCCGGCCGTATCTTCGTCGATGGCGAAGATCTCGCGGCAATGCCGCCGTACAAACGGCCGGTCAACATGATGTTTCAGTCGTACGCCCTCTTCCCGCATATGAGCGTCGAAGCGAATATCGCCTTCGGCCTCAAGCAGGAAGGCACGCCGAAGAACGAGATCAAGGAACGCGTCGCCGACGCGCTCAATCTCGTGCAGATGAGCAAATACGCGCAGCGCAAGCCCCATCAGCTCTCGGGCGGCCAGCAACAGCGCGTCGCGCTCGCCCGCTCGCTCGTCAAGCGCCCCAAGCTGCTGCTGCTCGACGAGCCGATGTCGGCACTCGACAAGAAGATCCGCCAGAAGACCCAGCTCGAACTCGTCAACATTATCGAAAAGGTCGATGTCACCTGCGTGATGGTCACGCACGATCAGGAAGAAGCGATGACGATGGCCGGCCGCCTCGCGGTGATGAGCGAAGGCCGCATCGTGCAGATCGGCTCGCCGAGCCAGGTCTACGAATTCCCGAACAGCCGCTTCTCGGCGGAGTTCATCGGTTCGACCAACCTGTTCGAAGGCACGGTGGTCGAAGACGAACCGGACCATATCTTCGTCGAAAGCGAAGACCTCGAAACGCGCATGTATGTGAGCCACGGCATTACCGGTCCGCTCGGCATGCCGGTCGGCATCTCGGTGCGTCCGGAACGCGTGAAGGTGTCGCTTGAGAAGCCGGGCACGCCGCACAACTGGGCGCGCGGTGTGGTCTCGGATGTCGCGTACATGGGCAGCTATTCGCTGTATCACGTGCGCCTGCCGAGCGGCAAGACCGTGGTGTCGAATCTCTCCAGCTCGCACCTGATGAGCGAAGGTGCGCCTTCCTATAACGACGACGTGTTCGTCCACTGGTCGCCGGCAAGCGGTGTGGTGCTGACGCAATGAGAAATCCCGCCCCCACCTCCCCCGCGGCGCTCGGTGCGCCGTCCGGCAGCCGCTTGCTCGGCGCGCTGAAAAACCGCCTTTCGATGCTGGTGCCGTCGGGCCGCTCGACCGTGATCGGCGTGCCGTTCCTCTGGCTCACGGTGTTCTTCGCGTTGCCGTTCGTGCTGGTGCTGAAGATCAGCTTCGCCGATCTGCGCCTGGGCATTCCGCCGTACACGGACCTCGTGACGGTCAAGGACGGCATGGTGCACTTCGCGATGCAGCTTAGCCACTACGCCTTCCTGCTGCAGGACGATCTGTACGTCGCGACGTATATCAGCTCGCTGAAGATGGCCGGGATTTCGACCTTCTTCTGCCTGTTGATCGGCTATCCGATTGCGTACTACATCGCCCGCTCGGAGCCGACCAAACGCAACCTGCTGATGATGGGCGTGATGCTGCCGTTCTGGACATCGTTCCTGATTCGCGTCTACGCATGGATCGGCATTCTGAAGGACGACGGCCTGCTCAATCACACGCTGATGGCGATCGGCATGATTCATTCGCCGTTGCGCCTTTACCACACTGATATTGGCGTGTATATCGGCATGGTTTATTCGTATCTTCCGTTCATGGTGATGCCGTTGTATGCGCACCTGGTGAAGAGGGATCTGACGCTACTCGAAGCCGCTTATGACCTCGGCTGCAAACCGTGGACCGCGTTCACGCGCATCACGTTGCCGCTGTCGAAGAACGGCATCATCGCCGGCAGCCTGCTGGTGTTCATTCCGGCAGTCGGCGAGTACGTGATTCCTGAACTGCTCGGCGGCGCCGATACGTTGATGATCGGCCGTGTGATGTGGGATGAATTCTTCAACGATATGGACTGGCCGATGGCATCCGCCGTCACCGTCGCGATGGTTCTGCTGCTGCTCGTGCCGATGGCCGTGTTCCAGTACTACCAGGTCAAGGAACTGGAGGGCACGAAATGATCAAGCCAAATAGAACGCTTTCCACGGGTGTGCTGACTTTTGGCTTCCTGTTTCTGTACATCCCGATCATCAGCCTGGTGGTGTATTCGTTCAACGAGTCGAAGCTCGTCACAGTCTGGTCCGGATTCTCGCTCAAATGGTACGGGGCGCTGTTGCAGGACGGGGAACTGCTGAACGCTGCGTGGCTCTCGTTGAAGATCGGCCTGCTGACCGCCTGTGCGTCGGTGGTGATCGGTACGTGGGCCGGTTTCGTGCTCGCCCGCTTCGGACGCTTTCGCGGCTTCACGCTGTTTGCCGGGATGATCAACGCGCCGCTCGTGATTCCCGAAGTGATCCAGGGCATCTCGCTGCTGTTGCTGTTCGTCGCGCTCGAACAGATGCTGGGTTGGCCGAAGGGGCGTGGCCTCTTCACGATCTGGATCGGTCACGTGATGCTGTGCGTGTCCTACGTTGCGATCATCGTGCAATCGCGGGTGAAAGAGCTCAACAAGTCGCTCGAAGAAGCCGCGCTCGATCTCGGCGCCACGCCCTTCAAGGTGTTCTTCCTGATCACGCTGCCGCTGATCTCGCAGGCGCTGATGTCCGGCTGGCTGCTGTCGTTCACGCTCTCTTTCGACGACCTCGTGCTGTCGGCCTTTTTGTCCGGTCCGGGCTCGACCACGCTGCCGCTCGTCGTGTTTTCGCGGGTGCGCCTCGGTCTGAATCCGGAAATGAACGCGCTTGCAACGATTTTCATCACCACGGTGACGATCGGCGTGATCGCGGTCAACCGCTGGATGCAGCTGCGCGAACGCAAGCGTAACCGCGACATGCAGATGGCTTTCGCGCTCGCCGAAGCCGCCGACCCGTTGCCTGCCGCACCACAACAAGCCACCGCACGACAATCGCTCGATACGGCACGCGCATAAGAAGTCCTTTGCAATACGACCAATAAGGAGAATTTGCATGAGAAAGAAGCTCATCTGTCTGTTGGTGGCGGGGAGTTTGCCGGGCTTTGCCATGGCAGATGCCACCAGCGACCAGATCAAGGCGCTACAGGCCCAGCTCAACGCGCTGCAAAAGGAGGTGAAGCAGCTCCGGGCAGAAGTCGCCAGCAAACCGAAGGCGGCAGCGGCGGCGACAGCTGCCCCTGCCCCGGCAACGGCAGCCGCGCCGGTCGACATCTCGTCGCCTGAGTACGGCAGCGCCCGCGCGACGCTGACCAACGACGAAGTCACGTCGATGAAGCAGCAGATCGCCAATCAGCAGTTGAAGGTCGACTCGCTGGTGGACGCGGCCAATACAGGTCCGATCGCGGGTCTGTCGATAACGGGCTATATCGACCCGACTTACATTTATAACCGCGCGCAGAGCAGCTCGTCGTTCCTGTTCGCGAACCACGAGAGCGCCTACAACTACTTCAACAGTACGTTCGGCGATCTGTACCTCGATATCAAGAAGACCTTCGGTGTCGGCCCGATGGCGCCGTCGGCCGAGATCACCTTGATGCCGAACCGCGGCAACGGTATTACGCTGCTGACGAACGAACACGGCAATATCGGCAACAACATCCTGAATACGGCGGTGGTCAATGTGCCGTTGACGTCGACGACGACACTCGTCGCCGGTTTGATTCCGAGCTTCGGCGGTTACGAAGTGCAGCAATCGAACCAGATGCTGACGCTGACCCACAACCTGCTGTATGACTTCTCCGATCCGGGCAGCTATGTCGGTATCGGTGCGAATTACACCTCGGGCAACTGGGCGTGGAAGTTCTTCCTCGGCAACGAGCAGTACCGCACGTATGGCGCGACGACGCAGATCGGCACCAACTCGCTGGGCGATCCGATCACGACGAGCAACAAGATCCCGACCTTCACGGCGCGTACGGACTATACGTGGTCGAGCGCACTCGATATCGGCGGTTCGTTCAACATCGGGCGTCAGACGCTGCCGAGCGCGACCAACGCGACTACCGGCGCGGTCACCTACGGCGTAGGCGGCAATGCGCCGGGCGCGGGCAGTACGTTCTTCTTCACCGAAGCCGACCTGGCCTACACGCTCGCCGACGTGCAGTACAACGCCGAGATCGACTACGGCCAGGCGCAGAACGCCGCGTTCAACGGCGGCCAAGCGCAGTGGTACGGCCTGTCGCTGCTCGCGCACCGCAAGTTCAATCTGCCGGTGGTGGGCCGCATGGGCGCGACGGTGCGCTACGACCTGCTCGTCGACAGCAAGAATGGCGGCGGCGGCGGTGGCATCGCGTTGAATTCGCGCGGTATGGACACGGCGAACGGCTTCGGCATCGGCGCGGACTGCCTCGCCAATTCGCAGGCGAACGGCGGTCTCGGCTTCGAGTGCAAGGGCGCCACCCGTCAGGACGTTTCGCTCGACCTGTTGTTCTATCCGACTCAGCAGATCACGGTGAAGGTCGAATATCGTCACGACTGGGCCAACAAACAGGTGTTCCTGAAGAACGACGGCTCGTACGGCAAGTCCAACGACCTGCTCGCGACGCAGTTCATCTACTCGTTCTAATCCGTACCGTCTGAGCGCGCGGCCTGGCTTTACCAAAGGCCGCGCGTTCAGGCTTCTCCTGCATGCTCTGCCTATGCTCCCATTCTCGAACCAGCCTCACGTCGCCTCGTATTACGCAGCAACCGCTAACGACACCACTCGCCATCCCCCGCTCGAAGAAACGCTGACGGTCGACGTCTGCGTGATCGGCGCCGGACTCACCGGCATTTCGACTGCGCTGAACCTCGCTGAACGCGGCCATTCGGTCGCGGTGCTGGAAGCATCGAAAGTCGGCTGGGCGGCTAGCGGCCGCAATGGTGGCCAGTTGATCGGCGGCTTTGCGTGCGATATCGATACGTTTGCGAAGTTCATGCCTGCGGATGACGTGAAGCGTGTTTGGGACATGGGGCTCGAGACACTGGATATCGTCAAGGGTCGCATCGCGAAGCATCAGATCGATTGCGATCTGACCTTGGGCTATCTGACCGCCGCGAACAAACCGCGCGATACGGACGATCTGCGAAAATGGCGCGACGAAGCACAACAGCGCTTCGGCTATGACCGCTTTCGTTATGTCGAGAACGAAGGCCTCGACGAATACGTCGAATCGTCGCGCTACCTCGGCGGATTGTTCGATCCGGACAGCGGCCATCTGCATCCGTTGAATTACACGCTGGGTCTTGCGCGCGCCGCACGCGCCGCCGGCGTGCAGATTTTCGAGGACAGCTGCGTCACCGCGCTGCGCCAGGAAAACGGCCGGCATGTGGTCGAAACGGCGCGCGGCAAGGTGCATGCGCAATTCGTCGTGCTCGCGTGCAACACGTACCTCGGCCAACTGGCGCCCAGCGTGGCCAGCAAAATCATGCCGGTCGGCACCTACGTGATCGCCACCGAACCGCTCGACCCCGACCGCGCGGAAGCGCTGATGCCCGCGCGAGCCGCGGTGTGCGACAGCCGCTTCGTGCTCGATTATTTTCGCCCCGCTCCCGACAACCGCCTGCTGTGGGGCGGCAAAGTCAGCTACTCGACGTTCGCGCCGCGCAATCTGGGCGAAGCGATGCGCCGCGACATGCTCAAAACCTTCCCGCAACTCGACGACGTCAAGATCGACTATGCATGGGGCGGTTTCGTCGATATCACGATGAATCGCGCGCCGCATTTCGGCCGCCTGTCGCCGACGGTTTATTTCGCGCAAGGCTTCTCGGGCCACGGCGTGAACACGACTGGTCTCGCGGGTAAACTGATCGCCGAGGCGATCGACGGCCAGGCGTCGCGCTTCGATCTGTTCGGCAAGATTCGTCACCGTGACTTTCCGGGCGGCGCTACACTGCGCACCCCTGCCCTCGTGCTCGCGATGGCCTGGTATCGAATGAAGGACCTGCTTTGATGAATGCTCCGACTCCCGGCTTTAACACGCTCGACCGCCGCGCCGATGCGCTGATCGCCAACTCCTACTATGAAGCGAGCGCCGCCCGTCCGCTCGTCGACGATCCGATGCTCGACGGCACGCTGGACGCCGACGTCTGCGTGATCGGCGCGGGTTTCTCCGGTTTGTCGGTGGCGCTCGAATGCCGGGCGCGCGGTTTGTCGGTGGTCGTGCTCGATGGGCATCGCCCGGGCTGGGGCGCATCGGGCCGCAACGGCGGGCAGACGCTGGTGGGTTTCGCGAAAGACGAAATCATCGAAAAGCAACTCGGTCTCGACGGTGCACGCGCCGCGTGGGCGATGTCGGTGGAAGGCGTTGCGCTGGTGCGCGAGCGCATCGAACGCTACGGGATCGATTGCGATTTCACCGCGGGCTACCTGACGGTGGCGACCAAACCGAAGCGCGTGCCGGACTTGCGCGCGTGGATGGATTCGGCATCGCAGCGCTGGGGCTATACGAAACTCGCGTGGCTCGACACCGACGACGTGCGCGCGCGCGTCGCTTCGCAACGATATCTGGCCGGCGTCTACGATCCGTTTTCAGGCCACCTGCATCCGCTCAAATACTGCCTCGGTCTTGCCGATGCGGCGCGGCGTGAAGGCGCACAACTGTTCGCGCATTCGCCAGTAATCGAGGTGGTGCGCGGCGCGAGGCCTATCGTGCGTACCGCTACCGGCGAAGTGCGCTGCCGTTTCGTCGCGGCGTGTGGCAACGCGACCATCGGCGGCGTGTTACCTGCGCCGGTCGCCGCGCGCATCGCACCGATCGCGTCGTACATCGTCGCCACCGAGCCGCTCGGTAAAGCGCGTGCCGACGCGCTGATCGCCGGACGCGAGGCGATTTGCGACAACAACTTCTTCCTCGATTACTTCCGCCTCTCGGCCGATCATCGCGTGCTGTTCGGCGGGCGGGCGAGCTCGACCGGCGCGTCGCCCGTGCAACTCGGCGAAGAGATTCGCAAGCGCATGATCGGTGTGTTCCCGCAACTCGCGGACGTGCGGATCGACCATGCGTGGGGCGGTTTCGTCGACGTGACGCGCAATCGCGCGCCCGATTTCGGCTCGATCGATCCGAACTACTTTTACGTGCAGGGCTTTTCCGGCCACGGTGTCGCGCTGACCGGCATCGCCGGACGCGTCGTCGCGAAAGCGATGGCGGGCGAAACGGCGGCCTTCGATCTGTTCGCGCGGTTGCGGCATGCGCGCTTTCCAGGCGGCCCGGCATTGCGCGGGCCGGCGCTCGAACTCGGCATGATGTACCACCGGATTCGCGAGCTGTTCTAGGGCGCCTGCGCTGATCGAGTGCAGCGGAGAGTGTCCGCGCTAGCGCGAGCATTCCCGGCTCTGACTTGCCTGTGGCTCGAAATTCACGGGCACCATTCCCAAGTCGCGCCCCGACTGCTATTGACAATGATTCTCATTATCAATAAAGTCATACTTTCATAAAGCTAACGACTTCATTAATTGAGCTTTACCTGTTAACCACGCCCAGCCCAACCTTTATTGGGCTGCCAGCCAGGTGCCGTGAATCACCCAGCGAGCTTATCGGGCCTCTTCATCGGGGATTTTCACGTGCATTCTTCTCGTCTGGCGCGACGTCCGCTGTCCGTCATGCTTGCTGGAGTCTATGGCGTCGTTGGCTTCTGGCCTCATGTTCATGCGGCAACGGAATCGTCTGCTACCGCTATCAATCAAGGCGCTGCGCAATATGCCGAGTTGCGCAGTACCTCGGACCTGCTCGACCCGGTAACGGTTACTGCGACCCGGACTGCAACGAAGGCAAGCCACACCGCAGCCAGCGTCTCCGTCATCACGGCCGAAGACCTGGAAGAACAGCAGGCGGAGAACATCAAGGACGCGCTGCGGTACGAGCCGGGAGTCACTGTTCGGCGCACACCCTATCGGCCAACTTCGGCAGCCACAGCCGGAGGGCGCGATGGCGACTCGAGCATCAATATCCGTGGCCTCGAAGGCAACCGCATCCTGCTGATGGAGGACGGTATCCGTCTGCCGAATTCGTTCAGCTTTGGTCCGCTGGAAGCGGGTCGCGGCGACTATGCGGACATCGGCACCTTGAAGCGCATCGAAATTCTGCGAGGTCCGGCCTCGGCACTGTATGGAAGCGATGGACTGACCGGCGCCGTCAACTTCATTACCAAAGACCCGCAAGACCTGCTCAACATCTACGGCAAAAAAACGTACTTTTCTGTGCGGCCAAATTACGAATCGGCCGACCGCAGCTTCGGCGCGACCGTTCAGGCCGCCGGCGGCAGTGACATGATCCAGGGCATGGTGATAGCCGATGGCCGGCGCGGCCACGAACTGGACGGCACCGGCTCGAACAATTCGGCGGGGCCTAACCGCACGACGGCGAATCCTCAGGACACCTACTCTGAATCGGTACTCGGCAAGCTTGTGGTCAAGCCGACGGCACGCGACACGTTCAAGTTCACGGCCGAAACCGTCAGGCAGCGTATCGACACCAATGTGCTGTCCGCGGTGAATCCACCGACCACACTCGCGCTGACGGCAAACGACCGCCTTGAGCGCAACCGTTACAGCCTCGACTACGACTTCAGTAACGAAGCTGCGCGATTCTTCCAGATCGCGCATGTGCAGTTCTACTACCAGGACGCTTCACAGGACCAGAAGTCCTATGAGACACGCGGATCACAACCGTCGCGAAGCCGGGAGAACAATTACAGCGAACGCATCGTCGGCGGTTCCGCGTTTGCGGAGAGCACCTTTCACACGGGCATCCTGACGCACAAGCTCCTGTACGGCGGCGACGGCAGTATCGACCGGGTGACCAACCTGCGCAACGGCACGGTTCCAGGTGCGGGCGAAGCGTCCTTCCCCAACAAGGCATTTCCGGATACCGATTACACGCTTCTCGGTGCCTTCCTGCAGGACCAGATCAGTTTCGGCGCGTTGACAGTCACGCCAGGCCTGCGCTTCGATAGCTACCGGCTCAGCGCAAAGACAGGCGACCCGCAGTACGCGGGCACGCCGGTTTCATCGAGCGACAACGCGCTGTCGCCGCGGCTTGCCGTGCTTTACGAAGTGTCACCGGCGCTCATTCCGTACGCCCAGTATGCCCATGGTTTTCGTGCGCCGTCGCCGGACCAGGTGAACAACAGCTTTGCCAACCCGCTCTACGGCTACACGTCGATCGGCAATCCGAACCTCAAGCCGGAAACCAGCGACACCATTGAAGCCGGTCTGCGCGGCAAACTTGGCACCGGTTTCGGACCGCTGAGTTATAGCGCGGCGGTGTTCGCAGGCCGCTATCGGAATTTCATCTCGCAGCAGACCGTTGGCGGCACCGGCACGCCGACCGACCCGCTCGTATTCCAGTACGTCAACTTTGGGAAGGCTCGCATTCACGGTCTTGAGGGGCGAGCCGAGTGGTTCCTGCCGCAAGGTTTTTCTGTGAAGACAGCCATGGCTTTCACCAAAGGCAGCGTTGAGAACACGGGAGCCGCGAATCAGCCGCTCGACACCGTCAACCCGTTCTCCGCCGTGTTCGGTGTGCGTTACGAGCCGGGCGAACGATGGTTCGCACAGGCAGACCTGTTGTTCCAAGCTGCCAAAAAGTCCAGCGACATCACGCCCAAAGGGTGCAGTTCGGCAACGTGTTTCGCACCGCCTTCATCGTTCGTGGTCGACTTGCGCGGTGGATATCGCTTTAGCAAGCACGTGGTCGCGTATCTCGGCGTGTTCAACCTGTTTGACCGGAAGTACTGGAACTGGTCGGACGTGCGAGGCATCGCCGATACGTCGTCTATCAAGGACGCGTATACCGCGCCTGGGCGCAACGTCTCCGTCAGCATGAAGATCGACATGTAACGGCGAGCACTTCGACCTCTCCAATTTTCATTACGCTATCCTCAACCTTAGGAGCCTGCCATGCAAAACACCGCTCGCCTTGACGCGACTTCGTTGCAACAGTTGCGTCATGCCTTCGTCAAGCTCAGGACCGAGCAGAAACTGCGTAATCGCGATGCCGCGCTCGCACTCGGCATCAGCGAAGGCGAGGCACTCGCCGCGTTTACCGGCGAGCATGTCGTGCGCCTGACGCCGCGCTTTATCGAGCTGTTCGAAGAAGTGCCACATCTCGGTCCAGTCATGGCGCTCACGCGCAATGAAGCGGCCGTCCATGAAAAAGACGGGCAGTACGGGAACATGAGCCACAACGGCGACGTCGGCCTTGTACTGGGCGGCGCCATTGACTTGCGGGTCTTCTACCAGCACTGGGCATCGGGCTTCGCCGTGCGGGAGGCGACTGCTCACGGTGAACAGAAGAGCCTGCAATTTTTCGATGCTCAAGGCCACGCGGTGCACAAGATTTTCCTGCGCGAACACAGCAATCACGTGGCATTCGACGCTTTCGTCGAGCGCTGGAGCGCTGCGGAACAAGTGCCGGGGCTGATGCTGGGCGAACTGGCGGCCTCGCCGGTCGTCAAGGACGATAGCGAAATCGACGTGCCGGCATTTCATGCGGCGTGGGACGCAATGAGCGACACGCATCAGTTCTTTGGCATGCTGCGTCAATTTGGGCTTGCTCGCACGCAGGCGCTGCGCCTCGCGGAGCGACGATATGCGCTACCCGTTTCAACCGGAGCATTGCAGAATCTACTGGTCCGTGCGTCTGAGGCCGCCGTACCTATCATGGTGTTCGTGGGCAATCGCGGCATGATCCAGATTCATACCGGCCCGGTTAAGACCATCCGTGTCATGGGTACCTGGCTCAACGTGCTAGACCCGGGTTTCAACCTGCATCTGCGCACGGACCTGATTGCGAGTGCGTGGGTGGTTCGTAAGCCGACGTCCGACGGCATTGTCACGTCTCTGGAACTGTTCGACTTACAGGGTGAGAACATCGCCATGCTGTTTGGGGCGCGCAAACCCGGCGCGCCCGAACTGGAAGAATGGCGCGAACTGATCGCAGAACTCGCCCCCCTGCTCGACGAGGCTTCGGTATGAATTCCGGGCGCGTTAAGGGACCTCGCCGCGCCTTCGTCTTTGGCGGCGCCGCGTTGCTGCTCGCTGGAATTTCGATGCGCGCGGACGCACAGCGGGGCCAACGGCGGGTAATCGTGGTTGGCGGAGCGCTGGCCGAAATCGTCTATTCGCTTGACGCGCAAGCGAATGCACGCGGCGTGCTGGTCGCAACCGATACGACCTGCACGTTCCCCGCCGCTGCAGGCGCGTTGCCGAAGGTCGGTTATCAGCGAGCGCTATCGGCGGAAGGGCTGCTGTCGTTGCGGCCCGACCTGATTCTGGCGTCTTCGGAAGCGGGACCGCCGAACGTACTAAGCCAGGTGAAGCAGGCAGGTGTGGAAGTGGTGACATTTGCTGAGCGCCATGACGTCGACTCTGTACGCGAAAAGATTGGCGGCATCGCCCGGACGCTCGATGTGCACGAGGCAGGCAAGGCGCTACAGGCTCGTTTTAACGAGCAATGGCAGGTGGCCCGCCAGACAATCAGCACATCGCCATTCGCCACGCGCGCCCAGCCACCGCGCGTGCTGTTCGTGCTGAACAACACCGGCAATCAGGCGTTTGTCGCGGGGCAGCGCACCGCCGCAGATGCCATGCTCACCTATGCCGGCGCGCGCAACGCGATGCAGGGCTTCAACGGGTACCGGCCGTTGTCCGCCGAAGCACTGGTTAGTGCGGCACCCGACATCGTGCTCACCACCGATGAAGCGCTGAGCGCGATTGGCGGTGCTGAGAAGCTGCTCGCGAGTCCTGGCTTCGGCGCCACACCTGCTGGCCGGGCGAAAAGGGTCGAGTCGCTCGACACCCTGTTCATGCTCGGCTTTGGCCCTCGATTGCCTGCTGCCGTGGTGACGCTCAACCAGCGTCTGGGGCAGGCTTGACGAACACACGTTTGCCACCAAACCGATGAACACATCAAGCGCAGCGCGTCCCGGTATGCCAGCGGACCATGCCTCTCATGCGGAATCGTTCACCCTCGCTGACCGACGGCATCGGGGCGCGGCTGTGCTGCTGTGCTGCCTCGTCGTAGCGCTTTGCGGGGCGATACTTGCTGGAATTTGCATTGGCGCTTACGGCATGGCGCCCCTGGTTGTCTGGTCCGCGCTAACGGCGGGCTCCGACGCCGTGGTGAATGACCCTGCGGTCCAGCAAGCCCAGGCAGTGCTGTTCACTATCCGGTTGCCGCGTGTAGTGCTCGCGCTGCTCGTCGGCGCGGGCTTCGGTGCTGCCGGCAGCGCCTTGCAGGCGCTCTTTCGCAATCCACTGGCTGACCCGGGACTGATTGGCATTTCGAGCGGCGCCGCCCTGGGCGCGTCCACGCTGATCGTGCTCGGGCCGCTTCTGGGTGCGTCCTTTGCTGCAGTTGGCCTGTATGCCCTGCCGGTTGCGGCGTTCGTCGGCGCTCTGGCAGTTTCCGCGCTGGTTTATCGGCTCGCCTCCGCTCGCGGACGGCTTGCGTTGCCATTATTACTGCTGGCGGGCATCGCGATTAACGCGCTGGTGGGCGCCGCCATCGGGCTGCTCACCTACATCGCCGACGACGCCCAGCTCCGCTCCCTGACGTTCTGGAGCCTGGGCAGCCTCGGTGGCTCACAATGGCCAATGCTTGCCGCGGTGATTCCTTTCGTTCTGGTCGGCGTCGTCCTGATCGCACGCAACGGCCATGCGCTCAATGCATTGCAACTTGGCGAGACTGAGGCGCAGCATCTGGGCGTGCCGACACAACGTGTCAAGCGCACGGTGTTGGCTGCTTCTGCGCTGAGCGTGGGTGCGTTAGTCTCATGCACCGGCGTGATCGGTTTTATCGGGCTGGTGGCTCCTCATTGCGTGCGGCTCGCATGCGGCCCGAACCAGCGTGTGGTGATGCCCGGCGCCATGCTACTCGGGGCCACCTTGACCGTGCTGGCAGACCTGGCTGCGCGCACCGTGGCCGCGCCGGCAGAAGTACCGCTCGGCATCCTCACCGCGTTGCTCGGTGCGCCGTTCTTCCTCGTGCTGTTGTGGCGCAGCCGCGGTCAACTCGGCTTGTGAGCGGCACTTCAGTGAATCCGATGGAGCAGACATAAGATGTTGATCGCGAGCAATTTGAGCGTGACGCGAGGCGCAATCACGGTTTTACGGAACCTTTCGCTAGCCGTGAAGCCCGGTGCCTTGACGGCGCTCCTCGGACGCAACGGCGTCGGCAAAAGTACGCTGCTCAAGGCGCTGGCCGGAGAGTTCGACACCTCAGGCGCAATGCGTGCTTTGCGCATCAGCGGCGATCTGACGCTCAACGGTGAACCGCTGCGTACGATCCCGCCTCAACGCCTCGCTCTGCAGCGCGCCGTGTTGCCTCAATCTTCCCAGCCTGTTTTCCCGTTCAGCGTCGAGGAAATCGTGCTGCTCGGGCGTTACCCTCATGTACGCGGCGGCGCGCCTTCAAGGCGCGATCGGGAGATTGTCGGCGAGGCCCTGGCACTGGCGGAGGCCGGTGGACTCGCAGGGCGCGACATCACGACACTGTCCGGGGGCGAACTGGCGCGCGTCCAGTTTGCCAGGGTCCTTGCCCAGATCTGGCCTGTTGCCAGTATCTGTCCAGAGCACGTTCGGGCAATGCCCCGGTATCTCCTGCTGGACGAGCCGACTGCCGCCCTTGATATTGCCCACCAGCACGGTCTTCTTGCGACAGTCCGGGACGTGGCGCGCCGCTGGAACATAGGTGCACTGGCGATCGTGCACGACCCGAATCTGGCGGCGCGTCATGCCGACGCGATCGCTTTGCTCGCGGAAGGCACGATAATCGCGCAGGGCACGCCACACAAAATGATGCAGCCCGAACTGATCGAGCGCTGCTACGGCTTTGCCGTGCGCATGCTTGACGCTGGCAGCGAGTCGGCCCCGGTCGCCGTACCGGCATAGAATAATTGTGCTGGGTTCGAGAAATCGGCGGCTGTCGAAATGTTGGGATGGTTTTGAACTTGCCGTCGGCTTTGGATTTGCTGCCCCATCCTCCTTTAAAACAGAGCACCCGCAACGCATAGGCTCGGCTCCCTTTACCTGAGGTGAAATCGAGTGCGGCAAGAAAGGCCTGATGAAGCCCGATGGCCGGAGGCTTTGCTATTGTTGAGGGTCAATACCATACTGATATATCTCTTCGTATTCCGCTTTTGAGGAGGCGCTCGATGATTGCTCAACTCACGCCCGAATTCGCGTCCAAATTTGCCAATCTCGCACTGAACCACCTCACGCGCGAGTATCCGAACAAGCTGACCCACGCCCTCGCCGGTCCGCAAGACGTGCAGGGCCCGAGTGCATTGCATCCGATTTTTTACGGCAGCTACGACTGGCATTCGTGCGTGCACGGCTACTGGCTGATTCTGCATCTGCTCGAGCGCTTTCCCGATCTGCCCGAAGCGGGGCGCATTATCGCGGTGGTCGACGAGCACTTCACCGATGCGAACGTGGCCGGCGAACGCGCGTATCTCGACTTGCCGCACAACCGCGGCTTCGAGCGTCCTTATGGGTGGGCCTGGCTGCTCGCGCTGAGCGCGCAACTCCAGACGCTGAAGCTCTCGGAAGCGGCGCGTTGGTCCAAAACCTTTGTGCCGCTCACCGAAGCCTTTGTCGAACGGTTCGAAGATTTCCTGCCGAAAGCGACTTACCCGCTGCGTGTCGGCACGCACTTCAACATGGCGTTCGCACTCGCGCTAACGCTCGATTTCGCGCGTCAAACCTCGCGTGAATCGCTCGAAGCGCTGCTGGTGAGCACTGCAGAGCGCTGGTTTCTGAACGACGTCGCGTGTCAGGCATGGGAGCCCGCCGGCGACGAGTTCCTGTCGCCTTCGCTCATGGAAGCGGAGTTGATGCGGCGTGTGCTGCCGCCCGCGCAGTTCGTTGCATGGTTAGGCCGCTTTCTGCCGGATCTCGGCGCGCGCCAACCCGCCACCCTGTTCGAACCCGTTACCGTGACGGATCGCACCGATGGCAAGATCGCCCACCTCGACGGCTTGAACCTGAGTCGCGCATGGTGTCAGCGGTCGCTGGCGCGCGCGCTGCCCGTCGGCGACGCAGGCCGGGTCGCGTTGTTCGAGTCGGCCGAGCGTCATCTCGAATGCGCGCTGGCGCACGTGGCCGGCGACTATATGGGCGAGCATTGGCTCGGCACCTTCGCCACGCTCGCTTTGGAAGCCTGATAGACAACTTACTGCCCGGTCAGCTTTTTAGGCTTCGGCGGCGCCTGAACCTTGCTGTACTGGAACGCAGGCGTCGCTTTCAACGCGTCTTTCGTCGCGCCTGCCAGATAGAAATTCCCCGAGCGAATATCGAGTGCCGCGACCGGCACGGCTACGTCATGCGACGCCACGCCGAGAAACCCACCTGTGGAGACGATTGCAGCCGACAGCGAACCATCGGGTGCGATCACCAGATCGCGGATCGAACCGATCTTCTCGTTCTGGTCGTTGTATACGGCCTTGCCGAGAATGCTTTTCTTCGCACTCCAGCCGCTCAGCAGCGCGTTGGATTGCTCGACCGTGACGCTAAGGGGTTGGGTGCCGGCGATTTGCGCCTGTGCACCAAAGCTGGTTGCCGCCACGGCGACCACAACAACAAGTTTACCCAAAGTCATATTGCTCACTCCGCTCTTAGTAGACTGACCGGCACATCGACTGTGCCAAAGGAATCGCTGCAAAACGATCATACAGACTACGCGGCGCGGCTGCAGTCACGGGGCACACGCAAACGGCGGCGCGGCGGCGGCAACGTCCACGGCAACAAACGCATGGCGGTAAAATTGCGCATGGCGATGGTGGCCGTTTCGAGGTGGACGTTTGACTGAGCTTGAACAGGGTTTCATTTTGACCCGACATTGGCGCGACACGCCGGCCGGCACGGAGGTCGATTTCTGGCTGGCAACAGACGGAGGGCCCCGTCACATCCGTCTGCGTCCACAGCCTTCGGTTGCGTTCATCCCGGCCGCGCACCGCGAGCGCGCCGAAACGATCCTGCGCCGCGAAACGCAGATCGAATTGCGCCCGCTCGATCTGCGCGACTTCCAGCGTCGGCCGGTCATGGGGCTTTACTGCCCGCAGTACCGGCAATTGACGGGGCTCGAGAAGCGTTTGAAGCAAGGCGGTGTCGACGTCTATGAAGCCGATATCTTCCCGCCCGAGCGCTACATGATGGAGCGTTTCATCACCGCGCCGGTGTGGTTCGGCGGCGAGGCGCAAGACAACGGCGCGCTGCTGAACGGCGAGTTGAAGCCTGCCACGGACTATCGCCCGTCATTAAAACTGGTGTCGCTCGACATCGAAACCAGCGCTCGCGCCGAGCTCTACTCGATCGCGCTCGAAGGCTGCGGACAGCGCCAGGTCTACATGCTGGGCCCGCCGAACGGCGCCCCCGGCGGGCTCGACTTCCAGCTCGAATACTGCGAGATACGCGCCCAGTTGCTCGAAAAGCTGAACGTGTGGCTGGAGCGGCACGACCCCGATGCCATCATCGGCTGGAACCTCGTGCAGTTCGATTTGCGCGTGTTGCGGCAGCACGCCGAACAGTATCGCGTGCCGCTGCGGCTGGGACGTGGCGGCGCCGTGATGGAGTGGCGCGAGCACGGCCACAAGCAGAATCATTTCTTCGCCGGTGCGGCCGGCCGACTGATCATCGACGGCATTGAAGCGCTGCGCTCCGCGACGTGGAGTTTTCCGTCGTTCAGTCTCGAACACGTCGCGCGCTCGGTGCTGGGTGAAGGCAAGTCGATCGACAATCCGTATCAGCGGATGGATGAAATCCAGCGCCGTTTCGATGAAGACAAGCCCGCTCTCGCGCAATACAACCTCAAGGATTGCGAGCTGGTCACGCGCATCTTCGCGAAGACAGAGTTGCTGCCGTTCCTGTTGGAGCGTGCGACTGTCACCGGCTTGCCCGCTGACCGCAGCGGCGGATCGGTGGCGGCGTTCACGCATCTGTACATGCCGCGGATGCATCGGCAAGGCTATGTGGCGCCGAATCTCGGCGACGTAGCGGGCGCCGCGAGTCCGGGCGGTTTCGTCATGGATTCGCGGCCCGGTCTTTACGATTCGGTGCTGGTTCTCGACTACAAGAGCCTGTATCCGTCAATCATTCGCACGTTCCTGATCGACCCCGTGGGTCTCGTCGAAGGCATGCAGAATCCCGGCGACGATCAATCGGTGCCGGGCTTTCTCGGCGCGCGTTTCTCGCGCGATCGCCACAGCTTGCCGTCGATCGTCGGCCAGGTCTGGCAAGGACGCGAAACGGCCAAGCGCGAGCACAACAAGCCGCTTTCGCAGGCGTTGAAGATCATCATGAACGCTTTTTACGGCGTGCTGGGCTCCACCGGCTGCCGCTTCTTCGACCCACGTTTGGCGTCGTCGATCACCATGCGCGGCCACGAAATCATGCATCGCACACGTGAGCTGATTCAGGCCGAAGGTTACGAGGTCATCTACGGCGATACCGATTCGACCTTCGTGTGGCTGAAAACCGCCCATACCGAGGAAGAAGCGAGCCGCATCGGCCGGGCGCTTGTCGAACACATCAACCAGTGGTGGCGGCAACATCTGCGGGAGCGCTTCGGCCTCGACAGTGCGCTTGAACTGCAATACGAACGGCATTACCGGCGCTTCTTCATGCCGACCATTCGCGGCGCCGAAGAAGGCAGCAAGAAGCGCTATGCCGGGTTGACGGTTCTGCCGGACGGCAGCGAGGACGTCGTCTATAAAGGACTGGAAACGGTGCGTACCGACTGGACCCCGCTTGCGCAGCGGTTTCAGCAGGAGCTTTATTTACGCATTTTCAGACAGCAGCCGTATGAGGATTACGTGCGCGACTATGTGCGCGATACGCTGGAGGGGAAGTTCGATGACCAGCTCGTGTACCGCAAGCAAGTGCGCAGACCGCTCGGCGACTACGAGCGCATCGTGCCGCCTCATGTCCGCGCGGCACGCGTGGCCGACGAGTTCAATCGCCGGCAGGGCCGGCCCTTGCAATACCAGAACGGCGGCTGGATCAGCTACGTGATGACGGTCGCCGGACCGGAACCGCTCGAAACGCTGCGCTCGGCGATCGATTACGAGCACTATCTGACGCGCCAGTTGCAGCCCGTCGCCGACGCTATCCTGCCGATGTTGCGCGATAACTTCACGACGCTGATGAGCGGTCAGAAACAGTTGTTCTGAGCGCTCCGTTCAGGTGAGTTCCCGTCCCCCGGTTTCCTCGAGCATCGACACGGCGATCAGGGAAATGATCACGCACGCGATCATGTACCACGCCGGCGCCATCGTGTTACCGCTCACGCGGATCAGCCACGCGACGACCAGTTGCGCGGTCCCGCCGAACACGGACACGGACACCGCATACGCACTCGCCAGATAGCCGGCGCGGACGTGCTTCGGGAAGTTCTCCGGCATCAGCGCATAAGCAGGCGCCGACCCCATCGTGTAGAAGAACATCAGCACGATGATGAGCCCCATCACCACCGGCAGCGACGGAAACTGGTTCATCAGCCAGAACGCCGGATACAGCAGCGCGATCAGCACGACGCGCCCCGCCATCGTAAGCGGTTTGCGGCGCTGCATCTTGTCGGACAGCGCGCCCCATATCGGACAGAACGTCAGCGACACGACCGCGGCCGAAATCGACACCAGCATCGACAGCTTGGCCGGCATCTTCAGGTACTGGATCGAGTACGTCGGGATGTAGTACATGAGCACATAGGTGGCCACGGTCATGCCCATGATCGCGAACACGGTCAGGAACCACTTGCGCACGAGATACCCTTCGAGCACGACTTGCTTCGACGCTTCCGCCTTCGGCGGCTCCTCGACGATATGGCGGCGCAGATAGACGCCCACTGGCATGATCAGCGTGCCGATCAGGAACGGCGTACGCCAGCCCCATTCCAGCAGTTGCTCGCTGCTCAATTGATAAGTGAGGATCGCCGCGATCCCCGAACCCAGCAACGCGGCCGCGCCCTGGCTGGCCAGCTGCCAGCTCGCGCGGAAACCGCGCCCCTTGGCCGAACCGGTTTCCAGCAGCGTCGCAGTGGCGGCGCCGAACTCACCGCCTTGTGCAAACCCTTGCACCAGACGCGCGACGATGATGATGGCGGGCGCCGCCAGGCCGATCGACTCGTAAGTCGGCGTGAGGCCGATCGTCAGGGAGCCGAGCGCCATCAGGAAAATGGTCAGCGTCAGCGCGGCACGGCGGCCGCGTTTGTCCGCGTAGCGGCCGAGCACGAAGCCGCCGAGCGGACGCGCGACGAAGCCGATCGCGAACGCGAAGAGCGCCATCAGCGTGGAGACGATCGGATCGTGCGAAGGGAAGAAAAGCTTCGCGATCGTCAACGCGAAAAAGCTGTAGACCGTGAAATCGTAGAACTCCAGCAAGTTGCCGACGGTCGCGGCCACCACGATTCTGCTCGACGACACAGCACGATTCTGCTCGACGATGCTTGACGACACAGGATTGACTGACATGAATAAATCCCCATTGATGATCTGGTCAGGCGCAACGCCTCTGCGCGATGCCTCAGGCACCGCGCGGCGCCTGCTTTATGGTGTCCGGACGCCTCAGGCCGCCTCGGCGAGGAAGCGCTCGACGAGCCGCGTCCAGTAGGCGGCGCCGACGGTGAGGTTGTCGTCGTTGAAATCGTAGGAGGCGTTGTGCAGCATGGGTGCCCCTTCGCCGTTGCCGAGGCGCAGGAAGCAACCCGGCTTGTGTTGCAGGTAATAGGCGAAGTCTTCGCTGCCCGCAATCGGCCCGAACTTGTCGATCACCTGTTCGTCGCCGACCAGCTCGCGCGCCACCTGCAGCGCCAGCCCGGTTTCCCGTTCACTGTTGACGACCACCGGATAGCCGGCGATGTACTTGATGTCGGCCCGCGCGCCGTACGCGCTCGCATGCGCTTCCACGAGCGCGCGGATGCGGGTTTCGAGGAGCTTGCGAACCTCGGCGTCGAACGAGCGCACGCTGATCTGCAAACGTGCCGATTCGGGAATCACGTTGGCCGCGTGCCCCGCGTTGAATGCGCCCACCGTGATCACGGCCGTCTGCATGGGGTCGACGTTGCGCGAGACCACCGTCTGCAGCGCGGTCACGAGCGTGCTGCCGATCACCACCGGATCGACGGCGAGATGCGGACGCGCCGCATGCCCGCCGCGACCGTGAATCGTGACGTCCACCGTGTCGCACGCTGCCATGAACGGACCGCTGCGGAACATGAACGTACCCGTGGGATAGCCGGGGTGATTGTGCAGCCCGAAAATCGCCTCGCACGGGAAGCGCTCGAACAGGCCGTCGGCAATCATCCGCTCCGCGCCGCTATCCGCACCGATTTCCTCCGCGGGCTGGAACACGAGATGGACCGTGCCGTTGAAGCGGCGGGTCCGGGCGAGGTGGCGCGCCGCGCCGAGCACCATCGTCGTATGCCCGTCGTGGCCGCACGCATGCATTAAACCCTGGTGCGCGCTGGCGTAAGGCAGCCCGGTTTCCTCGGTGATCGGCAACCCATCCATGTCGGCCCGCACGGCCACCGCGCGCGCCCCGTCACCCGCGGTGAGCGACGCCACCATGCCGGTGCCGCCGAGGCCGCGCGTGACCTGATAGCCCCAGCTCTCCAACTGCCGCGCCACGAAATCGGCCGTCTGGAACTCCTGGTACGCCAGCTCGGGGTGCTGATGGAGGTGACGGCGAATGGTGCTCAGCTCGTCGCGGAGGTCTTTCGTATCGTCGAGTGCGCAAAAGTGCGGCGTGCTTGCCATGGTCGGATTGCATTCGGTAGAAAATAATCGGGTCAGTATTTCGTTGCAATAAACCCTGATCAATGACGTTCAAGGGATGATAATGTTGACCTGCGAGTCAACAGGTGACGGCATGGAGAAAGATGAATCGGCGGACCGGGACAACGCGCTCAACACGCGGAGCCTGCGCTATCTGCACGAGATCGAGGTGCACGGCGGCGTGCGCGCGGCGGCTGACGCGCTGGGGATCAATGCGTCCGTGATCAGCCGCCAGGTCGCGCAGCTCGAACGCAAGCATCGGGTGGTCCTGCTGGAGCGGCACGGCCGCCGGGTGGCGCTGAGCGACATTGGCCGAAGCCTGGTCGAGCATTTCCGCGAGAGCTCCCGGCGCGACGCCGAGATGCTGGCCCAACTGGAGGATTTCCGGGGCCTGCGGCGCGGACGGGTCGGAATCGGCGTCGGCGAGGGCTTCGTCGAGAATCTGCTGGCGATCGCACTGGAGCGGTTCAGCGCGGAGTTTCCCGATATCGTGGTCGAACTGCACAGCGGCCCGACCGCCGCCATCACGGCGATGGTGCGCAACGACGAGGTGGATATCGGGCTCTGTGCGGGCGGTAAGCGCGACCCGGCGATCCGGGCAAAGTCTTTCCGGGCGGCGCCCTTCTGCGCGCTCGTGAGCCCGCGCCATGCGCTGGCTGCGGCCGGGCCGCGGCACATCAGGCTCGACGAATTGAAGGAGCAGCGGCTCATTTTCATGCCGGAACGGTTCGGCGCGCAGCAGTATCTCGATGCGATCCTTCACGCGGAACGGCTGAATCTTGCGCCGGCCTACCGCTGCGATCTTTTTTCCGCGGCCCAAGCCATCGCGGCGGCGGGGCTTGGCGTGGCATTCATGTCGACCGACGCGGCGCGGCAGTATCTCGACGCGGGAAGGCTCGTCGCGCTGGAACTGGAGCACCCCATCGCGCGTGAATTCAGCAGTCAGATTCTCAGGCGCGTCGGGCGGCGGCTTTCTCCGGCGGCTGAGTTCCTGTGGCGGCAGATTGGAGATGCGATGCAGCGGACGCTGCGGGTCTCTCGCGGCAAGGCGGCCAAGGATGGCTTATGAAACCCACGAGTAAAATCGCTGGGCAGCAGGCAGCGGAGTTTTGCCTGAACATCTCGCCTGTCCTTTCTTGATGAGCATTTGACAGCGCTGCGATGGTCGCAAATGGCATGACTCGACTCACCTCGCGCCCCGGACGATCGTCCCGCCTGAAGGCCTACAGTGGCAGCGTGCCGAACGGCGGCACATCAACCGCCCCCGCCCATTCCTGCTGGTTCATTGTCAGTAGCTTGATCTGGATATTTGCTCAAGTTCAAGGCCCTTGGTCCGCGGCCCCATCAAGCCGATTGCCAGCATCACGATCAGCATCGCACCGGCGATGAACACGAACACGCCGGTCGTGCCGAAGTGCTTCAACACCGACGCAATCAGAAAGGCCGTGAAAATCGCGGAGAAGCGGCTCCACGAATAGACGAAGCCCACCGCCCGCGCGCGGATGCTGGTCGGAAAGAGCTCGGTCTGATACGCATGGTAGCTGTACGAAATGATATTGCCCGCGAGCGTCAGACACACGCCGAGGCTCACCAGCAACACCGCGCCCGACGCCTGGCTGAACCACAGGCCACATACGATATTCACAGCCGCCATCACGACAATGACAGTCTTCCGCTCAAAGCGGTCGCCGATAAACAGGCCAATTATCGGTCCGACAGGAGCAGCCAGCGCAATCACGCTCGAGTACATCAGGCTCGTGGTGATCGTAATGCCCTGCTTGATGAGCAGCGTCGGCACCCAGTTTGCGAAGCCGTAGAAACCGACCGTCTGGAAGATGTTGAAGATCGTCATCATCAGCGTGCGGCTGCGGTACGGCGGCACCCACATGTCGCGGAAGCTGCCGCGCGGCGCAACCGGCACCGGCGGCGCGGGTGGCGGCAATTCGCGGCCATACTCGCTACGCACTTTCGCTTCGAGTTCGCTCATCACGCGATCGGCTTCGGCGAGACGCCCTTGTTGCGCGAGCCAACGCGGACTTTCCGGCAGCGCGCGCCGGATCCACCAGACGAACAGCGCACCATGCGCGCCGATCAGCACCACCCAGCGCCAGCCGTCGATGCCGAACGGCATGCGCGGCACCAGCAGATAGGACAGAAACGCGACCACCGGCACCGCCGTGAAACCGACCGCCTGCTCGCACGCGAATGCACGGCCGCGAATCTGTTTGGGTACCAGCTCGGAGATGTACGTGCCGATCGTCACCAGTTCGACGCCGATGCCGATACCCGCGACGAAGCGCCAGAAATTCAGGCCCGTGGCCGTTTCCTGAAACGCCATCACGACGTTGGCCGCGGTGTACCACAGCAGCGAATACGTGAACACCGCGCGGCGTCCAAAGCGATCCGCCAGAAAGCCGCAAGCAATCGTGCCGATGAAAAGCCCCGAGAACAAAGCGGCGATGAAACTCGCGACGCCGGTCGAGCCGAACAGGCCGTGCGTCGTCGCAGTCAGCAGGCCGCTTTTGACGAGGCCCGGCGCGACATAGCCGGAGTACAGCAGGTCGTACAGTTCGAAGAAAAAACCGAGGCTCAGCAGCACCACCAGCTTCCAGACGGAGCGCGTGGCGGGCAGGCGGTCGAGGCGCGCCGAGATGCTGCCGGCGTCGAGCGTAGTGGCCGACGAGGCAGTGGCGGTGATGGAAGACGCCGCGCCGTCGCTGCGCGCGACGGACGCTGCGTGATCGGGGAATGCCATGTTGTTTGTCTCCAGGTGATGCCTGTCGAGGCCGGTCGGGGCCGGTCTGGTGCCGGCCTTTCGTACCCTGCGCGCGTCACGCGCGTTTCACGATACCGGAGCCCAAGGTCCGGCCAGCATTCTAGCCGCGTGTGCGCTTCAATTGTTCGAAGGTGGTAATTTTCCCGGCCAGCGCGCTCGCCGCGACCGTGTACGGACTCGCGAGCCACACATTGCCCGGTCCCGAACGGCCGGGGAAATTTCGGTTGATCGCGCTGATCGTCACCTCGTTCGCATTGGCGGACTGCCCCGGTCCGCAGTTCGCGCACGAGCCGCAGCCCGGCATCACGAGCGTCACGCCGGCGCGCTCGAATACCGGCAAATAGCCTTGCTCGTCGCAATACGTGCGCACCGCCATCGTGCCGAATTGCAGGAACAGACGCTTGCCGTCGGGCACCCGCATGCCCTGCTCCACGCCCCAGCGCAACACCTCATGATAGAAGTCGAAGTCTTCGCGCTTGCCCGCGGTGCATGAGCCGCCGTACGCGATATCGATGGCGACGTCCTGCTCCAGTTGCGGCGCGGGCACGCCGTTGCCCGGATCGCCGGGACGCGCGAGCATCGGCTCGATTGCGGTGGCGTCGATGCGGATCGTGTCGCGATAGGTCGCGCCCACATCGCTTTTCATCCAGTTTTCGAGGACGAAATCGACACCGCGCCGCTCCTTCAGAAACGCCACGGTGCGTTCGTCCGGCTCGACAATGCCGGTGAAGCCGCCCAATTCCGCGACCATGTTGGTCAGCGTCCCGCGCTCGTCGATCGACATCGCGCGCACTGCTTCGCCGCCGTATTCGAACACCAGTCCGATCGCGCCGCCCGAGCGGATCGCATCCATTTGCAACAGATGCAGCACGACGTCCTTGGCGGTCACGCCGTCGCGCAAGGTCCCGTCGATTTCGATGCGCAAGGTTTCCGGCACTTTGCAGCGCACGTAGCCCGTCACCCAGCTATTGGCGATTTCCGTTGCGCCCGCACCGAATGCGAGACAGCCGAGCGAACCCGAATGAGGCGTGTGCGAATCGGTGCCGCATGCAACCTGCCCCGGCAACGCGTACTGCTCCGCCATCAGCGCATGACAGATGCCTTCGGAACCGGGCGTGCCGTCGAGCGCGCCATGCGAGCGCACCGGATAGTCGCGCGAGAAGGACGTATGCCCTTCCATCAGATTGGCGACGCCCGGCAGCAAACCGTCGCGCACGTGCGGAATGCTTTGCGCGGCGAGCACCAGATGGTCCTGAAACGCGATGATGTGATCCGGCGCATGCAACGGCGCGGGCTTGCCGAACGCGCGATGCATCAGATGCGCGCACATGCCGGTGAAGTAATCGTGGCTGAAGCGCCAGTCGGCGGCGATGAACACGCCGTCGCCGCGTTGCGCGCGTTCAATGCCCGGATGAAGATGCCGCTCGATGATCTTCTCCACCAGCGTTTTGCGCTCCGCCGCGGCATGCGTGCCAGCCGCGCTCATAACATCACGCACACGCGGCGCCGGCCAGTCCGCGAACTTGCTGTACGCAAGCAGGCCGCCGCTGCGAATGATCTGCTGCGTGAGCGCATCGCGGCCTTTGAGGAATTCGTCGATCGGCACCGCTTCGCCCGCGATCAGACGATCGAGCACCGAGAAATCGGTCGTGGTGAGAATGCCGATGTTGTCGCAGTTCTGCTGATAGATACGCTCGAAACTCTCCGCGACGATCAAGCGGATTCCCGCCGACAACTCCGCCAACGGACTCGATTCGCGCGAAGAACCCTTGCCGTAGCGCTTGCCCGCCACCGTCACCTGGAAGCCGCCGTCCCTGATCGCATTGCGGCCGATCGGCATGCGCTCGCCGGCCTTGAAACCAACGTAGGGATATTGGCCGAGGCGCTCGTCGTAAGTGAGCATCACAGTGACTGGCGTGATTTCGTCGGTGGAAACGTTATCGCGCAGCGCTCCGGCCGTGGCACGCGTGAAATTTTCGCCCGCGAGCTGCGCCTCGAGCACCGCGGGGTCTTCCGACAGATACAGCACGCGGCCGTCCAGACGAATCGTATCTTCCATTGCATTCTCCTTGCGCTCACTATAAGGCGCGCAAGGGCAATGCCGAAGTGCCGGTCCGGCAACGCTGACGTCTCGTTTGGCGAACGCTGCTGGGCCGCGCGCTACGGTTGGTTGCCGAGAAACCCCACCAGCGCCGCCGCGCTGGCGCTCAACTGGTCGCGGGCCTTGAAGATCATCACCAGACGCCTCGCCGCCCAGGCATCGCCGAGCGCCAGCAGGCGGACGTCGAGCGCATTCAGATAAAGCAGGCCGACCTGCTCAGGCACAATCGCGATGCCGAGCCCCGCGTGCACCATCCTGCACAATGCGTCGAGACTGCTGACGCGGATCTTCACGTCGAGCCGCCGGCCGGCGTTCGCCGCCTGCTGTGTGAGAAGCTGCGTCAGCGCGCTCTCGCTGCGCAGGCCGACGAAGCTATCGCCGAGCAGGTCGTCGAACGTCACGCGCGACGCGTCGGCCAGACGATGGCCGCCCGGCACCAGCACCGCAAGGCGGTCTTCCCGATACGGTACCTGCTCGAATGCCTCGCTGCCGGCCACCGCGTTGCAGATGCCGAAGTCCGCGCCATGCTCGTCGACGATACGCAGCACGTCCGCGCTGTTCTCCTCTTCCAGTTCGATCGACACTTCGGGAAACGCGCGCCCGAACGCCGCGACGTCTTCCGGCAAGAACTGCACGATCGACGACAGATTCGCCACCACGCGCACACGGCCCTTCGCGCCCGAAGAAAAGCGCGACAATTCGGCGCTCATCTGTTCGATGTTGCCGATGATCGCCTGCGCATAGCGCAGCACGGTCTCGCCGACCGGTGTCACCGTGATGCCGCGCGACTGGCGCTGTATCACCGGCAGGCCGATCAGCGCCTCGATCTCGGCGATGCGCCGGCTCACCGCGGAAGACGCGATGAACTCGCGTTCGGCCGCGCGCGCGATGTTCTGCTCCTGGCAGACGGCAACGAACAGGCGCAGCGAAGTGAGGTCGAGTTTTTTGAGGAGGTTTTCCATGGGGTTGCCGCGCTATGAAGGTCGAAACGACGGTCGCACTTTTGCGAGCAAGAATATCATTCGCGCGGAAGGTAGCGGCCCGAGGCGGAGCCACTGTCGATGACAGGCGGCGCTGAATGGAAAAGGGCGAATCCCACGATTCGCCCTTTCCCATCGCCTGCCCGCCTCTCCCACACTGTCTGCTAATGCTGCACACCCCAGCGCCGCACGGTGATGCGCTCGAGCGTATCGAACACCAGATGCTCGACCAGCAAGCCGATCACGATCACCGCCGCCAGCCCAGCGAAAACGCGATCCGTGTACAACTCGTTGCGATTCTGGAAGATGTACCAGCCAAGGCCACCGTTGCCGGAACTCGCGCCGAATACGAGTTCGGCCGCAATCAGCGTACGCCAAGCAAATGCCCAGCCAACGCGCAAGCCGGCGAGAATCGACGGCAACGCCGCCGGCACCAGAATCAGTAGGACGTGACGCAAGCCGGTCAGCCCGTAGTTGCGGCCCGTCATGCGCAGCGTCGCGGGCACCGACTGAAAACCGGAGTATGTATTGAGCGCAAGCGGCCACAACACCGAGTGCACCAGGACGAACAGCAAGCTGCCGGTCCCCAAGCCGAACCACAGCAACGCGAGCGGCAACAGTGCGATCGAAGGCAACGGATTGAACATCGCGGTCAGCATCGACAGGAAATCGCGGCCCACGCGTGTCGACACAGCCAGCGACGTCAACACGAACGCGAGCACGGCGCCCAGCAGATAGCCGCGCAACAGAACCGACATCGACACAGCGGTTTTCTGCAGCAGTTCGCCGGACCAGATACCTTGTACGAAGGCACTGAAGGTCGCGCCGAAAGTCGGCAACAGCAAATCGTTATCGACGGCGCGCGCGGCGATCTCCCACACGGCGATCAGCACCAGCGCAATCAACGTCTTGCGCAACCAGGCTTGCGCAAAAATCCGCTTGCCGAGCGGCAGCGGCGCTTCGAGCGCAAGTTCACCGAGCGGTTCGAGCGGACGTTCATACTCTTCGCGAACCGGCGGCAGCAAGGTGACGGGAGAACTCATTGCACGGCCTCCGTCTGCTCGAACAACAGGTGATGAATACGCGCGACGCCGCGCTGAAAATCGCTGCGCCCGAAACTGTCCTGCGAATATTGGTGGCTGTTGAGCTCGGCCCGCACACGCCCGGGATGCGGCGACAGCAACAGAATCCGGTTGCCGACCACGAGTGCCTCTTCGATCGAATGCGTGACGAACAGCAAGGTGAAGTTCACCTCTTCCCACAAGCGCAGCAGTTCCTCCTGCATCTTGCGGCGGGTGAGCGCATCGAGCGCGGCAAAGGGTTCGTCCATCAGCAGCACGCGCGGTTGCATGGCCAGCGCGCGGGCAATCGCGACCCGTTGCTTCATGCCGCCCGACAAAGTGTGCGGATAAGCATGAGCAAACGAAGCGAGACCCACCTTCTCCAGATAATGCAGCGCACGCTCGTTGGATTCCGCACGCGAGCGCTTTTTCGCTACGCGCAGCGGGAACGCGACATTTTGCAGAACCGTCTTCCACGGCGGCAACTGGTCGAACTCCTGAAAAACGACGATGCGATCGGCGCCGGGGCCACGTACGGCTTCGCCGTCGAGCGAGATGCTGCCCGAGCTCGGTTGAATGAAACCCGCGACTGCTTTGAGCAAGGTCGACTTGCCGCAACCGGACGGTCCAAGCAGCACGAAGCGGTCACCGCCGTAGACGTCGAAGCTCACGTCGTGCGTGGCGCGGACGATCCGCTCGCGGGTGCGGTATTCGAGGTTGACGTGCTCGACCGCGAGCAACTTTTCACTGGTCGCCGGGCCGTCCGCAAGCGGCGGACTGCCTGCTTGCTCAGCGCGGTTGGGAAACAGCAGCGTGGGATTAGCCACCATCAGATCGCTCCCTGTAAGCAGACCATACGGGCCGATGAATGTCTAGCGAAGTTGGAGAAAAACGCCATGATCAGCTTCCCGCCGCCGTCGCCGGATCGTCGAAGAAATAGTCCTTCCATGACTTCGGCTCGTTCCTGATCGCCCCGACGCGATACATGAACTGCGCGAGCCCAAGCGTGTTCTGCGGCGTGACCTTGAATTGCACTTGCGGATTCCTGATCACCTTCAGCAGCAGATCGCGGTCGATCTTCGATTGATTGGTACGGATGTAAATATCCGCAGCGGCATCCGGATTCGCTGTCACGAAACGCGCCGCGTCGGCCAGCGCATCGACGAATGCCCGGTAGGTCTTCGGATTGTCGTCGCGGAATTTCCCGGTTGCGTATAGAACCGTTGCCGAACTCGGGCCTCCCAGCACGTCATACGAGTTCAGCACGATATGCGCCTTCGGATTGCCGGCCAGCTCCTGCTCCTGAAACGGCGGATTGCCGAAATGCCCGGTGATTTCCGTGCCGCCCGCGATAATCGCCGCGGCCGCATCCGGATGCGGCAATGCCTGGGTGAGCTTGTCGAGCCGGTTGTAATCCTTGTCGCCCCAGCGTTTCGCCGCCGCGTATTGCAGCACGCGCGATTGCACCGAGACGGTGACGGCCGGTACCGCGATGCGGTCCTTCTCGGAGAAATCGGCGATCGTCTTCACTTCGGGATTGTTGCTCACGAGGTAATACGGCAAATTGCCCAGCGACGCGACGCCCTTCACGTTCTGCCTGCCGTGCGTGCGGTCCCAGATCGTCAGCAACGGGCCGACGCCGGCGCCCGCGATATCCACCGCGCCTGAGAGCAGCGCATCGTTGACGGCGGCGCCGCCCGACAGCTTCGCCCAGTCCACCTTGATGTCGAGCCCCTGCTTACGCCCTTCTTTCTCGACGAATTGCTGATCGCGCGCCACGTTCAGCAGCAGATAGACAATCCCGAACTGCTCGGCAATGCGGATCTGTCCTTCAGCATGCGCGGGTACGGCTGCGCCGAAGCCGGCCGCGCCCATCGATAAGGTCAGGATCGTTGCGGTCAAACGGCGAGCAAAGGATAACCGCGCAGCGGTCGGGCGAAACTTGGCGAGCATCGGAACTCCGGTTAGCGTGCGATGGTTGAAGCGGGCAAAGTTGCCGTCAGAACGGCACATCGCCTTCGATAGTCGTGCGATAGAGCTTGCGGCGCAGATGGTCCGGCGTGCCGGCGGCGAGATGCATCAACGAACGGTTGTCCCAGAACACCATGTCGTGCTCGGCCCACTGATGCCGGTACAGATGCTCGGGACGCACGCTGTGCGCAAAAATCTCCTCGAGCAATTGTTTGCTCTCGTCTTCGGGCAGCCCGATCACGCGGGTCGTGAAATGCTCGCTGACGAAAAGCGCCTTACGCCCCGTCTCCGGATGCGTGCGCACGATTGGCTGCACCACCGGCTTCACTTGTGCGATCTGCTCGGCAGAAAGATTCGGCCGCCACGGGCTGCGTTTCTGCAATTCCGCGTATTTCGCAAGATACGTGTGCTCCGCCGAGCGCCCCCGCACGGCGCTGCGCAAATGCGCGGGCAAGGTGTCCCACGCGAGGTGCATGTTGGCGAACAACGTGTCGCCGCCTTCCGACGGCAATTCCTGCGCATGCAGCAGCGAACCCAGGCTCGGCTTTTCCTTGTACGACAGATCGGAATGCCAGTAATGCCCGGCATCGCCCAGACCGATCGGCCGACCGTTCTCGACGATGTTCGATACGACCAGCACTTCCGGGTAGCCCGGCAACTGGAATTGATGCAGCACATGGATCTGCAGCGGGCCGAAACGGCGGCTGAACGCGATCTGCTGATCCGGCGTGATGCGTTGATCGCGGAACACCAGCACATGGTGATCAAGGTGCGCGCGGCGAATGCGCGCGAAATCTTCGCTGCTCAACGGCTGGTTGAGATCGAGACCCAGCACTTCAGCGCCGACAGGGCCGCCGAAAGCGCGAATCTCGATACGCCGGGCTGGGCTAGCGTGGCCGGGATCGCCGGCCGTGGTGGATGCAATGGCAGTTGTCACAGGAAACGCTTCATCGAATCTGTTCGGAGGACGCCCACGAGGGCGCAGTCAGACGAATTTACCGGCGCACGGCCGCGACGACAACGAAGCAAATCCGATACGGTTATCTGCTGGAGTGATAAACCCGATGTTCTAACGCGACTCGGACGAATACGTCGACACAGGCTGCGCAGTACTGCCGGAAATCCAGGTATCGCGTCGGTCCGGGCAGGTCCCAACCAACAAATTTCGCTTTGCTCATTTGTCTGCCGACACCAGGTAATCTTCGCCGTCGATGTCGTAATTCGACGGCTCCCAGTGAATCAACGAAAGGAATAGCAGCGACGTCAGCGGCGCGATCGCGATGACCCAGAACACCTTGGTGCCGAGCGCCGCCGCCAGCACGGGGAACAGAAACAGCGAAATCGTCGATGCGGAGCGCACCAGCGTCTGATTGAAACCCACGCCGATACCGCGCAGCGAGGTCGGGTAGCTCAGCGACGCATAGGTCATCGAATGCGAGCCGGGACCGAGGCCCTGTCCGAACAGATAGCCGCCGAGCAACAGGATGGCCAGCACGACCAGGACGCCACTCCCCGGCTTGCCGATCAACGCAAGGCCGATCAGCGATACGAACTGCAACGAGAGCCCCAATACGGTCATCTTCCACGCGCCGACGGTCGGCGCGGTCTTCACGCCGATCAAGCCGCCGACGAACGCGAACCCCAGATTCAACGCCAATGCGGCAATGATCGTCGTAAGCGGCCCCTGATGGAAGAAGCTCGTGATGATCACCGGCAAACCGAAAATGATCGCGTTATATCCGAACGACGAGGCACTGCCGATCACGGCGGCGAGAATCGTGCGGCGCCGATACGTCGCGTTGAACAGCACGCCGTAGTTGCGCCACGACGCGGCGCGCGGCGCCTTGACCGGCGCAGTGCCGCGCTCCACCACGGCGTCGATGCCGTATGAACGCTTCAGAATCCGCGCGGCTTCTTCAAGATCGCCCTGATTGGCTGCCCAAACCGGCGATTCGCTGATATAGCGGCTGCGCACCAGAATGATCACGATCGCCGGGACCGCGCCGAACGCGAGCGTCAGGCGCCACAGCCAGCCAAGGTGCGCATCCGGCAAAATCGCGTAGAGCCCGAGGATCAGCAAATAGCAGGTACTGGTGGCCGCATACCACGCCGGGCACCACGCCGCGACACTGGCCGCCTTGTTGCCCTTGCCCGCCACGCGGGAAAACTCCGCGAGAAAAGCCATCGCCACCGGCAAGTCGAGCCCCACGCCGAAACCCATTAAAAAGCGCGCGCCGCCGAGCACCCATGCGTTCGGCGCGAGTCCGGCGGCGATCGCAGCGACCACGAAGAACAGCATGTCGGCCATGAACACCCGGTATCGGCCGATGCGGTCAGTCAGATAACCGCCGAACAATGCGCCGAGAATCGCGCCGAAAGTAATCGCCGATGACACGAAGCCGACCTGCACCGGGCTCAACGCAAACTGGCGGGCAATGTCTTTCACGCCGTATGCAAGCGAGGTCAGATCGTAGGCATCGAGAAACACGCCGCCTAATGCGATGGCGATCACCACCCGCGCATTGCTGCCTTTCGCGGCGCCCGCGTTGACGAGACGCGACACATCTTGCGCGGAGCGGATGATGTGGGAAGCGGAAGCACCGGCAGTGTGCGCGGCTGATGAGTCGATTGCGCTCGACGGATAGGCAACGGTAGACATGATATTGAGCTTCGCGTGAGGGGCAGAAAATCAGGCCATCCTAAAGGGCCTCGACACGCCGGCAAAACGACCATTTCAGATATGCAAATCAGCTCGATGCATGGAGCACGCGTGCCTATTTCATCAATGCACTTTGGGGAAACCGTGACGCTCGGCGAGCAGGTCCAGTGTTCGGGGCTTTGTCGCAATAAGGGACCTGCTATGCTGAAGTCCCGAGAACGAACGATCTGATCGATGAAGCAGAACCTGAATCCGGCTGTGGCGAAGGTGCTCAAGCGTCTGCACTATCCGCTCGATGTGATGCTGACCAAGCTGGCAACACGATCGATTTCCTGCTGCGAGCCCATCGTGACAAGGTTGCGGCCCGGTGCTACTTCGAGAAGGCGATTGCCCAGAACGGCGAGCCGGAGACCGTGACGATTGATAAAAGCGGATCAAATCTGGCGGCGCTACAGGCGCTCAACGCTGAACGCTGAATGTGAGGCGCCGATCAGGATCCGCCAGAAGAAGTATCTGAACAACGTCGTCGACCAGGACCACCGTGCCATCAAGCATCGCACCCGACCGATGCTGGGCTTCAAGAATTTCCGTTGTGCACGCATCATTCTGGGCGGCATCGAGTTCATGCACATGATCGTCAAAGGCCAGATGAAAGACAGTGGCATCGCGCAAACTCCCGCGCAGCAGTTCTACTCGTTGGTCGCGTGAGTAGTCCTTACCATACCGACATTTGTTTGACTTGCCTTCCTTATTGCGACAAAACCTTATCTATACCCCCCCTGCAGCAGAGTGCCCGTTGAATCGTGAACCCAAACTAGTGCGCCAGGGCATGCTGTCGAGCCTTGATCGGGCTCGGAAATCTGTCCGGCCAAAGTCCCACCATTGGCTACAGGGTTTGAAAATTTCACCTCATAGTATGGCCAACCATCAACATCGCACGTCAGTTTAAACGACGAATTATTCATAAGATAGTTTTCGACCCAAGAAACCTGGTTTCGAGACAAATTACCGGCCTCATTATCTACTGACCACTTTCCAATTACATCCACCCGACCTGTTTTCGTGTTTGTAACAGTTCCCGTCAAAACATTCCCATCTTTTTTGACATCTAGCTTGTACAAGGCCCCCAAAGTCGCCGGAACATAGATACGACACGTGGCTCCATCCGTGGAGCCGTCAGCGCCACCTTTGCAACTCGGATACAACGGTACCGTTCCTTTTCGGAAGCTACTGAATAAAACTCTAAATTGCATTTCTCCATCCGACGTATAAGCCGTGGGCTGCATTCCAATATATCCAATACCCCCACCGCCTGTAAATCCGAATTGGTTGGCAAAATAAAATTCATCGCGACTCGCTGTCGCGTTGACAGTTAACCCAAACGTTAAAATGGTAATTGGACTCCCTTTTGAGTCTATTTCCCAGTTCATGGTTGGTGTGCCGCCAAATGTGTAGCATGAAACAATACCCAGCACCAACCCCAAAATCGTCTTCTGGGTAATCCTGTAAAATTCGAGCTTCATACGTTCATGTCCCAAGGTGTAGTTCAAAAATCATCGCACACAGCCAACGCCCACTGGCGATTACTCACGCACAACTGTGTCTATTGACGCGAGAATGGCATCGCTATCGGCGCGGGAAAATACACAGGTGCGTCTTAACGTGCAGGTTTGGATTCCCACAGCGATGGCCGGCATAGTCCACCTGTTCGCCCGGCGCAAGGTCCGTCAACGCCTTCGTCTCCTGAACTCGGGGCGATGTGTCGCCAGCGACTATCGGCTTGCTGTCGGGCGTAGCACATCCGGCGAGACTTGCGACAATAACGGCCGCGAAGAGAGATTTCAACAAGAATACGCGCATGTTTCACCATGATGTGGAGGCGGACGGCCTCCCCGCAAGCGACCGCTTTCACGTTAGACGGGCAGCGAAACGAACAGCACAAGAGTGCACCTCGGCCTGCAAGCTGGTTCGGGAAGGAAAGGTCGGCGGTTGAGTGACCGCAACGACATCGAGAACGCATCCTGCTCCGCGGGCCCTGCGCCAACGTGACGCCAACGTGACGAAAATCTCATTTGAGCCCCGGACGTACCCACCTCCACTCAATTGCAAAAGTGAACGTGGCTTCATCCCGCAAGCAACCGTCGCAGGCAGGTAAGCACAAACAGCGTGGCTGCCAGGTTAGGCATGGCAGAGTCCGTTCAAGACAACGGCCTTTCGACCCTCTGACCGAGACGCAGGGGCTTATCGTGCAGGCGCGTCACCGCGGGTCGTTAGAGCGGCGAATCTGACATTTTTCCCATGTGGCGGTCACGATTGCGCACTGTCGGCTACTCATACTGGACGCCTGACTCGCCAACCGGTGGTCGTAACAAAGGAGATTCAAATGAAAGCTGCAAAACTCTTCGCACTTTCCGTGGCAGCAATAGTGTCTATTGGCGCAGCTTCCCAGGCGGCGCAGGCGCAAGGCAAGTCTCGCGAACAAGTTCGCGAGGAACTGATTCGGGCTCAGCATGACGGCGTGACACCAGTAAGCAAAACGCAGTACCCGCCGAACGCTGACACTATTGCCCGCAACAAGGAACTTCATGCGATTTTGAGGCATGCAGGCGAAACTGCGCCAACGGCCGACCATCATGACAGCCTCGCTGCTCGATAAACGTGAGCGCCGCCGGACGAAAGCCGCCCGGCGGCCTGGGCGCGATGTGCGTCAGCCTCCGCGCACGGTGACTGTCCGCCACAGGCGGGCAGCGGCGCCGTCAATGGTGCGGTTGGTTCAGGACTCGCGGCGCGGGAAGCGCAACCAGAAAGCTGTGCGAACGTGAGGCGCGCTCTCCACGCCGCATCGCCCTCCGTGGCTGTCCATTATTGACTTTACGATGGCCAGCCCAAGTCCGGTGCCGGAAGCCGAGTTGTGCCTGGACGGGTCAACACGGTAGAACCGCTCGAATATCCGAGTGAGATGTTGCGCTCCGATTCCGGGGCCGGTGTCCGATACGGCAATCGTTGTCGAGTCTGACTCTTCCCTGCAGTCAATCGTTATTGTCGACCCTTTCGGGGCGTGCGCGAGGGCATTGGATAGCAGGTTGCTCAGCGCGCGCTGGTAGAGAAGAAGGTCCGCGCAGACGGTACCGCTTCCCTTCACCTCAATTGTGACCTCGGCGTCCTGCGCCATCGACTCGTAATAGCCGGCGACGCGTTCTGCCTCATGGGCAGCATCCAGATTTCGCACAGACAGGGGCTCGTCGGTTTGCTCCGAGCGCGCCAGAAAAAGCATGTCCTCAATCATCCTGGACAGGCGTTGATATTCGTCGATGCTCGATTCAATGACATCCCTGTACTCTGCAGCGGTCCGGGTCTGCGACAACGCAACCTGGGCAGCGGCAAGCAGATTGGTCAACGGTGTTCGCATGTCATGGGCAAGATTCGACGAAAACTGACTTAACCGCGTGAACGATTCGTCAAGCCGCGCAAGCATGCCGTTGAACGCGTGGCCCAACTCCTTTAGTTCTCCGGATGCATCAAGCTCGGGCAACGGGTGCGCCAGGCGACTCGTCGACATTTCTTCCGCGCGGGCCACGAGGCGGCGAAGCGGACTCAGGCCCAGCATTGCGATGCCATACGCGAACGCAGCTGCCAGCATCACACCGAGCACTTCGATGATGACGATTGTGTACGCATACGCCCGCAGAAGAGCCTGGTCATTGGTCCCGTCATATTGAATCGCGACGCGAACTGACGGCCCGACCGCCCCCTCGAGTGGAACAGTCATAACCATGTAGCGGAGCCTGGAGCGCGCCGGTGTGAGACTCATCGGAGCGTGCGTCGTCCGGGTTGTCAGAATCGGGGCATATGGTCGAAATCCTGCCGTGCTCAGCAGGCGATTGCCCGCAATGTCATAGATGGCCAGGTCCATGTTCTGATGCCCATGCAACTGGTCTATCCACATCTCGGCATTGCGGCCAATGTCGTCTGTCGTCTGAATCTCGGTCAGATGCACCTGCAGCGAGGACATCGTGCCAGATATCTGCTCGGCCGATGTCGACTCAATACGGCTTCTTAGTGCTTCATAGAGGGCAAATCCGCTCACGGCGAGAATCGACGATGTCGACAGGATGATGAGCGCAGTCAGCCGTGCGCGGAGGGTTCGTGGAACCAGGCGCTTTAACAATTCCCACTGCCTCTCACTTCGAGCACGTACCCCATCCCCCTCACTGTATGAATGAGCTTGGGTTCGTAGGCGTCGTCAACCTTTGAACGGAGCCGCCTGATGGCCGAGTCCACGACGTTGGTATCGCTGTTGAAATTCATATCCCAGACCTGGGACGCAATGGTCGCGCGGGGCAGAATCTCTCCCTCTTTTCGCATCAGAAGCCACAGCAATGTGAACTCCTTCGCGGTCAATAGAACGGTATCGCCCTGACGTGTGGCCTTGCGCCGCGTCAGGTCGAGTTCGAGGTCCGCAACTTTGAGCATCGTCGACTCACCCGGCTTTCCGCGGCGGAGTATGGACCTCACGCGGGCAACCAGTTCGACAAAATCAAACGGCTTCGCAAGGTAGTCGTCTGCCCCGAGTTCCAGGCCTTTTACCCGGTCTCCTACATCGTCACGCGCCGTCAGAAACAGCACCGGAGTCGACCTCGAGCGCCGAAGATTTTGCAGCAGAGTCCAGCCGTCCTGCCCAGGCAGCATCACGTCGAGTATGAGGAGGTCATAGTCCTCCGTCTCGGCCTGATGCTGGCCGGTGATGCCATCTTCGACCCAGTCAACGACGTACCCAGCCTCCGCCAGGCCTTTACGAAGATAGACACCGGTCTTCGGCTCATCTTCCACTAAAAGAATCCGCATTGAACACTACCTCGAAGGAATACCGAACCAGCGCAGTAGCCGACCTGACGCCCGTTTTACCAACCCGTCCATAACGACGGAACGAAACGACGCTGAATGGGCGACCCGATACAGGACAGGAAGAACCAGCAATGTCAGAGCCGTCGACGACAGGATGCCACCAATTACAACTGTCGCCAGCGGGCGCTGCACTTCCGAGCCTGTGCCCGTCGCGAATGCCATCGGCAAAAAGCCAAGCGACGCCACCAGCGCAGTCATCAATACCGGCCGGAGCCGCGTCACCGCTCCGTCGCGAACAGCCACATCCAGTTGCACACCTTCCCCGCGCAGATTACGGATAAAGGAAATCATGACGAGCCCGTTCAGTACGGCGACGCCTGACAGCGCGATGAACCCGACGGCGGCGGTGATGGACAGTGGGATGCCCCTCATCCATAGCGACAGCACTCCGCCACTCAGTGCGAACGGGATACCCGTGAACACCAGCAAGCCGTCCTTCACATTATTGAACATGATGAAAAGGAGGACGAACACCATGAAGAGCGCGAGCGGGACGACGAGTTTCAATCTCTCACTCGCGCTCTGCAATTGCTCGAACTGTCCACCCCACGACAACCAGTAACCCGAGGGAACCTGAACGTCCTGTTGAATCTTCTCGCGCGCATCCGCGACGAACGAGCCCACGTCACGGCCGCGCACATTCGCGCTCACGACCACGCGCCGCTTGCCGTCCTCCCGGCTGATTTGATTGGGGCCCGGGGCAACCTCGACCGTCGCCAGCTCCGCAAGCGGGACGTACGGCGCCTGGACCACCGGGCCGCTCGCGACGCCTTGCGGCGAAAATGGTAACGCAATCGGCAGCCGCTTAATCGCCTCGATATCCGAGCGAAGCTCGTCCCGCAACCGGACCACGATATCAAATCGCCGGTCCCCCTGAAACAGCGTGCCCGCTTTCTGCCCACCGACAGCAGCTGCAACCGTGTCCTGAATGTCTCCTACTGTCACGCCGTACCGTGCGAGTTTGTCGCGGTCCAGGTTGATGGTAAGAACCGGCAATCCGGTGGTCTGCTCGACCTTAACCTCCGACGCACCTGGCACTTTTTGAAGCGCCGCCGCAATCTTCTCGCCGGTTCCATTGAGCACGGCCATGTCGTCGCCGAACACTTTGACTGCCACGTCGCTACGCACGCCCGAAATCAACTCGTTAAAACGCAACTGGATAGGCTGTGAGAACTCATACGCATTGCCCGGCAGTTCCGCGAGCGCGGCCTCAATTTCCTGCACGAGCTGGTCACGCGACTTGTTCGGGTCGGGCCACTTGTCTGTCGGTTTTAGCATGACGTAACCGTCGGACAGGTTTGGTGGCATCGGGTCTGCGGCGATTTCTGCCGTACCCGTCCGTGCGAAAACACGGTCGATTTCTGGAAACCGCTGTTTGAGCGTCTTCTCGATGGACTTCTGCATGTCCACCGACTGTGAGAGGCTCGTGCCGGGAATGCGTAGCGCGGCAACGGCAAGGTCGCCCTCGTTCAGGCTCGGGATGAACTCGCTGCCAAGTCGTGTCGCCAGCCCCATGGTCAGCGTGACAATCACTACTGCGCCGACCAGCACACGCTTTGGGCGCGTCATGAACGCGGCGAGCACGGGCTCATAAAGCCGTCGTGCCCGGCCCATCAGCCAGTTTTCCTTTTCTTCAACGCGCTGACCGATGAACAGCGCAACTGCGGCAGGAATGAAGGTGACCGTCAGCACCATCGCTGCGGCGAGCGCCATCACGACGGTAACCGCCATCGGGTGGAACATCTTGCCCTCGACGCCCGTGAGCGCAAAGATGGGCAGATAGACGACCATGATGATGAGCTGGCCAAAAATGAGGGCGCGCCTCGCCTCCTGCGATGCCCCGAAGACTTCGGCGAAACGTTCTTCGCGGCTCAATGGTCGCCCTGCGAGCGTCTGCGCATGAGCAAGGCGTCTCACGCAGTTCTCAACAATCACGACCGCGCCGTCCACAATAATGCCGAAATCGAGCGCCCCGAGGCTCATGAGGTTGGCGCTCACCTTCGCATTAACCATCCCGGTGAATGTCATCAGCATCGACAGCGGGATAACGAGCGCGGTAATGAGCGCCGCCCGGATGTTGCCGAGGAACAGGAAGAGAATGACGATAACGAGAACCGCACCTTCGAGGAGGTTCTTCTTCACCGTCTGCACAGCTTTTTCGACCAGCACCGTACGGTCGTAGACCGGCACCGCACGCACGCCCGGAGGTAACGTGCGATTGACATCATCCATCTTGACTGAGACAGCCTTCGCGACGGTACGACTGTTCTCTCCCATCAACATGAACACGGTACCAAGCACCACCTCTTCGCCATTCGCCGTCGCCGCGCCCGTTCGCAATTCGCGACCGATATCGACCTGCCCGACATCTTTCACGCGCACAGGTACGCCGCCGACGTTTGTCAGCACCACATTGGAGATATCCTCGACCGAGCGTGCCTGCCCAGGCACGCGCACCAGATATTGTTCACCGCGCTTTTCGATATATCCGGCACCCACGTTGTCATTATTACGCTCGAGCGCGCGAACCACGTCTGCCAGCGTCAAACCGTATGACATCAGCTTGGTCGGATTCGGTGCGACGCGGAACTCCTTGACGAAACCACCGATGGAATTGACCTCGGTGACGCCTGGTACGTTGCGGAGCTGGGGCTTGATGACCCAGTCCTGAAGCTCGCGCAGGTCCGCGGATGTATAGCGTGTCCCATCCGGCTTGTGCGCCGCGGCGTCAGCTTCGACTGTCCACAGATAAATCTCGCCGAGCCCGGTTGAAGTCGGCCCCATCGCAGGCGCGGCGCCAGGTGGCAGCTTGTCCTTTGCTTCCTGAATTCGCTCGTTGACCAGCTGGCGCGCGAAGTAGATGTCGGTCCCGTCCTTGAAGATGACGGTTACCTGGGACAGACCGTAGCGCGAGATGGAACGCGTCTGTTCCAGATCAGGCAGGCCCGCCATCGCGGTCTCTACCGGATACGTTATGCGCTGCTCGACCTCAAGCGGCGAATATCCGGGCGCTGACGTGTTGATTTGGACCTGGACGTTGGTAATGTCCGGCACGGCATCGATCGGCAGCTTCTGGTAGCTGTAAACGCCCAGCGCTGCGACAGCGATAACAGCCAGCATGACGAGCCAGCGGTGTGCTATCGCGAAGCGAATCAGTCTCTCAAACATTGAGATGGTCCTATGAAACCGGGTAAGGGGTGCGCAACCTGCCTGCTGCAGGTCGTCAGAGGTTCGGGGCTTTGGAGCTACTCTTCCTCAACACTGCCTTTCCCGAGTTCGGCCTTGAGTACGAAACTGTTGGACGCGACATACTGCTGACCAGGCTTAAGCCCTTTGACAACCTCAACCACATGATCATCACGGCGTCCAGTCTCGATGGCTTGAGCAACGAATCCCTTGGGTGACCACACAAAGATTGCCTGCGCACCTTCGATATCCTGCAGTGCGTCACTCGCCACTGCGACCGGCACGTGCTGTCTGCCCGCGTCCACCGAGACATTGACGAACATGCCCGGACGCCACGCGCCGTCAGGATTCGGCAGCACAACACGCGCCGGTGCCGTGCGGGTCTGTTCTCCCAGTAGCGCGCCTACATACGCGATGGGGCCGCTCGATTTCGATTCGAACGCTGTGGCGCTCACGGTTGCTTCGCGGCCGACTCGAACATCGTTCAGCCGCTGGGCGGGCACCGCCATCTCGGCCCACACGGATGAAAGGTCGGAGACAACGAAAACATTCGCATCTGCCGCAATTGCCTCGCCAGGTGTCGCGTGCTTCTCAACTATTGTTCCGGTGAACGGTGCGCGCAGTTCGTAGCGGTTCAGTGCGCCCGCAGAAACTGGAGCGCCCAGAGCGGACAGCTTCTGCCGAGCGTTCTGCGTGGCAATCTCTGCTTCGCGCAACTGCACCTGCACCTGGAGATAGTCCTGCTCAGCGGAAATCCGCTCCTGCCAGAGAGTCTTCTCCCGCTCGTATGAGGTTCGTGCAGCCGAGAGCCGACGCTCCGCAGTCAGGAGTTCGCTTCTGCGGTCAGCGAGGTCAGTACTTGCGATGACCGCGAGCAACTGTCCTTTCTCGACCTTCTCTCCGATTGATACGGTGACGCGCTCGACGATACCAGCCACACGCGGCACGACGTGAGCGGTGCGGTCCTCGTTGAATCTAATTTCGCCAGGAAGCTGGAATGACGTGACGACTTGCGCCGGGCCAGCCTGAGCCAGACCAATCTGAGCCGCCTTTACCTGTTCGGCACTCAACGCGACCGCACCATCGACGCGAGAGAAAGCAAATGATGCGGATTGCCCTAGCCACTTGAGGTCGATGGACGCATCAAATACATGGGGTTTGGCTATCGGCTGCGTGGACGTGAACTTTTGACCCGCAGGCATGAACTGCAGCGGCTCTTTCACACCGTCGTAGCGAGTAACGGTGCCGGACACTGCCACGCCCTTATCGGATGGCTTGCCGTCGATAAACGGATAGACGACAAGACGGGCATCGCCGGGCTTCTCGGACAGGACGATTTCAACGGCCATTGCGCCATTTCTGAGCACGGTCCCTCCATGCTGTCCAATGGCTCCCTCCGCCGATTGCGACGTTTCAACGGCTCCAGAAACAGATGCGGTGCTTGACGACTCGCGTGTCAATGCCAACGCCGCAAGCGCAATGCTTATGCCACCGATGGTGGCCGCCGTGGCGATGATGATTTTTCTGCGCGTCATGATGAATCCTTCAAGGTAAATGGGTCGTCTGGTCGATGTCGCTGCGCAGGGGCATGCCAACGAGCCGGCCGATGTCGGCGTAGGCAAGATGCGCGTCGGTCAAAGCCTGCACGTATTGCGACTGCCCCTGGAAAAGCGTGCGCTGTGCGTCCAGCACATCGAGAAAACCGAACTTGCCGAGCTCATATCCTCGCGACATGGCATCGAGCGCCTCGCGCGCGGCCGGCAGGACGTCGGTCTTCAACCTGCGCGCAGCGTGCGTCGAGTTCTCATAGTTCGCGTATGCCTGGGTCAATTCCAGTTGCAGTCGTGCCTTTTCGCTGTCGAAATCGGCGTTCGCCTTCTCGGCCTTATGAACCGCTTCAAGGAGTGCGCCCTTGTTCGTATCGAACAGGGGAAGCGGTATGGAGACACCGACGACTGCCTGGTTGTCCCGTATGCCGCCGGTAATGACCCGCTTCATCCCAGCACTGATTGTGATGTCGGGGATACGCTTTGCCCGCTCCACTGAAATGGTGGCGTTGGAGCGGAGCATTTCGGCTCGGGCGACTCGCGAGAGAGGCGCGTTGGATAGACGTTGCAGGAGTTGCGATAGCGGTTCGACTGCCGGCACGGTTTCGATGTCGCCGGTTGCGGACCGTCCCCGCACGAGCGGACTGCCCGTTGCGTTGGCCAGCGCCTCCCCTGCAGTCGAGACGCGTGTCCTCGCATTCGCGAGCTCAATCTGGACGCCTGTCGCTGCAACCCGCGCTTTCGTCGCCTCGACGGGAGAAACCTTGCCGGCGCGCGAGCGCTTCCCGGCAAGCTCTGCGGACCGCTCTGCGATATCTGCCGACTCCTGCGCGACCTGCAATTGGCGTTGAGCTGCTAGCAATCCATAAAAGGCCGCAACGACATCCGAACGCAGAGCCGCCCCACGACCGTCGAGTGAAGCAAGTGCTACCTCACGCCCGTACGAAGCGACGTCCAGCCGAGCCCGACGTTTGCCGCCAAGCTCAAGAGTCTGGTTCACCAGCGCAGTAGTCGTGCGCTCGGTGCCCCCGAACCCCTCCTGCAGCAACGATATCTCTGGATTGGGTCGGGCGCCCGCCTGCATGAACGTGCCTTGAGACGCGTCCGCATCGGCGCGCGCGCCGCGAAGCAACGGATTGCTCTGAGTCGCGATTCCGAGCGCGTCGTCGAGCGACAACGGCGTCAGCGCGACTTCGCTGGCCGTGGTCACGGCGGCGCCTGCTGGCGGCTGGTGGCTACTGTCCGCCGGGAGTGATATCGACTGTGAGTAAGCTGGGGTTGCTGCGGCAATCGCAAGTGCGGCAGCAAGGTGGCGGATGAGCATGGAAGGGTGAAGTCATGAAGGGGTATGAGCGATGCTACGGTTCTGCTGCGGTGCAAAGATGATGCGAGGATGATATTTCTGTCATCTTCGACAGAGAGCTGAACACGGCGCGTGACTGTTCCGGATGTACTCCAGATTCGGCGGCGACCGTGGGATTTGAAACTTGCGATGAGGGGGATGTTGACGCCGTGCGACGCATGGCGAACGCACGGCGACGTTCGCGACGCCGCGACCGTCCGGGCGACAGATATATTGACTGATTGGCGGGCGTGAGTGCCGGGCGCCCTCAATGAAGCGTCGGCAGGTCAGTGTTGACGTCGCCGATGGAACGCCAGGCACAAGCCGCAAGGATGCTCACTTCGCGTCTGCGGACGCTTCTTTGACCGCTGCATCGTCCGGATGGGCGATTGCGTAAAGTTCCTTGTTCCTTTTGATGGTCGCTGTGCTCGGAGGATAGTCATGCCGCCTGTACGGCAACCATCCGTCCCGCCGCGCCTGAATCATCTCCTCGCGCACCTGCTCCCGGGTCTTGCCCTGACTCTCGGGCATTCCTTGAGCCGCAACCGCGCCGGTCGCGGCGAGGGTCGTTGCAGCGATTGCGAGTGCTGGCCACTTCATCATCTTCTCTTTGACTGGACTCGCCGAAGCGAAAGACATCAGTGTGGAGAGGCGGCGATGCGTCCAGATGAGCGAAAGATATATCTCAGTTCTTTCGTAACACCGCTGCATGGGAGTGGGACGACACACCGCGCAGACCGTTGTTGAGCATCGGGGTATTCCGAAGATCCCGGTGCGTGTGCCGCGACTCATTCCCGCCGATGAGCTTGCGTGTCTGATGGCCGCAGTCGGCAACCTCCAGTGCCCGTATCAGCTGGATGTCGAACAGTACAAAAACGGCGATCGGCATTATCGAACAGTTCGGTGCGTATCGGCCACGACGCGCTTGTCGCCGAGTTGAATTACACCTTATATAATGCATTTATAAAAAATAAGACCGATTTTGCCATCAATGCATCGTATATGATACGTTCATCTTGATTTCCATTTTGCATCAAATATAATGCAAAAAGATGTTAAAGATGCATCAACTCAGGCATCTTAAAATTTTATGCATTACATACGGTGCAATCATGGACTTTAGTGAAATTGGCAAAGCGATTCGTGCCGCCCGCAAGGCGAAGGGCCTGAGCCAGGAGCAGGCTGGCAGCCCGTTGCGAATGAGCCGGGCCACCATTTCGGGAATCGAGAACGGCACGGTCAGCGAAGTCGGCATCCGAAAAGTCATGGCGCTTTGCGATCAGTTCAACCTGGAACTCGTCGTCCGGCCGCGAGAGCAAAAGCTGCTGAGTTGGGATGAGCAGCTTGCCGAGAATGAGCGCCTGAAGTTGGCAACGCTCAATGCAACGCGTACGTCGGCGCAGCGGGACTGATCATGTACGTCTTCAACAATAGCAAGCCGATCGGCATCCTTGACCGAAGCGCGCTCGAGGCCAATTGTTACGTCTTCAACTATCTTCCTGAGGCGACACCGGCAGACAAGGTGTCTCTGATGATGCCGGTCGGACCCGACCAGTTCAAGATCTACAGCCATCTGCATCCGATCTTCCAGTCGAACATTCCGGAAGGCTATCTGCTCGACAGAGTGATGCGGATGCTGCGCGGAACCGCAGCCTATCCCGACGAGTTCTCGGTTCTGCAGGTGGTCGGGCATTCGCAGATCGGCCGCCTTCGCTACGCGGAGACTTCTACCCGTGTCGAGGCGGCGCCCAACCTGCAACTCTCCAGCCTGCTCGCGAAGCCCGGCACAGAGGGTCTGCTCGAAAACATCTTCGAGGAATACGCGACTTACTCCGGCGTCGCCGGCGTGCAACCCAAAGTACTCGTGCGCGCGGTAGACGAGACCCGGCCGAACCATCTCGCGGTGCGCGGCACCACGCACATCGTCAAGTCGTTCGACCCAGCCGTTTTTCCGGGGCTGGCCGCAAACGAGTTCTTCTGCATGCGCGCCGCGGAGATTGCGGGATTGCCTGTGCCGCGTGTATCGCTATCCGACGATGGCGCGCTGCTGATCGTAGAGCGTTTCGATCTGGCGCCGGAAGGTCACTATCGCGGCTTCGAGGACTTCTGCTCCCTCTATGTGATGCCGACTAGCGATAAATACGAGTCCACGTACGAGCGTATCGCCAGGCGCATCAAAGAGATGGTTTCGCCGCAAAACAAGGCTGAAGCGCTGTCGCAGTTCTTTACGTCGCTCGCGCTGTCTTGCGCGCTGCGTAACGGCGACGCGCACCTAAAAAACTTCGGCGTCCTGTATGACGATCCGCTCGAAGACGTTCGTCTTGCGCCCGCGTTCGACATCGTGTGTACGCAAGCCTATATCCCCAATGACCCGCTGGCTCTGACGCTCAACGGTACAAGCCGTTATCCGAAGCACAGCGAGCTGATGAAATTCGGCCGTCTGGCCTGCGATCTGTCCGCCGCGCGCGTTCGCCATGCGCTCGATGCAGTCGCGCACGGCGTTCAGCAAGCCACGACTGAACTGCACGACTATGCAGCCGCGCATTCCGAGTTTGCCGCGGTCGCCCATCCAATGACGGTTGCATGGGAACGCGGCCTGAATCTCACTTGCCGCGCAGACGACCGGCCTCTCTTTCTGCTGCCGGATAGATAAGAGGCTAACCCCTCGCGAAAACCTCATTCAGCATTCAAATAGCTTTCAACCGAGCCAGGACTTTCCCCAAGTCCCGCGCTTCCATCTTGCAGCGCACCACTCCCGAAAAGTCCTGTCACATAAGGCGCGCCGCGTTTATAGCGAAGCCGGTGCAGCACCGTCCCGGCCGATCGCTTTCTTGACGAGCGTCCGCGCGCCTGCTGTACTAAATCAAGCTGAGTGATTTAGGCGGTCTGCTTCGGACTGCCGTCCCGTAGCACCAGGTTGCAAACGCGCAGCGTTCGTGTGCCCAACCGCCCGCAGTCCACGACATCGTTACCAATAACCGGAGGAGCGTCCCATGAATCTGAAATCCCGCAGGCATCCTGTCGCCAGGCAAATCGTCTCGATGTGCGTAGCGGCGTCCGCCGTGTGGTGCGCGAGCGCCACCCAGGCTGCCGACCAACCGGTCGTCGGTCTCATCACCAAGACCGACACCAACCCGTTCTTCGTCAAGATGAAACAGGGCGCCGAAGCAGCTGCCACAAAAGACGGCGCCAAGCTGCTCACCGCGGCCGGCAAGTTCGACGGCGACAACGCGAGCCAGGTCACCGCGATCGAAAACATGCTGACGGCCGGCGCGAAAGCGATTCTGATCACGCCGAGCGATACCAAAGCCATCGTGCCGAGCATCAAGAAAGCGCGCGCCGCCGGCGTGATGGTGGTCGCGCTCGACACGCCGACCGATCCGCAAGATGCCACCGACGCCCTCTTCGCCACCGACAACTTCAAAGCCGGCGTGCTGATCGGCCAATACGCGAAGGCCGCGCTGAACGGCAAGCCAGCCAGGATCGCCACGCTCGACCTCGCGCCTGGCGTGTCGGTCGGCGTGTTGCGCCACAACGGTTTCCTGCAAGGCTTCGGCGTGAAGGAAGGCGACCCCTCTGTGGTCTGCAGCCAGGACACGCGCGGCGATCAGTCGAAGGGCCAGACGGCGATGGAAAACTGCCTCCAGAAGTCGCCCGACATCAACGTCGTCTACACGATCAACGAACCCGCCGCTGCCGGCGCTTATCGCGCGCTCAAAGCAGCGGGCAAGGATAAGAGCGTGATGATCGTCTCGATCGATGGCGGCTGCGAAGGTGTGCGCAATGTGAAGGCCGGCGCGATTGCCGCAACCTCTCAACAGTATCCGCTGAAGATGGCGTCGCTCGGCGTGACGGCGGGCGTCGAGTATGCGAAGACCGGCAAGAAGGTCTCCGGCTATCAGGACACCGGCGTGACGCTCATCACCGACAAAGCAATGTCCGGCGTCGACAGCAAGGACTCGAAGTTCGGCCTCGACAACTGCTGGGGCAACAAGTAACGCACATAGTACGGCGGCGGCGGTCTCCCCTGGTGGGCCGCCGCCGGACTTGCCGCGTGGCCTGCCAGCCACGCTCATGCATCGAGGACACCCATCATGTCGACTCCCTCCGCGCCTGTCAGCCACTCGCGCCACTTCACCGACCGCTTGCCGTCGCTCGCTGAAATCGGTCCGCTGATCGCGCTGGTGCTTGCCTGTGGCTTCTTCATCTCGCAGAGCAACCGGTTTCTGTCTTTCCAGAACCTGTCGCTGATCCTGCAGCAGACGATGGTGGTCGCCGTCATCGCGATCGGTCAGACGCTGATCGTGCTCACCGGCGGTATCGACCTGTCATGCGGGATGGTGATGGCGTTCGGCTCGATCATCATGACCAAATTCGCGGTCACGCTCGGCGTGCCGCCCGTCCTTGCGATTCTGTGCGGCATCGCCGCGAGCACGCTATTCGGTGCGCTCAACGGCGTACTGATCACACGCATCAAACTGCCCGCGTTCATCGTCACCCTGGGTACGCTGAACATTGCCTTCGCGCTGACGCAGATTTATTCGAACGCGGAAAGCGTGTCGAATCTGCCGGACGCGATCATGTTCTTCGGCAACACGTTCAAGCTCGGTCCCGCCGAGGTCACCTACGGCACGGTGCTCACGCTGCTGATGTATCTGGCGACGTGGTTCGTGTTACGCGACACCGTCCCCGGCCGGCATCTGTACGCGCTCGGCAATAACGCCGAAGCCGCGCGCCTGATGGGCCTCTCGTCGCAAAAGATCCTGCTCACGGTGTATTCGCTGGCCGGCGCGATCTACGGCATCGCCGCGCTGCTGTCGGTGTCGCGCACCGGCGTCGGCGATCCGCAAGCGGGGCAAACCGAGAATCTCGACAGCATTACCGCGGTCGTGCTGGGCGGCACCAGTCTTTTCGGCGGGCGAGGGTCGATTGTCGGCACACTGCTCGGCGCGCTGATTGTCGGCGTGTTTCGCAACGGCTTGACGCTGATCGGCGTCTCTTCGGTGTACCAGGTGTTGATTACCGGCATGCTGGTGATTCTCGCGGTCGCCGCGGACAAACTCTCTCATCGTCGCGGTTGATCACCCAACCGCAATTATCTTGCATGGGGCCTGAGTAAGCGCTAAAGCGCTAACTCAGGCCGACAGGAGTCAGTCATGTCGACATCTACTTCCGCTTCTGCCGTGATGCCCGTGCTGCAGGCAAGCGGACTCGTCAAACGCTACGGCAACGTCACCGCGCTCGACGGTTGCGATTTCGAAGTGCTGCCCGGCGAGATTCTCGCCGTGATCGGCGATAACGGTGCGGGCAAATCGTCGTTGATCAAGGCCCTTTCCGGCGCCACGGTGCCCGACGAAGGCGCGATTCTGCTCGACGGCAAGCCGGTCAAATTCCGCAGCCCTTTGGATGCACGCGCTCAAGGAATCGAAACCGTGTATCAGGAACTCGCGGTGGCGCCCGCGATGAGCATTGCCGAAAATCTGTTCCTTGCCCGCGAGTTGCTCAAGCCCGGCTGGCGCGGCTCGATCTTCAAGATGATCGACAAGCGCCGCATGCTGGAGGAAGCGACCTCGCATATGAAAGACTTGCAGATCGGCATCCGCTCGATGCGCCAGGCGGTCGAAACCCTCTCAGGCGGTCAGCGTCAAGGCGTCGCCGTGGCGCGCAGCGCGGCGTTTGCGCGCCACGTGGTGATTCTCGACGAGCCCACCGCCGCGCTCGGCGTGAAGGAAGGCAACATGGTGCTCGAACTGATCCGCCGGGTGCGCGACCGCGGCCTGCCGGTGATCCTGATCAGCCACAACATGCCGCACGTGTTCGAAGTCGCCGACCGCATTCACATTCAGCGGCTCGGCCGGCGCGCCGCGCTGGTCAACACCAAAGACATCCACATGTCAGAGGCTGTCGCGATCATGACGGGCGCGAAGACAGCGGACGTCAAGGCGATTGCATGATGTCTTCATCCTGCTGAGCGGCGGCACTCGACGATGGAAACCACCGGTACCCGCTCGCCCCTCAAACGCACGGTCGGCTCGAATCAGGTCGGCATGCGGCAGTTCAACGAACGGATCGTGTTGCAGGCGATCCGCTTGCACGGGCCGCTGCCGAAAGCCGACGTAGGCCGTCTCACGCGCCTGTCGATGCAGACGGTCTCGATGATCGTCGAGCGTCTGATCGACGACGGACTGCTCGAGAAGCAGGCGCGCGTGCGCGGCCGGATCGGTCAGCCGTCGGTGCCGATCGCGTTGCGTGCCGAGGGCGCGTACACCATCGGTATCAAGGTGGGACGCCGCAGTCTCGACGTGCTGGCGATGGACTTCGCGGGCCACGTGGTGTGCCGCGATGTATTCGAGTATGCCTATCCCGATCCGCGCACGCTGTTCCCCGCGCTCGAAAGCAAACTGGCGCGCGTGAACCAGACGCTCGGCGCGAAGGCCGGCAAAGTGGTCGGCGTAGGCGTGGCCGCGCCGTTGTGGCTCGGCGGCTGGCGTGACTTTCTCGGCGCGCCGCCCGAAGCGCTGGAAGCGTGGAACGAGATCGACTTGCGCAGCCGTGTGGCGACAATGACAGGCTTGCCCGTCGAGTTCGCCAAGGACACGACCGCCGCCTGCGCCGCCGAACTCGTGATGGGCCAGGGCCGCGGGATTCACAATTTTCTGTATCTGTTCGTCGGCACGTTTATCGGCGGCGGTCTGGTGATCGACGGCCGCTTGCATGGAGGACCGCACGACAACGCGGGCGCCGTCGGTTCGATTCCGCTCAGGGACGGTAGCGCGCGCAAGCCTGCCCGGCAATTACTGCATGCGGCATCCGGCTTTGTGCTCGAACAGCTGTTGAGCGATGCGGGCGCGCCTGCCGCCGCCGCGCACGACCATCGTGCGCTGTCGCCGGAGTTGTGGCGGCAGACCGAGCAATGGCTCGACACCGCTTGCCCCGCGATTGCCAACGCACTGACCAACGCGGCGGCGCTGCTCGACCTGGAAGCGGTGGTGATCGACGGCGAATTCGACCGGCAACTGGTACGCGAAATCATCCGCCGTACCGAGCGTGTGCTCGATCGTTTCGAATGGGAAGGCATGGTGCGTCCGCAACTGCTGGAAGGCACCATCGGCGCGGACGCGCGCGCGATGGGCGGCGCGATTCTGCCGCTCTATGCGCACTTCGCGCCGGTGCATGAGCTGTTTCTGAAGCCGGCGGTGGACGCCGACTACTAGGCATTATTGCGCCGCGGTTATCTTCGTCGCAGAAGCGGTTTTCGCGGGCTGCTCCTGCAGCAACGGCTGCAACACCGGCGCGAGCGACTTCAGCAGCTGCACCGATAACGCGCTCGTGAACTCGTAACGCGCCGCGTAAGGTTCATGCACCCACGCGGTCAGCGTGCCGTAGAAACGATCCCCCATCACGAACACGAAAGTTGCGCTGCGGTTCACCTTGCGCGACTCGATCAGGCGCGCGCCTTTGGCGAACACGTTAAAGCGCTGATCGCCGGTACCCGTCTTGCCATACACCTCGAGTGTCTGCCCATCGGGGAACGTCATGCCTTGCGCGAGACGCCGGGCTGTGCCGCCCGTTACGACGTCGCGCAGCAACCCTCTCACCACGCCGGTGATTTCCGGCGACAACTGCTGTTGGGGCGCCACGGCCGCGCGCTCGAAATGCGTTTCATACGGCGTGTCTTTCGCGAAGTCGAGTTGCGTGAGGCTTTCGGTCGGCACCTTGTTGCCGCCGTTAGCGATCACGCCGATCAGTTGCGCGAGCGCGGCCGGCCGGTCGCCTGACGCGCCGATCGCCGCCGCATACGACTGCGTGAGCGTCGCGAACGGATAGCCGAGCGCCTGCCATGACTTGCCGATCGCAGCGTACGCACGCTGTTCGACCATCCGCTTGATGCGGCGATCCTGGGTGGCGTGATAGCGCGTCTTGAAGAGCCACGAGTACGTGGAAAGACGCACGTCGCGGCTCGCGTTCTGCATCTGGTTGAGCGTCACATCGGGATGCTCGCGCAGATAGTTGATGGTCCACAATTCGAGCGGATGGACACTCGAAATGTAGCCGCGGTCGTTCAGATTGAAGCGGTCGATCGCGTACTTGTCGTAAAGGTTCGCGAGATCCACATCGTCCAGCATGGAAGCGGCCGGCGTGTTCTTCAACGCGGCACGCATCTTCGCGTTGAACCACGCGTTGGATTCATCCGGCGCGACGCTGCGCAATACCGTCGCCACTTTAGGCGGCGATTTACGCACGCCGAGCAGCAACAATGCCAGCGCCTGATCGGGGGTTTTGCCGTGATACTTCGTGTAGAAACGATTCATGTACACGCGGCTTTCCTGATCCGCGAAACGCGTCAGATACATCTTGCGCGTCGCCGGATCGCCAAGCCATTGCGACGACGGCCCGGTGGTCTGAACCATCTCGTAGTGCACGATATCGCGCATCAGGCGCACGAACACCAGATTCACCGAATGCTGGAACGCGCGGTGCACAGTCAGGATGCGGCCGTTGTCGTCGGCTTCGAAATTGTTGAAGGTCTGCGCGCCGCCGCCCGTGTAGAACGTCTCGCCAGGACTTGCCGAATATTTGCGTTCGACGGCCGCATCGAGCATTGCTTGCAGCGAGCGGTCCGAGGTATGCGACAGGTAATCGAGCGCCCAGTACGTCAATCTGTCGTTCGGATCGGGTTTGACGGCTTTCAGCTCCGCTGTGCTTAGCGGTGCATAACGCGCATGCAGCTCGGAGACGATTTGCAGGTACGTCACGAGGGTGCGCAGTTTTGCGGTCGAACCGAGATTCAGGCGCGCGCCCGAATTGATGTCGAACGGCTGGTTGACGCTATCGGTTTGCACCCGCACGAGGTTCGCGCCGTCGCGCCGTTCGAACAGGGTGAAGCTATACGCGATTCGCGACGGATCGTCCGACGCGCGCAGCATTTCGTATCCCACGAGGCCGGCGGCTTTTGCGCCGTCGCGAGTCGCCGCGGCGGCGAGCCGTTCGCTGACCGCCTGCTGCACAGCGTTGTTGAGCGTGCCGGTCGCCTGCAGGTCGAGCCGGTCGAGTTCGTAGAAACTCGGGATACCGAGCGCCACCAATAGATGCGAGCGCATCGACGTCACGGCTTTGCGCGACACGAACGAGTCCGCGTTCGGCGTTCTGGACGCGTGACGCAGTTCCACTTGCGCGGACAGCGCGGCGTCGCGCAGCGGGATCGAGATGACGCTGTTGCTCGCCAGCAGGCGCAAATAACTGTCCGTCAGGCGTTCGAGTTCGGCATAGCCGTGATTCAGGAAATACGACGGCGCACGTTGCGCGATCATCAGCGACAGCACCTGCCGGAACGCGATGCCTTGCTCGTCGAGATTCTCTAGCGTCGAAGGCGCTTTGAGGATGCGGTTCACGTCATTGAAATCGCGCCCGTACCACGCGGCAAGACCGTCGCCGATACCGTTGACTTCGCCGATACCCGGTTGTGCGGCAAGCGGCACCGAGTTCAGATAGTGCACGACGATCTGCTGGCGCGCGGGCATGGTCTGCGGGCCGTTCAGATACGCACGCACCGAGGCCGACGCGATTTGCCGCAATTTCTCCGGCGGCGCCGCGGTGCGTCCGCCCGCCGAGTGACGGAACTTCTCAATCTGCGTAGCTAGCGTGCTGCCGCCGGGCGTCGACTGATGCCGGTTGAACAAACGCGCGCCCTGATCGGCCAGCGCGCGGCTGAAACGTCCCCAGTCGATTGCCGGGTTGCGGTTCGGTTGATTCGGGTCGAGCAGGTAGCGGTCTTCGATAAAAAGCAGCGAGTCCACGACAAGCGGCGGAATCGCGTCAAAGTCGTCATACACGCGGCCTGGGAACTGTGCACCAAAGAGTGGCGTACCGGTGCCGTCGAAGAGTTGCAGCCCGGCCTGATCTTTTTCCGCGTAAGGCAAGAACAAACCGTTATCCGCCAGCCACAGCATCCGCTCGGAATCGCGCGCCTGTGAACGGATTTCAAATCCGCGTTCGAGCAGGCGCTGCTGGAATGACGGCAGCAAAGCGTAGCCAAGGCGGCTGTCGTAGGGACCGTGGTCGGCTAAGGGAAAGCGGATGGAATGACTTGGACCGTCGGCGACGGAAAAAGCGACGTCGCTCGTCAATTCGGACAGATAGCGCGCCTGCAACCGCGAGGTTTCGATTTCGATCTGACAAAAGCGTGCCGCCAATGCCAGCGCAAACAAAAATGCCGCTACCAGCCCCCATTTGAGCCACTTCCAGACAGGTGCCCTACCTGTCGCGCGAAGCGGAAACCGAACCAGTGGCCGATTCATGGCTGCTCTCCGAGGCGGGCGCCACGCTGCAAGTTAAGGCGCACCTTCCAGTAAGTGTAGCGCGGAACCGAAGCGCACAATTGGTTCGGATTTACCCGAAAGTGTCGCCGCTGCAACACCCTCTCGCGAAGCATGGCGCAGCGCGAGTTGCCATGCGATATTGGGGGTCTTTCACGCTCCGAAAAACCGCCGTTTCAGACGTTTTTTTGCGCTGCCTCCCCCTCCTTCTGTCCACGCATCAACTGGATAAACTGTTCGGCCGCCGGCGAGAGCACGCCGCCCTTGCGCGTCACGATGCCGAACGTCTGCGAAGGCGACTTCAGTTTGACCGGCACCATGCGCAGCATTTTTTGCCGGACGAACAACTCGGCGATACCCGTGGGTAACAGCGAGACCAGATCGGGACTGCTTTGCAGTAACGCGACTGTCACAAAGGTGGAGGCGGTTGAAATCGGATTGTCCGGCATGTCGAGGCCGGCCAGATCCATCTCCCGTTCGAGCAACGCATGCAGCGGCATATGCGACGGATACATCACCCAACGGTGCCCGGCCAGATCGCGCAATTTCACTTCCTTCTTCGGCAGCGCCGGATGGCTATAACCGACCACCACCGATAACGGCTCGTCACCGAGCGGCCGATAGTGGTATTTCGACGGATCGGCGGCGACCGCCGCGCGGCCGATCACCAGATCGAGGCGGCCTTCGTCGAGTTGCAGCAGCATCCGCGCACTCGTATCCTCCACCACCTCGATCGACAGATTCGGCTGCCCGGCATGCAATTCGTTCAGCGCCGGCACGACCCGCTCGGGAATCGCCCCCATGATCGCGCCGATCACCAGACGGCCGCCGCGCCCTGAGCGTATTTCGGCGACGTCCTGACACAACGACGTGAGGTCCGTCGCCAGAAGCCGCGCGTAGCGGATCACGCAATGGCCGAGCTGATTCGGGATCATGCCGTTCTTCGAGCGCTCGAAGAGCGGCGCCTCCAGCATCGATTCGAGCTCCTGCAGCGCCTTGCTAGCGGCCGATTGCGTCATCGACATTGTGCCGGCGGCTTTGTGCAGGGACTTGTGATCGTCGAGCGCGATCAGCAGTTGCAGCTGTTTCATACGCAATCTCGACAGTAATACGTTCAGGGTGTCTTTCATGGGATCGGCGCGCTTCGAGCTGGCAGCGAGGTGAGTCGCAAAAGCGATCACAAGATGGAAACAATTCAATATACAGCTTTGCGAACCTCGCCGTATAGTCAACGCCGGAGACATTCAAAACACCCTCGCTTCACAGCCTTCCCTCAACCTTCGTTCATACCGGCCATCATGACAAACGCATCCAACCAGGTCCCTTTTCGCGGCGTGTTCCCCGTCGCCCCGACTATCTTCGACGACGCCGGCCGTCTCGACCTCGAAGGCCAGAAGCGCTGCATCGATTTCATGATCGACGCGGGCTCCAACGGCCTGTGCATTCTGGCGAATTTCTCGGAACAGTTCGCGCTCTCCGACGACGAGCGCAACACGCTGATGCACGCGGTGCTCGAGCATGTCGCGGGCCGCGTGCCGGTGATCGTCACGACCACGCATTTCAGCTCGCACCTGTGCGCCGAACGCAGCCGCAACGCACAGGCGGCCGGCGCCGCGATGGTGATGATCATGCCGCCGTATCACGGCGCGACGATCCGCATCGGCGAGCGCGGGATCTATGAGTTTTATCGCGCGGTATCCGACGCGATCGGGATTCCGATCATGATCCAGGACGCACCGGTCAGCGGCACGGCACTCTCTGCGCCGTTCCTCGCCCGGATGGCGCGCGAACTGCAAAACGTGTCGTACTTCAAGATCGAAGTGCCGCAAGCGGCGAACAAGCTTCGCGAGCTGATCGAACTGGGCGGCGACGCGGTCATCGGTCCGTGGGACGGTGAAGAAGCGATCACCTTGATGGCCGATCTCGATGCGGGCGCAACCGGTTCGATGACCGGCGGCGGCTATGCCGACGGCATCCGCCTGATCGTCGACGCCTACGCCGCGGGCGATACCGAAGCGGCCGCCGCGCACTATCAGCAATGGCTGCCGCTCATCAACTACGAAAACCGCCAGGGCGGTCTCGCGTCGTGCAAAGCGTTGATGAAGGAAGGCGGCATCATCCGCTCGGACGCGGTGCGCCACCCATTGCCGCCGATGCATCCGGCCACGCGAGAAGGCTTGCTGAAGGTCGCGCGCCGGCTCGATCCGCTGGTGTTGCGCTGGAGCAAGTAGCGGAGCAAAGGTGCCTGGCGGGCCGGCATTCGCCGTCTGCAAATGCCGGCGATTGTTTTATCGCTGGTTCTATCAATGCGCCGCTACATCTATTCACGAGCAAAGGCTGGACGTGTGCGCGAGATTGCCGCTACCCTAGCCGGATGCAAAGCTATTACGAAGCCACCGTTACCCGCCCCGAACGTGCTCCGCTGTCCGGCCGCCACAGCGCCAATGTGTGCATTATCGGCGGCGGGCTGGCGGGTTTGTCGACCGCGCTGGGACTCGCCGAGCGCGGCGTCGCTGAGGTGGTCGTGCTCGAGGCCCAGCAAGTGGGCTTCGGCGCATCGGGACGCAACGGCGGATTCGTGTTCGGCGGCTATAGTCTCGATTGCGCCGATCTGCTGAAAACCCTGGGGCCGGCCCGCGCACGCGAACTCTATGCGCTGACCACCAACGCCGTCGATCTGATGCGTCGCCGCATCCAGCGCTACGGCATCGATTGCGACGCGACTTACGCCGGCGTGATCCTCGCCAACTGGTTCGATGAACCCGCTCGGCTCGACACACAGCGGCGCCTGATGCAGGAATCGTTCGGCGTCGAGTGGGAACCCGTGCCGGCAGCGCGACTTGCGCGGCAACTGAAAACGAGCCGTTATCACGGCGGCCTGCTCGAGCACAACGCGTTCCATTTTCATCCGCTGAAATACGTACTCGGTGTCGCCGGAGCGGCGGCCGACGCAGGCGTGCAGATCTACGAGAAGTCGCCCGTCGTGCGCTTGCAGCGCGAGGGCGCCGGCTTTATCGTGCACACGCCGCACGGCGCGATCGAAGCGCGCCACGTCGTGATGGCAGGCGGCGGCTATGCGCGCAACGTCTACGCCAAAGTGGAGCGCGCGGTGCTGCCGATCGCCACCTACGTGATGGCCACCGAACCGCTCGGCGCGCGCCTGAAAGACGCGCTCGACACATCCGCCGCCGTCTACGACACGCGCTTCGCCTTCGACTATTACCGCCCGCTGCCCGACACGCGCATCCTGTGGGGCGGCCGCATCTCGGTACGCGACCGCGCGCCGGAGGTCATCGCGCGCCTGTTGAGACGCGATCTGCTGAAGGTCTATCCGCAGTTGCACGACGTGCGTATCGAGCACGCCTGGGGCGGCCTGATGAGCTACGCGCGGCACAAGATGCCGCAAATCGGCCGCAGTGCGGACGGTGTCTGGTACGCGGTCGGCTTCGGCGGTCACGGCATGGCGCCGACCACCGTCTCCGGCGAATTGCTGGCGGCGGCGATCTCCGGTGAACGGCCGGTGCCCGAAGCGTTCGCGGCCTTCGGTTTGACGCGCACGTACGGCGCGCTCGGTCTGGCAGCCGCTCAACTGACCTACACCACAATGCAAACACGCGACGCGCTCGCAGCCCGGCGCCGTGCACCTCGCCCACCGCTGTGATGCTGCTCCGTACACCACCGCTTATGCCGCCGCTTATGCCCGGGACCCGCTCCGGACGTCGTTTTCACCATGCTAGAATGCGCCGTCACTGCCGCTCGAATACACAATGAAAAAGGGAAGCAAGGCCGCCGAGCCTGATATCAACGGCATCCCGTCCGACGCCCGGCGTAGCGACGCCCGTCGCAAGTACGATCCCGAACAGACGAAGCGCAACATTCTCGACGTCGCGACCCAGGAGTTCTCCGCAATGGGGCTGACGGGTGCGCGCGTCGACGCGATCGCGGAGCGCACGAACACTACCAAGCGCATGCTGTACTACTACTTCGGCAGCAAGGAAGGGTTGTATCAGGCAGTGCTGGAAAAAGTGTACGGCGACATTCGCGCGCTCGAACAGGATCTGCATGTCAGCGAACTCGACCCGATCGAGGGAATGCGCGCGCTGGTGGAGTTCACATTCGACTATCACGACCGCCAGCGCGACTTCGTGCGCCTCGTGACGATCGAAAACATTCACGGCGCGAAGTACGTCGAGCAGGTGAAGACCTTCAAAGGCCGTAACGTCACGGTCATTCATACGATCGAGGATCTGCTCTCACGCGGTATCGCGGCGGGGCAGTTTCGCAGCGACGTCGATGCGATCGACCTGCATCTGCTGATCAGCTCGCTGTGCTTTCACCGCATCGGCAATCGCCATACCTTCGGCACGGCGTTCGGCCGCGATCCGTCGCATCCGCGCTTGCGCGCCCGGCATCGCGCGATGATCGTCGATGCCGTGCTGCGCTTCGTGCGCAAGGAAGACTGAAATAACGAAAGGGACGCGGCAAGCCGCGTCCCTTTCATTTCCAGCGCTTCAGGCGCCGTTCAATCCGCCAGCACGATCCGCTTGATATCGCCGACGATAAAGATGTACGACAGCGCGCCGATCAACGCGACCGCGCCGATGAACACCAGCGCGCCGACAAACGAGCCGGTTGCCGCGACGATGAATCCCACCACCAGCGGCGTCACGATGCCGGCCAGATTGGCCGCAAAGTTGAAGATGCCGCCGGTCACGCCGAGCAGGCCGTCGGGCGCGATATCCGACACCAGCGTCCAGCCAAGCGCGGCCATGCCCTGCGCAAAAAACGCCACCGACAGAATCGCGATCACCGCCACGTTGCTCTCGACATAGTTGGCGAGAATGATCGTCGAGGCGAGCAGCAGGCCGGCGATGATCGGCAGCTTGCGCGCGACGTTCGGCGACTTGCCGCGCCGCAGGAGCCAGTCGGAGAAAAGCCCGCCGAACATCACGCCGATCGACGCGGCAATGAACGGCATGATCGCGAAGAAGCCGATCTTCAGCCACGCCATATGGCGCTCAGTGGCGAGATACGTCGGAAACCAGGTGAGGAAGAACACCAGCGTCGAGTTGCCGGCGAACTGGCCGAGACAGATGCCGGTCAACTGGCGATGCTTGAGCAGGCGGCCGATGGTCCGCCATTCGAAACCGCTCTTGCCTGCCGCGGCGGACGCGGCGGAGACACCAGAAGCACCAGCATCCTTCTTCCGATGCGTCAAACCGCCACCCGCTTCGATATAGTCCAGCTCCGCCTGATTGGCCGACGGATGATCGCGCGGCTCGCGATAGAACGCCCACCAGATGAAGCCGAATACGATGCCCACGCCGCCCACCACGTAGAACAGCGAACGCCAGCCGAACACACCCATCAGCATAAACAGGAACGGGCTGAAAAACGCCAGGCCGATATATTCGCCGACGGTGTAGGTGCCGGTTGCCATCGCGCGTTCGCTTTGCGGGAACCACGTCGCCACTACCCGGCTATTGGTCGGAAAACACGGCGCTTCCGACACGCCGAGACCGAGCCGGAACACGAACAACGCGCCGATGCCATGCACCAGCCCTTGTGCCAGTGTGCACAGCGACCAGAACGTCATCGACAGAAAATAGGTGATCTTGCTGCCGAAACGGTCGAGAAACAGCCCGCCCGGAATCTGCGAGGCCACATAGCTCCACGAGAACACGGAGAACAACAGCCCCATCAGCGCGGCATTGATGCCGAGCTCCTTGGTCAACTGCGGCGCCGCGATGCCGAGCACCGTGCGGTCCAGATAATTGATCATGGTGCCGACTGCCAGCAGCGTGAGAATCTGAAAGCGGGCTTTCGAACGGCGTGTCGTGCTGACCACGGCATCGCCCGGCAGCGTCGCGCCGGCGGGGTTGGAATGAATCGGTTGGGGCATGTCTTCTCCAAAGTTCTCTTATCGTCGGTGATCTTCTTGTACGTTGCTCGTGCGCCAGAAGCGTGTGACTGGACTAGCCTTCCAGCAACGACTGGAAATGCGTGTACACGCGCTCGGCGTCCGGTTCCAGTCCGGTGAAAATGCGCATTGCGTCGACCGCCTGATAGACCGCCATGCCACCGCCGCTCAGCGTGCGGCAGCCGAGCGCTTCGGCCGCCTGCAACAACGCGGTGCGAATCGGGAAATAGACGACGTCGGCGACCCACAAGTCGCGGTGCAGCAATTCGACCGGCAACGGCAAGCCGGGCAATTTCGCCATCCCGGTGGGCGTTGCGTGAATCAGGCCGTTGGCGGCTTTCAGCGACTCGGCAAGCGAGCCCTCGGCGCTCACGGTCGACGCGGGAAAGCGTTTTTGCAATTCCGCGGCGAGCGACGCGGCGCGCGTAGCATCCACATCGAACAGCGTGAGCGTTTTCGCGCCCATCGTCAGCGCGGCATGGGCAACCGCCGCGCCGGCGCCGCCCGCGCCCAGCTGGACAACGCGCTCCAGCGACACATCCGGCAAACCGCGCTGAAACGCGCGGGCGAAACCAGACCAGTCAGTGTTGTGGCCGATGCGTTTACCGTCCTTAAGCAAAACCGTGTTCACGGCGCCGAGCGCGCGCGCGTCGTCGGACAGCTCGTCGAGCAGCGGGATGACGCTCTGCTTGCACGGGTACGTGACGTTCAGGCCGTTAAAACCCATGCGCTCAGCCGCAACGAGCAGATCGGGGAGCGCTGTGGCGTCGAGCTTCAATGCTTCCAGATCGATGCGCCGGTAGACATAGTGCAAGCCGAGCCGGCTGCCCTCTTCCTCATGCATCGCGGGGCTCAGCGAGCCGCCGATGCCCGAACCGATCAAGCCGACAAGATAAGACTTCGTGTTCATTTAGCCGCCCTATTCTTAAGAATGGCCGCCATCCGCTCCAGCGCGAGCACATAACCTTGCGTGCCGCAGCCGATGATCACAGCCTCGGCCACCGCCGATACAAACGAGTGATGCCGGAACGCCTCGCGCCGATGCACGTTTGAAATATGCACTTCGATTACAGGTTTTTCGATCGCGGAGAGCGCGTCGGCGATCGCCACCGACGTATGCGTATAAGCAGCCGGATTGATCACGATGCCGTCGACCTTGGTGCGCGCCGCATGCAGCCAGTCGATCAGCTGATGCTCGGCGTTCGACTGACAGAAGTCGATCGACAGGTCGAGCCGCTCGCCCGCGTCGCGACAAAGTCTCGCGACGTCGTCGAGTGTTTCCGAGCCGTAGATGGCCGGCTCGCGCGTGCCCAGCAGATTGAGATTCGGTCCGTTGAGGACCAGCACTGATGCAAAACTCACGACAACTACTCCTGCAAAATAACGCATGAAGCGGACCATGAAGCGGACCATGAAGCGGACCATGAGACACGCCGCTTCTTTGTAACGTGAGTGCAGTGTGCGCGCATTGGCGGCATCCGTCATTCGGGGTTTGCTCTAATTTGTACGATCTAGTTAGTTTGTATAGACTTGCAAAAACTTGGGCTAAATTGGGCCATTGCGGCCTGCTTTTTACTGGCGTCAGGTAACGAAATAGATCATTTTGCGCATCGCAACATGATCGGCGCCAGCCACGCGGACACTGACGCAGACGCCGGTCCGCGCCCTTTTCAGCAGCCGTTTCACCGTTTTTTTGCAGGAGCCGTTCATGCAACGTTCGATTGCCACCGTGTCGATCAGCGGGACCCTGGTCGAAAAGCTGACCGCGATTCAGGCGGCGGGCTTCGAAGGCGTCGAGATCTTCGAGAACGATCTGCTGTATTTCGACGGCTCGCCCGCCGACGTGAAGCGCATTGCCGACGATCTCGGGCTGAAAATCATGCTGTTCCAGCCGTTCCGCGATTTCGACGGCGTGAGCGCGGAGCGCCTCGCGCGCAATCTCGATCGGGCGAAGCGCAAGTTCGACGTGATGCACGAACTGGGCACGGACCGCATTCTGGTGTGCAGCAACGTGTCTCCCGACACCATTTGCGACGACGCGCTGATGATCGATCAGCTAGGCGCACTGGCCCGCTCGGCCGAAGCAGCCGGCGTGATCGCCGGTTATGAAGCGCTGGCCTGGGGCAAACATGTGAAGACGTACCGGCACGCGTGGAAGCTCGTCAACGCGGTCGATCATCCGAATCTCGGGCTCGTGCTCGACAGCTTTCACACGCTGTCGCTGAGCGATTCGGTGGAGGCGATCGCCGACATCCCGGGAGATCGCATTGCCTTCGTGCAGATCGCGGATGCGCCGAAGCTGGCCATGGACGTGCTCGAATGGAGCCGCCACTACCGCTGCTTTCCGGGCCAGGGCGACTTCGATCTGGCGGGCTTTACCGCCCAGGTCGTCAAAACCGGCTACCAGGGGCCGCTTTCGCTCGAAATTTTCAACGACGGTTTTCGCGCCGCGCCGACCGCGATTACCGCCGCGGACGGCCACCGCTCCCTGCTGTTCCTCGAGGAGCAAACCCGGGCGCTGCTCGAATCCGCGCAGCAGCCGGTCGGGCAGCTTTATCAGTCACCCGCCGCGCCCGCGCACGTCGGCTATCAGTTCCTCGAATTCGCCGTCGACCACGCGACCCGCGCGCAACTCGTCGACTGGCTCGGCAAGCTGCGTTTTCGCCAGGCCGGCCAGCATCGCTCGAAAGATGTGACGCTGTATCAGCACGGTGCGGCGTCGATCGTGCTGAACGCCGAACCCGATTCGTTCGCCAACGCGTTCTTCCAGCAGCATGGTTTGTCGCTGTGCGCGTCGGCCTTTCGCGTCGACGATGCGAACCAGGCGTTCGAACGCGCCGCCGGCTTCGGTTACGCGCCGTTCTCGGGCCAGATCGGTCCGAACGAGCGCGTATTGCCCGCCGTGCAGGCGCCCGACGGCAGCCTGAACTATTTCGTCGACGAAGCGCCGGACCAGCCCACGCTGTTCGAAGCCGATTTCGTCCTCACCGACATCAACGGTCCAAGCGAAGTGGGTCCGCTCACCCGCATCGACCATGTCTGTCTGTCGGTGCCGGCCAATTCACTGGATACTTGGGTGCTGTTTCTGAGAACCGCCTTCGGTTTCGAAGCCGAGCCCGGCGTGCTCGTGCCGGATCCTTACGGGCTGGTGCGCAGCCGCGCGCTGCGCAGCCACGACGGCTCGGTGCGCATCGCGCTGAATGCGTCGGTGGACCGTCACACGGCGGTGGCCGAGGCGTTGCACACCTATCACGGCTCCGGGCTGAACCACGTCGCGTTCAGCACTGGCGACATCTTCAGCGCGATCCCCGAATTCGTCGCCGACGGCGTGCCGGTGCTGCGCATCCCGCGCAATTACTACGACGACCTCGCCGCCCGCTATGCGCTGCCGGACGAGACGCTTGACGCGCTGCGCGCACACAACATCCTGTACGACCGCGACGAACGCGGCGGCGAATTCTTCCACGCTTACACAGAGTTGCTCGACCAGCGTTTTTTCCTCGAAATCGTCGAACGGCGCGGCGGCTACGACGGCTATGGCGCGGCCAATGCGGCCGTGCGCCTCGCGGCGCAGGCGCAGCGCCGCAAGTAGGTGGTCAGCCGGCGCGCCAGGCGAATCGGTTGGGTCCGCGCGGCGCTTGCTCGGGCGAGCCCGCTCCACCGATATAATGGCGGTTGATCCGCGGTCCGGTGCGACGCGGCGGCGCCTTCGGTTGGGCGCCGCGCCACAGTCGGCCGGACCGAAACGCCAGGAGAGATATGAAGAAGTTTGCCGTAGTCCTGTCAATTCCACTGCTGCTTAGCGCTTGCGCGTACTTTCAGAAGAACCCGGATGCCGGCGAACCCGTCACCGACAGCACCACGCAACGCTCGGTCAACGACGTGGTCGCCTGCCTGACGCAAGTGGCGACCAGCCACAACGCCGCTTTCAAGTCGACGGCGATCCCGCAGGGCCAGATGCTCGACTTCGGCGATTCGAATATCGTCAAGGTGCGCAGCGACAACGGCGCGACCATTTACCGCTTCTATGCGGGCAAACGCCATATCGCCAATTTGTGGATCGAGTCGGCCAGCAAAACTTGCGCGCCGTGAGGTAAAAATCGGCAAGCGTAACGATCGGTAACTTGTTCCGACGCAATCATAGTGTCACGGTGTTACAGGACAATGCAGTCTTAAGAATCGTTTAAGACTTCATCCGCATGATCCGTCCGACACTATTCCGTAAAAGGTGCGTTCAATGAACCAGCCCGATCACAACACGAACGACACGCAGGCTCCAGCCCGGCGGCCCACCATTTTGCGCCGCCTGCTGAGCCACCACGAACTGGCGACGCTGCTGCTGTTGCTGCACGCGCCGATCGACGCCTCCGCGAAACCCGAGATTCCGCAGCTTCACGAAGCCGGCCTGATCGAAACGGTATCCGGCGATGCCGGCTCGTCGCATATCCGCTTGACGCCTGAAGGCAATGCAGTGCTGCGTGGGCTCGGGGTGAAGTAAGGCTTTACGCCTGCCACACGCCATACCCCGCTTCGCGTAGCCCAATCGCCAATTCCACTTCCATATCCTGTGCGCCGCGGTAAGGCATTGGATTGAACACTTCATACAGCTCGGGCACGAGGCGCAGGCCGTAATCGCGCACATAGCGATTTGCCTGAATGCCGGCCTTATGCCGGTCGAACCTCAGATCCGGGTCCAGCCCCGTCATTCCCACATACACGCAAGGCCTGTCGAACCGGTAGTCCGGATTCGCGCGGCGAAAGCGCGCCTCGTTCCAGACCTTGTCGTCCAGCAGGACGACGTAGACGTAATAGTGATGCTTGCGACGAACCATGTACAGCGGCTCAGCTTCGCGCGGTTCCGTGCAGCAGCATCCGGTACTCGGTCGGCGTCACGCCGACGGTCGCCTTGAATTGCCGTGTAAAGGCGCTATGGTCGGTGTAGCCGCAGAGCGCGGCAACGTCGGTGACCTTGTCATGCGAAACCAGCAGCGCGGTGGCGGCGTCGAGACGTGTTTTCAGCAACACCTGGCGCGGCGTCAAATGAAACACTTTGTGAAAGTAGCGTTCGAGTTGCGCCACCGACATATCCGCCATCGCCGCGAGCTGTTTCAAATTCAACGGCTGCACGTAGTTTTCCTGGATCGACTGCACCACCGCGGCGAGCCGGCTATACGCGGGATGGCTGCCCTCGTCCGCTTTCAGATCGCGCGAAATGCCGGCAAGGCCGACCACCTTGCCCGCCGCATCGCGCAACGGCTGTTTGCAGGTCAGACACCAGCCGGGCTGGCGGCCCGGATAAAGGTGCAATTCCAGCTGGTCGATCATCTGGTTGCCGACGTTGATGATCGCTTTGTCCTGCGCGGTGTAGATGCGGCCGAAGCGGCGCGGAAACACGTCCTCGGCGGTCTTGCCGAGCAGCGCGGCTTTTTCCTTGTAGCCGCACCGGGAAGCCAGCGTGCGGTTGACCAGCGCATAGCGCGCCTGCGCGTCCTTGACGAAGAACACGACGTCCGGCATCGCGTCGAACACCGGCTCGAGCAGCGTGAAATGCGACAGCATGCCGGACAGCGTTGCGTCGTCAGCTTCGAGCGGATGAGCCAGCGTGTTCATCGTGCGTGTCCCGTTTTGTGCCTTTTGTGCCGGTTGTCCATGCATCTGGGCGGTTGGCCTGTGCAGTCGATTATAGGGCCAGGCGGCGGGTGACAATATCCGCCCCGAAGGATGTCCCCGCGGGGGACGGGTCCTTTGGACCTGGCGTCATTCAGACGGCGGCGGCTCGGCACTCACCGCCATCAACGTGCCGATTTGCGCCGGACTGAACGGCGGGCGCGGCGCGGCGGCTTGCCAGCCGAAATACAGGCTCGCCGCCGCGCCGCAGATTCTTCCTTGGCACGCCCCCATGCCGCAGCGCGTATGCAGCTTGGCCTCGCGCCAGTTCGGATAGGCGCGCACTTCGCCGATGCTCACGTCTTCGCAACGGCAGAGCAGCGTGGTGTCGGCGGGCGTGGCGCGCGCGGCGTCCTGCAATGCAAACGCCGCTTCGACGCGCTTTCCGAAACGCCGCCATCGCGCACGCTCAGTACATTGCGTGTGCAGCTCGGCGCGGCTTCCGGTGACGTGGCTTGCCACGACGCCTGCGATCTCGCCTTCCACGCGCGCCAGCTCCACGCCGCCGATGCCCGTGCATTCGCCGGCGGCCAGCACGCCGTCGATCGAAGTCCGCTGCTCGCTGTCGACGACGATCTCGCCCGCATCGCTGATCTCACATCCTAGCGCTTGCGCGAGCGTGATATTCGGCAGGAGTCCATAGCCACACGCGATGCGGTCGCAATCCAGCGTCACGTCGCGTTTGCCGCGCCGGATCGTCACGCGCTCGACGCGACCGTCACCTTGCGCCTCCCGCACGACGCTGCCGGTCCAGTAACGCAAGCCCGCAAAACCGCGCGTCAAGCGAGCGGCTTGCCACAACTTCACGGGCTCGGCGAACAGCGACGCGCCGAAGCGTGCGACCTTCGCCGCCGATGCCTGTTCGACCACCGCCACCACATGCGCCCCGGCGGCGCGCGCGGTGGCTAGCGCGGCAAGCAGCAATGGACCGCTGCCGGCAATCACGATCCGTTCACCGCGCACCGGCATGCCGCCTTTGATGAGCGCCTGCAGCGCGCCCGCGCCGCTCACGCCGGGCAGCGTCCAGCCGCCGAACGGCAACAGGCGCTCGCGCGCACCGGTCGCCAGGATCAATCGCTCATAGGTGACGCACACACCGCCGTGCCCGGCCGATTCGAGCAGCAAACCGCGTGGGGCCAACGGCGCGATCACGCGGGTCGAAGGCCATAGCGTGACGTTGCCTTGCATGTGCAAGGCGGCAAGCAACGTGTGTAGCGGCGCTTGCGGCGCATGTCCGGGCCCCTGTCGCCAGATCTGTCCGCCCGCGCGCGGATTGTCGTCGAGGACCGCGACAGACGCGCCCTCGCGCGCCGCCGCACGTGCAGCATTCAACCCAGCCGGACCGGCACCGACGACGACAATATCGAAGTGCTGTTTCATCGTGTGCCCGTGAAGCCCGTGATGCTCGTGTGCACGGTTTGCCCGTCGTGGCAAAGCGTCTGGCACGCCAGCGCATGCTGCCGGCCGTCGATTGTGACGCGGCATTCCTGGCACACGCCCATGCCGCACAGCGCTGCGCGCGGCTGGCCGCCGACCGAAGTCCGCGTGCCGCGTATCCCGGCCATGACGAGCGCGGCGGCGACTGTGGTGCCGGCTTCGACGTCGATAGGTCTATCGTCGATCGTCAAGCGAACCTGCGCGCCGCCGGCCATCATCGAGTTAGTCATGACAGTCCCGTTTGGTGAATCGCGCCGGCAGATACGGCTCGACAAAAATCGGCGCGGCGCTCGCCGTGATTTGCGCGGCGAGCAGCTTGGCGGTGGCGAGCGACGTCGTCACACCCAGCCCCTCGTGGCCGACGGCCAGCCAGACACCGGGCGCGCAATCGCCGGCCGGACCGATCAGCGGCAAACCGTCCGGCGACGCCGCGCGAAAGCCGGTCCACGCGCGAATGCCATTGAGCGTGGGCAGTACCGGCAGATAGCGCGCGGCACGTTGCAGCATTTGCGCGAGCACCGGCATCTCGACAGCGGGATCGGTGGTATCGAACTGGCGCGACGAGCCGATCAGCAGTTGGCCCGTAGGCCGCGGTTGCGCATTGAACGCCACCGACGTGCCGGTCGCATGATGCGCGCTCTTGATATAGCCGAGCTCGAGCAGCTGATGACGAATCAGCGCGGGATAGCGGTCGGTAATCAGCAGATGGCCCTTCTTCGCTTGCAACGGCAGCCACGGCGCGAGCCGCTGTGCGCCGAGCCCATTCGCGACGATCACGTGCGCCGCGCTCACGCGCTCGCCATCGGCGAGCGTCACGCCATGCACGCCGATCGCGGTGACTTGCGCGCCCAGCCGCACACGGATATTCGCCGCGCCCGGCGATTGCGTCAGCAGCCACTGCGCGACCGTGGGCGCATACACGATGCTGTCGTGCTCGATCCGCAAGCCGCCTGCCATCGGCTCCGCCAGCGCCGGCTCGCACTCGCGCAACGCAGCCGCGTCGAGCAGTTCCGCGGCGACGCCCTGTGCGGCAAACGCGGCCTGCATCGTACACGCGGCTTGCCATTCCTCGTCGTCCGCTGCGACCCACAGCGTGCCGCAGCGCGCGAATGCATCGCAAGGACGCAACTGCGGCGCCAGTTCCAGCCACAACTCGCGCGAATAGCGGCTCAGCGCAAATTCCGCCGGCGAATCGTTCATCACGACGATATGGCCCATGCCCGCCGCGGTCGCGCCGCCGCCGACGCCCTGCTCGTCCAGCACATCGACCCGCATGCCGAGCGCGGCCAGCTCCGCCGCGCAGGCCGCGCCGACAATGCCCGCCCCGACAATCACCGCGTCCGCTGTCATGCCGTGCGGATGCCCCATGCGAACGGATCGCGCTCGTCGAAACACAGGCGCCCTTCGGCCATGATGTGCGCGTGGCCGGTGATGGTCGGAATCACCGAAACGCCATCGTCGGCGTGGCGATAGCTTGCCTCGAACACGCTGCCGATGATGCTTTCCTGGCGCCACACCGCGCCTTCGGCCAGCTTGCCGTCGGCGGCGAGGCAGGCAACTTTCGCGCTCGTGCCGGTGCCGCATGGCGAGCGGTCGTACGCGTTGCCCGGACACAGCACGAAGCTGCGGCTGTCGATGCCGTCGCGCGAGCCTGGTCCGAAGAGTTCGACGTGGTCGATCAAAGCACCATCCGCTCCCGTGATGCGCTGCGCGATCAATGCGTCGCGAATCGCCGAACTGAATGCAGTCAATTCGCCGATGTGCGCGGCTTCCAGCACGCGCGCATGTTCGGCGACAAGGAAAAACCAGTTGCCGCCCCATCCAATGTCGCCGCTCAGCGTGCCGTAATCCGGCACGTCTACTTGCACGCCTTTGCGGTACCGATAAGCTGGCACGTTGCGCACGGCAACACTGCCGTCCTCGTTCAGTGTCGCTTCGACAACGCCGACCGGCGTCTCGATCCGATGGCGCCCCGGCCCGATCCGTCCCATGTGCGCAAGGGAGACGACAAGGCCGATCGTGCCGTGTCCGCACATGCCGAGATAGCCGACGTTGTTGAAGAAGATCACGCCCGCCGCGCACGCCGGGTCGTCCGGCTCGCACAGCAGCGCTCCGACCACCACTTCGGAGCCGCGCGGTTCGGTGACGATGCCCGCGCGCCAGTCGTCGAAACGCGTGCGAAACACGTCGAGGCGTTGCGCCAGCGTGCCGCCGCCGAGATCCGGCCCACCCGACACCACCAGGCGGGTCGGTTCACCGCCGGTGTGCGAGTCGATGATGTTCAAGGTTTTCATGACGTCCATGGTAGGAATGCCGGGCTAGCAAGTCTTGGTGCGTGTGCGCGCGGATTGTGACGATTTCAGCATAGCCCGACAGCGCGTTTTGCGGCACGCCGCGCTGTTGAAGCTGACGCTGGCGGCGTCTGGATAGTACGCGTGTAGCGGCAGCGCCAGGCGCTTGGGGCGCGCTATGGCCGCCACCTCGCCACATGTGCGGTTCTATCTTGAAACATCCGCCAAACTTCAATCTGACGGGCCTGCACGCACAACCACTATGCTGAAATCGTCATTCAGTACGCGGCAATCGCGCAAGACGGCAGTAATTTCCATGCTTACACTGCGCTTCGACTCATCACATTCAGGAGAGCAGTCGTGGCGCATATCTGGGAAGGCGTATTGCCCGCAGTCACTACCAAATTCAACGCGGATTTCAGCATAGACCATGCGTGGACCGGCAAAAATATCGAAGCGCAGATCGAGGCGGGGGTGGACGGCATCATCGTGTGCGGATCGCTCGGCGAGGCGTCGACACTCTCTCTGGACGAAAAGCTGCAAGTACTCGACATCGCCGTCGACACCTCGCGCGGCCGCGTGCCGGTTCTGCTGACGATCGCCGAAAACAGCACGCTCGACGCCTGCCGTCAGGCCGAAGCCGGCAGCCGGCGAGGCGCGGCCGGTTTCATGGTGCTGCCGGGGCTGCGTTATCTGTCCGACCGGCGCGAGACGCTGCACCACTTCCGCAGCGTCGCCGATGCCAGCGCACTGCCGCTGATGATCTACAACAATCCGCTCGCATATGGCGTCGACATGACGCCCAAGATGTTCGCCGAAATCGCCGACGAAAAGAAAATCGTCGCGATCAAGGAATCATGCGGCGATGTGCGGCGCGTGACCGATCTGATCAACGTGGTCGGCGACCGCTTCGCGATTCTGTGCGGCGTCGATAACCTGGCGATGGAAGCAATACTGATGGGCGCGCATGGCTGGGTGGCCGGTCTCGTGTGCGCATTTCCGCGCGAGACGGTAGCGATCTACAAGTTGCTGAAGGCGGGCCGCCTTGAAGAAGCCCGCGCAATCTATCGCTGGTTCGCGCCCTTGCTCGCGCTCGACGTGTCGCCGAAGCTGGTGCAAAACATCAAGCTGGCCGAGGCGATCGTCGGACTCGGCACGGAACCGGTGCGGCCGCCGCGCCTGCCGCTGATCGGCGACGAACGCGAGGCTGTGGAAGCGCTGATCCGCCGGTCGCTCGAGACGCGTCCGGCGTTGCCGTCGCTTTGAGTGACGAGGGTTGCGGGCTACTTGAGCGGCTCGCAACGCCGGCGCGGGCCGTAATAAGCTCAGGCGGCCTGCTTCACCGCGCCGCCCTCGCCTTGCGGCAGATGCAGCAGCCGATAGCCGCTCTTATACACCGGTTGCAGGCGGAAGTCGTTTTGCGGCTCGATTTCGAGCAACAGGCGCAGGCGCGATACGTGGCTGTCGATCGTGCGCGTGAACTCGCGCAATTCGCGGCCCCACACCATCGCGAAAATATGATCGCGCGACATCACGCGACCGATATTGGAAAAGAACAGCGACGCCAGCCGGTATTGCGTACCCGATAGCGGCACCGGCTGCCCGCGCAGCATGACGAGCTGGCGACGGGCGTCGAAATGGTACGGGCCGACATCGAAGCCCGCCGTGCTGAAACGGTCCGGATAGGCGCGGCGCAAGAGCGCGGTAATGCGCTCGCGGAACTCGCCTGGGCGCACCGGCAGCCCGACGTAGTCGTCCGCTCCACCGGTGAAAGCGCGCACTACACGCTCCTCCGACGTTTCGGCCGAAGCGAACAGGACCGGCAGGCGGTCACCACTCACCGCCCGCACCGACCTCAGCACTTCGGCGCCGGACAAGCGTGTGCCCTGCCAATCCAGCACGAGGAGATCAACTGTGGAATGAGCAAGCGCTTTCGACATGGTTAGACCGTCGTCGTAACTCATGCAGGTGTGTCCGGCCTGCATGACGATCCTCTCGATCGACTGACGCTGCGCGGGGTCACACTGGAGGATGGCAATACGCATGGCGATGACTCTCAACTGATAGCTCGGACGCGATTCTCAGAGAGGCACCCTCTCTATTACATAGGAGCAATCCTAAATTGCATGTCCGGCACCCCGATCTGACGAGCCGACGTCGCGTTCCGACAGCAGACTTCCACACCACGTACAACGATCCCACATACCAAGGCCGGGCGGCCGAAGAAAAACGACTTCAAGGGAACTTTTTCCAATCTAATTAAGCACTTCCCGAGTCGAATCGCTTTCATCCTGTAAAATCCCGTCCTGGCCCCAGTCGTCATCGCGCCCGCCCTATCCGGGCCGGCACGCCGGTGTCCCGTGCTCTACCCAGCGCTTGCCACACTTCTCGCCCGACGACCGCCGCATTCCACGCGCTACGCGTGGCTTTCAATTCAAGACAATGACATAGCAATGCAAGCAACAAATCTGGGTGGAGCACAGGCTGTCACTCCACGCCCTCTTGGGCGCAGCGATTACAAGACGCTCGGCCTCGCCGCGCTGGGCGGGGCGCTGGAGTTTTACGACTTCATCATCTTCGTGTTCTTCGCGCCGGCGATCGGTCAACTATTCTTCCCGGCCGCGATGCCGGACTGGCTGCGCCAGGTGCAGACCTTCGGCATCTTCGCCGCGGGCTATCTGGCACGGCCGCTCGGCGGCATCATCATGGCGCACTTCGGCGACCTGTTCGGCCGCAAGCGCATGTTCACGCTGAGCGTACTGCTGATGTCGGTGCCGACGCTGATGATGGGCCTGTTGCCCACCTACGCCAGCATTGGCGTGCTTGCGCCGGTGCTGCTGCTGTTGTTCCGCGTGATGCAAGGCGCGGCGGTCGGCGGCGAAGTGCCGGGCGCATGGGTATTCGTTTCCGAGCACGTGCCGCAGCGGCACGTCGGGTATGCGTGCGGCACGCTGACGGCCGGTCTCACGGCCGGCATCCTGCTCGGCTCGCTGATCGCCTCGGCGGTGAACCGCCATTTCGCACCGGCGGAGATCTCCGCCTACGCGTGGCGCATCCCGTTCCTGGTGGGCGGCGTGTTCGGCATGTTCTCGGTTTATCTGCGCCGCTGGCTGCATGAAACGCCGGTGTTCGCCGAACTCAAGCAGCGCAAGGCGATTGCCGCAGAAGTGCCGCTCAAAGCCGTGTTGCGCGACCATGGCCGCGCCGTGATCGTGTCGATGCTGCTCACGTGGATGCTGTCGGCGGCGATCGTCGTGGTGATTCTGATGACGCCGACGCTGTTGCAGAAGCAGTTTCATATCGCACCGGCCACCGCGCTGCTGGCCAATTGCGTGGCGACACTGTGCCTGACGATCGGCTGCGTCATGGCGGGCTCGATTGCTGGCCGGATCGGCGCGGGACGCACGATTTTCATCGGCGGCCTGGCGCTGGCGGTGTCGTACTACGTGATGTTCCAGCAGCTTGCCGTCGATCCGTCGGCGCTGGTGCCGCTGTACGCCGTGGCGGGTTTTTTCGTCGGCGTGATCGGCGCGATTCCGTTCGTGATGGTCAAGGCGTTCCCGCCGGTCGTGCGGTTCTCGGGCATCTCGTTCTCGTATAACGTCGCCTATGCGGTGTTCGGCGGCCTCACGCCGATCGCCGTGTCGCTGATGATGAAGTCGAACCCGATGGCCGCGCCGCTGTATGTCGGCGCGCTGTGCGTCGTTGGTGCTTTGACCACGTTCTTCATCAAGGATGCGCCGCGGACACAAACGCGTTGATTGCGCGTTGATTGCGTAGCATCGCAACGGCGCGCCACGCGGCGCGCCGTTGTCCCCCCTCGGGCTCATGCCCTGCTTTACGCGTTGTTTTAGCGACATCGACACTTCATGCCGTCGCGAAACATGGTGCGCTGCGTCGAACTTACGATGTATCGCATTGGTGACGTTCAATCGAAACCTGATCTGATTCAAACAAACCTGATTTGGCTGTTTCTGACAAATAAACCCGTGCTATGGCCGAGCCACTCCGCAGAGACCGCAGACAAATAAACCTGATTTGGCGCTAACCCTCTGATCCGCAAAAAGATTTTTCGCAACAGGCTCTGGTCTGTAAGCGCAAAGCGAAACACTTGGCATAGACCAAGCGTCGCTCAGCGCCTGCCCTCGTCAGGTCGCCAGACCTTATATCGCGCAAAAGCCTTGTGCAGCCGCCTCCGGTCAAAGTCTGCGACAAAGAAAACTGATTTTGCGAAAACAAATCGCAAACAAATCTGACATCGACCGCGTCTCATCAAGCACAGATGATTCACCCTTTTCCAAGGTTTCGTGGCCGAATGCTCGTGAAAACAATCCCCGGAGGTTGGGGGTGACGCCATATCTGCATTACCCATTTGCGGCGCCCGGCGCGCTCATGGGTCGACCTGCAATCCGTTCCTGGTTTTTTGTATAGACGGGAGACATGATCGACACTCGTGCGAGGACATCGTTGACACTTTATGTACAGGGGTTCTCGTACTTCAGTTCAGGGGTGAAGATGCAATGATGGCAACATCTGGCACCTATGCCTCCGGTCTACACATGTTCACCGGCCACCCCTGCGGACTAACGGTAAGTCGCATCTCTTGCTTCTCTGCCTCTTCCGGAACGGCTGCGACAGCGCTCATAAACATCTGCCGACTTAGCAATGTGACGCTGGAACTGCGCGGCGGTGGGCAGGCACCCACGTCAACATCAGAACTGGAAGCCATCCCGAGTACGAAGCAGTGGATAAAAGCCATCGCAATACCTGTTCTCCAATTGCTTTTTTTCGAACATGGCCGCCGAACTGAATGTCTCCTCTGATGATTTCCACGATGTCCTCGACTTCGACTACGCCCGATGCGAAGACCCGGAATGGGAACCCGACCCACCCTATTCTTACCTCGACCAGTACAAGAAAGACCCGACACAATGGGGCTTGGATTACGCCGAGAAATTGATTTCGGAACTTGAGAATGGTCTGTCGTTCTTCAATACCTTGGAGGCGTCAATCATCGAGCGCTGGATTTTTGAGGACCATCCGGACCTGCTGGACGTGCTTGAGGTTCGCGGCTTAGTCGGCGTTTTCAAACACGAGCTGTCACGATACTGTCGCATGCTCTCAGCAGCGGCCACCATTGCTTTTGAAGTCGAGCAGGGGCGGTTTTTCCCTAGCAGGGCCGAGCAACCGCACTGCGACGAATTCTTTCCAGGCGTGCTATCTACAATTCGCGAAAGACCGAAACACGAATGGAAGAACGTTCTTCCGGCGCCAGTTGCGGAACTTTGCGGCATGTCGCAACGCCGCCAGCAACCAGTCCGGCACGACAGCGAAAAGTCCGCCCCCCAGTCCTTGATTGCTAGGCATGACTTCGAACGGTGGACTCTGGAAGAGTTTCGCAAGCTACAGGAAAACAACGCGGCGTGCCTGGTTACACGCGATTACTTTCCCCAGCATCTCAAGGACAAGACACTAGAGCGATTCGCTCTCGTCATCGCGGCTCGCAGTGACTTGGTCACCAAAGCCCTAAAGCAGCCTGACAGGACATACCTGTCAACGCGAGACTCAGGAGATGGTCCGGTCGAGTGGACCGTGTCCTTTGGGTGCAACTCATTGATATTACCCCTGTTGCAACACGAAGAAATGTTGCGCGACCTATAGCGGGCTTTCCGAATGAGCGAAAGGTGTTCAATGCGCGCTATCGGAACCCCTTGTCGTAGCAATGCGAGGACTGTATCGTTGAAATCCCTGACGCGTTGTGAATACTTTTAGGAATTAGATATGGATATGACCGTTGAAGATAAAATCAGCATGGTGTTCAATTGGCTTGATGGCGCAACTTCCGGACACAGATTCGACATCCGGAGTACCGTTGAACTAGAGACTGGACAGGAAAATCCCGCGTTTGCTCAGTTCGTTCGCAATCTGCCGCACATTCGATCGATGTCTGAGAATGGATGGATTACGCTGGAAGGCCGGTCCGTCGTTTTGACCGAGGCCGGGCATCTGGAGATGCAACGGCGCAACGGGAAAGACCTTCGAAAAGCCAACTAACATAGAAACGGAGATGCGATGGCCATTACTGCACGCAAGCGCGAGCGTAAAGCAATTCAGCGTCTTCGAACCAAGAGACGGGCGGCCAAAAGAAGCCGAGGTGACCAGACTTACGCTACGCTGACTGCGGAGATCGAGAAGGCGACGATTGGCAAGTCAACCACTGCAGGTTTGCCTCCCCAAAGCACAAAGAGGAAGCCGAATACAACGGCCGGTGGCTACATCAAGGTGTAGCTGAAAGTCAAACGGTCCAATAAGACTTACCCAACGGCGATGGTCGAGTGGCCTATACATGCGGCTCATCGTCGTTGAGACTTACTGCTGGCAAGTACTCTCGAGCGGATTGCGCGCGCCCATCACCTCCCCAGTATGCAGAAGAACATACAACACGAGGCTTCCCTTCGCATCAAAAAGCGCATGTCTGTGCGGCCGATCACCGAAACACCATCTTGAGCAAAGCGTGCTGCTTGATGGCAAGCTTCCAACGCTCTTCAGAGCAATCACTCGCGCATAGCTAGAAGGCGTCATACGAGCTCTCGTAAAAGTCGCTGTCGCAAACAAAAGTCAAGCTTTAACAGCTACTTGGTCAGCCTACCGATCTGTACGCGCCTTTCGCCCTGTACATTTCAGAAGTTCACGGCCGTTCTGAGCGACCCGTTCTTAACATTTTCGTGGGCCCAGAGAATCGATTCTTCTGCGACAGAAACCTCCATCCTCACTTCTTCGAGAGGGTGACCGACTTTCTGGAATACGTGCGTATCGTCAAGGGGGACGTTTCATCCTGAACCGCCGAGATACCCCGTCCTTCAGTGCGGGAAGGACGTCAAGCTTCTCCCGTCTGTGATATCTCTGACTTCCCTCTTGAGACCAACACTTCTCCCCCACTCCTAGCGATACAGAACGCAAGCAAACGACGACGTCTATGCACTGACCAAACTAATACTTAACACTGCGACAGGTCGAAATTGCGCTGCAACGTGATTGTGGTCACACGCGCAATCATGCCGCTTTCTGGCTCCTATCTCTCGATTCCATGACCGCCACACCATCCACTGTCGCGGCCTTCTGGCCCGACGGCCCTTCGCCGCCGGGTCATGCAATCGCGAGCTGACTCACACTACAGTTCAGTCATTCAGTGCCGGCTCGCGGCTTGCGAGGTCTCGCTGCGGTTCATCGCGCGACCCCACGGCCGAGTTGAGATCAGTGCCGACAGGAGCGCCCCACGCTGGCATTGGCGTAATCGGCGCCGCAGGCCGCTCGTTGATCGCGAGGCTGAGCAGTTCGGGCCGCGCATAGTGGCCAACCGAATCCATCATGCGCTTACGCTTGGTAATCAACGACATGTCGAGATCCGCAATCACCATGCCTTCACCCTCACGCAATGGCGCCGCCAGATGCTGCCCTTCAGGCGATACGATCGCGGTATTGCAGCCGCCGCGTAGCGCCTTCTGCAGGTTTGTGTCGGGGGTGATCGAGGCGATCTGCGCTTCGGTCAGCCAACCCGTTGCATTGACAACGAAGCAGCCCGATTCTAGCGCGTGGTGGCGGATCGTCACTTCGATCTGCTCGGCGAAGATGGGGCCCACCAGCGACCCCGGAAAATGGCTGCAGTGAATCTCTTCATGCTGCGTCATCAATGCATAACGGGCAAGCGGGTTGTAGTGCTCCCAGCAGGCGAGCGCGCCCACGCGCCCCACTCCTGTCTGCACAACTTTCAATCCCGCTGCATCGCCTTGCCCCCAGATCATCCGTTCATGATACGTCGGCGTTATCTTGCGGCGCTTGAGTACCAACTGCCCGTCCACGTCGAAGATTAGTTGGGCGTTGTACAAGCTGCCATGATCGCGCTCGTTCACTCCGAGCACGACTACCATGCGATGCAACCGGGCTCGCTCGGCGACCGCCTGCGTAACGGGGCCCGGGACCACCACCGCCTCTTCGTAAAGTTTCATATGGTCGGCGCCAGCCGCAACCGGCGTGCGCACGAACGAGAAGTACGGGTAGTACGGAACGAAGGTCTCGGGAAAGACGATCAGTTGCACGCCTTCGCGCGCCGCCTGATCGATCGCCTCGCAGACTTTATTAAGCGTGCCGTCGACGCGCTCGAAGTCCGGTGAAATCTGGACTGCGGCGGCACGGACGATGCGTTTCTCAGACATGGTGATCTCAGCCTTAAGAAGGAGTAAATGTGTTTAGAGGGACGATATTTCCAAAATCTAGAGGTGTAATAGAACGTCGGTGCAATGCATAGCAAGCCGGCGCCTTAAGAAATAACGCCGTCTGTTGAAGATGGAAGTGCGTCGGTGCGACCCACTTCGCGACGTTTGGGCCGGAGAGGAAACTTTCTGCCTCTCCGGCCACCCAACTGCGGGAAGCGGCTGGCGGTGTTGTTACAGCGTCCAGGTGGTAACCACGATCGCGCGCTCTTTCCAGGCCTGGATGTTTGCGTCTAGCACGTCGAGCGGGTTGATTGCCTTGACACCTGGGATCAGGTCATCCTCGCGCATCCCGTACAGCGCACCCATCGCGAACCGGCATGCGTAGATTTTGGCGCCCTCATCCATCAGGGTCTTCAGTTGCTTGTTGTAGCCAAGGTTGCCGGGAAAGCCCTCGGTGCCGACTGCCGGGTAGCCACGCGAGGCAGCCGCCATAAGCACGCCCGGGCCGAACAGGATGAACGAAAGCTCGAAACCCTTGCGCTGCAGTCGCGTTGCCGTAAGCATGTTCACGAACCCGACTGAACCCTCGAAGGGAACGGTGTGCATGAAAACGTACGCCTTGTCGCCTGGCGACGCCTTGTAGTCGGGGAAAACCTTTTCCTCAACGTTGAACAGAATGTCCCCGCTTTTCGGCGGGTCGATGGTAACTGTCTTCGGCACGGTGACTCCTCATTGGTTGTGGGTCAGTGTTTGCCCGTAGTCACAAACTCCGGGCGGAACGCCTCTTCTACGGCTTCGGGGGGCGTGATCCCTGTTTTGGCCACACCTGTCGGTGACTACCGGGAAGCGCTTGCATAGCTGCACGTCGCAGTCCCCACGGCAGCGCCCGATAGATAGGCACAAAAACCTGCAGCCAGAAGCGATCCTTCAGGCTACGCCGAGCGGCGTACATATCGATGCCCAATTTCCGCGCCATGCGGGCCTGAGCGTCACAGAGTAGGTAGTACTCCGAATTTGATCGGAGCCAACTCGGGAATGACATGACTAACCCTCCTGTCAGAATTTCTTCATCACTTCCAGCGCGGCCATGTTGATCGGCTCGTTAAGCGCTCCGATCGCGGGCGAGTACACATTCTCCATGTTGGCCAGTTCATCGATGGTGATCCCGGCACGGATTGCGACACCCAGAAAGTCCGCCCGTTCCTTGACACCTTCGCCGCCAACCATCTGCGCCCCGATCAGCCGATGTGTCGCCGGGTCCGCCAGCAGTTTCACGGTGATCGGCTTGACTCCCGGGAAGTAGCGCGCCCGGGTGATGCCATTGGCAACCCCACTCACGAACTTGATGCCGATCGCAGCCGCCGAGGTTTCACCAAACGAAATGCCACCAATCATCCACTCCCCGGCGAGCATCGCCCAGGGTACATAGACTGGCTGGTACTCACGGTTGCCGCCGCCGGCATTCGTGCCCGCCGCCTTGCCCTGGGCATAGGCATGGCTGCCCGACAGACCCTGCAGAGGGACATTGGTGACGCCATGCGGAATCTCGGTGCAGTCTCCTGCGGCAAAGACATCGCGTGCCGAGGTACGCATGTGGGAGTCAATTACGATGCCACCCGTGCTGCCCAGTTCGATGCCCGCAGCCTTCGCGAGCGCATTGTTGGACACCTTGCGCGTCCCGATTATCGCCAGCTGCGCAGGAATCCTGCCGGCCGTGGTGTCGACATATGTCAGCGTGCCGTTGCCACCGAACGCCGTCACGCGCTCTCCCCACATCGTCGTGACGCCGGCAGCCTCCCAATCCTTGCGAACCGGAGCGATGATGTCCGGATCGACCACGCCCGCCATCGGCCATGGTCCAGGGTCGACCACCGTCGTTTTGATACCTCGGTGAACGAGTGCAGACACCATTTCCAGGGCAATCGGACCGCACTCGACAATCACCGCTTCCTTGACCGTATCAAGGTACTTGTCCCACTCCATCGCCCGGCGGATGTTCTTGACCTCGTAAATACCTTTCAGGCCATGCCGGTCCAAACCAGTATCCGCGTAGTTCCAGCCACTACCGATGACCAGCCGGTCATAACTGACCTTTGCTCCACCGCGCACCTTGATCGTATGGTTTCGGGTGTCAATGGATTCGACTGTCGTCGTATAGTGAACGTTGATGCCCTGGTCCTGATATTGCTGCTTGGTCGCGAGAAACAGCTTTTCGAACGATTCGATTTCCTTGCCGTGCACGAAAGGAATTCCGCACGGACTGTAGGCTACGTCCTCAAACTCCGTATAAACATCCATCTTCGCTGACGGGTTCACCCCCAGCGCCGCGCCTGCCGCACCCAGCCCCGCAGGCCCTCCTCCAATCACGACAATTTTCACGGCCGACTCCTTCCATTTCCAGTGACAACGTTATTTCTTATCCGATACATATCATTTCCTATGGTATATGCCTCGAGACAAACATGTCAATTGGCGCACACTCGAAACAAACCCTGGTTACCCGCTCTCTGCGCCGTACTGGCGGAAGTCAATCACCGGCTCTCTAATGTTCAAGCCGCACCCGTTCCGGTGGACGCACGATCGCGAGCGCGCAACGGTCGACAGCGCGCGTCGCAGCTCCCGCGGCACCGCATCCGACGCTCTACCCGGCGATCGTCGGCATGTGCCGCACGGGTCATAAAGGGTTATCACCGGCTGCTTTGATTGGAGGGAAAAGTCTTTCGCGGCTAGTCTCGGTCGTCAATGGCGGTCAGCAGACCAGACCTGCAATCAAAATGACTATCCGAACCGCATCCTGCCGCGCGGGCTACCGGCCTCTGCACGATCCCCTTGGGCCACAGCGGCAACGAGACAAACCCGCGATAGAGCGGCGAAGCGATCCAGTCGTCTCGCTCCTCAGCGATCCGCAACTCAGGCCACCGCCGAAGGAGCGCTGCGATGGTCGCTTCAACCTCCATCAACGTCAACGTTGCTCCGATACAGACATGAGGACCCGAACCGAACGACAACGGCATCCCTACCTGCCGATCGAGCCGCAGTTCTTCCGGGTCCTCATATCGCCCCGGATCGCGATTTGCCGCGCCGATGAGAGGAAGCACCAAATCACCGCGCCGTATTTGCATCCCGTATAGACTGAAGTCGCAGTTTGCACGCCGCCCCGTGTATTGGACGGGGCTGTCCCAGCGAAGCAGCTCACGTACTGCGTTCTTCAGCAGGGAGTGGTCGGACTTCAACGCCTCCCAGGTCCGTCGATGACGCAGAAGCCAATACACCGCGGTTCCAAGTAGATGACGTGTCGTTTCGTGACCCGCGAACAGTAGCATCGCGCACTGCGCAAGCAGCTCCGGACCTTCCTTGATTTGACCGGACTGCTGCGCCTTCACGAGCACACCCAGTAGGCCTTCGCCCTCTAAATATTGGCGGTCACGAATGACAGATTCGAAGTACCGACCCATCTCTACGATACTGCGCAGCGCCCTCTGCGTTTGGTCTTCGTTAGGAAACCCAGCACCGATGAAGGTTGCGAGGTCCGCAGACCAAGTCAGGAATTCCGACTGATCTACATGAGAGAGCCCAAGCAGTTTGGCGATCACTCGCGCAGGCAACAACCTCGCAAACCCGGCGATGAAGTCAGAGGGTTCGTGGCAACCCCCTCGTTCGATGTCGTTGAGCAGTTCCTCAATGGTCACGGACACGAAGGGCTTGAGCGCTTCAATCGCGTCAGGTCGAAATCCAATCTGCATCGCACGACGCAGGCGCGGGTGACTCGGCTTATCAACGAACAGCATGGCACGAGCAAACAGTTGCTGAAGTCCGATCAGCTCACGTCGACGTTCACTTCCTTTGGGCGCATTTCGCATCACCCAACCACCCGTACGTTGTGCCGAAAGCCGCGTGTCTCGAAGCGCCGACTGCACGCCTTCGTAGCTCGTCAATAGCCACGCGCCCCCGAATAGCTCGTCGGTCCAATGGATCGGTCCGCGGCGCCGCCATTCGGTATACAACCCGTACGGGTCGCGAGCTAACGCATTTCCTATTGCTAAGGATGGTCTCCGCGCAATGTACTGTTCCACTCAAAATCCCTCATGTCAGGTAGTCGAACTTGCGAAATGCACCCACTGATTTTGCTAAACAATGCTCGGCTAACCGACTTAAAAGCCGACCAGTAAGCCGCTCCCGGTAGGACGGGCTTAGACCGATACTCCTACGTCGAGGCGGCGCTTGCTTCTACGGCGATATCAACATCGGATCGCAGCGTATTGGTTACGTAACAGATACGCTCCGCAGCGCGCACAAGCTTCGCCACCTCGGCCGGATTGCAGCCCAGTCGGCTCACGATATTGATTGCGCGAAAGCGAGGGCCGTCGTACGTGCCCGTCACCGTAACCGAAAGGCCGTCCAGTTCGATAGATTGCTTTCGAGCGCTATACGCCACGGCAAGCGTAAAGCAGGAAGCGACAGAGGCGAGGAACAAATCCGTTGGTTGCGGGCCACTGTCGGTTCCGCCCACGCTCTTAGGTTCATCGACAACGATGACGAAAGACTGCGCCGTGACGTCGCAACGCAGACCGCCGCGCCACATGCCCTCAACTGAACGCAGCGAAGTCATCTCAGGAGAAGCAAGACTCGTCTTTTCGGTCATGGTTGTAGTGGCATTCCTTGAGGCGGAGAGAAAGTTGAGGATCCGTTCACAAAGCTCCCGCGTCGCCACCAGCCTGCACTTGACAGCCATCGACGAGACAATTCAGTGGATGACGCTGCTCCAAGCCGTTAAGGGCAGCAGCGAGGTTGACACCCGAAACATCCATCAATGCCAGTCCCAGTGCCAACGCCCGACCACGCCAAGGAATCAGAACTGTGGGCTCACGACGCTCGATCTCGACAGTTCCCCGGCGTTGCATTCCACCCGTGCCATCAATCCGATCCATGCCAACCTCCGCCTCTTAAGTGGTAGCAAGTTTATTGATCTGCGACGCGTGTCGTATACTATAGTAAATACCAGGTCTCGTAATGGATTGGACGCGACGGCATCTTTGCGTATGACATTGCCGGTCAGCAACCCGATTTGAGACCACCTTGGCATAGCTTTTCTTTGTATGCAGGCGGTCCGCTTGTTAAACACGAGCACCGGTAGGTGTAGTGCAACCCACTAGACGACTCTCGATTCCGTGTTCCAACTCTCCAAGCGGCTCCTTGAGTTTTCGTAGAATTTTGCACAGAAAAAGCTTATAAAATCCGCTTATATGCACTGGCTTCCTTTGCCGGCAAGTGGACTACGTGGAGTCTTATGATTCGATGGAGGTCCATAGCACCTTGGTCATCGTGAAATGAGACTGCCGGTCTGCCGCGCCCTCTGACGCAGAAGAACGGGCTGAGATCAACGGCGTCGCTGACGGTAATGGATCGAGTGACTTTTCGATGACAGAAACGTTTCCTTTAGTAGACACAGAGAATTGCTCATGATAAAAAGTGAATCAGGCGGCCCGTCAAGCAGAGCCACCATGAGACCCGTTCAGGAGGAGGATCATCCGTGTTAGAAACTGCCGAGACTCGTCGCAAAATCGCGACCATTGAAGATGGAACAAGATTGTCGGATCTGATCCTTGACCTGCAGGCACAGGGCATCAAGATCAAGGCGCCGTTCGAGCGCCGGTCAGGCGGTGCGGGTCCATCCGACGCCGGAATGTTGTGGATAGAAGGCTCCCCCGTGACCGTGCCAGTTGACGCGGCCTATGTCACGGCGAGCCCGTATACGCTCGAAGCCGAAGACCTCGGCCACGGGATCTACCGCAACGGTGTCCGGGTCGCCGCCGCCATGCCGGCAGATCGCCCGAAGTTCTACGACCTAAGCACCGCCGACGGAACACCGTACTGGAAGCTCGCATTGATGCATCTAGACTCGCTGGCCAGCACGGTGTTACAGACATGCGCCTACTGGGGCAACGACGACCAGTGCCGCTTTTGCGGCATTGGAGTCTCGCTCGCCTCCGGAAACACGGTAAAAGTCAAGCGACCGGAGCAACTGGCCGAAGTGGCCGCCGCCGCCGCCCGGCTGGACGGCGCGGTGGACATCACGCTGACCACCGGCTCCACCCGTGCGAAAGACCGGGGCGCCCTGTATGTCGCTCGTTGTGGCAACGCAATGAAGGAAGCCTCAGGCTTGCCCGTTGAGGTGCAGTTCGAGCCACCCGAGGATCTTTCGGTCATCGATCGCGTCGCCGACCTAGGCATCGATTCCCTTGGCATCCACATCGAGACCTTTGACCCCGCAGTCCTGGCTCGAGTCGCTCCTCCGAAGGCACGCACAGGCATTGAACGGTACTTCGAGACTTGGGAATATGCGGTCAAACGGTTTGGCGAAGGGCAAGTCAGCACCTACGTCATTCTCGGAATGGGTGAAGATCCCGAACTCACCGTAGCGGCATGCAAGCGGGCTATCGATATCGGCGTCTATCCCTTCCTCGTCCCGCTGCGGCCTGTCCCCGGTAGCCTCATGGCGGACGCGCTGCCGCCGCCCCGTGAATACACCGAACGCATCGCCCGCCTAGTTGCCCCCTATCTCGTCGAACGTGGCATCACTGCCGACAAGGTGTCGGCAGGTTGCGCACGATGCCAGGCGTGCTCCGTGGTTGGCGCAATGGAGCAGACCCTCACGCTGTCGGGCCCAATCACCCGCGGGCGTCCTGTAATTCCGATCCGGTCATGAACGATCCACTAATCGCCGTGTGGCGCGCTAGCCCAGCAAACTTGGCCGCTCACTTCGCCATCAGGCACCGCGTGTTCGTCAACGAGCAAGGTGCCTTGGTGTTCACTGACGTAGACCGCTGGGACGCCGACGCGCAAGTCGTGCATGTGCTGGCCGCCCGCGGACATAGCTGCGCCGGAACCGTCAGACTTTACCCGATTGATGCTCACGGGCGCTGGCGCGGTGACCGGCTGGCCGTGCTCAGGCAGCACCGCGCATCGCTCGTTGGCGCCCAGCTCGTGCGCTTTGCTACCGCCACAGCGGCGGCGCATGGCGGCAAGTTGATGGAGGCAAACGTGCAACTCGCCAACGTCACATTCTTTGAGCGCTTGGGCTGGTGCTGCGACGGCAACGTCTATCCCTATCTCGGTCTTCCACACCAGCCGATGTTGTTCGATCTCTCGAAGGCTGGGCCACTTGACTGGCCAGGGTGCCCCGACTCGCTGACGCTCGATACTCCGGTCGATGTCGACAATGAACTCCTCTGCCCAGCCTGACGGTCATCAGCTATCACCGCAGCGACAGCGCAACCCTCACCTGGACAGGCCTGTTACTGACGTCCTCTTCAGACCCAGCTACACCCCGGCAGCCGTCGTCGACAAGATCGGCAACGGGCATAGAGGCCCCTCGAGCCCGGCTCTGTAATCTCTCAGTGCAAAATATGAGGAGGCCATAAAGCTTAAAGACTGTTGCGAAAATACCGTATCGCGAGGGAGTTGGGGACGAACGAGCGGTGGCAGGCAGGTAACACTTTGCGGCGTGCTGCTGAACGACACGCCCCCTTGGAGGGAGGCGTGACGGGGAGAATTGTCGCCGTTGACGCCTTGCGTAAATGGTTCGGTACCCTGTGGAAAGGAAAGACAGACGAAGAACAGCTTTAAATTAGCCGACCATCGTGTGAGCCGTTAAGGATAATCACCGGATCACAATAGATGCCGGCACTGATTTCGGATGATTTAACGATACCGAACGGCCATCGGAGAATGTGCATGTCGCCCACTCCTCTATCAGATGAAGACTGGAATCGGGTTTCTCACCTGTTTCCTCAAGATACCTTGGCACGTTCTGGTCGACCTCGCCGGCACCCTCGCGAGATTTTCGAGGCGATTTTATGGGTCTTCGAGAATCGTGAGAAGTGGCATCACCTGCCTCAACACTACCCGCCTCAGCAGACGTGCTATATCAAATGGCTGCAGTGGCGCCGGGCCGGTGTCATGTCGCAAGCGTTTGCCTTGCTTGGCATAGGAAATTTAACTCCCGATGGCCGTTGAACGATTCGGTGAAGTTATCTTAAAAGCTTTTGCCAGATTACCTATCGGGGCTGTTTACCTTTCCCGCTCGGTGTTAGCTTCATCTCTTGTTTTGTCCGACAGGAAGCGATGGCTAAAGAGCTCATAGACCGCGAACTGCGGTCACTCATCGAGCCATTGTGGCCAGCACGACCTAGCGCGTGCCATCGTCGACAGTTCATCCGTATGCGCAAAGCTTTTGAAAAGAACCGGACCGAACCCGACGGACCGACTCAAGCTCGGCAGCAAACGGCACCTTGGCAACTCAGTCCTCCGACACACGGCCGGTATAAGCGACCGCGGCGAGAAGCCAAATGGTGATCGATGGCTATGGTCATTGCCGACCATAGGAATCGTCGAAGCGCACGATGTCATCCTCGCCGAGGTATGAGCCGGACTGCACTTCGATGATTTCGAGCGGCGTCTTCCCCGGATTCTCAAGACGGTGGATAACCCCCAGCGGAATATAAGCTGACTCGTTTTCGGAGACGATAAAACGCTCTTCACCGCGTGTGACGAGTGCTGTACCGCGCACGACGATCCAATGTTCAGCGCGGTGATAGTGCATTTGCAGCGATAGTCGTGCCCCGGGGTTTACAACAATGCGTTTGACCTGGAAGCGCTCGCCAGCGTCGACCGAATCATAGTGGCCCCATGGGCGGCTAACCTTCCGATGGCATGCTGCTTCAGTGCCTCCCGCAGCGCGAATCCGAGAGACAATTTTCTTTATGTCCTGCACTCGCGACTTGTCGGCAACCAGAATCGCATCGGGGGTTTGGACGACAACGAGATCGTGAGTTCCCACACACGCAATCAGGCACCCTTCCGAATGCGCGAAGGTCGATGCTGCGCCTTCGAACATCACATGGCCGCGACCGACGTTGTTATTCTCGTCCTTCGGCAAGGTCTGCCAGATTGCATCCCAGGAGCCGACATCCGACCATCCCACTTGCAATGGCACGACCACGCCGGCACACACCGATTGATCGCTGCCGAGCTGTTCCATTACGGCGTAATCGATCGATGTCGACGGCGAAGCTGTGAACGCGTCACTCTGCAACCGGTAGAAATCACCATCCGCCTTGCCGCCTACGTAGGCCGCTTCGCACGCGTCGTAAATGGCCGGCTGGAAATGCTTGATTGCCTTCAACCACGTCGACGCGAGCATAATGAAAATGCCGCTGTTCCACCAGTGTTGCCCCGACTCGAAATAGCGTTCGGCCAGTTCACGGTGCGGTTTTTCAACGAATCGATCGAGCCTGTACGCACCAAGTCGGCCTGCGTTTTCAAGCTGCGCCCCGAGCCGGATGTAGCCGTAACCTGTCTCAGCGCGCGTGGGCACAATTCCCATAGTTACGATCTGGTTGGCCGCAGCGTATTGCACGCCATCCGCCACCGCAGCGTGAAATCCGTCGATATCCGTGATGGCGTGGTCCGCAGGCATCACGACCATGATGCCATCCTGATCTTCCGCGACGATTGAAAGCGCCGCGACGGTCAGCGCAGGGGCGGTATCGCGCCGGGCGGATTCAAGTATTAACGTGGCGGCCCTCCCGCTCGTGCGTATTTGCTCGGCGGTCGTGAAGCGGTGCGCCTCGTTGGCAACCACGATTAATTGCCCGGCAAGCGCGTAACTGGCTTCGAGTGATTCAAGCCGGCGGGCGGTCCGTTGCAGCAACGATGCCTCACCAAGCAGGTTGATCAACTGCTTCGGGTGCTGTTCCCGCGACAGAGGCCACAGCCGTGTGCCGGAGCCGCCGGCCAAGATCACGGGATGGACCTTGAGCCCGACGTTCAAGGCCGCGACTGTGGGTGACCCGATGTCGGTGGGGCGTTCACTAACCGGAGCAATCATCATGACCTCCTTGAGGTAGTGTCGATGGGTCGGGTCATAGAGGGCAGTCAACTCTGGCATGAGCGCCTTGGGTGGCTGACGGCGAAGCGTCGACCCGGCCACGGATGAAAGATTCGCGGGTGCAGGACCAAAGCATCTGCGATCCACTTCATCGCATCCCGTGTCGAGGCGTTCTTGTAACCGCGCCGCCACGGGTCGATAACAGAGTGACGAAATTCATCGCTACGGCTCCTCGCCTTAGCGATGAGACTGGCAAGGCGAGATATCTCCCGATTCTTAGGTAGGAAGCGTCTCCGCGTGCCAAGGTCTCAGACCACGCTGGAGCGCCGCAACAATCGCATGTATCGCGCTCCGCCGCGTTGCCTTCCGTATACACAAATCTGCACCTGGGATAACGTTCTGCCATGGCCCAATGACTCGTCCACGCGCCCCTGGAAACGCTCCACCGGGGGCTTCACGACACGCGGCGCATGACTCGGGAAAACGTGATTGGCTAAATCTTCGTAGCCGGGGACTTTCACCCTTTACTCCTTACCGCTCTCCCGGCAACACTACGCCGATATGGCCGGAACGACATGATTTGCCAGATCGTTGATCGACATGAAGATGCGGTCGGGCTGGGCAAGCTCGATCGGGTCGCCATGGTTGTAGCCATAAGGTACTGCCCAAGCTGTAACTCCCGCGTTACGCGCGGTTTGTACATCAATGCGGGAATCACCGACGTGCGCCGCGTCTTGCACCGATACGACAAGTTGCTCAAGAACGTGAACGATCGGCAGAGAGTGTGGCTTCTTGTATGGAAGGCTGTCACCCGCGATCACCATTTCGAAATACGACAACAATCCGGTCGCTGCCAACAAATTCTGTGCAAATTGCTCCTCCTTATTGGTGACAACAGCCATTCGCACTCCAGCTTGCTGTAGCGTGACCAGTCCCTTTTCTACCCCCGGATAAGGCTGAGCCAGTGTACCAACCGAATTTTCGTATTCTCGAATGAACACCGGCATGACGTCGTGCAGCCACGTTTCCAGAGCATCTTCCGGCGATGCTGGATCAACGGCCGCAAGAACCTGTCGCATCAATTCACGCGTGCCCTGTCCGATAAATCCGATAACTGTTCCCATATTTAGGGGTGGTATCCCGTACGAGGCCAGCGTGAGGTTGACCGCGGCGGTAATTTCCGGTGCGGAGTTGAGCAATGTGCCGTCGAGATCAAAAGTGATGAGACGTTTCTGCATGGTGTAAATGCTCCTTAGTCAGGGCTCTTGGCCGTTTTTCGAGATCGCTTCCAGAACATCGCGGCAATAGCCCGAGCGTGCCCGAACGGGCTGACGCCGTACTCTTGATGCGATGTACAGCGCTACGGTCGCCACGATCCACCCGAAGCCGATCGAGGTCGCAATCGCATTGGCCTCGAAGGTGGTTCGCGACTCCAACGATGCGACCACCTGCCGGTAGCCACGCCTGGAATCAGGGTTCATGGTCAAGCCACGGGCTACCATGAGTTCATTCATCTGCCATTCGCTAAAGAGCTGCTCGATCGAGCTTGGTCAGTTTATTGAACGTCGGGGCGTGGTGAGCGACAACCACGTGCCTGATGACCGATACGCCTCCCCAGAATCTCCGCGCCACACACTTTATGCGCTGCAAGGCTGATCAGGCCACCGAGCGTCTTCTGCGTTACGGCCGTCACCGCGAGCAGTGGTTGAGCCGGAACCGGCCGGACGCCTTCTTCATACTGCATGGCGAGATTGCCGACCTGCGAGTCGTTGCGATCCACAATGACGATGTGCCCCCTTGCCAAATCATTGGACCCACGGCCCTCGCCATCGCTATCGCATTCTCGTGCTGCTCATTCTGGGTGCTCCTGCTGCCCCTCACAGCCGGGGGGATTTCCTCCCGCCGCGACGATGCAATCCTGGCCACCCCTGCTCCTGCTGCCTGTCTAGCCAGCGAGCAGCACGCCGCAGCAAGATAGTAGTAGTATAGTAAAACATGTCGTATGGGACACGATTTTTATCGTATCATAAACAAACGGAGTACCGGGCACAAGAGGACGTAATCATGACTGAAGCCACGACCAGCATCGAAGCGGCGCACCTGTCCTGGGCAGAATGCGAGAGACATCTGTATCCCATTGCGGCCTCAGATCCGTCGCGCTACCAGCAGATCATCGTGGCTGTACGCGCTCTGGCAGACGAGATGCACACGGCAGAATCGGTCGAGCAACTGATAGCCATGTGGCCACAGGCAACCGCGATGTTCTCATCCGTCGCGGCCGCGCGCGGCCTGCTGGCACAGGCTCTTCCCCGGGAGCAGATTGTGGGGGCCGCGTTTGCGCTGCGCGAGCGCGAAATCAGCGAGCAAATTCAACGTCACGCGCGGCGCGGCCGCATCGAGGCCGCACGTGAATCTGGAGCGGCCTGGGTGGTGCTTGATGAGTCCGGCAAGCTTGAGTCCGGGCTGATCGACCCCTATCGATGCACCGAAATGCATGTGGCATCTGGACTCGCCGTGATCTCGCAGGTTCAGCCGGACCCAGAGCGCGGCGCGGTCATGTTCATCGTATTGGTCGTCAAACTCGCTCCGCTGACTGGTGAGTTGCTCGATTCAAGCCCCGGCATTGAGGACTGGACGGAACATGCTCGTCTCGAGGACTTTATGGCCCACCGGCAGGTCCTTCGCGATCGGATCACTTCACGACAGATCGGGAGTGCCGGATGATTGCCCCCTCATTTCGTCGGACCGTTTCCTTTGGTGTCGATTCCTATAGTAGACACCGATAACTGGTCGTGATAAAAAGTGAATCCGGTGGCCGGCCGTGAGCAGCCGCCACAAGACCGGTTCAGAAGGAGGATCATCCGTGTCGGCAACTGCTGACACTCGTCGCAAAATCGAGGCCTGAGCTACCCTCGAAAGGAACCCCATGGAAACTCTACCTGTTGTTGATCCGCCCAATGATGGAGTTGAAGTCCGCGAGGACCACCTAGTGTGGTGAGTTAAAAGTTCGCCTAATCTTGGGCGGTGCGCATCGCCGGCCGTTCCCGATTCGGTGGGAATATGCGCCACGCGCCGTCTTGATGACGAAAAAAGAACAGCGCAACGGGACCCGCCGCCGTTAATGTCTCGACGCATACGTAGCATTCGTGTTTGGATCGTCTGTTTCTGAACTCAATGACCCGAAGCCCGTTCGCCGGATCTGGGGCGAGCCATTGCTCGACCATCTCGCGCAACGAGTTTTTCGCACTATTCACGACTTCTCCTTCATCGCATTTGATGCCACGGTCCTGCTTACACACGTGTGATACAACTTGTCCTACGCCGGCCGAATCCCCTCCGTCAATCGCAATGTTTAACTGCGAACTTCTAACTCGGGACACCAGGCTGTGAACGCTGAGATCGTCGGCACAACTCCGCCCAGCGCTGGCATGCCGTAGTGACAGGTGAGTGAACACAACACGAGTCGCTCGGCAAACGAACAGGGATCGAGCTCATCCCAGGAACAGAGATTAACGAGCAGCTTGCGCGCTCGACCGGAATGCTCCCGTGGCATCGACGATATTGCAGTCGATGCCACGGGAGCGTAGCGCTCGAAGCATCCATCATCCGTTCTCTGTCCGGCTTCATAGGTGACAACCACGCGCGCGTGCGAAAACAGCGAGCACTTCCGTTTGTGCTCAACGATCTGACCAAGAACAACATGCAGTCGAACGTCCACTCGCCGCGCCCTGACAGTGTGGGACGTGGAGCTTCTCGTTGAATCCGCCGTTAAGCACCGCCCTCCGCCAAGCAGCAGACAGGTCGAGCGACACCGCCATGACAGCCTCATCAGATCTCGTCCGGCAACGTGATTTCCGTCAATGACGCGTTCCGCCAAGCAGGCCTTGGCCCGGTCAATCTGTCGTACGACTCGGGGCTTGACAATTCTCACGCTACACTGGATCTGGTTGCTCTGTTGCCATTGAGGAAATCTAGCCATGGATAACGGTTTCGATTGTGCATCGATGTAGACCGGACCGAACTGGCCAGGCAGCAAACACGAGAGGCGGCCATTTTGTGTGAATTCCGTGGTTTCTTTGCATCGAACTCGCCGGGATAGGTCACCGTCCATCAGCACCTACAGCGTAGACATACCCCGCGTGATGAACTCGTCTACTGTCGGCGGTTATCTGGCACTAAGGCCAAATCGCCGCGTGCCCCCCGCTTACTCCAGGTATGCGTACTCGCCGTGTAGTTCCTCATCCATAGACTCTTCCATTGCTGGGCTGACCTTGACCGGTGTGATCATATTTATGAACCACAACATGCAGTAGGTGAAGAGAAACGCCCACACACCGGATAAAATCACCGCACCGCACTGCCTAAAGAAAAAAGAGGTGTTGCCGAACAATAAACCGTCCGCACCGTTTGCGTTCCACTGCTTGGACGCGAATACGCCGAGCAAAATAGTACCGATAAGGCCACCGACTCCGTGAACACCCCAGACATCGAGTGCATCGTCCCAGCCCAATCGGTTTTTGAGTGCAACAGCGTAATAGCAAATTAAACCAGCCAAGATACCGATCAGTGCAGCCGAACCGACAGACACATAACCGGCAGCAGGAGTGATTGTCGCAAGTCCAGCCACTCCTCCCGTCAACAGGCCTACGAACTTTGGCTTCTCGTGACAAAGCCATTCAGTAAGCAACCAGGTGATGGCACCGAATGACGCCGCAACGTCCGTATTCAGGAAAGCGGACGCAGTGACCGCATCCACTCGAAATTCAGACCCAGCATTGAACCCATACCAGCCAAACCAAAGCAACCCGGATCCGAGTGCGATCAAAGGTACATTATGGGGTTTGAGATCGACCTTTTGGCGACGACCGACATACAGAACGGAGGCCAAAGCGGCAAATCCGGCAGTGTTGTGTACTACGATACCACCTGCATAGTCGAGGACCCCCCATTTTGCCAATAGACCACTTGGACTCCACACCATATGGACAAACGGGAAATACACGAATATCAACCATCCCGTCAGAAACAGGAAATAGGATTTGAAGGTGACGCGGTTGGCAAAGGCACCGGTGATCAACGCCGGCGTGATGATGGCAAACATCATCTGGTAGGCGACGTGAACTATGAGTGGGATACCCGCATCGTTGCCCATGTACATACTGTCCAAGGTTACGCCATGCATGAAGGCGTAGTATCTTGGGTCGCCAATTATTCCGTGCCATGACGGTCCGAAGCACATCGAGTAACCGAACGCGAACCAAAGCACCGTCGTCCAGCCAAGCGAGGTAAAGCTCTGCATCATGATAGCCAGGACGTTCTTGCGACCAACCAAGCCGCCATAAAAGAACGCCAACCCGGGCGTCATCAGCATAACCAAGCTCGAGCAAAGGAGCATGAATGCAGTATTGCCGATGTTAATCGGCATGATGGTTGGTGTCATCGAAATTTCTCTCAATCAAAGTTCGCGTGAATACCTAACTAACGTGTTAGGTAAAGGCGGGATATTCGGCGCGGAGTCGACAGATTGAAGTAAAGTACTTGCCAAAATAATCTGTGTACTTTGTGCACGCTCTTAATCAGGTGAAGAACTCACCATTTGGCACACGAGTGCCCGCGACCAGCCCCTCAGGAACGCGTCAACGATCGCCTGGCACCGTTGCTGGCTGGTGTCCTGGCGAACGTTGATGCGAGCAAATCGCTCCTGTTTCTTTCTCCTTCGGCAAACGACTGCCGAAAAGTGATCTTCAGCCTAGCCCTTGCCTAGCACGCGCACCATTTCCACGCACTTGTTGGAATAACCCCACTCGTTGTCGTACCAAGCCACAATCTTCACGAAGGTCTTGTCCAGCGCAATCCCAGCCTCGGCATCGAACACCGAGGTGCATGGCTCACCCCGGAAGTCCGTGGCAACCACCTTATCCTCCGTGTACCCCAGAACCCCAGACATGCTGCCTTCCGAGGCAGCCTTCATCGCCGCGCAGATCTCCGCGTAGCTCGCTTCCTTGTTCAGTTCGACCGTCAGGTCTACCGCCGAGACATCCGAGGTTGGCACGCGGAAAGCCATGCCGGTGAGCTTGTTGTTTAGCTCTGGAATCACTACGCCTACCGCTTTCGCCGCACCAGTGGTTGAGGGGATGATGTTTTCCAGGATGCCGCGGCCACCCCGCCAGTCCTTGTTGCTTGGCCCATCCACCGTCTTCTGTGTTGCTGTGGCCGCGTGCACCGTGGTCATCAGGCCGCGCTTGATGCCCCACGTGTCGTTGAGCACTTTGGCCACAGGCGCCAGGCAGTTGGTCGTGCACGAGGCGTTGGAGATGATGGCCTGGCCAGCGTAACTCGTGTGGTTCACGCCATAGACGAACATCGGTGTGTCGTCTTTGGACGGCGCCGACATGATCACCTTCTTGGCGCCCGCCTTCAGGTGGGCTTCGGCGGTCTCCTTGGTGAGGAATAGGCCCGTGGATTCGATCACCACCTCGGCACCCACCTCGTTCCACCTCAGCTCAGCCGGGTTCTTGATGGCAGTCAGGCGCACCTTCTTATTGTTGATCACCAGTGTATTGCCGTCGACCACGACCTTGCCCTTGAAGCGACCATGCACGCTGTCGTACTTGAGCATATACGCGAGGTAGTCGGGCTCGAGCAGATCGTTGATACCGACGATCTCCACGTCGTCCGCGAAGTTTTGAACTGCAGCGCGAAACACCATGCGCCCGATTCGGCCGAAGCCGTTGATGCCGATCTTAATGGTCATAGGGTCTCTCGTCATTCATGGGACGGAAGTCAGAATGCTCGCTGTCTCACGCCGCCACAGCGTTCTCTCGTTGCCGGTAGTTCGCAATCAGCCGCTCCAGCGGGACCGGCCGGATTCGCGACGCCTGACCAGCGCAGCCGAACGCCTCGTAGCGCAGGCGCACAATGTCCTTGGCAGCCCGCTTCGCTGCCTCCAGGGCCTTGCGCGGATCCAACTCGCTGCGGTCACTCGTCAATGCCCTTCGTATGGCACCCGTCATTGCCAGTCGAATGTCGGTGTCGATATTGATCTTGCGCACACCACTTCTGATACCTCGCTGAATCTCCTCGACGGGCACTCCATAGGTTTCCTTGATCTCGCCGCCGTGCTCGCGGATAATGTCAAGCCATTCCTGTGGTACCGAACTCGAGCCGTGCATCACCAAATGGGTGTTCGGAATCCTGTCGTGAATCGCCTGAATGCGGTCAATTTTCAGAATGTCGCCAGTAGGTTTGCGCGAGAACTTATAGGCACCATGGCTCGTGCCAATGGCAATCGCGAGCGCGTCGACCCCAGTGCGGGAGACGAAATCCTGGGCCTGTTCGGGATCCGTCAGCAACATGTCATGCGACAGTGTGCCCTCAGCACCAGAGCCATCCTCCTCACCGGCCATACCCGTTTGCAACGAACCGAGACATCCAAGCTCGCCTTCGACCGAAACCCCAACTGCGTGCGCCATTTCGCACACGCGTCGCGTCACCGCAACGTTGTATTCATAGTCTGACGGAGTCTTCATGTCTTCGCGCAACGAGCCATCCATCATTACGCTGGTAAAGCCAGATCGGATCGATGCCTGACATACTGCAGGACTTGATCCATGATCCTGATGCAACACGACCGGAATCTCCGGGTGCGTTTCTGCAGCCGCCAACACCATGTGCCGAAGATAGGCCTCGCCGGCGTATTTCCGGGCTCCGGCAGAAGCCTGGAGAATGACGGGACTATCCGTCTCGTACGCGGCTTCCATGATGGCGTGAATCTGCTCAAGGTTGTTGACGTTAAACGCAGGGATCCCGTAGCCGAACTCCGCCGCGTGATCCAATAATTGACGCAATGAAACTAGTGCCATTTCTGTACTCCTAAATTTATCCAATGCTGTGTATGATGTTTTTCGTGTATTAAGATACACATCGCCGGCACCGCAAATGACGGCGGTCCTTTTGCCGTCACCGAACAAAAGGGAGAAAGCCCGCTGCGATCAGCTCAGATAAAGCGACAGGGTCTGTCGTAATGCCAACCAGCGGACAGACCGAGTCGATTCGAACCGTTTCGAGAAGCTTGTATCACCGACCACTTTGACGTCGAACAAGCGACTCTGCGCGATCTGCGACCGTCGAAGAGGTCAAGGCAAAGTGTTCATACAGTGCGTCGGCCTGCCCGGATTCGCCGAAGCTGTCGATGCCAACGCACTCGCCCCCCTCTCCTACCATGCCGCGCCAAAACCAGGTCACTCCCGCTTCCACGCTCACGCGGGGTACAGCCGCCGGCAGCACGGCTTCGCGATAGTCGGCGTCCTGCGCAAGAAACAATTCTACGCACGGCATCGACACCACGCGCGCACCGATGCCTTGCCCGGCAAGGATTTGCGCCGCATGAATAGCAATCTCGACTTCGGAGCCGGTTCCGATCAGCACGACCTCGACCACAGCAGCGTCACGCAACACATAACCACCGTACTTGACCTCTTCGATTTGCTCCGCGCTACGTTCGAATGGTGTCAATGCCTGCCGCGATAGCACGAGACAACTTGGACCTTTGTCGCGCTGCACGGCTGCAAGCCAGGCAATCGCGGTTTCTACGCCATCACAAGGACGCCAGACGTGGTTGTTGGGAATCAGACGCAAACTGGACGTGTGCTCGATCGGCTGGTGCGTTGGGCCGTCCTCGCCCAAGCCAATCGAATCGTGCGTCAGCACATGGATCACACGCTGCCTCATCAGGGCTCCCATCCGGATCGCGTTGCGAGAATAATCCGAGAACGCCAGGAATGTGCCGCCGTACGGAATCAGCCCGCCATGCAGGGCAACACCATTCATCACTGCGGCCATGCCGAACTCGCGAACGCCATAACTCAGATAATTACCGCTTCCGTGATGATTCACCCACTTTGAGGCCTTCACATTGGTCAGGTTCGAGCCGGAGAGATCGGCCGAACCACCCAACATTTCCGGCAAGGCTTCCACTAGGTGCTCCAAAACCAACTGCGACGCCTTTCGCGTAGCGATCTTCTGCTGAAGGGGAGACGACGGCGCACTCAGAAGCTGAATCACGCCATCCACCACCCCCGGCGGAAGGATTCCCTCGCAACGGCGTAGCAGTTCTCCGGCCAGGTCGGGGTGCGCGGTACGGTAACGGGAAAAGTGCATATCCCACTCTTCCTGATATTCCGCGCCCTGGGGACGCGCATTCCATGCCTCGGCCACATCCGACGGGATTTCAAAAGGTGCGGCCGTCCACCCCAATGCTTCGCGCATGGCCGCGATTTCGTGCGTGCCTAGTGGTGCGCCATGCACGTCATGCCCGCCAGCCTTGGTCGGAGCGCATTTACCAATTATCGTGCGGCAGCATATAAGCGATGGCTTGTCGTTGAGCTTGGCTGCGCGCACAGCCTCGTCGATCGCCTCAGCATCGTGACCATCGACCGTTGTGACATGCCAGCCATACGCGGTAAAGCGCTGCGCTGTATTGTCGCCAAACCATCCGCGCGTGTCGCCGTCGATGGAAATGCCATTGTCGTCATATAGGCAGATCAGTTTCCCGAGCTTGAGTGTGCCAGCCAGCGAGCTCACTTCGTGACTGATGCCTTCCATAAGACAACCATCACCGACGAATACATAGGTGAAGTGGTCAATGATCGTATGGCCGTCGTTGTTGAAAGTGGCGGCAAGCAGTTTCTCAGCGAGTGCCATGCCCACCGCATTGGCCAACCCCTGCCCGAGGGGCCCGGTAGTGGTCTCCACGCCGGGCGTCAATCCAAATTCAGGGTGCCCCGGAGTACGTGAATGGAGCCGCCGAAACTGTTTCAGATCCTCGATGCCCAGATCGTAGCCACTCAGATGTAACAAGGCATACAACAGCATCGAAGCATGACCATTGGAAAGCACAAAGCGGTCACGGTTGATCCAGCTCGGATTCGCCGGGTTATGCCGCAGGTGTCGGCGCCACACTACCTCTGCCATTTCCGCCATGCCTAACGGCGCACCGGGGTGGCCGGATTTGGCCTGCTCAACGGCATCCGCGGCGAGAAAACGCAACGCACTGGCGCATCTCACCGCATGATTTATGGTTTCTGGAGCATTCATTGCAGACGTCCTCAACTTGTGCGCTGCGCGCGTTTGCTGCCCTCAATCATGCGTCGCACAAAAGGGGTAAAGATTAATTGCATCGCTAGTTCCATCTTCCCGCCGGGTACCACAATGGTGTTGGCGCGGGACATAAACGAGTCGTGCACCATATTCAGGAGATACTGAAAATCGATGCCTTTCGGATTTGCGAACCGAATCACGACCATGCTCTCGTCCGGCGCTGGGATTTCCCGTGCAATAAACGGATTCGACGTATCGACGCAAGGCACACGCTGAAAATTCACATGGGTACGAGAGAACTGCGGGCATATGTAATTCACGTAATCCGGCATGCGGCGCAAGATCGTGTCGGTTACCGCTTCGGTCGAATAGCCCCGTTGCGACTTGTCTCGCCACAATTTCTGGATCCACTCCAGGTTGATCACTGGTACGACGCCGATCAGCAGATCCACATGGCGCGCCACATCGACCTTGTCGGTCACCACACCCCCATGCAGTCCCTCATAGAAAAGCAGTTCAGTATCTTCCGGGAGCGATTCCCATTCAGTAAATGTACCTGGCTCCTGGTTATAAGGAGCGGCCTCACTCGCGCTGTGCAGGTAACGCCGTCGAACACCAGTGCCTGACTCGCCATAAGATCGAAGTAGGCCTTCGAGCCTGTCGAAAAGGTTCGTTTCTGGGCCGAAGTGACTGAAATCCATGTTGTTGCTTCGCTCAGCTTGCGCGAGCATGACCTTCATTTCCTGCCGATCGTAACGATGGAAACTATCACCTTCGATAACCACGGATTTCACACGCTCACGACGGAATATATGCTCGAAAGTGCGGGTGACAGATGTTGTGCCGGCACCGGAAGAGCCCGTAATGGCGATAATGGGGTAACGTTCTGACATGGTCTCGGCCTCAGGCAGATTCGCGGAACAGACTGCGCTCGCGAAACAGTGGATCGGGCAAACTGCTTGGCGACTGACCCGTGTGATAAGACTCGAGCCGATCGACTTCCTCTTTCGAGCCAAAGATTAAAGCGATACGCTGGTGCACTGCGCTCGGCTGGACGGACAGAATCGGCTGGGTACCGGTGCTGGCGTAACCACCGGCCTGCTCCATGATGAACGCAATCGGGTTTGCCTCATATAAGAGTCGCAGTCGCCCCGCCCTGGAGGGATCCCTACCGTCGCGCGGGTACATGAAGACTCCGCCGCGCATGACAATGCGATGTGCTTCAGCGACCATCGATGCAACCCATCGCATATTGAAATTCTTTCCTCGCGGACCGGCTTCTCCCTCCAGGCACTCGGCAATGTAGCGCTTGATGGGCGGTTCCCAGAAACGGCTGTTGGAAGCGTTAATGGCAAATTCCTGGGTCTTTTCCGGGATGCGCAGTTGGGGATGTGTCAGGATAAAGTCGCCGGAATCCGGGTCGAGCGTGAAGCCATTGACGCCGTTGCCGACGGTCAGGACCAGCATCGTGGACGGACCATAGATCGCATAACCTCCCGCCACCTGTTTGCTGCCGGGCTGCAGAAAGTCGCTTTCTGTGACCACATCGACGACACCTTCCGGTGCACGTAGAATGGAAAAAATGCTGCCAACAGATACATTCACATCAATGTTTGTCGAGCCGTCGATGGGGTCAAACGAAAGCAGATACTTTCCGCGCGGATACTGTTCGGGAATCTGATAAAGCGCCTCCATTTCTTCCGATACCATACCCGCCAGATTACCGGCCCTTTCGTTGATGCTCAGGAAGACGTTGTTACTAATGGCATCGAGCTTTTGCTGCTGCTCGCCCTGCACATTGACCACGCCGTCGGTGCCGTGCACGCCCGCCAAGGCACCAAACGCGATCGCTCGCGAGATCTGCTTGCAGGCCGTGGCGATATTGAGGATCAGGTTGTTGAAATCGTCAGCGGCATCCGAATGAGGCCGGCGCTCCTCAATTAGAAATTGCGCAAGAGTGAGTTTTTGGGTTAACTGCACGGTCCGTCTCCTATAGTCAATCGTGTATTCAGAAAGTCGTGATCTGTCAGTGCACGGCGCCGCTCGCTCCTTTGTGCAGGCGCTGTATGATGGTCCGGTAACCGCCATCGGAGTCTGGCGCACCAAAGACGGCGCTGCCTGCGACGAAAGTATCCGCACCCGCGCGAGCAATCTCGGCGATATTTTCTGCGTTGACGCCGCCGTCGACTTCCAGCCAGATCGGGTGCCCACCGTTTTTCTGATGACAGTCGATGCGCTCACGCACCTGCCGCAGCTTGTCTAACGTGCTGTGAATGAATTTCTGTCCGCCGAACCCAGGGTTCACGCTCATCAGCAACACCATGTCAAGTTTGTCGAGGACATGGTCGAGAAAGCTGAGCGGCGTGGCCGGGTTTAACGCCAGCCCGGCCTGACACCCGTGATCCCGGATCAGACTAAGAGTGCGGTCCACGTGCAAACTGGCTTCAGGATGAAAGGTGATTATGTTGGCGCCCGCTTTCGCAAACATCGGCACCAACGCATCAACCGGCTCGACCATCAGATGCACATCGATGGGAATCGACACATGAGGCCGGATCGCCTCGCAGACAAGCGGGCCAATTGTGAGGTTCGGCACATAGTGGTTGTCCATTACGTCAAAGTGCACGAGATCAGCTCCCGACGCTTCGATCGCCCGCACTTCATCACCCAGCCGCGAGAAATCGGCAGAAAGGATGGAAGGCGCAATACGAATCGGTGCAATGTTCATGTCACGTCGCCTCGAAAAGAGTGCCACGGTGCCACTTGTTCAGGGCGGCGAGATCCACCCAACGATGGTCCGCGTCAGGCAGATGCTGTGAAATCGGTTGCTCCGGGTCGCCGAGGCTCGGCAGTACGACCAGCGCACCGTCAAATCGGTGTTCCACGGTATATGCATTCGACGTAATGACGGTGGGAATGCCGGCAGCGAGCGCGGCGCGCAATCCATTTTCCGAATCTTCGACGGCCAGACAATCCTCCCCGCGTAGATCAAGCTGTCGCAGTACGTCACGATAGACATCGGGCGCTGGTTTCTTGAGCGGACTGGTGACCCCGTCACAAATCACCGCGAAGCGTTCGCGCCAATGAACTCCAAGCGCGGGGCGCAGGAGCGCCTCGACATTAGCCGGCGTCGTGGTCGTAGCGATCGCGACCGGCACGTCCGCGGCATTAGCCTCGTCGATAAGGCGGCTCACTCCCGGACGCAGCGGCAGGCCGTGGCTAACGCGCTCGACGTAATGGCGAGTTTTGATTGCGTGTACGGCATCGATAGTGTCTTTCATCTTGCTGCCGATCGCTTCTTCGGGTTCGACAACGGTCCAGTAATGCAGCAGTCGCTCCTTTCCCCCAGCCACGCGAAGCAGACGCGTGTACAGCGACTCGTCCCAGCACCAGTCAAGCCCGACCTCAGCAAATGCGGAATTGAAGGCTTCCAGATGCGCGGTTTCGGTGTCGGCAAGTGTCCCATCGACGTCGAAAATTAATGCTTGCACGATTTACTCCCTGGCCTGAGGCCGGCTGAACACCCGGCTAGCAAGCAGATCATCCGCAGTGATGGTGCTGAGCACAGCATCATCGGCCACAACATCGGGGTCCATGAGCAGGCGTGAGGCATGCCGCAGGCGAGCTCGGTCCAGCGCGTTGCGCACGCTGCGGGCATTGGCGAAGTGCGGTTGCGCCATGCGCAGCGCCAGATAATCTGCGAATACCTGCCTGCTTTTCTCGTTCAAGCGGTATTGCATCGATTCAAGCATCAGGTCCGCGATCTGCTGGAGTTCTTCGACGTTGTAGTCCGGAAAGTCGATGTGATGCGCAATACGGGACGACATTCCAGCGTTAGATTCGAAGAATCGATCCATGCGGTCTGAATAGCCTGCGAGGATCACAACCAGATCATCCCGATTGTTTTCCATTACCTGCAGAAGTATCTCGATGGCCTCCTGGCCATAATCACGCTCGTTCTCCGGACGATAGAGGTAATATGCCTCGTCGATAAAAAGCACACCGCCCATCGCCTTCTTGATGACTTCCTTCGTGCGAGGCGCGGTGTGGCCGATGTACTGACCCACCAGATCGTCGCGCGTCACGGCCACCAGATGCCCTTTTCGAACGTAGCCCAATTGATGCAGGATTGTTGCCATGCGCATGGCGACGGTTGTCTTGCCCGTGCCGGGGTTGCCGGTAAAGCACATGTGCAGGCTGGGCGTGCCTGCACTCAAACCACGTGCCGTCCGCAGCTTGTCCACCAACAACAGTGCTGCGACATCTCGAATGCGCGATTTGACTGGTGCCAATCCAATCAGCTCCCGGTCAAGTTGCCCCAGCAACTCGAGAACTCCGGACGCAGCCAGCAATTTCGACAACGTGTCAGGGGACTCTGATTGCTCGATGACATCTGGCGCAGACATTCCAATCTCCGTGGTAGGGGATGACACTTAGTACCGCTGCCCCTCGGGGCGCGACTGTACCGCGTAGCTCTCGATCGAGTAGCGGACCCGGCGACCTGCCTCCTCCTGCCGGACCAGCCGGAAACCGGGCTCGTCTTGCGGCCGATGGACGATGAAGGAGATCACCACCGATTCAATCGTATGCGTCGCGTCGAAGGCCGTGACCCGAATGTAGTGATTAGGAAAGGTCTTTCGGGCATTGCTGATCTCAAGCATGATCGCGGCTGCATCGCGTAAATCGAACATCGGCAGACAGAACATCTCCCAGAATGTGTTGCGAGGATGTGGATCGTCGGTGTATTCGATACCAACCGCCCAGCCCTTATTCAGGCAGTATTCGAGCTGCTTTGATATCTGCCCGTCCGTCAGATCGGGCAGGAAGGAAAAGGTGCCTTGTGTAATACGCATGATGTCCTCTTGTTCTATATTCCTGAATTGCATTGCTCGACGTAGTTTCAGGCTATCGATTCAGTCGGTACAAAATCCGAAGTATCGGTCGACGTGTAGTTGAAGGTAATTTCGCCCCACGTGTCGAGCGCAGCCTTCAGCGGCGAACACCACCTGGCAGCTTCGCGCAAGATGTCTGGCCCTTCATTCCTGATGTCGCGCCCTTCATTGCGTGCCAGCACCATCGCTTCGAGTGCCACACGATTGGCGGTGGCGCCGGCATGGATGCCTTGGGGGTGGCCGATGGTACCGCCACCGAACTGAAGGACCGCCTCGTCGCCGAACAGGTCGAGCAACTGGTGCATCTGACCCGCATGAATCCCCCCCGATGCCACCGGCATCACCTTGCGCAGTGACGCCCAGTCTTGATCGAAGAAAATTCCACGAGACAGGTCCTGCTTGGTCACTGCATCCCGGCAGACGTTGTAGTAACCCTGAACGGTAAGCGGGTCGCCTTCGAGCTTGCCGACTGCGGTACCGGCGTGCATGTGGTCGACGCCAGCCAGGCGTAGCCATTTCGCAATCACGCGGAACGATATCCCATGATTCTTCTGACGGGTATATGTGCCGTGACCCGCGCGGTGCAGATGCAGGATCATGTCGTTCTGGCGGCACCAATTGCTGATTGACTGGATACATGGCCAACCCACGATCAGGTCGATCATGATGACCACTGAGCCCAGCTCCTTGGCAAATTCGGCACGCCGATAAATTTCTTCCATGGTGCCGGCGGTGACATTGAGGTAACTTCCCTTAACCTCGCCTGTCGCAGCCGACGCCTTGTTCACAGCGTCCATGACGAAGAGGAACCGGTCGCGCCAATGCATGAAAGGTTGCGAGTTAATGTTCTCGTCGTCCTTCATGAAGTCGAGACCGCCTTTGAGCCCCTCATACACGACGCGGCCATAGTTACGCCCGGACAGGCCAAGCTTAGGTTTGGTGGTCGCGCCGAGCAGCGGACGACCGAATTTATCAAGACGCTCGCGCTCGACGATGATACCGGTCGGCGGCCCAGCGAAGGTTTTCACGTAAGCCACCGGAAAGCGCATATCTTCGAGTCGTGCCGCTTTCAGTGGTTTAAAGCTGAATACATTTCCGATGATTGACGCGGTCACGCTGGCAATCGACCCCTCTTCGAACAGCGACAAGTCGTAGGCGATCCAGCAGAAGTACTGTTCCGGGTTATTCGGCACCGGCTCGACGCGATATGCTTTGGCACGATACATGTCGCACGCCGTCAGGCGATCTGTCCAGACGACCGTCCAGGTGGCCGTAGACGATTCGCCGGCGACAGAAGCTGCTGCTTCCTCTGGCTCGACACCGTCTTGGGGCGTAACACGAAACAGGGCAATGATGTCCGTATCCTTCGTCTCATAGTCCGGCTCCCAGTAGCCCATCTCGCGATACTTGAGTACACCTGCGTCGTAACGCTTGCGCGGTTTGGCAGTGACTTCCTTTGTTTTTTCAACGGTATTCATTCAGTCCTCTCTCTTGGCTTGTTCGGTATAGGAACGTTAAGGCTATTGAGGGATAAGGTAAATTCAATTATTCTTAGCAGCGACATAAGAAAAAAGTAAGTCGCGCCCCGCGATGGTGGTTTCGTCAAGACTGCTGAGTTCGTCGAGAAGTATTAAGCAGATCAATCAATTGCCGAGCTTGAGGAAGGCTTCATGAATGTCGGCGCGACATCAACGCTGCCCATGTACTCCCCACGATGGGCACGATGGCGACACTCACAGGGACTTCGGCTCGCAGTACGAACGGGATGCTGGTTCAAGAAAAGCGGTCCGGCACCGTCGTGGGGACGAGACACTAAAACAAAAAAAGTACCCGGCCCTTCGGGATGCGGCAGTGGTTCAAACAGTGCCAATACTTCCTCATCCATGACCGGCTTGGCCGCCCCTTCGATCCATTTGTCACGACGATCGAGGCCAACTGAGACACGTCTCAAGCTAACAACCCTTGGGGTTCTTCAGGAAACTGTTTCTTAGCCATGTCCCTGCTCCGTTCACTCACACTCCGCCAGTTACAAATCTTCGTCGCCGCCGCGCGACACGCGAGCTTTGTGCGCGCCGCCGAAGAGTTGCACCTGAGCCAGCCCGGCGTATCGATGCAACTCAAACAGCTCGAATCTATTGTCGGGTTCCCACTGTTCGAGCGTATCAACCGACAATTGACGCTGACCGAAGTTGGAGATCGCCTGCTTCACCACGCGTCGCGCATTCTCGGCGAAATTAAAGATGCTGAGGACGGTTTACAAGCCCTAAAGGGCCTTGATCTTGGTTCTATTTCAATCGGCATTATCAGTACATCGAAATATTTTTTACCAAAACTTCTCGCGCAGTTCGTGAAACAGCACCCCGGGGTGGACGTAAGGATTTCGGAAGGAAATCGCGAAACCCTGCTTGGCCTGCTGCGAGACAATGCAATCGATCTAGCCCTGATGGGACAAGCGCCCCGCGAGCTCGATGCGATATCCGAACCACTCGCCCCGCATCCCTATGTCATCGTGGCATCGACCGGGCATCCGCTGCGCAATGAGAAACGTTTTGACTTGCAGGAATTACGGCACGAAACTTTCTTGCTGCGCGAACCAGGCTCCGGCACGCGTGCAGTCGCCGAGCGGATGTTCAGGGATCACCTGTTCACCCCCGCTAAAGTGACCACTCTGGGGAGCAATGAAACGATCAAACAGGCTGCCATGGCGGGCATGGGGATCGGTGTGCTGTCGCTACACACTTTGTCGCTTGAATTGAGATCCCGGGAAATTGTGCTCCTTGATGTCCTCGGCACACCGATCGATCGCGCGTGGCATATCGTTCACATGACAAGCAAATGGTTGTCGCCGGCGAGTCAGGCCTACCGTACATTCCTGCTTGAAAACACGTCGGCCTATCTCGAGCGGGAATATTCGGAGCTACTGCCAGTTCGCGGTCGTGATTGAGGCAAAGACAACCAGCGTCACGAATTTTTCGCTTTCCGCCATCATCAACGGTGCCGGCTCGTCGCGTAAGTTTCTGCCTATATCGAGAAGGCGGAGGATCCTCTAGTCGCCCGGCCGCACCATGGCTTACAATATACATATATCTGGATTTATGAGGGTGCGATGGCCAGAAGCGAAGAAGCGGGTACTTGGACGCCAGTAGTCAGGAAGTCGGATGGGCCAGTTTATCTGGCGATTGCCGACGCGCTCTCGTCAGATATCCTGTCGGGAGTTCTGCCAGAAGGCACGCGGCTGCCCACGCAGCGCAGCCTGGCGGAGGCATTGAGCATCGACTTCACGACCGTCACCCGGGCGTACGCCGAAGCACGCCGCCGCGGTCTCGTGGAGGGTCGAGTAGGACAAGGCACCTATGTGCGCGCGAAGCCTGCAGCTGTGGAGCAGTCCGGGGCCACTGGCGTGATCGACATGAGCATGAACCTGCCGCCGCGCTTTGATGACGCCGGACTCGTAGCGCGTATGTGGAGCGGAATAACCAGCCTCGAATCCAGTGGTGGACTCGACCTGCTTCTTCGTTACCAGGAGCCAGGTGGAACGGTAACTGACAGGAGCGCCGGGGCAATGTGGCTGGCTCCGCGGCTTTCGGCGCTTTCGCCTGAACAGGTGATGATTTGCCCCGGAGTCCAGGGTGCACTTCTCGCTGTGGTCGGTCTGCTAGCCGCGCCAGGCGATACGATTTGCGCTGAATCGCTGACCTATCCGGGTTTTCGGTCACTAGCTGCACATCTGAGAATCCGGCTCGTTCCCGTGGGGATGGACGAGCATGGTGTAATCCCGGAAGCATTCGATTCTGTGTGCCGGACGGACAAACCCAAAGCTCTCTATTGCACACCGACGCTTCACAACCCGACGACCGCGACCATGCCGTTGAAGCGGCGCGAAGCTATCGTGACTATCGCGCGCAAACACCACGTGCCCATCATCGAGGACGACGCTTACGGCATGCTGCCTCGCGAGGCGCCTACTCCGCTTGCCGCTCTTGCGCCTGAGCTTGTCTACTACATAGCAGGGGTGGCGAAATGTATGTCGCCCGCCCTTCGGGTGGCCTACGTCGTCCCACCGGATGTCCGCTCCACAAAACGTCTGGCCGGCGCCATACGCTCCCTCACGTCAATGGCGTCTCCTTTAACGGCCGCGGTCGCCACTCGCTGGATCCAGAATGGCACAGCAGACGCCATCGTTGCAGCAATCCGCAACGAAACCGCAGCACGACAGGAAATCGCGAGCGCCCTTCTGCCGCCTGGCGCATTCCTCGCGAGCCCCGAGGGTTTTCACCTATGGCTACCGATCCCGGCCCCCTGGACGCGAGCGGAGTTCACCACCCGGCTTCGTCTGCTTGGCATTGGCGTCGTTGGAAGCGATGCTTTCGCTTTGGGACCTGCTCCCGAAGCCGTACGCCTAGGCTTAGGTGCGCCAGCCTCCCGAGAAGAACTGCGCAGAAGCTTGCAGATCGTTGCCGACCTCGTCGACGAACAACCTGCACTCTCGTCAATGGTCGTTTGAGCTCGGCAGTGCGTTAAGCCCGCGATTCCAGAACTTCGACCGCCGGCAGCTTCTTGCCCTCGAGGAATTCGAGGAAGGCGCCGCCGCCCGTCGAGATGTAGCTGACCTTGTCGTGGATGCCGTACTTGGCGATCGCCGCGAGCGTGTCGCCGCCACCTGCAATCGAGAACGCCGGCGACTTGGCGATCGCGTCAGCCAGCGTCTTCGTGCCGTTGCCGAACTGGTCGAATTCGAACACGCCGACCGGGCCGTTCCACACGATCGTGCCGGCTTTTTCCAGTTGTGCGGCGAGCACCTTGGCCGTTTCCGGTCCGATGTCGAGGATCAGATCGTCGTCTTGAACGTCGGCGACGGCCTTCACTTCCGCCTTGGCGGTCGGCGAGAACTCCTTGGCCGTGACCGCGTCGGTCGGGATCGGCACCGAGGCGCCGCGCGCTTTCGCTGCGTCGATGATGGCCTTGGCTTCGTTCACCAGATCCGCTTCGGCGAGCGACTTGCCGATCTTCAGGCCCGCGGCCAGCATGAACGTATTGGCGATGCCGCCGCCGACGATCAGCTGATCGACCTTCTCGGCCAGCGACTTCAGGATGGTCAGCTTGGTCGACACCTTCGAACCGGCGACGATCGCCACCAGCGGACGCTTCGGCGCGCCGAGCGCATTGCCGAGCGCGTCGAGCTCCGCGGCCAGCAGCGGGCCGGCGCAGGCGATCGGCGCGTACCTGGCGATACCGTGGGTGGTGGCTTCGGCGCGATGCGCGGTGCCGAACGCGTCGTTCACGTAGATATCGCAGAGCTTCGCCATTTTTTGCGCGAGTTCGTCGGAATCCTTCTTTTCGCCCTTGTTGACGCGGCAGTTTTCCAGCAGCACGACCTGGCCGGGCGCCACGTTCACGCCGTTTTCCACCCAGTTCGCGACCAGGGGCACGTCGCGGCCGAGCAGCTCGGCCAGACGCTTCGCGACCGGCGCGAGCGAGTCTTCCGGCTTGAAGTCGCCTTCGGTCGGGCGGCCCAGGTGCGAGGTGACCATCACGGCGGCGCCTGCGTCCAGCGCGGCCTTGATCGCCGGCACGGAGGCGCTGACACGGGTGTCTTCGGTGATGTTGCCTTGATCGTCCTGCGGCACGTTCAGATCGGCGCGGATAAACACGCGTTTGCCGGATAGCTTGCCGTCGGCGATCAGATCGGAGAGACGCAATACCTTGTTCATGGGCGTGTATGTGCGAGTTGATTGGAGGGCAATGACGGGCAATTCGCGAACTGCATTGCGGCGCCAGCACGTTCTGCATGCGTGTTATTCATTACGAAAGACGACCCAAATCAGGTTCGCGGGCTTGTTGGTGGTATTTTCCCAATGATGGGGCACGTCACCACTGAAGTGCAGCGAATCACCTGCCTTTAACTGGAAGTCCTGATCACCAACCCGAAACGCGACTTCGCCCGAAATGACGTGTACAAGTTCTTCACCGGGGTGCTGAAGAAGATTCCGACCGCTTGTTGCTCCGGGGATCACGCGGGCAATTGCTGCCGCTATTCGAAACTGTCGATAGGAACCGGAAATGCCTTCCAGACTAATGCCTTTGTGAGGCGTATAGACGGCTTGACGTTCGGTGGCGCCCGTAAACTGAACAGGATCGGGGATCGCTTCGTCCTCCTGGAGAAGAGAGCTCACCGAAACTCCCAAGGCCGCGCCGAGCTTGAGCAATGTGGTGATGGTGGGCACCATACTGCTTCGTTCAATCTTGTGAATGGCTGCTGAAGAGACATCACTTCTCACTGCCAGCTGGTGCAAGGACAACCCCTGGTTATTGCGAAGAAGTGCTATCCGCTGCCCTACCCCGTTGACTATTTCAGCTACGTCCCTTTGCCCTTTGACAGGCTCATCCAGGGCAACTTTCGCCGTCTTGGTCCTTCTTGTAGCCAACAGATCCTCCAGAGAAAAATAGTTGATTTGCTTTAATAGGTGTCCACGGCATCATCAGATATCGAAGAATAATCTAGACAAGCTCATCGACAGGATCGCCGACTGGAGGGCAGTTTACTGTCAAAAAATAGAGCCAGATCAAGAAACGAACCAGTCTTCACCCGCCCGAAATATCTCGAACCCTCCCCAGCCATCGGTTGCGGGAGGAACGATGTGTAACGATTGCCCCTATCGCGAACGATCAGCTGCTTGCGCATTGCGCAGACTCGAAATATACCAAGCGGACTATTGAACCGTCTGGTCGGCTTGAGCACGCGTGCACTGTCCATAATCGTTCGTTGCCTTGCCCCGGAACAAGCAAATGGCGGCAACCGATGACAATTTTCTCATAGCCTCGTTGCACTTGTTGTCAACAGCCAGATTGACAACCACCTGCGCACCAATCTGTGAGCCACTTCTAACAGGTCGGCATTGCCAGCGAGGCAGCGAGCCTGGTCATTCGTATCGGTCTAGATAGATATCATCCCCTTCCGTTTCGCCGGCCTCGACTCCACGGCCCACCCGGTCTGCGGCGCGTCAGTTTCTCTCATCAGGAATCCATTCGATGCGGTCCTTAAAGCCATCTTTCGCATCGCAACGATGCTACGACCAACGGCACAACTCAACAATGGCATTTTTCGTGCGAAATCCAGCGATAGTCGTTGGCGGAGGGTGCTCGCAGTATAACGTTGCGAGGCCACGACCCGCATGCATTCGACGGACAATACATAACGATCTTCTGGACCAAACCGTCAGATATTGCGCTAGAAGCACAAATACCCAAAGTTGATGGTCGCCTTGAGCGTGCATCTCGAGCGTCGGCGGCCCCCGAGTTCTTACGCAACCGTTTGAGGCGGACACCCAGGCACGCTTGTGCCCACCGAGCCGTTTCCACAAACATCCCTCCCGGAAGCTCTCGCTGGTGCGCTGGTGCACTGCCATCGCACATTCCCTGGCTTTGCCGAGCTCGTTGTCATGTCCGTTTGTATCCGAAACAAGGTCCCTGCGTTCCTCATCCAAACCGTATTATGCCCACGCCACCTTTGCACCAACTATCGACAGGCCGCACACAGGTATCGCAGTCAACACTGGTTACAGTATCTCTACTGAAAAAAGATGCGTCTTCGGATAGTTAGTTTGCACTTGTCTTTCCGATACGTACCCGACATCTTCGAAAATGACTTTTACGCAATCGCTCACCCCCGAGCCCTTTTAACTTAGTGGCGTCGGGAAATTTGAAGGCTGCTCTTGCAAGTCGGCTTCGAAAGATCCGGCCTCCAATCTTTGATACAGCACCATAAGGGTCTGCCTGCGTTCGTGACACACAGTAAAAGCCTCAGTTGTCGCGGGGCCAGCGACGCACAACCACGCATTCGGTAGCGGTACGGCCGGAAGCAAGTTGACAGGCATGCCGTCATCCGGGAGATCACGTGAGCGAATGAATTGACAACTCGACGCAGAAGCGTCGCACCTTCACCTGCCCCGTCTCGCGCACACTAAGTAGCACCAATTCTTCATGTGTTTTGCCTTGCGTCCCAAGAGTGACTCGCGGCACGAACCAGAAGAGGCCAAATAATATGCCCATACTAGCTCTGCAATCGACGCACCTCATACTGCTCAAACTTGCATTCGCCCCTGACTGCTCCCAAACCGATCGTGAGTTCGCATCGCTCGCAGCGACGGGTTCGACCGTTGCGGCACAGAGCGTTCGCGGTCGATGAAATGCCCCCGCCGCCGTAAGTGGCATAGCAGAGGAATAGCAGACCTAGCCATTCTCTATGCGCCTTGCCGTGCTGCAATATTGGCGCTCGACACCGGCCCAGCGCTCACGCTTCTTGCCTGAGCCAGCCCCGCAGGTAATCAGCACCGAGTCACGCATATCAAAGCTTCAACAACCTGTTGCTTCACAACGTCGCTTGCGGCATTCCGCCGCGCCCGTTCAAGCAGATGTTGCATGCCGTCCGGTATCGTCTCACCGATCAATTCGGCAAGTTATTCCGCCGCTCATGTGCTCTGCCACGCCAAGCAGCCCCTTAACATAGTCCACCGGGCGCTACAGGCGTTCCGGATGCCGGAAGAACAATCCAGGTCGTTCGTGCGATACATTCAGTTCGCGTTCTTACGCCTTCGCGACTGCCCGTACCGCCTGTTACATCGTAATTGTGATCAACTGTCGTATCAATTTACAACTGCAGTATTAACAAGGGCAACCAGATCATCCCAGTTGCCGACACCTCGGCATGATGTGTTTCGAAAGAAGCAAATCCGATGCGAACGGCGCGACAAAACCTAACTGGCTGATTTATCGCCGACCTCCCGCAAGGAACCACTCTACGCGGCTTAGAAGATCCGTTTCGGCCTGCGTAAACCTAGCGAGTTGCCTGTGGGCGTGAGCAGCCATGTCGCTTGCCCGCGCTACGTCGCGCTCAGCCATTGCGGCGACCACGTCCGGCGCAGCTCCACCAGAAGCGGTGCGGGTGGCCACAATCGCGCGAGGGTCTAAAGCGCTTGCAAGGTCATTTGGATCGAGCAAGAGTGGCGGAATCCCGAGTAGTTGCGCCGCCTCGTCAATCGCACGCGAATCTATATCAATTCCGCGCAATCCCTTACGACTAGCCGTCTTGACGGCCTCGCCAACAACCCTATAGGCGGTCCGGTAGTCGATCCCAGCAGTAAGCATGATGTGCTCGGCCAAATCGGTTGCCTGACTAAAGCCGTCTTCAAGGACTTGCCACATGCGGGCCTGGTTCACGGTCAGCGTCGACACGACGCCTCGCATCAGGTTACTGATCTTCGTTGAAAACTCAAGTGCCCGCGGAATCTCCCCATACCCGTAAATCAGGTTATCGCTACGCGCTGAAGGGCTCTTGACAACGGCCAGGAACCCGGTCAAACGTCCAATTAGCACGCCACAGCTTCCGCGAACGATGGACAGCGAATAAGGGTTACGCTTCTGGGGCATCAATACAGAGGCACGCGTATAGGGGCCGGCGAGGTCGACGTAGTCAAACTCCTGGCTTGACCAGATCTCCAGGTCTTCGGCCAACTTGGACTGATTCAACAACACGCTCGCGCTGGTGGCCAGGACGTCGACAAAGCAGTCTGTCTGCCACATCGCATCCCGCGTGTGGTCTATCACCCCGTCAAAGCCTAGCAAGTTGGCAAAGTGTGTCCGGTCGCCGAGCAACCGACTCCCATTGACGCAGCCGGCGCCGCCCGGGCTCTGATTGATCTCACCGAGTGCATCGAGCAGCCGCTTGCTGTCACGCAGAACGGGGGGAGCAAACGCGAGCAGGTAGTGCCCAAAAGTAGACGGCTGAGCCTGTTGGAGGTAGGTCTGGTCGGCCATAAACACGTCGCGGTGCCGTGCAGCAACCGTTGCAGTGGTCTCGGCAAAAGCGGCCGCCGATTGCAGCAGCTCGGCGGTCAGTCGACGCAGAACGACGCGCAGCGCCACACGCGCGGCCTCGCGCCGAGGCCTGCCGGCGTGCAGCCAACCGGCTGCGTCACCGATGCGCGCAGCGAAGTGGCGTTCACGGGAGTTGTACGGTTCGCCGTAGCGGGCATCGTAGGGAAAGTCGGCAGCATCGACGCGATAGGCTTCGACAAGCACGTTTAACAGCGCACGCGCTGCAGCGTCGGGGATGATCCCTCGGTGATGCAGATCGAGGACATGGCCCAAGTCTGCCACGTTAAGGCCGTGGTGCAAGTACGGCGCGTCCGCTATCTCCCATGCGAAGCCAGCATCGATCAGTTCCTGTGCTGGTTCGTCCGAAGAAGGCCCCTCGAATCGACGGAGGGGGATACCTGTGCCAGTGAAAGTCATTGTTTGCATTCCTCTATGGAGGGCGCTTCCCGTTCTGCACTTCGAGCCGAAATGCGGTCGACGACTCCGAGCGCCCCGCCGGTGTGCCAATAGACAACAGGCCGCGAAAGTTGACTTGCCGACTCGCGAATCCACCGCATCGCCTTGCCGTTGTAGGTCGTGTCAACGAGGAACCGTGTCTGGCGGCTAATTTCCTCCACCAACTCAATGTCCCACACATCCGCGACACCGAACCCTGAGCTGCGTCCGTCCACCAGGCGCCATCGGCAGCGACTTGCCAGCGGCCGAAGGACGCCCTCTGCCGCGGTCGCTCCACAACCGCGGACAACCGATTCGATGGTTTCGCGCATCTCATCGGGCGGTCTGGAAACACTCACCCCGACAATCTCGACGTCCAGCGGTTCCGTCTGATTTCCGGCGTCGAGCGCGTATGTCCATCCGGTAATCAGGCCCGCGATCGTACCGCCAGAGCCGACGGGGACCACGACGGTGACAGCATCGATTCCGAGCAGCTTAAGCTGCTCGCTCAATTCGAGCGCCGCATTCGCGAACCCAAGCGCGCCAACAGACGTTGCGCCACCGCGGGGCAGCACATAAGGACGTTTTCCATGGGCACGGAGTCGACGGGCAACGACGTCCGCTGTGGCATCCATGGTCTCGCGATCTGATGAGCCCGTAAATTCCACCACGGCACCCGACTGAATCGAAACTTCGAACGCTGCTGGTATACGGGAAGGACGCTCACCATAGCTAACGTGGTGAACCGCAAGGCCATGTTGGGAGCACGCCGCGACCATGAGCGCTGCGAAGTTCGACGTCGGACCGCCGCACACGACAACGGTATCGGCACCCTGCTGGAGAGCATCGCCCAAGAGGAACTCGATCGGTCTTACCTTGTTGCCACCCCACGAGTACCCGATCAGGTCATCCCGCTTAACCCACAAGGCATCGACCCCGAGTACCGCTCCAAGGTCAGAAGCCCGCTCGCAGGGCGTGGGGAAAGACCCGAGCCGAGCCCGGGGTAATTCGTTCATTGCCATTGTTCCGACTCCGATGCCCGGCGGCGTAAGGCGGTGTCGACCACGCGGTCGACCATCAGCCCAGATGCGCCAATATTCACATGAGATAGTTCGGCGAGTTCCGCTTCGGTTGCCACTCCGATAAGCACAGCCGACAGATCGCGTTGTTCCTCGTGCGCCTGACGGTAGGCGTCCTGCAGCAATCCTTGGGCACGGTGCTTCCCCAAACGAACTGACATCGCACTTAGCAGGCGCTCCGACGACGAGTTGACGCCGAGATTCCTACCCATCGCGTCCGAGTTGACTTCCAGACCAGACACCAACTCTCGCGCCATGGTGGTGGCAGCCAAGGCAAAGTGACATATCTCAGGGAACACGACCCACTCGGCCTTCCAGTTTCTTCCGTCACGCTCGTGCTCGTTCACCATCGTGTCGGTAAGGACGCTCGCTTGAGACCGAACCAGGCGGGCAAGCGTCACGATCTGCTCGCTCACCTCCGGATTGCGTTTGTGCGGCATAGTAATGCTTCCGACAACTGACGCGCGAGTCCTCTCTGCGAGTTCGCCAATCTCTCGTCGCTGCAGGGCGTACACCTCGTTTGCAATGCGCGCCAAGCTGGACACGCACATCGCCACAACGTGCGAAAACTCGGCCAGCCGGTCTCGCGCGCAAAGCCACGAGACGTCCGGTTCGCCCAGAGACAACTGGCGACAGAACGCGGCCCGCAAGTCGAGCGCGCGATCCCCGAAGAACGCGAGCGTGCCAACTGCCCCGCCGAGCTGCCCAACCCGCCAACGGTTGTGCCCGTCATGCAAGCGTTGCAGATGACGACCGATCTCGTCGGCCCACGATGCGACCTTGAAGCCGAATGAAATTGGAGCACCCGGTTGTCCATGCGTACGCCCCGCCATCGGAGTCAGTCGGTGCCGGATCGCCAGCTGTAGCAGAGCATCCTCTATCCACCACAGGTCGCGCCAGAGCAATGCACCAACGGCGAGCAACTCGATTACCTGCGATGTATCGGTGATATCTTGTACCGTGGTGCCATAGTAGATATGCTCGGCAGCTTCGCCCGGCAGCATGCCCCGCAGCACCTGGATCATCCCGAGTGTGGAGTGCGACGTCTCTCTGGTACGCGTACCGATCTCGCCGATCGGCAGTTCGACACCTCGAAGCTGCGCGATCTTTTCGGCAGACTCGGTGGGAATGATCCCGCATTCGGCCTGCGCCCGAGCCAGCGCAATTACGATTTCGAGCCACCGCGTAACGCGCGCCTTCTCCGCGAAAATGGCACGGCTCTCCGTGCTGGCCCATTGATGCCCAAAGATTTCCGAGTCGATCAGGTGGGTGTCCATGCTACCCCCGACCGGCGCACAATCATCTCGATTGCTTCACGAACCTCATCAAGCGACGAACCCCATGGAACAAACGTCGCCAACCGACGCTCCTCTACGCCCTCCTGCATGAGGCAGCATCGCGTCAGCATGGGACCTTCAGCTCCTTTGCTCTCACTGACGAACCGCACCGGGCAGATATCGACCGTCGGCGGAGTTGTGCCATAAAACCAACGATGGATCTGATGGGAGCGCTCGCACCCCAGTAAGGTCCAGTCAGCAATCGGAGGGCGTTCGTCAAGATACGCTACGGCGACTCCCTCCAACTCAATGCCCGACCCCCGGCACGGGATCAGCACCTTACCCGGAAGGGGTTCGCAGGCTTCAGCCAGCTTGGCGCAACTGTCGACAAGGATCGGTTCGACAACGACTGGCGGTAGGCTCTCTGCTGTCTCGAGAACGCGATGGACCTGATCGAGCAGCTTCGAAGGGAACGGCGGAACGATGTCTAGGACGCGCAAAACCAATGGGGCGGCGTTGAGAATGAAGCTTACATGTGAATATCGCCCTTCGACAACAACGCAGGACACGTCACGATGAGCCATCGCTACGCCTGCCAGATCTGACGGCACACCACAGTCGACATTGGGGGCAACCACATAGCGGCATTGGGAGGTGTCGGCTAGCACACGAGCACTTGTGACGCAAGAAAACAGTTCCGAACTCGCTGGCCGATCCACTTCCACCAGTGCAGTGTCGCGCCCCTTTCTAGCAACGATAAACCGCGTACGCATGTATGCCTCGCGGCCGACAAAATGCTGCTCAAGCCAGTCCGGCTCAAGACTCTCCAGATCAGTGCTCAGCGCAACCTGGCGATAGCGCGATGGCAGCACATTCGGAGCGGATGGGTCAAAGTCAAACACCGAGACCTCTTTCGCTGTTAATTACCAGTTCACCAGGCACGCTTCCGAGGGTATCGGCGCGCAATCCCAGCCGCAGTGCCTCAAGGCCCATCACCTCGTCGAGGGCAATGTTGCCAAGGCTCACTTCGGAGCCGAGAAGCCGAAGCAGGAACGACTGCTGCGCACGCTGCGGTGCCTCGTAGATGATCCTGGAGGCGTAGGCACTGCTCTCCAGAACCTGAAGGAGCGACTCCCGGACCTCGCCGTTCTTGTCATAAAGACCAACAGTCCCACTCTCGCGACCTTCGGCGACAATCCAGTTGGCGCCGGCCGCGACATCACCTTCAATTTCATCATGCCAATCCGCGGGCGTGACCGCCCGTGTCGGATCCTTGCTGCCCACTTCCGCCAACACCACGAATCCAAGTTCTCGGGCTCGCGCTATCAGTTCGCGCTTCTCAGACACCTGCATCGAAGTCGCACCGTCGGATACCTCAACACAGTCGAAACCGACGTCTAACGCGAACGCAAAGAATTCCTCGGTTCGACCCTGCAACCACGCCACCTCGAGTAGCGTGCCACCCGTGCAAGCCTTGACCTGGGCTGCGTGAAGTTCAACCACTTTAGATCGGACAGCCGGATCCAGATACGCCGTCCCCCATCCGAATTTCCAGATGTCGATGATCCCCGCAACAGACGACAGCACTTCCTGAGTCGTCAGCAGCGTACAACCCTTATCGAGCACATGCGTGAGCCCGGTACGGCGAGGTTTAACCGATCGTTCGGGCAGCCTCAAAAAAGTCGCCTGCGGACTTGCTGGCATGCTTCTTCTCCAGAATTATTGCAATGCTTTGAGCTACGTTTGCGCCATATCTGCCGAACTACAGCGTCCAGGTAGTAATCAGGATCGCGCGCTCCTTCCAGGCCTGGATGTTTGCATCCAGCACGTCGAGCGGGTTGATTGCCTTGACACCCGGGATAAGGTCATCCTCGCGCATCCCGTACAGCGCACCCATCGCGAACCGGCATGCGTAGATTTTGGCGCCCTCATCCATCAGGGTCTTAAGTTGCCGGTTATACGCGAGGTTGCCGGCGAAGGCCTCTGTGCCGACTGCCGGGTAGCCACGCGAGGCAGCCGCCATAAGCACGCCCGGACCGAACAGGATGAACGAAAGTTCGAAACCCTTGCGTTGCAGTCGCGTTGCCGTAAGCATGTTCACGAACCCGACTGAACCCTCGAAGGGAACGGTGTGCATGAAAACGTACGCCTTGTCGCCTGGCGACGCCTTGTAGTCGGGGAAAACCTTTTCCTCAACATTGAACAGGATGTCCCCGCTTTTCGGCGGGTCGATGCTAACTGTCTTAGGCACTTCGACTCCTCAATAGGTGTGGGTCAGTGTTTGCCCGGAGCCGCGAACTCCGGGCGGAACGCCTCTTCCACTGCATCGGAGTGCGGAGCCTCGGCGTGGGCCGCGCCTGTCGATGACTCCCGGGAAGCGCCTGCATAACAAAGTGTCGATCCCCCCAAGACAGCGATCGATAAGTGCGCACAAAAACTAGCAAACAGGATGTCTCCGATCGTCGTAGGATCGACGGTAACTGTCTTAGGCACGGTGACTCCTCATTGGTTGTGGGTCAGTGTTTGCCCGTAGTCACAAACGCCGGGCGGAACGCCTCTTCTACGGCTTCGGGGGGCGTGATCCCTGTTTTGGCCACACCTGTCGGTGACTACCGGGAAGCGCTTGCATAACTGCAGGTCGCAGCCTCCACGGCAGCGCCCGATAGATAGGCACAAAAACCTGCAGCCAGAAGCGATCCTTCAGGCTACGCCGAGCGGCGTACATATCGATACCCCATTTCCATGCCACGCGGGCCTGAGCATCATATAGTATGTAGTACTCCGAATTTGATCGAAACCAACTCGGGAACGACATGACTAACCCTCCTGTCAGAACTTCTTCATCACTTCCAGCGCGGCCATGTTGATCGGCTCGTTAAGCGCTCCGATCGCGGGCGAGTACACATTCTCCATGCTGGCCAGTTCATCGATGGTGATCCCGGCACGGATTGCGACACCCAGAAAGTCCGCCCGTTCCTTGACACCTTCGCCGCCAACCATCTGCGCCCCGATCAGCCGATGTGTCGCCGGATCCGCCAGCAGTTTCACCGTGATCGGCTTGACCCCCGGGAAGTAGCGCGCCCGGGTGATGCCATTGGCAACCCCACTCACGAACTTGATGCCGATCGCAGCCGCCGAGGTTTCACCAAACGAAATGCCACCGATCATCCATTCCCCCGCGAGCATCGCCCAAGGCACATAGACTGGCTGGTACTCACGGTTGCCGCCGGCGGCATTCGTGCCCGCCGCCTTGCCCTGCGCATAGGCATGGCTGCCCGAGAGGCCCTGCAGCGGGACATTGGTGACGCCATGCGGAATCTCGGTGCAGTCTCCGGCGGCAAAGACATCGCGTGCCGACGTACGCATGTGGGAGTCAATTACGATGCCACCCGTGCCGCCCAGTTCGATGCCCGCCGCCTTCGCGAGCGCATTGTTGGACACTTTGCGCGTCCCGATTATCGCCAGCTGCGCAGGAATCCTGCCGGCCGTGGTGTCGACATGCGTCAGCGTGCCGTTGCCACCGAACGCCGTCACGCGCTCTCCCCACATCGTCGTGACGCCGGCAGCCTCCCAACCCTTGCGAACCGGAGCGATGATGTCCGGATCGACCACGCCCGCCATCGGCCATTGCCCGGGGTCCACCACCGTCGTTTTGATACCTCGGTGAACGAGTGCCGACACCATTTCCAGGGCAATCGGACCGCACTCGACAATCACCGCTTCCTTGACCGTATCAAGGTACTTGTCCCACTCCACGGCGTGACGAATGTTCTTGACCTCGTAGATACCTTTCAGGCCATGCCGGTCCACACCCGGGTCCACATAGTTGCAGCCAGTACCGATAACCAGCCGGTCATAACTGACCTTTCCTTCACCACGTACCTTGATCGTATGGCTGCGGGTGTCGATGGACTCTACCGTGGTGCAGTGAAAATTGACGCCCTGCTCGTCGTACTGCTGCTTGGTTGAGACAAACAGCTTTTCGATCGACTCGATTTCCTTGCCGTGCAATAAAGGACTGCCACACGGGCCATAGGCGACGTCCTCAAACTCGGCGTACACATTCATCTCCGCTGACGGGTTCACCCCCAGCGCAGCGCCTGCCGCACCCAGCCCCGCAGCCCCCCCTCCAATCACGACAATTTTCACGGCCGTCTCCTTCGGTCTCGATCCCAGCGCATTTCATCTCCCATCGGAGATGTTATTTTTCCTATTGTAGATGCCGTACAAGAGACATGTCAACAGGTCTAACGGCACTCTCCCGAAACAGGTCCGGAGTCGGCTTTTCTCTCGTTGTACTGCTGCGCCGCCGACAGTCGCCGCGCGCCTCACGTCTAGGTTGATGCAGTTCTGCTGACTGGACGATCGCTGTTGTGCACAAATCGTCGCTGCCTCTTGTCAACCATGATTCACACTGCGACCCCGGTTCCGCCATGAGACCCTGCGCGATCGGGCGGGAGAGTACGGCGGACCAAAGAAGTGGACATCAACATCCCGTAAGCATTTAGGATCGGAAATACATCAATCGAATCCGCAAAGCTATCCACGAGAAGAAAGTGCCGTTAAGCGGCAAAGAAACTTGCCAGGTCGCTGCCTAAGCGGTTGGCCTCACAGGCTCCGGCCAACTTCATACTCAACATCGTCGTTAGTTCAAGACTTGACGTCCTCCTCGCCCTGAAGGCCGAGGTCCTCAGTCCGGGGATGAATTCGATACGACTCTTGCCTATGTCGTGCGATGCCGCGTTCGTTCCGGTAGCGTTTCTCCTCATGCGTCGGACAGCTCGGAGTCGCGGGTTTCGCGGCCGAGCAGGTAGCCAGCAATCGGCAAAATCCAAGGAATAACGCTGACTTCGTAAGCAAAAGTCAACGAAGTCCTGGATGCGATGAACCCAACGACTATCGGCGCCAGAATCGATGCCATACGACCGATCGTCAAGCATGTCGAGAATGCGGTCCCACGTATCTTTGTCGGGAAGCATTCCGACGTATAGGTCTCGCCCAGGACCCAAGCGCCATAAATGCCTGCGAATTCCAACGATCCGAAAAACAGGATGAGCAGCGGAGCATGGCTGTTGGCCAGCGCCAGCATGCTTCCGATGGCGAGCAATGCGCATACGATGCCGATAGGCCGGCGGCCGACGCGATCGGAAAGCACGCCGAATATCCATGAGGCAACTATGCCAACCACGTTGAAAATGGCGATATAGAAATAAGTTTGCTCGGCTGCATAATGCATCACCTTAAGAAGGTAATACGGAGCGAAGATGGCAAATGCCCAGTAGCCCCACGCAACTCCAATCCAGATGAGGCCATGGACAATCAAGTCCCGCCTGAATGCGCTGGAGAATAGTTCTAGCACCGTTACTTTGCGCCGCGTAATGGTGCGTTGTCTGATTGCCTCCATGACCTGTTGGAATCGCTCGGATTCCTCGAGCCGCATTCTTGCGATCAAAAATCAGCAGACCGGGAACGAGGCACGCAAAGAAGGCGGTTCTCCAGCCGAAGTGCGCACCCACGGTTGCAGCAAGTCCCGCAGCCACCAGATAGCCTGCGGGATAAAACGAGTGCATGAGACCCATGGCGCGCGACCGTAAACGCTTTGGCCAAACCTCGGCAACGTAGACAGCAGAGGTTGGAAGCTCCATACCGCCGCCCACGCCGGTTAGGAAACGCAGGAAATTGAACGAACCAATTGTCGGGGCGAATGCACTGACAGCCATCCCGATGCTGTAAATAACAATCGAAAAGCTCAAGGTGCGCTTGCGCCCCAGATAGTCCGCGAGAATCCCCCCGCCAAAAGTGCCTAGCGTATATCCCACAAGAAACATGGAGGTAATGAATCCCCCCATCAGGAGACCGCCGTGGAAATCCGCGACGATCTGTGGCAGCAAAAGCGAAAAGATGTTGATAACGATCGCATCGAAGAGCCAGCCAAGGCCGGCAACCAGAAGCACGATGACAGCACCGATCGTGACCTTTTTGTAACCCACGCCTCGTCCCGGTACAACGGGTGAGTTCACCTGTTCTGATACGCCCATCCTTCCTCCATACCCTTGTTGTGATGCCGTCCAGTTTCGCCATGCGTGCAGCAAAGACGCCGGCCTGTACCTTTAATCACCGCGAAACCCCAAGTGGAAATAAATTCAAAACTGCGTGCCGTGTGCGTGTCATAGCCGCTGCCCGCCTCGCTGCAATATGAGTCGATTGGTCTGGGACCCTTGCGTGCTCGCAGACCTGTCTCGATGGTGTCGAATTGCTCGGGAGTCCGCCATTTTCATAGACGAATCCGGGGAAATTTTCACATGCATTGAGCAGCCGGTCAGCAACACAGTTAGCCAGCGAGCGGGAATCGGTAGGGACGCTATTGCCGCCTAAGAATCGGACGCACACTGACGCTCTGTCCCGGACTGGGCGCCTCGTGGCGGTTCGAGGACTAGAGCATCCAGTCGGACAGGTGTTCGTGAGGGTCTTCACTCTGCTCTTGCGACACACGCCGCTCCACCGGCATGCTTGCTAAACGCTCCCCCGTCACGGCGATCACCTTTGGACGTTTGGTAACCACTGCATCAGACTCCATCAAGATGACTTAGACTCCGCCGTAATGGATATCCGGACCGTGGCTTTCAATCAATTCCACGACTTCGGTGCCCCGCTTTCCAAGCTCCGACCAATTGATTCCACCCGAGAAAAATGTAGTGCTTCCTCTACCCTCCTGAACCACATCAAACTACCCACAGATTCCGCTGACAATGCTTAAACATTTCGAACCTAATCAATTTGCGTGTGACGGCATCTTCTGCTGTGACGTCATGGGCCACGCTGTGGCTGCGAGAGCGAGACCGGACAGCATTGCGTTGCCAGAGGTGCTCCCAACAGACGCAGCGGTTGCAACCGCGCGTTCAAAGCGATGTTGCGCGTCCCTAGTGCCGGACGCGTCACCTGGAGATGCCAGACTCCTAGCCGCGTCGATCAGGTCATGGATAGGTTGAATACTCTGACCTTGGGCTGCCCACTTGAGGAAACAGCGACTGAGATGAGTGGTTGCTGCACGCTCGGCGACTTCAGCGGGCAACCTGGATAACGGCTTGGCCCAACGAACGAATAGCACAAGACCGGCAAGTACATCATCTCCCGTGGGAGTGAGTCCGCTTCCGACGCCTTGCAACAACTGCCTCGCCACATGAAGATTCATTCGCCCGATGGCGTCCTCGACTGCCGTCCAGACATGAGCAGCATCGCCGGGCACGGAAACCAAACGCCCGAGGCGCGCCAATACCGGTCCAATTGCGCGGAGTTGCGCGGGAGATGGCAGATAAGGGCGGTACCTCGCAACACGAGACAGAACGATCGAGCCCGCGTCCGTCCACAGGCATTCAGCCCCAAGGTGCACGATCGAACCCTCACGCGGTAGCGGCGGTGAGGACTCAAGTACGAGGTGAATTGGCCCGGCAGAGATACTCGGGCCGCCCACGGCGAACAGGCTCGTAGCCGATTCGACGTAGAAACCCGAAGAGAACCTGCCAACGACTCTGCCAGTACCGCCCGATGGCGTCGTTGCAGACGAGCACGCTGCTGCGACGCCGTCACCAATGCTGGTAGCCAATAAAATTCTGTGCGCTGTCATTGGATTCGTTGATCGAGATCCAGCATCGCATCGGTGAAGCATTGGATCGGTGCCCACGCTACGCCGGCTCCAACCTGCCCTGTGCCTGCTTGTGCGTGGATGATGCCGGTGTTCACTGCCGGCGTGATCGAGAGTTCGACCACTCTGCGCACATCGACACCCACTGGCGTCCCGATGTTGTCCAGAATCGGCAGGCGGAATCTCACGCTTTCTCCCGAGCAGATCCGCTGCATGCTTCGCGTCGCAGCGATCGCGTCGGACATGCGACCTCCGAGGAAGCCCGCCACTGCAGGCGAATTGGCCGCCGCTGGGCCGCCAAGACCGATCAATTCGAGAACTGCGCTATCACCGATATCGCGGGCGCTCGTCTCCGGACCGAAGCCGGCGTAATACAGAGCATCCTGGATCGGGGGTGACTGGGTGATGAACCACTTGCTCTTCGCGCCGGGCAGCCGGATTCCGTAGGTGGCTCCGTTTCTCGACATCGTGGTCACGATGCTCGAATGTTCGACGGACGAGGCCGAGTCGACCAGCGACTTGGCGGCTGCCATGGCCACATTGAGGAACATAAGATGGTTGCCACTAAGGAACGCAGCAACCTCGGGCGTGGCAACATGTGTGTTGCGAATCAGGTACGGGAGCAAATCACGCAGGAACAAATTGGTCGTCGCCTGCACTCGCATATGGACGTCATCGCCCATTGCTACACCTTGCGCCGCGAGCGCAAGAACATCGATCGCGCCTTTCCTGGCGATGGCCTCTGCTAGCACAGGACCCACTGCATCACGAATGAAGCGCAACCGTTCGATTGCTGCGTCGCTGTCAACGCCAAACCACTGCACCTCGCCCGAGCCCTGATTGATGCTAGCGTATGCAACTGTGCCGCCGATCGCGTTTTCCAATACGTAAACCGGCGCCGACGGGCCAACCGAAGTTGCCATCGGCACCACGGCCGAATGCTCATTGGCTGGCCGCAACTCCACTTCCCCTCTGTCAGCCAGGCAACCTGCAGCCTCCGTGTCTTTGGCCCAACCTTCGGCAATGATCGCTGCCTTGATGGAACGGCGCAGCGGATCGCACATATCCTCCCACTCAATGGCAGGTCCGCAATGAAGAACGGTACGCTCGCTCATGCCGGGCACCACCGCGCCTGCCCGATCAATGGCCTTCAGCATGGGCACCCCATTATTCAAGCGCGAAATGACTTCAGCGTTCGCCTGATCGATCTTCGCAGACTTGGGTCCCATTAGCCTGGACAGTGCCGCCACGACTTCAGTCACTCCCCCGCCAGGTGTCCGCCAGTCAACCCCGACGACCGTAACACCTTGGTTTCGGATCGCTGTTTCGAACAGCGGCAAACCGATATTCACGACGTTGACTAATCTTGGCAGCTCAACAACGGGTAGCGCTTCCACGAGACTCCTTCCGAGGTGGGCACACGTTTTCACGTGTCAGCGATGATTGGCTTTTTCAGACACCATGTTACTACAACATTTACTATAATACACACCACGGGCACACCCTAACCACTCACGCCCGATAGATGTTTCGATGCAATCGGCTGAAGAACAGGACACGAGCCCATTTACTCAATAGACCGAGGCGCCAATTGATCCCCCTTGTGTCGTCTACTATAGGATTTATGACATGCTCACCCCTCACGACCCGTCGCACGCATTTCTCGACGCCATTGTGATCGCTGTCCGGCAGCACACAGGGCTTACAGGTAAACAGAGCATTTCGGCCGTTCGTCGATTTGTCGATTCGAGCGATCCGATCCACGGACCAGGCGATGACGGTGCAATCGTCGAGATAGACGGCCGACAGATCGTCGCCTGCGGTGAGGCTATCTCGCCGGCGTTCGTTGCCGCCAATCCCTATGGCGCAGGCATTGCGGCAATACTCGCGAACATTAACGATGTTGCCGCCATGGGGGGGGTGCCTCGCGGTGTCGTCAACACAGTGGTGGGCCGACGGGAGGTTACATCCGAGGCGCTGCGCGGCATGGCCGATGCGGCGCGCATGTACGATGTACCAATCATCGGCGGCCATCTCACCGAGCACGACGGCGAGGCGTCGATTTCGGCGTTTGCCGTAGGCCATGCCGAGCGAGTGTTAACCATGGCGAACATTCGCCCAGGGCAGGACCTGCTGTTTGCATGTTCGCTTGACGGTGTGATGCGACAGGACTTTCCATTCTTCACCACAATCGAACGTCAACGTTCGACGCTGGCCCGCGATGTTCGACTATTGGCCGAAGTCGCTGCGAGCGGGGCTGCGGTCGCCGCAAAGGATGTGTCGATGGCCGGACCGCTGGGTTCACTGGCAATGCTGCTCGAATTCAGGCGCTGCGGCGCCACCGTCGATATACGCAAGCTCCCGATGCCGGCGGATACCGATCCGCTGAGGTGGTTAATCTCGTTTCCCACCTATGCATTCTGGCTGGCCGTCGAACCCGAGTGGACGGAGCGATGTGCAGCCATATTCGAGTCCAAGGGGCTGATTTGTGCTCGCGTGGGCAAGACCGTCGACGGTGGCGAATTAGTCCTAGTCGACGATGACAGGAACCGAGTGCTACTTGATCTAACAAAGGAGTCAGTGACCGGGCTGTGGGGATGAGGAAGACGCTTACGCTACGGCGGCCGCAGTGGGTGTCAGGCTCGGGCAGAGAAGCTCATCGCCGACATCGACCGGGGCGTCGCGCGTCAGCGAGTCGGGACACCTAGGCCAATCAAGTGGCCCCGCCTTCGAGAAATCGAACACCATCGGCTTGTGTGGAAGACCGAGGCAGGGGAACCGGCCACCGTATCCGGCGCAACTGTGTCCGCGTGCGGCCCGGACGTGCATGATTTACGCGTTGGGATTCCAATGGTCAACATCAGTGAACGCCAAGGCGCCTTGCCCGTTGACGAACACGCGAAGTCTAATGGTGAAGTGAGCGGTTAGATCGTTTCTCACAGTTGCCTCTCTGGGCAAAGCGGCCAAACCCAGCGGCTGGTACGTCAGCGGATGTCCGTAGCCTGAGCAATATTCTTTATGAGATTCGCCATTAAGATGACGACAATACCGGACGCGAAGACCGGTCTCGCAGGCAATGCTCTTACACGACTTTAATCTTCCTGCTCTAGACGTACAGGCCCGGGAATGCGATCGACGGCGGCAGTCTCGCTGACAAGACCCACCTCGTCGCAGAACCATCCTTCGGGCAGCGAAGGCGCTGACGTCGCGTGATCATCGACGGGACGTGGAACCCCTGTCCCTGAGACCAAGGACAGCTTACCAAGCCTTGTACGCCGGTTAGCTATTGACATGCCTATTCCTTTAAGGACAAAGCGGTATGAACCGCGTGGCGGTTTTGACGGGAGCGGCGCTCGGACGATGTCTCAGTCCACTTGGCCTCGGCTTGCGAGTCACGGATTAGCTCTGAAAAACCTCGAGCTATCTTCGATGGTTTCAATTTGCGACTGGCTCCAATAGTTACCGATACGGATGAGCTTCGTCCTGAACCAGGCTTGTGTCGGATGCTCGTGGCTACAACCCGATTTCTTTTATCATAGTCAAACGAATTTTCCCACTATAGGAAACGATGTCAACGGAGACAGTCCGGCAAAACCAATGGGATATCTTCTGGCATAGCCGTCCGGTTTATGAATTGATCCGATCACGAATGACCGGACGATGGATCCCGAAGTCCTCGGCACCCCCTTCCCCGTCCAACCATCAACTCCCGGAGTGGCATCGAGCCATCTCGCAAGTGAGAGTGAGCAAGTTTGCCGACCGACACCACGAACGTGACCAATTCGCGCCTAGGGTGGCTGAACCTGCGAGATCACGGTGAGCGTGGATGCCACGTGCATTTTCGCGCACGTTGCTCGGGGCATGCGCACCGCTTTGACGCCGGACGCACGGTCATTCACGATCGATTCCTCTTGTGCTCGTCACCACAATTTGTTTACTATACGATATACATCGTGCATGATGCGACAAATATCGCAACGCAACCAATATGCTGTTGCTGCGAACTGTCCGCAGACCCGGCAGGCAGCCACAGGAGCAACCGTGGCCAAGATTGCAGTCTTCGCGCCCGGAAGCAATGCCATAGTCGCAAAGGGCCGGCGGGGCATCCAGCATGATGCATGCAGTACGAGAATGCCAAACCAATGGCGAGATCAGTGCGCCCTATGATTCGCCAGCGATGGCGCGTCTTCATTGTGGATGGCAACGACCAGTGAGGCCGCAATCTCGCCATCCAACATGAACGAAACGCCCGGCTGGTGGCTAGGCACTGCGCTTATCGAGTCTCATCGATTAGTACTCTGAAGCACGTTAACGCCACCCTTGACGTATCGCATGGCGCTATCGAAAGCGACCGCGGAACCCGCATCGTTCGCCATCGCCGTCGTCTCTCCCTCAGTCAGCAAAGGTACCCATCCGATGGCCCACCTCATCACCGTCCACCCTAACTCGTACAAAGACAGCGTTCGCCTGCTCCAGACGACCCGCACCGTGCTCGCCGCATCCGGCGTGGAGTGGGGCTGCGCGCTCATGGCGACCCCTGCCAACATCGTGACCTTGGCCAGAGAGGGCTTCACCACCGGTCTAGATAAAGCCGGCATCAATGATTTGGTCATTGCGGTTCGCGCCGCGGAGGAAGAGTCTGCCGCCGCTGCGATCGCCACGGCGGCAGAGACGTTATTCGGTGCTGTAGCCGGCGAGGTCACCGAAGAAAAGCAGGTCACACCGGACCTACGCGCGGCGCTCCAGGAAAATCCTGCCACTAACATCGCAGTCATCTCGGTCCCGGGGCAATATGCGGCGCTAGAGGCGCAAAAGGCACTGAGCGCTGGTCTGCACGTGCTGCTCTTCAGCGACAACGTTCCATTGGAGGACGAGATCGCGCTCAAGCAGCGCGCACGGTCGCTCGGACTCCTCGTGATGGGGCCAGGTGCAGGCACCGCGATGCTCGGAAGCACCGGCCTCGCGTTCGCTAACCGAGTGGGCGCAGGCCCCGTGGGCATCGTAGCCGCCGCCGGAACCGGTGCGCAGGAAGTGATGAGCCTGCTCGACCGATGGGGCGTCGGCGTCTCGCATGTCATCGGCCTCGGTGGACGCGATCTCTCGCCAGAGGTTGGCGGCCTGATGGCAGAGTCGGCTTTGCGCGCCCTCGACGCAGACGAAGCCACCCGTACCATCCTGCTCGTATCCAAAGTACCCTCCCCGGAAGTCGCAGAAAAGCTGCTTAGTGTGCCGAAGAAGCCGTTGGTGGCGTCATTGATCGGCCTGCGCAAGCCACTGGCGGCTCCAGCCAACGTCATCGTCGCGGACACTCTGGAGCAAGGCGCTGCGCGCACGCTCGAAGTGCTAGGTGTGGACAGGCCAGATGTCGCGGGCAACCTAGCCAACGATCTCGCCAACGTCGTCACCACCTTGGCACCCAGCCGAACCCGGCTCATAGGTCTATTCAGCGGCGGGACTCTGTGCTACGAGGCGATGAACATAGCCATCGGACACATCGGCCCCATCCACTCCAATACGCCCCTGGACGATCGATGGACAATCGAAGCCGCCGGAGCCCACGCGCACGTCTGCCTAGACCTCGGCGAAGAGCAGTACACCAATGGACGCCCACACCCTATGATCGACGCCGAGGCGCGCTCGAGCTACCTGCGTGACCAGGCACGAGATCCGACGGTTGCGGCCGTGCTGCTCGACGTCGTCATCGGTGATGGCGCTCATCCGGATCCGGCCAGCGTTCTCGCCCCTGTAGCGGCAGAAGTGGTGCGCTCTGGGGCCGCCGTGGTCGTCTACGTTTTAGGCACCGCGCGCGACCCACAAGGCCACCAGGCGCAGCAGGAAGCGTTCCAGAAGGCCGGCTGTATCGTTACGGCAACCGCGGCCCGGGCAGCACTGGCGGCCGCAGCGTTAGTCCTGCGGGACCCCGCGCTAGTCCTGACCGAGCTGCGCGCGTCCCTCGCAGTCATGGCTGCCTAAGGTGACTTCTCACCGGCCTAAAGGCCGGTGCTTCTAGCTTCGCAGCTCTCAACTTCCTGCTTCGTCACACATCCCTCCCCGCGATCTCATTTTCCAGCCTCAGCTCTAAGGAGCACATGATCGTGGAATATCATTTACTATACGACTAGATATATGTACTATAGTAATATCCGATGTTCGTTACGGCGGTTGTGTCGGCCGGTTTCGCAATGCCGTTGGAATTGGCACTGCGATTTATGCTGCCCGGCAGACAGGCCGCCGTTTCGACGGCCCCGATGGGCTTGATCTTGCTTGAGCCTCGTTGCGGTTTTGGCTGATTTCTCCGCCCGTTTCACATCCTGCTTACGACGTCCTTCTATGCACATTTTCTGACATGACGCCATCGATCGTTCGCTTAACTGAGGGTGTATCTCCCCCCCGTATCGCGTTGACCACCTATTCGGTAAAGCCGCGAGGCGGGGTCGTGCACACACTGGAACTCGCTGAGGCTCTCCAGGCAGCTGGCATGGCGGTCACCGTTATTGCGATGGGGGAGCCTGGTGCGAGATTCTTCAGAGACGTTAGCGTCCCAGTGCGGATGATTGACACGCCACCTTGGGCGGACACGCTGGAAGAACGCGTGTTCAGTTGGATCGACGCGATGACCGCAGGACTGAGCAAGATGCGCGACGATTTCGACATCGTCCATAGCCAAGACTGCATCTCGGCACGCGCAGCGGCCAAAGTACGTGACGCAGGTGCAAAATTCCATCTCGTTCGGACTGTTCATCATGTCGACGACTTCACTACGCAGGCCCTCATTGACTGTCAACGTAACGCCATTATCGAGCCAGATCAAATCCTGGTCGTTAGCAAGCTTTGGCAAGATCGACTAAAGGCCGATCTTGGCGTGGAAGCCGCGATTGTCACCAACGGCGTCCGGCCTGAACGTTTCGCCGTGTCACTAGATGGCGATCGATTAGCCGAACTAAGGCGACGAGTTGGAGCGGAGAGCCGCTTCCTTTATCTCACCGTCGGGGGTATCGAGCCTCGTAAAGGGAGCCGATTCCTCATACAGGCACTTGCCAAGGTCAAGGCAAGCAGACGCAATTCGCCGGTACTGGCGGTAGTCGGCGGCCACTCCTTTCAGGACTACCGGGAGTACCGTGAAGATGTGTTGTCGTCGCTGCAAGGGCTTGGCCTCGAGCTTGGGAACGATCTCATCCTCCTGGGCACTGTCACTGAAAAAGAGCTTGCCGAATGGTTTGCCGCCGCTGATGGGTTCGTCTTTCCATCGGTCAACGAGGGCTGGGGGCTTGCAATCTTGGAGGCTGCAGGCGCAGGGTTACCCGTCGTCGCCTCAGATATCGAGGTTTTTCGTGAATTTCTCGTTCATGAGGAGGATGCGATTCTTACTACAGTCGGGGAGCCAGATTCCCTCGCTGCTGGAATGGCTCGTTTGATTGACGAGCCAGCGACCACGCGACGACTTAGAAAGCACGGACCTGCGTTGGCGGCCCGCTATACATGGAACACTACGGCAGCGCAACACATTGCAATTTACGAGAGCATTGCCTCGGCTCGCGGCAAAACCGACCATGAACTCGCCACTGATTCGCAGGCTACGTAAGCGTCTCAGGAGGCTTGCAATTACCCACATCTTCGCCGCGAAACCTGGTAACCTGGCACACGTCATGTCCCAAGTGCGAGCGAGATGGCCGGCAAGCGACAGGCGGATGATCGGTCGCGGTTGGATCTGGAGGTCCGGGGAAGCGAATTCCAGGACACCCGATTGCGCCGCCGCTTCGCAAGCCTGCTGGAAAAGCTGTGGGACGGCATGGGGCAGACTATTCCATTCGCCTGTCAGGACTGGGCTTCGACCAAGGCCGCCTACCGGTTTCTGTCGAACGACCGCATCAACGAACACGATATCCTGAGCGGGCATTTCCAAGCGAGCGCTGCACGTGTCATGGCCACCGATGGGCCCGTGCTTATCCTGCAGGACACGACCACATTCTCGTATCAGAGGGAGCGTCCCGAACTCATCGGCTACACCGGCAAGACGTCCCTGCGAACAGGAAAGAACGGCACGGGTCCGTCGAAGCCGCTCACGCAGTGCGGTATCCTGATGCATTCGAGCCTTGTTGTGACTACGGATGGACTGCCACTTGGCCTGGCGGCGGTGAAGTTCTGGACGAGAAAGCAGTTTAAGGGATCTTCGGAACTCAAACGCCACATCAATCCGACGCGCGTACCGATTGAAGAAAAAGAAAGCTGGCGCTGGCTGGAGAATATGCGCCAGTCGACTGAGCTTCTCGACGCCCCTGTCCGCTGCATTCACATCGGTGATCGGGAAAGCGATATTTACGAGCTGTTTTCCACTGCCCATGACCTGTGCACTTACTTCCTGGTGAGGACTTGCGTCGACCGGCTCGCGGGAGATGGCCAGCTCACGATCTCCAAGGTTATGCAGCAGGTTCAGGTCAAGGGATTGCATCGCGTCGAGCTTCGCGACGCGGCGGGTCGGCCAATGACGGTGACGCTTGAACTGCGCTACCAGCGAATGACTGTGCTGCCCCCCATCGGCAAGCAGAACCGCTATCCTGCGCTACAGATGACAGTCCTTCATGCTCAGGAACGCAATCCGCCGCCCGGGCGTCCTCGCATTGAATGGAAACTGATCACCAACCTCCCAGTAAGCTCTCGTACCGAGGCAATCGAGAAACTTGACTGGTACTCGATGCGCTGGAAAATCGAGACCTTCCACAAAATCCTGAAATCGGGCTGCAAAGCTGAAGAGTCCCGGCTTCGCACAGCTGATCGGCTTACGAACCTGATCGCGGTTTTCTGCATCCTGAGTTGGCGCATATTCTGGCTCACAATGCTCGGCCGATCAGCGCCGCAGTCCGCCGCCGAACTCGCCTTCACACGCACTGAAATTGAACTGCTTGAGCGCGTTGTCCATGACACGCCTCACAACGCACAGGCGCCTCCTCTCGTACGAAACGTTATAAGACTCGCTCAACTGGGTGGGTACCTCGCGCGCGCCAGTGATCCTCCACCAGGCAATACTGTGATCTGGCGCGGGATGCGACGGCTAACAGACATTCAGCTCGGCTATGAGCTTGCGCTAAAAAGAAGTGGGTAATTGCAAGCTCAGGAGGAGGGAAACCTCATCAGCAAAGCTGGAATCTGAAGGGTTGAGTCGCCATGTCCGCGGGTCGTCAGCCCCTAGCCGCGGGAATCAGAAGCCAATTTCGTAGTTGCAGTGAGAGCAGGTGCCTCACGCAAGCCGAACCTTTGCATCATTGATGTCCTCCCCGTCCTGAAGGACGGGGATTCCTGACCTTCGCAGAATCAGGTTCCTGTTCACAGCGGTCTGCCTTTCGGGGAAACCCTGTTAGGTCTTACGTCCGCTCCGCAAGCTTAACTTACCGCGCGTCCCGCGGTAGCTGTTGCGATCAAACCCGCTACGAGGATGGACAAACTTAACTGTCCGGCTCTAACACGTTCGATCAATTGAAACTTTCAGGCGCAAATTTATTCCGGACCTTCGACCTACTCTCGAGAAACCTCTTTACCAGGATCATCGCCGTACATATCGCCATATAGGGGTGGGCGATGCACTGTCTCACTTGTTCGCTGTGACTTTCCCCAAACAGGCACCAAGAGCAAAAGTGCTCGCAGTTATTGGTCAACAGCCGATAGCGGTTCTCTCCCAATCGAGAGCGAGCCCGCCGAATGGCATCCTGACCAACATATTCTGGGCATCGTTCTTGTTTGACCCAAATTGCATGACCCGCAGCAAAATCTACTATGGACAATTCTTCCACTGCGCAGACTCGCAATGAGCTGCAGAGTCCAGCGTAATGCACTACTTTGCTGTCACCTACGTATATGCCGTGGTGACTATAGCCGCGGCGCGGTGTAACCAGATGCGCACCTAACGGCGGTTCAGTGGCGATTTCTACACTCCACCGCGTTGGCGTACCCACGCCCTCGCTCTCTTGAGCGGAGAACGTGCAATGGGGATGGTTTATCAACGCTCCTCCTGCCTCAGCCTCAAGAACTTCCTTTTGAGATCTGAATCGAAGTCGGCCGAACCAGGCCTCTCCGACTCGGTTGCCGCAGCGCCTACGAAGGATCAGTGGGACGGCCAGCACGTACCCATCGCAGGACGTTCCGCCTCGCTAGGGAACACGCACCAAGTGCCGTCATCGTGCCGAAAGAAAAAGAGCGCGAGTGTGTCCGTCGATCGTGCCAACTCGACTCGTATGTAGCGCCTCCGGTTCGACGGCGAACGGCTGAACTCAGCAACTCGCAATGGCATCGCCGGGTTCGGCGAAAGCCATTTTTCGATCACCGAACGTAAAGATCCAGTTCCCGTATTCATCTGCTTCTCCCGAAAACCTCTTCGCCCCAATTTTCACTTTGACCTCGTCGCATCGCATAGGCGCTTAGCCGCCATATGCCATGACACCTTCGGTGCCTGCGCAGCACACGTCCGGACGGCTCGTATCGACGGATCTCATCGTGAATTCGTGGATTGATCTCGGCGCCCTGCACGTGCTCCAAAAAAAATGCCGCGGCGACTGCAACAGGTAGCGCCCGCAAGGCGTGCGCGACATATCGGAGCCGGTGCTGAGGTCGTGTACGTCGCGGGGCTGGTCCAGGCGCCAGATGTCGTTCAACTTCGATTGAGGTCAATGCGATATCCGTGATTGCCTGACGGCGCACTACCTGAAAGGCTACGCAAACAGTCTTTAGGTAACACTCGGCAGACCTGTCCAGCACAGCGCCGAATTCGTCATAGACGCACCGATGCGAGTCGGCCGCTTCGGTGTCGCCGACAGCTATGCAGAAGCTGAAATCCGGGTGCGACGTAACGCTATGGGACAGACTCATCTCGACGAACGCCCCACGTACGAGACCTGGAAATGCGCTGCGCCCTTCACTGAGGGGGCTGGCCTCCACGATGTCAATCAGCCCACGTTCGAATGAGTCGAGTCGCTTGCTGAGTACCAGTTCGCAGACCACCGTGCGGCCTCGACGTACATCGCTCCGATCGCTAGTCGGTGCCATACTTTTACGCGTTGACTCGCCGTTGCGCGCTATCGAAGAGATCGTGAACAGCGCTGGCAAAATCGACTGGCGAACCGATACCCCAAGGGTGACCGGTCGGAGGAACTCGATGAACTCGCGCAGGTGCTCGACATAGTCCTCAAGGACGAAGCTGTCGTTGGCAAGCGGCACCTTGCGAGCAACGTGCCAATAGGTCATGCAGGCAACCAATTCACCAAGTACTTCGTAAGACGTGGGCATTTCAGCACCTCCGTGACCCCGTCTATCGCCGCTCATTTCTAGCAGTCGATCTGTGTAGTATTCCTGGGCGCCTAGCAGCACAGTCTGTGCATTGTTATTTCTTCAGAGACACCACAGAGAGCCACCGGCGCCTCAAACCGCTCCCAGTTCGAGGCAGCGTTGTCGACGCTCGGCACCCACACGTTGTTCGGCTGTTGAATGCATCTAGACCCACAACTTCATGCGCCGACGCCTCTTCCGACAATGACCTGCCACATCGGTATATGGCCTATGCCACCCACCATCCAACCAAACGATCGATCTTGATGCATTTATATGTACATTGTATGAATTTCTGTAGGGATGGAAAGGATGGTTAACCCTCACCTCCTCAAGACTTCAGATGTGAATGAGAGCCGGCAGGATTGCGGACAAAGGAATCGCCGACATCCGTTTTGGCAAACACGCGCACGCGCGCTCCATCAAACGCTTAGCCGGCGGAATACTTCCCCTCGCCTCAATGGCTTGCGCTTTGACGGCCACGGCCGCGACGCGCTGGATTCAGAATGACGTAGCAGACGCCATCGTCGCAGCAATCTGCAACGAAACCGGGGCCCGAATGGAAATTGCGAGCGCCCTTCTGCCACCTGGCGCATTCCCCGCGAGTCTTGAAGACCCTCACCTCTAGCTAGCCAATCATGGCGCCGGGACACGTGCGGAGTTCACCGCCCGACTGCGTCCGCCGGGGATTGGCGGCGCTGGCAGCGATGCCTTCGCGTTGCCCCCCACCCGCAACCGCACTCCTTGATCTGGGCGCACCAGCCTTCCAGCCAGAACTGCGCAGGAGACCGCAGATCGCTCTCGACCCTGTCACTTCATTTGCCCTTGATTCGGGATATGCGTCTCGGCAATCCGTCTAATCCTTGCTGCCACGCTGGCCTGCCCCTTCAACCACGGCGGAATTGACCCTTGGGAAACGGAACGCTGAGGGTTAACTCTCCCTTGAATTCATACATTTTACATATATAAGTATTACGTGGATGGCGATATCGATGTTATGCCGACGCTGATATGGATAGCACGACTGTGTCGATCAACAAGAGACCCTAGGCATAGCCGGTTGAAGACAGGTCATCGGCCGACTAAGGATGTCGCAATGAACAGATCCACTATCTTGGCCTCGGGAAAACGAAGGACTCGTTCGACGATGAAGAGCTTGATTCCGGGTGTGGGAGGGGCGTTCAAGCGGTTGCAGTATCCGCTCGATATGCTATTGATTTGTGAGCGCTGTTGCGCTGCCGCCGCCCTTTGCCTTCGTCATCGGAAAGAGATGACGGGTGAGCCGACTATAGTGGTGGATCGCTCCGCCGCGCACTACTGGGCGGTCAAGCCTCGACCGAGGCCTGAACACGCGCTTCGCCCAGACAAACTTCAGTCAGCCACAACTGGGGGACGGACGAGACCAGTAACAAGGTCAAGAACAATTGGAACTACTTACACCGCGCAATTGATAACGCGAGAAACACGGCTGAACTCCGGTTTCTTGCTGGGCGGACTGAACTCGCCGCCCGGTGCTACTCCGAGAAGGTCCTGGAACAGAATCGCATCGGTGATACTCGACAGGATCGGCATCAATCTCGCGGCGTTGCGGGAGGGCAATATCCAGCGCGAGACGCTCTCCCCGGTCGAAGACGTCAAGCATCCGAATGATATCGCCAAGAATCGCTCGACATATCCGCCAACAGGGCCACCGGACAATCGAACGCTTCATTCCACTCGTCCAGTCGTTCACGAAATTCGCAACATGCACATCCTAGCCTGAGTCGAAGCAACGCAGAAAATAGGTTAAAGCTACATGAAGGATGCAAAAATGCTTAAGTGGTCAGCATCTACGAATTTCGTACTTACGCACTCCTTACAATTTTTTGTCAGCCAAATTGCTGGTACTGTTATGGCGCCAAAAACTCTTACCATTTTGGAAGCTTCAGCCATGTCGAAATCACTATCCAACGGGAACCGAATTTTGGCACCCTTGTCCGACGAAGACATGGATGAGCTTGATCAATTTCTGATGTCTGATCTGACATCGGACGAAACATTGATGCTCGATAGTCTAGAGGGGTATTTGACCGCTATCTCAATCGGGCCAACTATCCTTGAATTGAAAGACTGGTTGCCCGGCGTCTGGGGACCGGGAAAGGACAGCGCTCCCGACGTCGAAACAACGGATCAGGCGCAGCGCATCCTCGACTTGATCCTGAGGTTTTACAACGGCATTATCCTCAGACTGAGCAATCCGGATGGATTCGAACCGGTGTTCGACAAGGCCGCCTATGGCCGCGATGCGCATGAGTACATCGAAGCCGAACCGTGGGCAATTGGCTTTATGGACGGCGTCGCGCTGCGCAGGCAGAGCTGGCAGCCGCTCTTTGACGATCCTAAAGGTCGGGAATGGCTACGTCCACTCCATCTGCTCGGCGCAGCCAATCTCACATCGGAGGAGGAAACCCTGACTCGATGGCCCTATCAACGGGAAGAGCTGGCCAAAAAGATCCCGGCGAACATCTCCGCAATCTACCGCTACTGGACTGCCGCCGCAAGGCCACCCGCGCAATTCGCCTGCACGATTCAACGACCCGCCCGAAATGTCGGCCGCGATCATCACCTTTCCAAGGATAGCGATTTCACGCTAAAAAAACTGGGAATCCTTGAGAATTTTACCAATGTTACCGAGAGTCACGCCAATGGAGTTTCCAAGAAGAATTCCGTTGGAAAAAAAGAATCGCCGCTATTGAGACCTTCTTAAGAACATGAAAATGGCGTCATTGGCTGCGGTGCATTTGACGCCTATCTGGCCTGGCGCTGGCTTTCGCGCATTGACTCTTTGGGTATTCAGATTAAAGTGTGGAATGCGTCGCTCCAGTGATCTGGGTCGAAACCGAATCACGCTCAAATCCTCTTGTGCAGATGCGAACCGGGTGCGGCTGCAAGCCAGCCGTCCAGTTGTTGGCGCAGGTCCGCGGGCAAGGCTTGCGCCTGCTCCCGCAGTCCCGTCAAGGCCAGCGCACCCGTACGCGCCCTCCAAACGAGGCGCCACTTCCATGTTGATGCGGGCGGGGCTGCGTCAAGCAGGCTACGCAATCGCGTAGCCCACCGTTCGAGCGTCCCAGACCACCACTCGTGCCGGCTGGTGGGCGCCGTGTCACGCTCCAGCACGGAACGTCCGCGCTGGTTCTTGTCAATGCCGCCCGTAATTTCCCCCGGGTAAGTTTCAGGTAAAGACCATCCTCACGCTGCAGCAGGGTGAGGGTCTGGGAGAGTTCGCCGGGCTGCGTCTCGAACCAGTCGTACGACTGGACCGGCACCTCGATACGGCGCCCGCGCTGGAGCGTGGAAAGCCTTGCCCAGTAGCCGAAATGCCGGAACTTCGATCGGGCGCTTTCCTCGAACTGGGCGCTGTTGACGTTGAATTGCGGCGGCAGCCCGGCAGGGTCGGGAAGCCTGTGGATTCTGAGATGGGCATCGAACCAGCGGCGCGCGATACGTGAGGCTGTAGAAGAGATCGACGACAGACCTTTGTCTTCGTCGCTTCCGGCACGCAGCGTCTAGAGCACCTCGTTGTGTCGCGCGTTCGGAGCGCGCCACAGGCGCATCCGGTTGATCCACCACAGCTCATGACGCAGCCCCTCGTCAGCCACCACTCCCAGCGCGCGCCGATCGCGGTTGACCAGGTTGCCGGCCAGCTATCGACCTGGGCGGCCAGCGCGACCAGCAACAGGTCTTTCTGTGACGTAACAAGCCTGGTGCGGGGAAACTTCGAGCCAGGGCCACTTACGGGAGGGCGCCGTACGAACTCGCCGTGCCGGAGAAACGGACGCCAGTACCAGCGGAATGCCGCGGTAGCCGTGCGCGTCCATTCCGAGCCCAGAGCCGCGAGCGCGGCAAGCTTGCCAGGATTGACTTCCGGTGCGACTTTGAGGAGGTAACTGCGTGTAATCGACGCAGTGGCTGGCTTTCTCGGCAAGGGGTAGGCACATCGGGGACAGGGATGTGCAATCTAGGCAGCGGCTTTATACGCCGAGAGCGGTTCCACACTTTATTCTGAATAGCCCTTATTTTTGTCGTGTCATAAATGCCAGTCTTCAAACCAGACGAGCCAAAGCCACCCAGCCTCTCAATCCACACCTTGACAACACTTATAGAAATTTTGAATTGGCATCGGCACCTTCGCGCTCTCACACTGCCGTCTGTAAAGACACTGTCCGATGCGTAGTTGTAGTTCGTCCACGCATCGTCGTGCAGCTGTCTGCGCTGGTTCGCTAGTACGCATACCGCTGCCATCCATAGACGGGAGACCATAGTGGTTATTCAGAGATTCACAAGCTGGAAACCGAGTGTCTCAAATTTGTCTTTTGCACTCCGGGACGGCGAGCCGCTCCGGATGACCGCGCAGATACTCGACTGCCAGCCCAATCAATCAGGATCAGTACGACACCCGCGGGGAAGTACTTCTTCTCCAGCAACTGCCGGAATTTCGCGAAAAACAGCCTCAATAGCCTGTGTGCGATGGAATGGGTCACGCCGTCGCTTTCGTTCCTGCCATCATTTAAAGGCCCTCGATAGCTTCGCCTCGCTCATTCCTGCAATGACTGGCTCGGCGATAACACGCTAAATTTTCGACAAATTGCCTCGTATGTCGGAGCCCGCGTCAGCGGGTAAGACAGTCGTCGTAAAACGTGAAGAACATTCAGAATACTGCAAAGGTGGGTGCACGAGCCCGTCGGTCAATCGCACGAAACCACGCACCGGTCCAATACACATTCTCTAGCCGAAATCAATCACGAAAGATTCATCCATGTCAGCGTCAGATCAGACGTAAATTTGATGTCCTCCGCAAGGTTATCTTCAACATGCGCACTTTCGAGGTTTCAAGGGTTCGAAGCAATACCGTCCAAGAGGTGCTGTGCAATCGAGGATTGCGCCCCCTCTTCCAGCCGATTGTGGCTCTGCAAGATGGATCGATTGAAGGCTACGAAGGACTGATCCGTGGACCCGCGAGATCCGGCATCGAGATGCCGCACGAGCTTTTTTCCCAAGCGGCGCTTGAAGGAAGATCAGTTGAACTCGAACTTTTAGCCGCTCGTACGTGCATTGATGCTTTCACAGGACTTCAGTGTAAAGGAAAGTTATTTGTCAACTTCAGTGCAGACGCACTATGTCGAGCTGCTGATCAGGGTGACCCGCTTGCATTCATGCAAGGCACAATCCTTGAGGCAAATCGAATCGTGATCGAGTTGACAGAGAAAAGTGTGGTCTCGGACGTGGCGAGGTTCATTGAAGTCATAGACGTCATTCGATCAAGAGGCGCGTGCCTCGCACTCGATGACTACGGCACCGAGAACGCAAGCATGAGCTTGTGGCTAAAGCTGAGGCCCAATCTCGTCAAAATTGACCGTTTCTTTGTTCAAGGGATTTCGGATGATCCGTTAAAATACTCGGCTGTCAGTGCCATGCTCAGCTTTGCAACGGAAAGCCGCACGCGCTTGATTGCCGAGGGTATAGAAAGCACTAGAGACCTGACGGTCTTGAGGGACCTTGGCATAGATTGTGGCCAGGGATACCTGATCGCTCGACCTTCAGCACGACCGAGCGTCGAGATAGCGGATGAAGCAAGCCGCGTTTTGGCGGGACCACATATCTCAGTCTCCCCCGAAAGAAGGCGCGCCTCGCCGACAGGAACTCCCGCGGGAGTGTTATCTGAAAAAATGGTGGTGCACGCTCCCAGCCTTCCAACGTGCGCAAAAAATGACGAAGTGGCGCAACTGTTTGGTGAGTTACCGTACTTGCATGCTGTGGCAATAGTTGAAAATGGTAAGCCCGTTGCACTTCTAAACCGCCGGGTATTCACAGACCAGTACGCCAGACCATTTCATCGTGAATTGTTTGGCAAGCGCTCATGTCTCACGTTTGCAAATGTATCGCCTGCGATAATCGATAAATCGACGAGTCTGGACCAGATATTGCAGTTTCTATCGGGCGACGATCATCGTTACCTCGCTGATGGCTTCATCATTACGGAGAATGGCTCCTACGCCGGTCTTGGGACGGGTGAGAGTCTCGTGCGAGCGGTCACCGAGAGACGAATCGAGGTTGCGCGATACTCTAACCCTCTTACGTTTCTCCCGGGAAATGTCCCGATTAGCGCACATATCGAACGGTTACTCGATAGCGAAATGATTTTCACTGCATGCTACGTCGACTTGAACAACTTCAAACCATTTAATGACCAATATGGCTACTGGCAAGGCGACAGAGTCCTGAAATTTGCGGCCTCCGGACTCGCCGGCGCCTGCGACCCGACGTCCGATTTCCTCGGGCACGTGGGCGGTGACGATTTCCTTATTCTGTTTCGAAGTCCGGATTGGGAATCACGGATGCGTAACGCGATACGTGACTTCAACCGTAGTGCTGTCAGTTTCTATGCCGCGGAGGACCGTGACGCGGGCGGCATCAGCGGGGAGGACAGGCGTGGGAACCCATCCTTCTTTTGCTTCGTCACGATGTCAGCGGGATGTGTTGTCGTCGACCCGGAACGGTTGAATCGAAGATTGCATAGCGAGCATATCGCATCGGTTGCGGCCGTCGCTAAACGTCGGGCAAAAGCCAGTGCGAGCGGGATCGAAATTTTTGACGCAGACACGTCAGCTGCAAATTTTAACAGCCTTCAGGCGACGACCACGTAGCGACAGTCAAAAAGTTACTCAAAAATCTACGTTGGAGCAGTAGAAAATCTGGCATTCACGAAGGCAACAGTTCCGTCCACTTCAAACCAAGTTATAGAAACCGTCAGTGTCCAACATAAGCCGCACCTCTTCGCGACTCTTCTGCCCCGTCTCGCCGGACGAACGACCGGGACTATTCGCGCAGGCTGCATGTACAACCTTTTTCACGTCGGCGTAGCGCGACAAACGTTATGCACAGACTCAGCGAAGATGATATTCGCTGGTCGCTCCGGCTCACCTGCACGCGTGAAAATAGCAATGGGTGGCAGCGTCCAGTCAAATGAATAAGGAACTATTGAAACGCCAGATATGCGGGCCAATTCTTCAGCGATATCATCCGGGACGATCGATACCAATCTCTCGCTGGCAACAACGAGTTCCCCGATCAGCTTTGGAGACGGACTTTCTATGATGGGCACCGGTGGAACAAGTCCTGCCGCCAGAAAAATATCAGAAACCTGTTCGCGCATCTGTGTCTGCGGAGCGCTCAAGACCCAATCAAGCTCAGCGAGTTTCTGCCAATTCAGCGGCGTCCGCGCAAGTCTGGATGCCAAGCGCCGGCTCGCTATCAGCCGTGGATACTGCTGACGCAAGACCACGAACCTGAGACGCTCTGTGCCCAGTTTCGGGGAGGCACGGCCGATCACAACGTCCAGCGCGTGATCTTGCAACTGCTTCAGAAGCAAATCATTGGCACCCTCATGGACAGAGAAAGCCAGTTCTCGTCCGGCCTGCGAGGGGGTCTGGCGAATGGCCTTCGAAAGCATCTCGCCTGAAACATACGGAGTAACGCCGATATGCACCTTCGGAGCGTGTCCCGATGCGATCACCTCCATGTCACACACCAGATGTTCGATATTCTGCGTTATCACTCTCGCTCTCGCGAGAACCGCTTCGCCTAGCGAGGTTGGGACCATTCCGCGCGTGGTCCGCTCGAACAACGGTGAGCCAAACATACTCTCCAGATCAGCGAGAGCGTTGGTCACCGCTGGTTGGCTGCTTGCTACGCGCTCGGCTGCACGAGTCAGGGAGCCAACCTCTTCTATCTCGAGCAGCAACATCAAATGACGCATTTTGAGGCGTGTGCCAAGCCTTCTGGCAATCCCGACTGAGTCGAATAACGCCATCTAACAGAACGCTTATCAGAAAAAGATGATAGCTCCATACTAAATCAAAATGCCGCGCCTGTCGCGCATCCATAGAATCATTCTCCAGTGCAAGGTAGTTGCCCGTCTGGTTGCAATACGCTCCGAGCTTGCTCTGGAAGCACGAAATCCGGTCTCTTCTCAGTCAAGTATCGCTTCCTGATGACTTCGGATAACCATCTACCGCTGAAGGTCGCGAGGCTGCAGCAACCAGACCGGCCGAAATTTAACCGCGGCCTCAGAGCATCGCGCAAATCCCGCGAATCTTTTAGAAATGACGGCCGCTCCCCACGATAAGGAATGGACATGAACAAGACCGATAGACAGGCGGCGTTGGACTATCACGAGTTTCCGGTTCCCGGAAAGATATCAGTCACTGCAAGCAAGCCGTTAGCGTCGCAGCGAGATCTCGGGTTGGCGTACACGCCTGGGGTGGCAGCCGCCTGCGAAGAAATCGTAGCAAATCCACTCAATGCCTTTCGCTACACCGGCAGAGGAAACCTTGTAGGCGTGGTGAGCAACGGGACTGCAGTCTTGGGACTCGGCAACATCGGAGCGTTGGCATCCAAACCAGTAATGGAAGGCAAAGCGGTATTGTTCAAAAAGTTCGCCGGTATCGATGTTTTCGATATCGAGATCAACGAAACAGACCCGGACAAGCTCGTCACCATTATTGCCGGTCTCGAGGCCACCTTTGGTGGTATCAACCTTGAGGACATCAAGGCGCCCGAATGCTTCCTCGTGGAGCGAAAGCTGCGAGAGCGCATGAAGATACCTGTCTTCCACGACGATCAACACGGCACCGCGATTACCGTATCTGCCGCATTGATTAACGGCCTGAAAGTGGTCGGCAAAGATATTTCTGCAGTAAAGGTAGTGACTTCCGGCGCCGGAGCCGCAGCCCTGGCATGCCTTGAACTTATGATTGCGCTTGGTTTGCCCCGAAGAAATATATGGGTAACAGATATCGAAGGCGTCGTCTATCAAGGTCGAACAACTTTGATGGACCCGGACAAGGCGCTCTTCGCGCAGGAGACTCAGGCTCGACGGTTGAATGAAGTCATCGACGGCGCCGATGTATTTCTGGGCCTATCGGTTGGCGGCGTGCTCAAGCCTGAAATGGTTGCGAGTATGGCATCACGCCCCTTGATTCTCGCCCTCGCGAATCCAACTCCTGAGATTTTGCCTGAGATTGTGCGGTCCGTTCGTGATGATGCGGTCGTCGCAACCGGGCGCTCGGACTACCCCAATCAGGTTAACAACGTGCTCTGCTTCCCTTACATCTTTAGGGGCGCTCTAGACGTCGGCGCCACGGCGATCACACGAGAGATGGAGTTGGCGGCAGTGCATGCGATCGCGGCCCTTGCTGAAGACGAGCAAAGTGAGGTTGTTGCAGCCGCCTATGGCACCTACGACATTTCCTTCGGCCCCGATTACTTTATCCCGAAGCCATTTGACCCGCGCCTGATTGCACGAATTGCCCCGGCCGTCGCCAAGGCCGCCATGGATTGTGGCGTAGCCACTCGGCCTCTGCCAGACATGGAGAGCTATGCTGAGCAGTTGCAACAGTTCGTCTATCATTCAGGTGCGTTCATGAGGCCGTTGTTTGCAGCGGCGCGGCTGCAAGTTCGAAGTGGTGGCAAATCCAGAATTGTCTTCACGGAGGGAGAGGACGAACGGGTTTTGCGAGCGGTGCAGGTCATCGTCGATGAGAATCTTGCACGCCCGATTCTCGTCGGACGTCCTGAGGTACTGCTTTCGCGGATCCAGAAATGCGGGCTACGAATAAAACTCGGGCAAGACGTCGAGGTAACCAATCCCGAGCACGATGAGCGATTTCGTCAATACTGGACGACGTATTGGGAAATCATGTGCCGTGACGGAATCACGAAGGAAATGGCACGGGTCGAGATGCGGCGCCGTTTGACCCTGATCGGGGCGATGATGGTGCGGCTGGGTGATGCTGACGGAATGATCTGCGGCACAGTCGGGGCGTATCATGATCATCTCCGATTCGTCGACCAGGTCATCGGCAAAAAGGCGGAATCTCAGACCTACGCGGCGATGAACATCCTCCTGCTTGATGGACGCACCTTGGCCCTCGTGGATACACACGTCAACGACGATCCAACAGCCGAACAGATCGCTGAGTTCACGATAGCCGCAGCTGAAAATATGCGGCGCCTGAACCTGGTGCCCAAAGCGGCTTTATTGTCTCGCTCAAATTTCGGTTCGGGTGGCGCAGCATCTGGAACCAAGATGCGACGGGCTCTAGAACTGATTATTCGGCACGCGTCTGACCTGGAGGTTGACGGCGAAATGCACGGAGACTGCGCGCTCGACGAAGCTTTGCGTTCACGCGTTTTGCCTACCCCGCGCTTGAAAGGCGCCGCCAATCTCTTGGTCTGCCCCAATGCTGATGCCGGCAACATAGCGTACAACTTGCTGAAGACAGTAGCCGGAGGCAATGTTGCAGTTGGACCATTCCTCCTCGGCGTCAATGCGCCCGTGCATATTCTGACATCCAGCGCGACAGTCCGTCGCATCATTAACATGGCTGCGTTGACCGTGATCGACGCTAACCGCCAGTCCTGACCACCTTAGACGGAGAACTGGGAGACATATTGTCCCGGTTCTCCACCTCGCGCTGTATTGCACCGTTCTCTTCAATGTGCACAAATCTGCTCATGTAGATTGTTTTCGCAGGACAACGGGTTGTCGCTGCTAAGTGGCACGACGTTGTCGCCGCGACCGAGGGGTGCGAGCCATTGCTCGCGCACCATACCTCTGTACACCGCATGAACGCTACGCCAGGCAGTCACACGTAATTGCCTGCTTCTGCAGCTCGCGCGCGTGTCTTTCAGTCGGAGGCGGAGAGCCCGGATAGTGTTCTGCATGTAACGGTACCTTGTTTCTCCGTGTAGGCATACCCGAGGATAGAAAGAATGCATAAGCTCGCAAGCCAGAAAACTGATATAAGAATGCAAGTCACCGTCAGCGTACGCGTATGGTTTCGTGCTCCCTCCAGTTGCAAATGGAGAGTGGTAGCAATGCTTTTGCCAAGCCGACCAGCCAGGTAGATCTACTGAAGTGCACCATTGTCACATTGATGTGTCGCTGTACTCCATTGCACATGGTTCTTGCGTTCCATTTTACTTAAACGCCCTGTAAAACATGGCCGGACTTATCCCGTTTTATCGAAATGTAGATGTCGTGCGCGCACGCCAAAACAAGTCTTTGCTACTTCCACTACCGCGCGTGGAAGCTGACAAACTCTCTTTGTCGGTGCACGCCGCGCTTGATGCGTTGCGAAGAGGTCGTGGCAACGCGAGTGCTGTCAAGACGCTGATGGGCGCAACAATACTTACAGGACTTTTAGCCGAATCGGGCTACGAAACAACAATCTTCGAGCAATTGGAAACCGCCGACCAAGGGATTAAGACGATATTTAACCGCGGCCGCGAGACCGGCACGTGGCTTCTCGAACCGGAGACATTCACGCAATTTGCGCAGATCGTAACAACGTACGATCAACAACTACGAAAGGCACCAGTGTGGGAACTCGTTGACGCCAACGAGACGCTTGCCCTCGTTCAGAAAGGCCAGCCGTTGCATCAAAAAAAGAAAAGCAAGCGAAAGCACAGGATAGACGCTGCCGGCACTTCTTTCGGAAGTTCAGTCGGCGGTTCAAGTCACTCAAGACTTTGATACCTGTGAAGCTGGACTCAGCGCGGTACGTCTCGAGCGGCCCATCCTAAGTCTCCAGCTGTTCTGCCTGATTATCCTGGGAAACACGGGCGCAACAGACCGTCTCCCCGGCAAGCTCATCTGCGCCTGTATGGCTCGCGCGTAACGTATCGTGACGGTAACGGGTCTCTCTGACAGTTCGTCTCAAGGACGCCAGTCCATACAAGGTGCCAGCGCCGCATGTACGGACACTCACATCCAGTTGCTCTGCCGCCTCGTTGCCTTTAAGGCTCGGATCATACACGTCGAACATGTATGGATTTATTTGGAAATTCAGGCAATACTATCGGCTTGTCACACTGCACGCTGCGTTGAAATATGGCCCTCAAACGGAAGAAACCTCCTGTTAACAAAGGAATGGATTGGGTTACGCCGTTGTCGCCCGACGGCGGCCCCCGATACCTACAAATCGCAGACCTGTTAGAGCAAGCGATCTCGGAAGGAACGCTCCATCCAGGCGATCGACTTCCTCCGCAGCGACTCCTAGCGGAGGCCCTCGGCGTCGACCTGACTACTGTTACACGTGGCTATGATGAAGCACGTCTACGCCGCCTATTGGAAGCTTACGGCCACCGCGGTACGTACGTGAGCGCACCGCCAGGGGAGCTGACGCAATGGGTCGACCTGAGCATGAACATCCCTCCGGCTCCAACACAGGTGGATCTGTCAACGCTCCTTAAGCAGGGGTTATCGCACCTGGCGACGCGTTCCGATGTCAATCTATTGATGACGTATCACATAGGTGGCGGAAGCCCAACCGATCGGTTGGCCGCGGCTCAATGGCTCTCGCCGATGTTCGAGTCAGTCGAAACTTCAAGGATAGTGATCTGCCCAGGAGCACAGGCGGCTCTTGCCGCTGCCATTCTCACATTGACTCAACCCGGTGATACAGTTCTCACGGAGTCACTCGTTTACCCCGGCCTGCGCACTGCAGTCCAACAACTGGGAAGACGTATAGAGCCAGTCTCTGGAGATGAAGCTGGCATGCAGCCCGATGCACTCGAACGCACCTGTCGTGAGCACGGGGCTCGACTGATCTATATCAACCCAACGTTACAAAACCCCTCCGCACGCACAATCCCCATTGATCGAAGGCGGGATCTTGTTGCGGCGGCGGCTCGGGCAGACGCGAAAATCATCGAGGACGATCCTTACTGGTTGTTCGCCGACAACGCTCCCGCGCCTTTGGCAACTCTCGCACCGGACAGGGTTTTCTACATTTCGACTCTTTCCAAGTGCTTGTCGCCTGGTCTGCGCACGGCGTTTGTCGTTCTACCTGATCCGGCGATAGAAGACCGCTTTCTCTCCGCGATGCGGTCATTTGCGCTCATGGCTATGCCGTTAGCTACGGCGCTAGTTACCCTCTGGATTCAGGACGGCTCCGCTCAAGCCCTGCTCGCAGGCGTTCAGGCCGAAACTCGTGCACGTCAGCAATTGGCAGCTCACATCTTTCCCAACCTAGAACGTTCGACGCGCGGCCAAGGAATTCATATCTGGCATCCTTTACCCGATCATTGGGAAGCACGCGACCTCGCACGGGCCGCACGCGCCGACGGCCTTGCGGTTACGCCACCGGACGCGTTCTATCTTGGCCCGGGCAAACCTCCTAGCGCGATCCGCGTTTCACTTGGTGGCGGCCGAGATCGCAACCAGCTTTCGACAGCGCTCAGAAACCTTTCAGCGTTGCTGGCAAGTAAGCCAGCGGAGCGCACCGAGGTGGTCATCTAGAATATAGATCCACTTGACGCGCCCATCGCGACGTTCGGGTAGCCAGAGCAGATCCAACGCAAACCGCTGTCAGATCACCTGACTCGGGAGATCAGGACACATCTGCCCGACTCACCTGAGGTCTGCGCGAATGCGGTGCAGCAATGAGGCTGCTCGGCGAGGACGTCTCCGAGCAGCTCGAATTCGTGCCCGCGCGGTTCCGGCTCGTCCACCCTGTTCGGCCAAAGTTCGCCCACGCATATTGTGACCACATCGCGCAGGCTGCCGCGATCAACCAGAACCGCACAGGTCCTCCCCGACTCACCAGATCGATCGCAGATCCGCTGCTCACATGCGAAAGTGATAGCCGCGCCCTCTTCCGGAATCTCATTTCCTCGGCAACTATGTCACTGCGCTGCGAGCCGCTGGCTTTCCGTAGAAGGTTTGAAACCATTGGACAGCAAGGGGCAAGTCGCCCAACGGAAAAATGTGTAATGCGATGTTGTTGAGCAATCGACGGTCAAGGTACCTCCGTAGATTGACCAGAAAGTTTTCCGGGCTGGCGCGTTCCGGCATCGAGGAAGTCGGCCAACCGTGTTTCTGCAGAGATACCAAGGCCGTAGTAACTCGACATTGAGCCGCGAACTGCATCAGGCCGACCATGGTTGCCGGCGCAGGAACGCCTATGCGAATCAATGACTGAATGCCCGAGCGCCGAACCCTTTCGATCCACGCCACGACCGCCTCCGCGTCAAAAGCCAATTGGGTCGTGATTTCGACGTCGAGCCCCTTCGATTCCAGATGGGCGACTTTGTGCTGCAGGCACTCCCACAGCGTGTCATCCCGGATACGAGGATGCCCCTCCGGATAGCCGGCAATGACCACCTTCTCGGGCACGCACCGTCCCAGGATGGGACTATGTATCAGCGCCAATGAATCTGCAAAAGGGCCCTGCGGCGCGACGGGGTCGCCTCCGACCAGAAATACTGTTTTGACCCGTGTTAGACCGTTGGCTCGTATCAGGAAGGACTCCAACGCCTCGGCCGACTGAATCCTGCGAGCAGAGAGAATGGGAACAGGTTCCAAGCCGCTCTCTGCAATCGTCGCCACAGCATGGAGACGTTGCTCAAAGGTTTCGTTACCGAGAAACGCAATATTAACTTGCGTTCCCGGTGCACTCTGCCCGAGTTGATGAATCTGGGACAGATTTCCGGCTGAGGTCTCCACCGAAAAACCTGCACCCATATACGATGACAGGCCCGGCATGCGGCAGCTCCATACGGATGATCTACGCGTGGAAGAAAAGAAACGTTGCGAGCCGTGAGCTACAACAACATCTAGCGCTCCCGGTCGTCGGCGCAGACTGTTCTCCTTGGACTTGCGCTCGCTTCTAACGAAATTCGGCATCAGCGTCGGGATGCGCTACGCGTCGCCACGGCGCGAGGATAATTCGATACCTGCGTCGCGCATTGCGGCTTCAACGGTTTTCGTCTGGGATTGCGAGAGCGGCGTCAAGGGAAGGCGTATCCCTTCCCGGATCAACCCCATTCGGCTCATCGCCCACTTGACGGGAATCGGATTAGACTCCACGAAGAGCGCCTGATTGAGCGCAGCGAGCTGATAACTCAACCTCCGAACTGCTCCCAGGTCGCCCCCCAGAGCGGCATGACAAAGGTCGTGCATCACATCGGGCAGAATGTTTGCCGTGACGGATATGTTGCCGTGACCGCCCATGAGGATGAGTGCGGCCGCACTGCCGTCGTCGCCGCTAAATACCGAGAAACCTCGTGGCAGGCGCGCAAACAATTCATTCGCACGCGCCAGATCACCGGTCGCGTCCTTGAGGCCTACCACACGTGGCAGTTCTGCCAGTGCGACAATTGTATCCACCGTCAACCGCGTGATGGTCCGACTCGGCACGTCGTAAACAATAATCGGCACGTCGCAATTCTCTGTCACCGCGCGAAAATGCTGGTACAGACCTTCTTGCGTGGGCTTGTTGTAGTACGGAACCACCGACAGACACGCCGCCACGCCGGCCTCCTGTGCGGCAGCCGTCAGTTCGATGGCTTCATTAGTCGAGTTAGCACCTGTGCCGCCGATGACCGGAATACGGCCAGCGGCGTGCTCCACAGCTAACCTGATCAGTTCGATATGGTCTTTCGGTGGGATCGTGGGCGTCTCGCCCGTCGAACCCATGATGACCAATCCATCGGTTCCCTTGCTAGCGTGCCAGTCGATGAGCTGCCGGTACGTGTCCCAGTCAATCGCGCCGTCGGCGAACATGGGGGTCACCAAGGCAACAAGACTGCCCCGAATCTTCAGAAACTCCTTCGTTGTATTCACTTTATATCTCCACATTTTCGGATGTGCTTCGCTGGACATGGCTAAGCAGCATCGCTGCAGCTTCCAACCGGGCAAGTCCCTCGTCGATTTCGCCTTGTTCGATCACCAGACTGGGTGCCAGACGAATAACGTCCGGTCCGGCCTGTAACACCATGACACCGTGGCTGAGAAACATCTCAACGAGCTCACGTGCCCTCCCTTTCCAAGGCTCAGTCAGGACGCAGCCGAGCAACAGCCCAATGCCACGGACGCCCTCAAACAACCCATGCCGCTTGCCCAGTTCACACAAGGATGAAACCAGGTACGTGTGCCGGGAGGTAACGCCTTGAAGAACATCTGGCTGGCTGATGTAGTGCAACGCCGCTTCGCCCACCGCGCACGCCAACGGATTTCCGCCGAAGGTACTCCCGTGCGTCCCGACCGACAGATGTCGAGCGGCATCGTCCGTCGCCAGCATTGCCGCCAGTGGGAAACCACCGCCGATCGCCTTGGCGATGGTCATGACATCGGGGACGACACCGTAATGTTCATAGGCAAACAGTGAGCCCAAACGCCCCATGCCCGTCTGCACTTCGTCGAAAATCAGCAGTGCACCATACTTGTCACACAACTCCCGCGCCCGTTGCAAATAGGACAGCGTGGCTGGAAGTACACCGCTTTCCCCAAGAATGGGTTCAAGCACCACTGCGCAGGTCGCGTTGGAAACGGCCGCCTCCAGTTCGACCTCATCGTTAAAGGTTACGTGCCGAATACCCCCGATGGCAGGACCGAACCCTTCCGAATATTTGCGCTGACCGGCCACACTTACGGTGAACAGACTGCGCCCGTGAAAACTCTTGTTAGCCGCGATAATTTCGTACTTGGCATCACCGCCTGTGTTGATTCCAAATCGGCGCGCCAACTTAAATGCGGCCTCGTTAGCCTCTGCCCCCGAGTTAGCGAAGAAGACGCGGTCGGCAAACGTGCGCTGGGTCAGTTCGCTAGCGAGGCGCAAGGCGGGCTCGTTTGTATAAATGTTGGAGACATGCCACAACTTCTGCGCCTGCTCCACAAGGGCCTGGACCAGAACAGCATGGCAATGACCAAGGGCGTTCACCGCAATTCCGCCCGACAAGTCGATGTACTCTTTGCCATTCTGATCCCAAATCCGGGAGCCTGAGCCGTGCACCGGCACCGTGCCCATTGGCGAATAGTTTGGCACCATTACACGGTCAAACAAGTCACGTGACACCGTCTCCATCATTCTTGTCCTGCCGCGCTCAGGATTGCACTCAACACATCGAGGAAGCGCGCGTTTTCGAGCTGCGTTCCGACCGATATCCGAAGGTGATCAGGCATGCCATAACCGGCGAGCGGTCGCACAATCACCCCCTTTTGTAGCAGGGCCTCGTAGATTGGCGCAGCCGGGCGCCCCAGATGGACCGTAACGAAGTTGGTCCGAGAGGGTATCCAGTTCAGGCCAAGCTCAGTGAAGCCGCCCTGCAATTGCTTGCGCCCCTGCCTGTTCACCTCGCGCCCTAACTCGAGATACTTCTCGTCGTCAATTGCTGCGCAGGCACCAGCCAGTGCCAGACTGTTGACGTTGAAGGGTTGCCGCACCCGGTTCAAGATGTCAGCGATCTGCGGTGAAGACACGCAGTATCCGACGCGCAGACCTGCAAGCCCATATGCCTTGCACAGACTCCTGCAAACGATGAGGTTCGGGTGCCAGGCTACATATTCCAGACCATTCGGCAACGATGAATCGTCCGCATACTCAATGTATGCCTCGTCCAGGACGACCAGCGTTTGAGCCGGAACCCGCTCAAGAAATCGTACGAGTGCGTCACGGTCGAACCAGGTGCCTGTAGGATTATTCGGATTGGCCATAAACACGATTCGCGTGTCGCCATCGATGGCCAGGAGCATCCGATCCAGGTCATTGCCCCAATCTTTGCTAGGAATCTCGCGCCGTTCGGCACCGGCGGCAGCTGTCGCCGAGGCATAGACCGCGAACGAATGTTGACCGAAAACCGCATTCCGGCCTTTGGTGAGGAAGGCTTGCGCAATCATGACGAGAAGGTCATTGGAGCCATTACCGAGCGTAATGCCGTCGGGTGCCAAGCCAAAACGATCACTAATCTTTTTCTTAAGCCGAAAACCGTTCCCATCCGGATATCGAGTGACGTTTTCGAGTTCCTTTTCAATCGCTGAGATAACCCGTGGATTCACAGCCAACGGTGTCTCATTGCTAGCCAGCTTGATGATTTCTCCCGCGGCCAATCCCGTCTCCCGTTCCAACTCATCTATCGGCTTCCCCGGAACGTAAGGGGCAAGCTTTTGCACGTCGCTGACTGCCAGCGACAGAAAGTCAATTGACATGATAAGTGCTCTTGTTTCAGTTATCGGTCGAGGCTCTACAAGAAAATCTCTCAGTTCCAGAGCCTGCGGCTACGCTGACTGTTTAGATGCCACGTAGTAGCGTGAAGTAAAAAAACCGGCCCTCGCCACGGTGTCCGTTCATTGCGAGAGAAACCGCTACTATGCATCGGGCTGTAATCGGAAGGCGATCGCCCGATTTCGGATGCCGCTAGACACCGTAAATCCAGACTGAATGTGTGCGATCACCACGACGCTTACGGTCAATGCTAGCCGCCACTCTGGCGAGACAGGCGATCCAAAAACGTCCGTGGTTTCGCTTTCGCCTTATCAAGCGAAACAGCAGCATCGCGCCATCGGATTATGGGGACACGCGACGAGGCCAGCAAACTCGTATAACCGCACTGCAGAAGGACGGCGAACTGGTCTGGGAGCAACGGCCCTGCGGCGCGGATATCGCCTTCGAATCGATAGCGCTCCCTGAGCATGCGGGCGAGCGTGAATCCACGGCCGTCGCGGGACGCGCGGAATTCGACTACGATGAGTTCGACGTGGTCAAGCAGCGGGACTAGACTGCCTGCGTCCTGTTCGGCGAACACCCATATTCCGGACGCACTAGCGCCGAACCTGGACTCAAATTCTCCCCACTGTTCCAAACGGACCACAATCCGTTCAGAGTTGGCGTGTTGTGAATGCAGAAGGTCCCGTCCCTCTTGAGGATAATCCCATGGATCCTCGGTGACAGCACCGCTTCTATCAATCAAAACCACGGATGGCCTCCTTGAAAATATCGATGCCTAGACGGCGGTATGTGTCGATAAAGCGTTCACCGTCTTCCCGTTGCTTGAGGTACACGTCCACGATGGACTCTATTACGGCAGGTACATCGTCATAAGAGACGGACGGCCCCAGAATCTTACCTACGGCTGCTTTTTCATCCCCACTACCGCCCAGCGTAATCTGGTAATGTTCCTCGCCGCCTTTGTCCACGCCCAGAATCCCGATATGTGCGATATGGTGGTGAGCGCAGGCGTTGATGCAACCTGAGACGTTAAGCTTCAGTTCACCGATATCGCGCTGCTTGTCTTCGTTGAAGCGCAACGCGATACGTTGGGCGACCGGAACCGACCTCGCCATTGCCAAGCTGCAATAGTCGAGACCCGGACACGCGATGGAATCCGAGATCAGATTGATATTCGGCGTAGCCAGACCTGCCGCCCCAAGCGCTCCCCACAGTTCATACAGTTGGCTTAACTTCACATGCGGAAGCACCAGGTTTTGCTCGTGAGACACGTGAACCTCGTTGAGCGAATAAGCTTCCGCCAATTCGGCAATGGCCTCCATCTCCTCGGCACTGATGTCGCCAGGAATACCACCGGGCGGTTTCAAGGAAACGACCGCACTGATATAGCCCGGCATCTTGTGCGGATGGGTGTTACTGCGGACCCAATGGCCAAAGGCCTTATCTTGGTTCAATGCTGTACTGAACTCCGACGAGTCAGACGACAATCTCTCGAAATTCGGCGTGACGAACCGAGCCTGGATGGCCCGTACAATTTCCGGCTCGACATACTGCCGATCGGTTGGCAGCCCCGCGAACTCCTCTTCGATCATCTCGATGAACTTCCCGGGCTTCATTTCACGGACGAGAATCTTGATTCGGGCCTTGTAGATGTTGTCACGCCTACCCAACGCGTTATAGACGCGAAGGATAGCTTCGACATACCTGAGCAGATCACGCTCGGGGAGCCAGTCACGCACCTTCGTACCGACGATCGGAGTTCGACCTAACCCGCCCCCCGCGTACACCTGAAGCCCGGTTTCACCCTTGTCATTCCTACGCGCAAGGATTCCGATATCGTGAAATCGGACGGCAGCCCGATCGACCGGGCTGCCCGTGATGGCGATCTTGAATTTGCGTGGCAGGTAAGTAAATTCTGGGTGGTCTGTCGACCACTGCCGCAGGATCTCAGCGTGAACTCGTGGGTCTACAACTTCATCGGCGGCAGCCCCGGCAAAATGGTCTGTCGTTACGTTGCGCACGCAGTTTCCACTTGTCTGAATACAGTGCAGATCGGCGTCGGCCAAAACAGACAAAATTTCCGGCGTATCGTCAAGGCGCGGCCAATTGAACTGCAGATTCTGGCGGGTAGTGAAGTGTCCGTATCCCTTGTCGTATGTCCGCGCAATATACGCGAGTTGACGCATTTGAATGCCGCTCAGCGTGCCATAGGGCACCGCCACCCTGAGCATGTAGCCATGCAACTGAAGATACAGACCATTCATCAACCTATAGACCTTGAACTCCTCCTCATCGAGTTCACCCGATAGGCGGCGCTCAACCTGCTGGCCGAACTGGGCTGCGCGATCCTTCAGGAATTCGCGCTCGGAGTGATCATATCGGTATATCCCTGCGTGACTCACATCGACCGAAACGAGAGGCGGCGTGCGACGTGGCAAACGTCGCTCCAAATCGGATGCCTGCTTGCCGAGATCCGCTCTCACCGAGGGACCGCGCGAACGGATTAATTCTCGAAAGTCGACCGGCTCAGGCCGCCCGCCGACCAAGTGCGCCGCACGTGGCGTCGGCGCGACGATGTAGTTGAGCGCATCGACCTGCCCCGCTGCTTTCGCCGCCTCAAGCTGGGCCTCATCGAACGCACACGCATCCACCAAACTTTCCACCCAACTATGCCGGGCGTCGAGCCAGACGACGGCTCCATCACGCAACCGATTGGCTGAAATCAAGAAACGCTCAGTCATTGCCTATCTTTCCCATGTCTGGACGAACCGGCTGCCCTCATCGTATCGCCAGTTGCGATGCCGATTTGGCTTGAAAATCCCGAAAAATTGCCTGGTTACAGTTTGTATGCATCTGCTGCTTTGTGTATGCGTACTATAACTCAATGTATGGATTAAGATATAGAAGCAACGCGTGACTGACAACCATGCAAAAAACCATCGCACTGCTGCAGGAAGAAGGTGGCGCGCCGCGCCTGCCCAACGCGCACGCACCGGCCGCTTACGACCAAGGTTCGCGCTAGTGGTGCCTGGAGACCGACTTCCTGTCCCGGCGACCAAAGTAGAACTACGCGGCCCGTAGCAGTCTCGGGCACGGAAAGTGGGTTCGACCGCGCCCTACATTGCCCTAGGCCCGCGACAAGAAGACGCAAGTTCGACCGCCCACCAGGAGTACGACAAAACAGCGCACCGGTCGACCGAGCACAACAAAGCTGCGCAGGTATTCCGTACAATTAATGTATGTCAGTTAAAATTTACACATTTGTATGGAAATTGCGAATCCTCAAGAACGACGCGACGATGCAAGCAGGCAGCAATTCCTACTGTTACTACTGAGCGCAATACTGCTCGTCGCCTTGATCCTCGGGGTCCTTGTATACGGGATCTCGCGGCCTCAAACGGCCGCGGTCCAGGCCGGTGAGCGTCGCGCCATTGATGAGTGCCGGCGTCGCAGCGAAGACCTCGCTCAATCGTCACCCTCCCGTAGTTTCCAAGAAGATTCATGCCGGGAGATGGAGAAACAATTTCAGCTTAAATTCCAGCACCGGCGCTAGCCACGCCAAGCGCTAGTGGAGTGTATTGAAATGTCGTTAAGTCACGAGGACGATCGCGGCCCGTCAGCCATCCCCTTCTTGCGTCGCCGTCCTGTTGTTCTCTTCTTGTGTGCAGCTTCGGCCATCCTGATAGCCACTGGAGTTGGGTTATGGCGGTATTTCGGCGTTGGTGGTCTGACGAGCTATGCCGATAAAGCCGTCTTATTTCAGGATGCGCAGTTGCGCCTGCCACCAGAACTGGCAGGAAACACTGGTCATATCCGGGTTGTGCATTTCTGGGACCCTGACTGCACAACCTGCAACGAGAATACGGACGCGCATCTGAACTATCTGATTACGATGTTCAGGGGATCGAATATTGACTTCTACAGTGTGCAGAAACCAGGCACGCGCGGACAGTTGCCTGCCTTTTTGCGAGGCAAGCTCAAACCCTTGTCCCATATTGATGGGATGGAGCGTATACCGGCAAGTCCATCGATGGCCATCTGGGGACCGGACGGCAAACTGGCGTATGCCGGACCGTATAGCCAAGGTCTGGTCTGCAGTTCGACGAATAGCTTTGTCGAGCCCATTCTGGACAAGCTCGTTGCCGGGCGGCATGTCGAACCCTTCCCCACAACGGTGGTCGTCGGTTGCTACTGCCCCTGGAGTACCAAGCCCAGTGGCAGCCATTAAAAACTCTGTCTCATCATATTTCACACGATGAAGGCGGCGACAAAGTCGGTCCGCGATGCGCGCAGAACTCCATCGCGAGCCAGTTATGGAGTTTCCCACATGTTTCGCACCAGGAAGACCTGGCTGTCCGATAGCAGCCCATTTATACCCGGACGTCGCCGCCTCCTGCTCGGTTCAGTCTTGCTGTTCAGTCTCGCGGCCTGCGATCAGAAAGAGACGTCGAAACTGCACGGAGTGGACCTGTCAACCCTGCCCCTTGCTGGCACATTTCAGTTGCGAGATTTCAACGGAAATCTGCGATCCCTGAACGAGTTCCGCGGTGACGTAATCATCCTGCTCTTTGGCTATACCCATTGTCCCGACGTCTGCCCGACATCCCTCGCGCGTGCCGCTCAAATAAAGGCGTTACTTGGAGACAAAGGCAAGAAACTGCAGGTACTTTTTGTTTCTGTCGATCCCGAGCGCGATACTCCCGAAATCCTCAAGGCATACACAACTGCATTCGATCCGACGTTCGTCGGTCTATACGGTGACGCAGAGCAAACGGCCAATGTCGCCAAGTCCTTTGGTGCTTTCTATCGAAAGGTTCCCTCAGGAGATTCGTACACCATGGAACACTCTTCGCTCGATTACGTCATTGACACCACCGGGCATCTTCGTTTCGCCCTGCGCTATGAGGAGAGCGCTCAAGACTGCGTTGATGACCTTCGGCAATTGCTTTGAGGTGTAGTGAAGAGAGACGCGGCGTCCATGCAGCGTACAGAAAGATGCGCGAGCACTGGCTTGCCACCCGGAGCGGCTCGCCGCACCTGAGTGCGAAAGGTACCCGTGGCGGCGGCGTTTGCGCCGGTCTCCTTCGTAGGGAGGCAGCCCTTTGACATGCGAAGACAATTTGCATGCGCAGTTTTGTTCACCGTCAAGCTAACGATTTGAATTCCTCACGACGAACTAAGTAGCCGCCGGTGCGCTCATAGGCAGGAGTCGCATTCAGCATCCGTCGATGGTTAGAGATGACATTGGCATACCGGTGCCTCGGCAAACGCGGCCGGTACGACGCTCAATAGAGCCACCACTAGAGCCTCCTTCATCAGGAACCGTCGAGATACCCCGTCCTTCAGGGCGGGGAGGATGTCAACTGGTAGCGCCGTGAGACCGGGTCCTCCAAGGCGGCGAGGACGTCAACATAGTACGTCCCCTGTCCCAAAAGCAACACCCGACGAAGGCACAAAGTCAGCCAATCAGGTGACCGTACATGAGCGCTTAATTTGGGTGTTCGCGTTGACGAGGTCGACCCAACACCTGTCTCCGTCATTGCGACAAGTGGCAGCTACTGTCCCTGGAAAACCAGGCTCTGGGCAGGCAGTGGTCGATGGAAATCCACCGACATCGCCACACTTAGTACGGTTATGAGGGCGATTGATGTGAAGAAAATTTTCCGCGCCCATTTGATATCGTTACTGGCTGTCCAGCCCGCGAGTCCCAAACAAAACCAGTAAACCCCACCTATGAGCGCAGCGAGCATGTAGACCTTGCCAACATAGCCCAGAACGCCGAGCATGAGCGTCGCGCCTGTGAAGGCTACGATGTAAGCAACAATGTGCCGCTTGGCGGTTGAAATGCCTTTCATGACTGGGAATACGGGGATCGAGGCAGCCTTGTAGTCTCTCGCGCGAAAGATGGCAATGGCGTACGAGTGAGGCATCTGCCAGAGACTGAACATCACCAGCAACGTCACCGCAGCTCCATCGAATCCGCCGCTAGCCGCGCAGTATCCGACGACTGGCGGCATGGCCCCAGAAATGCTTCCAATCAGTGTTCCATGGATCGAATTTCGTTTGAAGTAGAGACTATAAAGGCCTGCATATACAACATAGCCCAGCAACACAAGTATCACCGGTAGCAGACATGAAGTCGCACCGTACAGAATCGCTGTTCCCGCCACGCCCAAGACACATCCATAGAGCAGCGCCAGTCCGACAGGGATTCTGCCGGTAACCATGGGACGGCTCCGGGTACGTGTCATCAGCCCATCGATGTCGCGATCGATGATGTTGTTGATCACGCACCCAGAAGCAACGATAAGCGCGACGCTCAGTACTACCATGCAGCCCTGGATCCAGTTCACGTTTCCTTTCGAGGCCAACAGAAAGCCTCCCGTGACGGAAATGAGATTGCCGATCACGATGCCGGGTTTTGTAAGCTGCAGGTATGGGCGAAACATGTCTGAGTAGTCCACGGTTGAACGTGCGCGTTGCCGCATCAGTTGATCATCATGTTGTAATGCATGCTCCAGATGATCCAGACCGATAGCGCAACAATGATGAAGAGGATGACCAACGTAAAAACAAAGCTGATCAAGTTCCACCCACCCTCGGAAGATCGACTCATGTGCAAGAAATACACAAGTTGCACGATAACCTGCACGACGGCCAAAATTACGGCCACTAGCAACGTAGTAGAGCGCGGAAGCACCGGATGCATAACCAAAGCAAATGGGATTACGGTCAGGATTATCGAAAACAGAAATCCGACGTTGTAAGATTTTGCGGTGCCGTGAGCTTCTCCGGCGCGGTTAGTCGCATGATTTGACATTATCAGAACGCTCCGATGAGGTAGACGATAGTGAAGACGCAAACCCAGACAAGGTCCAGAAAGTGCCAAAACAAGCTCAGACAGGAAAGGCGAGTCACATTCGTTGCCGTCAATCCCTTTGTCGCGACTTGGTGCTGCACTACTGCCATCCAAAGCAGGCCAGACGCTACGTGAAGACCGTGGGTTCCCACGAGTGCGAAAAAGCCTGACAGAAATCCGCTTCTATTCGGACCGTAACCGTGAGCAATCAGGTGATGAAACTCATACACCTCCATACCAATAAAAACTGCTCCAAGTACGAAGGTCAGAGCCAGCCACCTCTGGACAGCGCGCTGATCACGGCGATGCACACCTAGCATGGCATAGCCGTAGGTGATGCTCGAAAACAGCAGCACGAATGTTTCGACTAGCACGTACGGCAACTCAAAGATATCCTTCGGACCAGGGCCGCCTGCAAACGCACCGCTTAGCACCGCGTATGAGGCAAATAACGATCCGAAAAGGATACAGTCCGACATCAGGTAGACCCAGAGCCCCAACACCTTAACCGAGCCGTGAGCGTTCTCGTCGTGGGCATGAGCGTGTTCGTCGCTTTCATGGACACGGTCGTCTGTAATTTCAATTAATGTTTGAGTGGACATAAGTTCAGGCCCTTTGCGTCAGGTGTGAACGGCGTGCGTTCTCGATGCGTTCTACCTCCGCGGCCGACACGTAATAGTCGGTGTCGTCGTCGTATGAACGCATAATGACGGTAACAATCGTAGCGACAAAGCTTGCTCCAACGAGCCACCAGATGTGCCAGATGAGCGCGAAACAGAGAAGCAGAATAAATACATTTATAACAAATGGAACCCCGGTGCTGCGGGGCATATGGATAGGTGCGTACTTTGTCTGCTTCGCCGACACACCACGTTTTTTCGCTTCGTGGAATGCATCTATTTTGTCTACTCGAGGCACCACGGCAAAATTGTAAAACGGAGGCGGCGACGACGTTGCCCATTCGAGCGTACGAGCATTCCACGGATCGCCTGTCAGATCGAGATTCTTCTTGCGGTCACGGATGCTCACTATTATCTGCAGGATCATGAAACCAATGCCTGCAAGAATAAAAACAGCTCCAACCAGCGCCACCTGCAGATAAGGCGTCCAGGCGGGGTTGTCGTAATGATTCAAGCGGCGCGTCATGCCCATGAATCCCAGCATATACAAAGGCATAAACGCCAAGTAGAACCCAATGACCCAGCACCAGAAAGAGTACTTTCCTAGACGCTCATTCAGCTTGAAGCCAAATGCTTTAGGGAACCAGTAATAAAATCCAGCGAAATAGCCGAAGAGTGCCCCAGCAATGATCGTATTGTGAAAGTGCGCAACAAGGAAAAGGCTGTTGTGCAGCAGGAAGTCCGCCCCCGGGATAGCCAACAGCACGCCGGTCATACCACCGATAGTGAATGTCACCAGAAACGCAAGTGTCCATAGAATGGGTGGAGTAAATTCCACACGCCCGCGATACATGGTAAATAGCCAGGTGAAGATCTTCACGCCAGTGGGGATGGCAATGATCATTGTCATAATGCCGAAGAAGCTATTGACATTCGCACCTGAACCCATCGTGAAGAAATGGTGCAACCACACGAGGAACGACAGGATGCCAATAGCCAGCGTTGCACCGACCATGGACTTGTAGCCAAACAATTTTTTGCGAGCAAACGTAGCGGTTACTTCCGAAAAGACACCAAACGAAGGAAGAACCAAGATGTATACCTCGGGATGTCCCCACGCCCATACGAGATTCACGTACATCGTAGGATTACCGCCGAGTTCGTTGGTGTAGAAATGAAAACCGAGATAACGATCAAGCGCCAGTGCGGCCAATGCAACGGTCAAGATCGGGAAGGCAGCAATAATAATCACGCAGGTTACAAAGACTGTCCATGTGAAGATGGGCATCTTCATCAGCGTCATACCTGGTGCACGCATCTTCAAGATTGTCGCGAACAGGTTGACGCCGGTAAGCAGCGTCCCAAGCCCCGATGCCTGTAAAGCCCAAATGTAATAGTCGACCCCTACCCCGGGACTGAACTGGATGTCGGAGAGCGGTGGATAGGCCACCCAACCGGTTTGGGCAAATTCCCCTACTCCCAATGACAACATAACCAGAACGACACCGACGACAAACAGCCAAAAGCTGAATGCGTTCAAGAACGGGTATGCCATGTCGCGCGCGCCGATCTGCAGCGGAACCACGACGTTCATCAAACCAACGATAAATGGCGTCGCAACGAAAAAGATCATAATCACGCCATGGGCGGTGAATATCTGATCATAGTGATGCGGAGGCAAGAATCCTTCATGGCCAGGCCCGGCGAGTGCCAACTGCGTCCGCATCATAATCGCATCTGCAAATCCTCGTACCAGCATGATAAGGGCAACGAAGATATACATAACGCCAATGCGCTTGTGGTCAACTGAGACAATCCAATCAGTCCACAAGACCGTCCACTTGCGGTAATACGTAACTGCCGCCAACACAGCTAGTCCGCCCACGGCGATGACGGCCAGAGTGATGGCGATGATGGGCTCGTGCAATGGCACGTCCGCCCAAGTCAATTTGCCAAACATGAGTTATTTACTCCTTTTTTTCCGACGAAGAGCCTACGTCCGCGGTGGCATGGGCCGCTGCGGTAACGGTTCCGGAATCCACGAACTGATCGATGACCATTTTGAACAGGCCTGGCTGTACCTGTGAAAACTGCACAACCCCGTTGCCTTGGCTAGGTTTTGCAATCTTAAGGAAAGTGTTGAAATCCAACGTCAGGGGGGAAGTCTTCACTTGCGTAACCCAGCGCTTGAAATCCTCTTCACTGGTGGCATTTGCGACAAACTTCATGTCCGAGAAACCAGGACCATTGAAATTGCCTGACATCCCTCGGTATTTGCCTTCTTCGTTTGCCATCAAGTGCAGTTGGGTCCGCATTCCGGCCATTGCATACACCTGCCCCCCCAGTTGCGGAATGAAAAAGGTGCCCATCGTAGAATTTGAAGTAATTCTGAGCGCCAGCTGCCGATGAGCGGGAAACGTCAGTTGATTGACCGTAGCGATGCCCAGATCCGGATAGACAAAAATCCATTTCCAGTCAGTTGCGATCACATCGACATTGATCGGTTCGCCTGGAACGTCAAGAGGTCGATACGGATCCAGCTTATGAGTTGACGTCCAGACGATCACTGCCAACGCAATAATAATCAACAGCGGAACACCCCAAACAACCACTTCGATCTTGGTGGAATGCGCCCATTCAGGTGTGTAACGAGCACTTGTGTTGGACGCTCGATACCGCCACGCGAACGCAAAGGTCAATAAGATGGCCGGTACGACTACAAATAGCATCAGCCCGATGCACAGGATGATCAGGTCACGCTCCTGAAGACCGACACTGCCTTTCGTGTCGAACAGTACCCAGCTGCTGCAACCGCTGACGCTTGAAAGCGCAAGTGCCAAGCCGGAGTATCGAAATAGGTTCCTGCAGATTTCTCTCATACTAAGACCTTCCTCTGTGGTCGCCCCAAGGAGTAGAAGGAAGACGGCTAAAAGTGGACTGACCAGCGCGACACGCACGCGCCTTTGCCACCCCAATGCGCCCTCATACCATACAAACTTTCTATTACTACATACAAGTAACAAACGTCAAAAGTTGAGCGCGATTGTATGGCACTTTTCTGGAGTTTCACATGGACGAATCTGTATCAAATTGACGCGCCCCCCCGTGAACGCGTTCTAGAGAGATGCCATCCTCCTCCGGGAGCCGCACGAGATACGGGCTCAAGGCGATCGTCAGCTAAACCAGATCAAAAAGCGTTTGAGGTTTCGATGGATGCGACCTGGTGTCGCATCAGCTTCGATCAGACATGAGCCAGACCCTTGTGATAGCAGGGCCAAGCAGATCGACGGTCAGCATACTGAGCCGTGAGGTTGTTGCCTTTACGTACATAGAGGCATTAGTATCCACACAATGGTCACTACCATTCTTCATGTATGGATTTAGTCCAAAGTTGCTCGCCTTGACTGTCGGTTGTCATTCAAGGAACGCCACCAATCGGGGCCTGCAAATGCGCTTATGCGCCTGAACGGGAGCTAGGACAGAGGTTGCATCATCGCCACGAAACCACGATGAACAAATTGAATACGCTCGACCGGATACGCGCCTCCAAGATTGTCGCTATCGTTAGGGAAAAGGATCCGGATGTCGCTCTTAACGCCGCTATCGCCTGCTGCGAAGGCGGCATCACGTGCATTGAAATCGCTCTGACGACAGTCAACGGGTTAGGAGTCCTTAGCGAACTTGCAAAAATATCCGATATCACCGTAGGTGCTGGAACCGTCCTAGACGCCGATACAGCGTCTACAGCGATCCGAATGGGAGCGTCATTTCTGCTATCTCCTTCGGTCATACCAGAAATGATCCGCGTCTGTTCACGATACGGAGCTGTTTCGATCCCCAGCGCCTTCACTCCCACAGAAGTCTTATCTGCCTTGGAGGCAGGCGCCGATATTGTCAAGATCTTTCCTGCGAGCACTGGCGGTCTCACCCACATTGAAAGTATCGGTGCGCAGCTACCGCAAGCTTCTTTGATGCCCAGCGGTAGGGTATCTGTAGACGACGTCGGCCGTTGGTTTGTAAAAGGAGTAGTTGCGGTTGGCGTCGGCGGTGCCCTGACCTCATGCGCAAAAACCGGTGACTTCTCGTCCATTAGACAGAGAGCCCGTCAACTCGTTGCCATGGTGCAAAGAATGGGAACAGAGCCTACTCATTGAAATTTCGCGTGCGCCAACGCAACTCAAACGAACTCACTCGATTGATTTAGATCGTTATGAATTGATTAACGCTTCGGTGGCTGCGTGGACTCATGCGCATCATTCAAAAACGGTCATCGTTACAACTATCCTGAATCGTGCGCACACCACTGACAGATCATCAGAAGCGGGAGTTAGCCCTCATCGTTAACCAGCAGGCAGGCAGTCAAAGAGACTTTGCAAAATTCTGCGACTACCTTCTGCTGCTTTTCGAAGATATCCCCGGCTTTGAAAATGTCGTTCCAGAAAGAAAAACGCTACGCGAAATATGGGAAATTTATCGCGAAGTTTCACACGTGGAGAGATCGTAAATTCATTGATCATCCGAACCTCGACGCCGCGCCACCAGCATGGCGGAAAACGCGCCACTTGGTGCCAGACTCGCCGGAACGGTCCAATCTGGTTGACGTCCTCGCCGCCGTGAAGGACGGCGTATCTCGGCGGTTCAGGATGAAATCGTTAAAGGAATGCTCCATCACTTGCCGGACACATGGTCCGTGCCGATGCGTTTGCCCTTTGCCGCAGGTTGATGTCGCTCTTTCATGCACTCTGGCTCTGCGATAGGTTTGTAGTGTCGAACACACTCCCGCCACATGCTCCACACCGCCGCCTTCAGTCACGAAACTTTCACTAAATTATCTTGGCCGTCCGCCGTAATCAAGTCGCCCTGCTGCGATGTGTGCAGCGATTCCATTTGATAGGCACCACTCTGCAAGCACTTGATCGTGGCGCCACTCCGGTTTTGGCAGGTTATCAATGCGCTACCTCACAGTTAAAAGCCGCCTCGTTTTTGTCACTGCGGCAGTGGCCCTTGTCTTGCTTGTAATAGGTGCGACTGCCCTGATAAGCGTTACCCGCGCAACCAACGCGCTGCAGCTCATGTTTGAGGGCCGCGCGAAGGCTGTGCAAAATATTTCGACAATTGACGAACTAGTTGCGGACACTCGCTTCTCGGTAAGCGACGCCATTCTCGACCCGTCCGCAGACAAAACGAAGCGCGTAACTGAAGCCACCGCGAGTCGCATCCAGCAGGTGGACGCGCTGATGGGGCAGCATCTTGCGAATACGCCTGCCGAGGAAGAGAGCAAGCTTGCCTCGCAGTTTCTGTCGAACTGGGCCTCCTTGCGTGACAAGGGCCTTCGTCCAGCGGTGCAATTACTTGCCGCGAACAATCTTTCCGAGGCTCAGTGGGTCGAGACTCAGACCATTGAACCAACGACGAAGGCAGTACGCGCACAGGGTACAGCGCTACGCAACATGGAACTGGTCGTCGCGCAGCAGGAATACGACCGCGCACGTGCCTCCGGTCATGTCGTCCAACTTGTCGTCGTGGTGTTCGTACTGGGCGGACTAGGCGTAGTTGCGCTGATTTGCTTCGCTATGGCACGGAGCCTCTTTCGGGATCTTGGCGGCGAACCACATCTTGCGGCGGAAGTAGCCCGACAAGTGGCCGGCGGAGACCTCTCAGTGAGCGTCCATGTCAAGCCCGGCGATACGCAGAGCGTTCTATTCGCCATGGGAGCAATGCGGGCACGCCTTGCATCGATGATTGGGGAAATCCGGGCGTCAACTGAAAACATTACTGAAGCGTCAGCCGGTATCGCTGCGGGGAACACGCTGCTAGCGGCCAGAGCAGAAGAACAGGCCGCCGGTATTCAGCAGACTTCCGCGACGATGGAGGAACTGGCATCGACGGTCAAGGCGAACGCTGAGCACGCAGAGCAGGCCCATGCCCTTGCACGCGTCGCGTCCGTAAAGGCTGGAGATGGTGACCGTGCTGCGAAAGATGCAATCGAGCGAATGACCGAACTTGCGCATCGTTCAGGACGCGTACGCGAGATAACATCAGTAATCGAAGGCATCTCGTTTCAGACAAACCTGTTGGCGCTGAATGCGGCCGTGGAGGCAGCGCGGGCTGGCGCAAATGGTCGAGGCTTCGCGGTGGTTGCACAGGAAGTGCGCGCGCTTGCCGAACGTAGTTCACGCGCCGCCAAGGAGATCGACGCCCTAATCAAGGGCATGACATCAGAAGTTGATTTGAGCAGCAACGCTGTCAACAGGGCCGGCTCAACCATTGTCGACTTGATGGGTGCCGTCACCGGTGTCTCGCAACTGGTCGAGTCGATTGCCAGCGCATCGAGCGAGCAGAGTGCAGGCATCGACCAGGTCAATGCTACCGTGACGACGATGGACCGAATGACGCAGAAAAATGCGGCGTTCGCTCAAGATGGCGTCCAGGCGGCGAGTGCGCTCGAAGCTCAAGCGCAATACCTTCGCAGGGCAGTGCGGGCATTTCACCTCTGAACGGAGCGCATCCACGATGCGACCAGAGGACCACTCTGCGGCGCGGAATGTTTGTAAGCACACGGGCAACCCGTCTTGAGTTGCATTGAAGGTCTTGGGAGCATCGTGTCCACGAATAGGTGGACACGTGAACACTATTGAAGAAACACCGCTCGGACGGCGTCGTCGCCGCCGCTACAGCCACGAGTTCAAGGCTCAGGTCGTTGCGGCATGCCAGGGACCGGGAGTGTCGCTTGCGGCCATCGCGCTGCACCACAAGCTCCTTCCCTCCACCGGCATTACCCGTTAGGCGGTGCTGCGCCTAACAATTTTTGTGCGCAGTCCAGCAGCAAGTTGGCGACGCTATCTCGTTGATATATCTTCCTAAACTGCCCAGGAGATCGTGCCCACTCCGCAGAAAAATGGACTCTGCTGAATACCCGGCTTCAGCGGTACTACGGGCATCTCCGTCATCCCAAGAAGCCCGGCCTGTCCGTCGCGGGCTGTTTACGCCGACCGAAAATTGAGCCACTTGTAGGGATCGTGCCGACTGAAAATTGAGCCGGGCAATCAACCTATCCTGCTAGTTTTTCAGGCAGGGTATTTGAGGATGATCCCGATGACGATGATTGGCAAGGTGCGGCGGATGTTCCACCGCCAGAACAAGTCGGTACGCGAGATAGCGCGTCTCACAAGCCTGTCGCGCAACACGATTAGCAAATACCTGAACATGGAGGTTCAGGAAGAACCGAAGTATCAGCAGCGCTTGCAGTCGACCCGGCTGACGCCGTTTCATGAGGCGCTGGTGCAGGCGCTCAGCGTGGACGCACGGCGGCCGCGCTCAGGTTGCGACCGCCGCAGTCGCATCGACGTATAGCGCGTACAGTGACTGCCCAGCCGCCATGAACAGCCGGTTATGCGCTGCGCCGCCGAAGCAGACGTTCGCGCAGCGTTCGGGCAGAGCGATGCGGCCAATCGCATTGCCGTCCGGCGCGAATATCATCACACCGTTGAGTCCTGGTCCAGTGCCCCAACCGGCCCACAGGTTACCGTCCGTGTCGCAACGGAAACCGTCTGGCGCGCCGTTTTCGCCCGCATCGACGAACACGCGCCCGTGCACGAGGCGCCGACCGTCCTCGACATCGTACACACGGATGCGCCGCGGCTTCGAGCCCGATTCGACAATGTAGAGGCGGCGTTCATCGGGCGAGAAGCAGATGCCGTTCGGATTGACGATGTCGTCGGCGACCACCTCCGCCCGGCCGGTGGCCGGGTCGAAGCGGTAGACGTTGGTCGGCAGCTCGGGCTCAGCTTTGACACCCTCATAGTTGTTATGAGATGCCGAACGGTGGATCAGTGAACCAGATGCTGTCGTCGCTCTTCACGACCACGTCGTTCGGTGAGTTCAGCCGCTTGCCGTCGAAGCGGTCGAGCAGCACGGTCAGCGCGCCGTTGTACTCGGTGCGCGTCACGCGCCTGTTGCCGTGCTCGCAGGTGATGAGCCGCCCCTGGCGGTCCCGTGTATTGCCGTTCGCGTACCCCGAGGGTTTGCGAAATACCGACGCCGCGCCGGATTCCTCGTCCCACCGCATGATGCGGTTGTTCGGAATGTCGCTCCACAGCAGGAAGCGGCCGTCGCCGAACCACACCGGGCCTTCGCCGAAGCGCATGCCCGTCGCAAGCCGCTCGACCGCCGCGTTCGTGATCCGGTATTTCAGGAAGCGCGGATCGAGCACTTCCACTGCGGGATCGGGATAGGTTTCACTTTGTTGCCACATAGTGCTGGCCCTTGAGTCAACGGGGCTGCTTGATGACCGCTTCGAATGCCCGAGCGTAGTCCGGATGCCAGCGCGACAACGGGGGCCGGTTCTCGACGATATCGCCAGCCGCCCATAGAATGCGCAGTTCGTCGAGCGAACGCGGCACGTCGTTGTCGGGACACAGTATGTAGAAGTCGCCGGCGTCGAGACGCTCGAACATGAAATCGACGGTCTGCTCGGGCGTCCATGCGGCGACGGGCTTTTCCACGCGGCCGTTCCGTGTCAGTTCCGTGAACACGAAGCCAGGAATCAGCAGATGAGCGCTGATCTGGCAGTCGACGGTGTTGCGCAGTTCGTGCTGCAGCGCTTCGGTGAACGATTTCAGACCGGCCTTCGCAACGTTGTATGCGGGGTCGCCCGGCGGCGTCGTGATGCCCTGCTTTGAACCGGTGTTGATTACGAGCCCCGGACGACCGCGCTTGATCATGTCCGGCACGAAGACCTGCGTACCGTGGATCACGCCCCACAGGTTGACACCCAGCACGCGCTCCCAGTTCTCGGCTGGACCGAACATCCCGCTGCCGGGCTGAACGCCCGCGTTGTTCATCAGCACATCTGTTCCGCCGAAGCGCTCGACGACGGTTGCTTGCAGGCGGCGAACTTCGTCGGCGACGCTGACGTCGGTCTCAACCGCGAAGACGTCTTGCGTGCCGTTTGCAGTCAGCGCGGCGATTTCCCCCACCGCCCGCGCAACGCGGTCGGTGCCGAGGTCGGCAATGCAGATGCGCAGCCCAAGCTGCGCAAAGCGTTTGGCAGCAGCCAGGCCGATGCCGGCGGCGCCGCCGGTGATCACGGCGACGGCGCCCGGAGTCAGGGCAGAATGAGTCATCAGAATCCTCGTTAGCGCCGGAATCGCGGCGCCACCAAGCGGTCGCAATCCCGATCCCGATCCATTCGAACAGTGAGTCGACGATCGTAGCATGACTGCTTTTTTTGCGTGACCGACAGGGGGCACCGCTGGGGAGCGGTCCGAAGCATGGCGCGGACGGCTGTGACCCGCCAGCGACATTCGGCCACGTTCACTGGATGTTCGCTTACCGCCACGTTCAGGATCGCCGCGCGGAGCCAGTCGAGCGTCAGGTTGTCACCGCGGGCAATTTGAGCAAGTCCAGGAAAGCACGGGCGACGGGTATGAGCGGTTCTCCCGCACTTCCCTTAAAAACGGCCGCGAGTTCCCAGCAGGGCTCCTCGGCTTCGCACAGGCTCGCCGTTGCTACCGGCGCGCCGCGCGTGTTGCTCCCCCTCGCGGCGGCCACCGATTCGGGCACCATGCTGATCGCAAGCCCCTGTGCGGCCAGTTCAAGCAACATCGGCATGTCGTTGACCTCGAAGCTGGTCCGGCGTTGCAGCCCTGCCGCCGCAAAGCATCGATCGACGAGCCGCCGCACGCTCCACTCCGGGCGCAGGTCGGCGAATGTTTCGTCGATGAGATCGGCCAACGACAGCCCGCTTGCGCCCGCGAGGCGATGATGCGTCGCGCAGACGACGACCATTCCTTCGCATGCGAACATGTGCGATCCGACACCATCGAGCGACGTATCCGGTGGCTGTGTGAACGCGAGGTCGAGGCGCCCTTCCCTCACCTCGTCGATCAACGCGCGCGAGCCGTCCAGTGTCAATTCGATATCGATCCCACCGAACGCGGCCCGAAACTGTCCTAGCGATGCGGGCAGGTCGACGAAAGGCGCGAGGCCGTGAATCGCACCGATACTCAGCCGGCCGCGTGCGAGCCCGTGAACCTGCGTTACGGCGTGCCGCGCGTCGCGCGCGGCAGCCAGCACCCGCTGCGCCTCTGCGAACAGCACTTCGCCGGCAGGCGTCAAGGCGACTCGCCTCGTGCTGCGATTGAACAACGGTCCGCCCAGGTCTTCTTCCAGCGAGCGGATCGACGCAGACAATCCGGACTGCACGAGGTTGAGGCGCCGCGCCGCGCGCGTGAAATGCCGCTCTTCCGCGACGGCCACGAAATGTTCCAGCTGCTTTAAATCCACGTTGGCACTCTTTCTTGCAGAGACGGTTAATCACGAAACCCGCACAATTGAATCATATCTTTCTATTGGAATGGTAATTCAATCTCCGCTATCGTCGAACGTCTGGGGACGTCAAGGAACACTGGGCACGAAATGCGGGCGCAATCTGACTTAACGACCGCACGCCGGCTGTAAATCCTCGCAACATATATGGAGATTGCTTCATCATGGACTACCGTCAACTTGGCCGTTCGGGCCTCAAGGTGTCGACCATCACGCTAGGCACGATGACGATGGGCGGCAAAGGCAAATTCGCGAGCGTCGGCGAGGTTGGCCTCGACGAGGCGCGGCGACAGATCGACATGTGCATCGACGCGGGTGTCAACCTGATCGATACTGCGGACGTCTATTCAAACGGTGCGTCGGAGGAAATCGTCGGCCAGGCGCTCGGCGGCAAGCGCAAAGGCGGCGTGCTGATTGCGACGAAAGCCCGCTTCCCCATGGGTGACGGCCCGAACGACCGGGGTCTGTCGCGGCACCATTTGATAGAAGCCTGCGAGGCGAGCCTGCGCCGTCTCAAGACCGATGTGATCGACCTCTACCAGGTGCACGAATGGGACGGACTCACGCCGCTCGAAGAAACGCTTGAAGCGCTCGACCTGCTTGTCCGGCATGGCAAGGTCCGATATGTCGGCTGCTCGAACTACTCGGGCTGGCACCTGATGAAGGCATTGCATGTGAGCGAACGCGATCGTCTGCCGCGCTTCGTGAGCCAGCAGATACATTACACGCTCGAAGCACGCGAAGCGGAATACGAACTCGCGCCGATCGCGCTCGATCAAGGCCTGGGCATTCTCGTCTGGAGCCCGCTCGCAGGCGGCCTGCTGTCGGGTAAGCACCGCCGCGCCGCGACGCCCGAGGGCACGCGCCAGTTCGCCGGCTGGACGGAGCCGCCGATCCGCGACGCCGAACGACTGTGGTCGATTGTCGACACGCTTGTCGAGATCGCCAGCGAACAGAACGTCTCGGCCGCTCAAGTCGCACTCGCATGGACGCTCGGGCGCCCCGCCGTCACGTCGGTCATCATCGGCGGACGCAACGAGAAGCAACTGCTCGACAACCTCGGCGCGGCGAATCTCAGGCTGAGCGCCGAACATCGCGAGCGGCTCGACAAGGTGAGCGCGCCACCCCTGCTCTACCCGTACTGGCATCAGGTGCAGACCGCGCACGATCGTCTTTCAGTTGCAGACCTGTCACTGCTGGGGCCCCATCTCAACGCGTAGAGACTGATGCGGCCGAGATCGCCCCCCGGGCGCCCTGAAGGATCGCAGGTCATAAACAGATGTCCAACTTGGCCGGATCGCAGTAGCTCCATCGTGAAGTCGACTTGCGCTTGCAGCGACTTCACTTGACCGTGGCACGCCGTCAGGAGCCTGCCGCGCCATCAAGCCGATGGATGCCCCTTTACTCCTGGCGTCACGCAATCCGCGATCGACATCGTGTGCTGCCACCGGACCGGTGGCAGCAGCGCTTCGCTCGCCTTCAAACTAACGACGTAACACCGATTCATCATGAAAAAACTCAGAACGGCCATCGTCGGTTGCGGAAAGGTCGGTCATTTCCATGCCCGGGCGCTCTCGAATCTCGAGAACTCGGACTTCGTCGCGGTATGCAGCACCTCTCTCGATCGAGCAAAGGCCTTCGGCGAACAATACGGCGTGCGTGCGTTCGATAGCGTCGAAGAGATGGTGGAAGCCGCGCAGGTCGACGTTGTATGCGTCTGCACTCCGCATCCTCAGCATGCCCCCGTTGCGATCGCCGCCTTAAGAAGCGGCTGTCACGTTCTCGTAGAGAAGCCCCTCGCTTCTTCGCTCGAAGACTGCGATGTCATCCTTTCATGTGCCGAAGAACACCGGCGCACGGTCGGCGTCGTGTGCCAACGGAGCTTTTATCCGTCCGCGATGCGAATCAGGCAGGCCATCGATGCGGGCAAGATCGGCCGCCCTGTCATCGGGAATGTCGCCATGCTCGGGTGGCGCGACCGCCAGTACTACGAAAGCGATCCATGGCGTGGCTCGTGGGCTGGCGAAGGAGGCGGCGTGCTCGTGAACCAGGCACCTCATCAGCTCGATCTGCTGCTCTGGTATCTGGGCGATATCGATGAGGTCTACGGAGTGTGGAAGAACGTCAACCACGACTACATCGAAGTCGAAGACACCGCGGCGGCCATCATCAAGTTCAAAAGCGGCGCGATTGCCAACATTCTGGTCAGCAACTCACAGAATCCTGCTTTGTACGGGAAGGTCCATATTCACGGAGATAACGGCGCGTCGGTCGGCATGCAGACGGAGGCGGTGCGATCTTCATCGCCGGCGTCTCGACCATCACCGAACCGCCTTACAACGATAACTGGACGATCAAAAGCGAAGAAGGAATGCTCGCCTTGTGGAGAAAAGCGGATGCGGAGCATTTCAATTCCGCAGATTCCTTGTACTTCTTTCACGAGCAGCAAATAGATGATTTCCTGACTGCCGTCGGCAACGGCACGAAGCCTTTCATCGACGGACTGGACGGCCGGAAGCCCGTTCAGGATTCGAGAGTGGCCCGAGTAAACGCTTCGACGTTGTCGATAAGCCGATCGAGCGCGTCCCTTGCGCCATCTCGATTGCCTGCAGCAATGGCGCTCGCGATGTCCGCATGGAGTTGCGCCGTTTCCTGCAGATTGGCGAAGCGCTCAGAGTGCGCGTACCAGAAGCGTCGCGACAGGCCCTGCATCAACTTCATCGCCGAGGTCGCATATTCGTTCTTCGCACTTTCGACCAGAAGCCTGTTGAACGTGCGGTCGAGCGAAAGGAATTCATTGCCGTTGTTACTGCGCCCTGCGACAGGCATCAGGTCCGCAAGATGTGCAAAGTGGGCGCGCTGCGCGGAGTCCGCGTTCTTCGCCGCCGCACCGACCAGCAGCCGCTCGACCTCCCTACGGACCTCCAGCAGACGTAACTGCTTGCGAACGTCAATCTCCGAGACCACGATGCCGAGCTTCGGCAGGATGACAACCAGCCCTTCCCGCGAAAGCTGCTGCAGGGCCTCACGCACAGGGGTACGGCCCAGGCCCAGCAGCTTCGACAGTCCATTTTCCGACACGATCTGGCCGGGCTTCAACTCCATCGTGGCAATTCGTTCCTCGATCTGTGCGTAGGCCTGCTCGGCCAGACTCTGGTCGTCAGAATCAACCGTGGAAGGAAGCGGAACAGGCCCATTCATGATTACGTATCTCTCGATTTGCCAACTGCATTGTTGAATTATCGCTCGCCGAGCACCGCGCCTTTCGAGAGCGGTTGCACGAGCTGGCGATACATTGCGAGCCACCCCTTTTCCCGTGTCGGCGGCAACGGTGGCAAGGCGGCAAGCCGCTCGGTCAGCTCCTGAGGCGTCAACTCCAGCGCAATTGATTTTCTGTTCAGATCGATTGCGATGGTGTCGCCGTCACGAACGGCGGCGAGCGGTCCGCCTTCGGCCGCCTCCGGCATCACCTGACCAATCGTGATGCCGCTATTAAGGCCAGACAGTTCGCCGTCTGTCACCACCGCGACGGTCTCGCCAAGCCCTGCGCCAACAAGCGCTGCCATGAAACTCGCCGCGAACACCGTGCCTGGCCCGCCCTTCGGGCCCAGCATGCGCAACACCACGACTGAGCCAGCCGCGATTTTACTCTGCTCGATAGCGTTGATCGCGTCGTTCTCATCTTCAAAGACCGCCGCCGGACCAACAAATCGCCGGACGCTTGCCGGAACCGCGGAAAGCTTCACGACCGCACCGTCCGGTGCGAGATTTCCCCGAATGATGACGAGCCCTGGTTCTGCCCGGAACGGTTGGGACATTGGCGCGATGACGCTTTCGTCCGGCGCAGGCCGCGCCGCAAGGTTCTCGCCAAGCGTCAAACCACTGACCGTCATCACTGATGTATCGAGGACGCCTTGCAACTGTTTCATCGCGCCAGCACACCCCCCAGCAGCGGCGAAATCCTCGATTCGATCGGGGCCGTTCGGACGCACTTTTGTGATCTGCCCAACGAGCGAGGCGGCTTCCTCGAATTCCCTGATGATGTCCACATCGCATTCAGATTCGATCGCGGTTGCAAGGAGGTGTCGCAGAACATTGACCGAGGCCCCGATCGCGACAGCGGTTCGCACTGCGTTGCGAAATGCGGCTGCGGTCATGATCTGGCGCGGCCGGATATCCTTCTCGACCAGATCCATGATCGCCCGCCCCGCGCGTTCGGCATAGCCGTTGAGTTCATCGCTTCCAGCGCGAATCGGTGCGTTCCCGGGCAGTGCCATACCCAGCGCTTCAGCAACGCAGTGCATCGAGTTGGCTGTCGCCAGCCCTGCACACACGCCCGGACCCTTGATCGCATGGCACGTCATGTCCGTTAGGTTCTGGAGCGTGATTTTTTTCGCCTTGTACGCCCCCACCGATTTGTACACTTCCTCAATATCGACGTGATGGTCTCCGCACTGCGACCCGAGCTGAAATCCGCAAGCGACGATAATGCTCGGGACGTTCAGGCGCCCCGCAGCCATCAGTTGAGCAGGCGTCGTCTTGTCGCACGAAGCGAGCAGCACCATGCCGTCCAGTTCAGCCCCTTCCACCTGCACTTCGACATCGTTGACGAGCAGGTCGCGCGTCGGCATCAGATAGCGGCCCTGCTTGCCGGCACTCGTGACGAAATCAGATGGCGCAACCGTCCGAATTTCCAGCGGTACGCCACCTGCGGCGCGCACCGCATCCTGAACAACCTGGGACACGCCATCCAGATGCTGATAGCAGACCGACAGCTTGCTGGAAGAGTTGACGATGGCAATCTTCGGTTTTTCGAAATCCTCTTCGGACAGTCCCATCGCAAGCCATTGCGCGCGTCGAACGGCCCAACGGGTGGTGCCCGGTGTAAAGCTGCTGCGAAGCTTTCGCTGTTCCATCTTTCATCCCTTCAGTTAAGTTGTGCGCCGTCGCGATTCAGCAAAAGACGGACGTCTTCGCCCGCGATTTTCCGGACACTCATGCGTTCCTTCGATGCCAGCGTCGCGGCGTGGCCGATTGCGTGACCATATGAAAAACATTGGGCAGTCACCCGTGCTGATGCGACAGCCTCGTGCTCCGCCGACAGACAGCGCCCGGCAACGAGCAGGTTTTCACCTGCCGCCGGCACAAAACATCCGAAGGGCACTTCATAGTAATCGTTGAGGAGCCATTCGACGCGTGGCCGGCTGCCGCTATGCAATTCGATCGGCCAGGGCGAACGCGCGATTCCGTCGGCAAACTTGGCGCCGGCGAGGATATCAGCGTTGCGCAAAGTCTTGGCGCCGGCAACCTGCCGCGTTTGCCGCACACCGACCTGAACACCGGTATCGATGACCCAACTGCGCTCACAACCAGCAAGGAAATCTTTGAAGAAGCGTGCGTACTCGCGAACCTGTGCACGGCCTTCGAACTCGGCTTCCGTGAAGTCGCGATGAATGACCGGATTCAGCTCACGCCCGTCCAAACCTGTCACGCGCGTGCAGTTGCAGAGCAGTTCATCGGGGCGTGTGGTGGGAAACAACCAGATCTTGCCGCGCGGTAGCTGATACCCCTTTCCGTTCGCCTCCGCAATCTTTGCGGAGACTTCCGGCGGCATGATCGTGTCCGCCCCGTAGGTGGCCAGAAAACGTTCTACATCGACGCCACCGAGCCTGAAGATCATGGTCGGGTTCTGCACGTGGCCGTTATCACCCATGGTTGTCTGCCATCCGGCCATCGAGACGAGATCGGCGTCACCGCTCGCGTCGATGGTAACGGGTGCCAACACGCGAGCCTTGCCCTGCTTCGTGTACAGCTGTGCGCCCCGAAACGCCTCACCTTCCATGAGCACCTCGGTGACCGTGGCGTGATAGATCACTGTCACGCCTGCTTCACGCAGGAAGGCATCGCCGACCTCGCGCCATACGAGCGGATCGTGAACCAGCGTCCACGTCTTCCCGTACTTGACCGGATCGCCAAGGCCGTTGCGCTCACGCATTTTCCGGATGAACTCATCGACGAAACCATGCACGACCTGTGCAGGACCGCTGCCGTTTTCGGTCGCCTCGTAAAGACCACACACGGTGCCGGAAAGACCCGCTACCGCGCCGCCGCCGCAAAATCCGTAGCGCTCCGCGAGCACGACACGACACCCCTGTCGCGCAGCGGTCACCGCTGCAGCAAGGCCCGCCGCGCCGCCCCCCGTTATAAATACATCAGCAGAAAGCGTTTCCACCGGACGTCCATCAACGGCCGTCACCTGGCTCTGATCCACATCTCCTCCTGACTGTTTTCTGTTGTTGACACTTTATATATACGACGACTATCCTGTCAACATATTGCTAATATACCACACACATATCGCTTACTTTCAAGCACTTAAAGAGGAGACGGCTTATGAAAAACCGAATGGCGTACCGCTGGGTCATCGCGATCGTGCTGTTCATCGCGTACAGCATCCAGTATCTGGACCGGGTGAAAAGCAGCGTGCTGAATCCGGCAATCGCCCATGACCTCGGGCTGACGACCACCGATATCGGCACCGGCGCATTTCTGATGTTGCTGTTTTATGGGCCGTCGCAATACGTTTCCGGTCTGATGACGGACCGCTTCGGCGCGAAGAAAGTGCTGATCTTCTCGGTCATTGCATGGTCGGTCATGACCATGTACATGGGATTGATCCAGACACGGGATGAATATCTCTGGCGGATGGCGCTGTTTGGGATTCTGGTCGGCACCGAATATGTGCCTTCCGCCCGCATCCTGATGCGCTGGTTCAACAAGGAAGGACGCGCGCGTGCGCAAACCATCCTCGCGTGGGCCTGGATCCTGACACCCGCCTGGGCAAGCGTGCTCGCGACACAGTTCGCGGCGCATGCGAATAACTGGCGCGTCGTGTTCTTCGTGACGGGCGCAATGGGCGTAATCCCGCTTGTGATGATTGCCCTGCTCGTCTTCGATCGTCCGGAGCAGTATCCGAAAGCGACGGAAGACGATCTTGAATACGCTTATCGCGACGAAATCGCCGCAGGCACGATCAAGAAAGGTCAGTACGCGAACGCACAGCAGACGATTCTCAAGGGGGATCGGTCCGCTTCCTCGATCTGTTCAAGAATCCGACTTACGTCGCGGTGGTCTTTGTCGACATCGTGATGCAGATCACGCTATACGGCGCCTTGACCTGGATCCCACTCTATCTCTCGGACGCATTCGGCTTCAAGCTGCAGACGATGGGTTGGTGGAGCGGACTTTATTTCGTTTCGGGGGCGGTCGGCAGCCTGCTTTCATCCTGGATGTCGGACAAGGTATTCCGCGGCAACCGGAAGATCATGATCCTCGTCTGCTTCATCGGACTCGCGCCGTTTGTTTTCCTGCTGGGATCGTTGCAGCATGCGAATCAGATCCTGCTGGCCGTCGCGTTGTGCGGGATGGGCTTCTTCGGAAACATGGCGTGGGGCCCGTTCCTTGCCCTGCCCGCGGAAATTTTTTCACCTGAGGTCTACGGGAAGGCGATGGGATTCGTCAATGGAGCCGGCTACTTCGTCGCCGCCTTCTCGGCAAAAATTTTCGCCGCATTGGTGACAGTCGATGCGCTTGGCAAGAAGGACTATACGTACGGGTGGTACTTCATTGCGATATGCGTGGCCGCCGGCGTTATCGCGGCAAGCAGGATCAGAACCGAGAAGACCGTGACTCGAGAACCCGTTCGATCAGCTCCCGCGCGATAGCCGACGGTTCCGGCCGCGGGTACAGGCGGAAATCATCTGCAGGCTGACATCTGATCGTCTTTGGCGACACAAACAAGAGGATATGCGAACCCGGCCAGGCTTTGCTAGCCCTCCCCCTCTGGGCCGGCCCGCTTACCCCATAAACGTGCCTAGGGGCTCGGCAAAATGTCAAGCAAACTGTGCATCAAGAGGCCGTGCGGATTGTTGCCCGTGCCGTAGCCCAGCCCCTCGGTGGCAGACAGATGCGACAGGTTGAATTCGGTCGTGTCCTGCACCGCCCGCACAACCTGTGCCTGGCTCATGCGATCGAGCGTCTGAGCAATATGCGGCGCGAGTATCCCGTTCGAATCAACCTGCGCGTTGTCGAAGAATCGGTACGCGGCCTTCAGTTCGGCTGGCTTGAGCGATTGTGGAAAGGAACCTTGCGGACTGCACGCAAGCCGGCGCGCCAAGGCAACAAGACGCTGCACCAGACGTGTATCGCCCAGATTCGCCTCGCTGAATTCGGCGCTTGCCCGGTCGTCCGTATCGTTTTGGTCGAACTGGAACTGGCCTGGCGCTGGCTGCATCTGCAGCCCGACAGTCTCCTGACCCAGTGGCTTAACCGGCGCTTTGCCAGCAGCGGCAAACGCATGCGGTGCGTGGGCATCGCGGCGTTGGCGCGGCACCTCGGCATCGCGCCGTGGCGCTGCCTCGAGCACCGGGAGATCCCGGCCGGGGCCTTGCTCAAGCCGGCGGCTGCCTGAAATTCCGGCAGCACCCGTACTCACGCAACGGCTTGACACGCGACACATCACCATGATCGAAGGTCTGCGCGCCCGCAATGATCGCGGGTCACGGCAACCCCGTGACCGTGCAAACAGCTGGGGTGTTCCAGCGCCCGCTGCGCGCATGCTGCATGAGGTGGAGGGTGTCCGCGCCCTGCACGGATAGGAGTTCGTTTGAGCACTGGCTCGAACGCTCGTCACACCCCGACCTCGGACCAGGATCGATCGGCCATGTCGTGCAAAGGCTTCACGCGCTCAACAACATTCAGGGGCCCCCATGAAGTCCAAGCCCTTCCCGCAATCAAAAACGGCTTGACAAACAAGTCCTCATGGAAGCGGTCATTCACTCCTTCGGGCCGCTCGGCAGGTCATCCGTGCGGAGGGTCTAGCTTCTCGTTATGTGGTCGCATCTGAATGTCAGCTCGACGCAGAAGGGTAAGAACTAGTGGGTGACCCAATTGTGTTGTTTGTCCCGTTATTCGCACGCTTGTGCTTGTATTGGCGACGCAGCTTCGCGAAAAGCTTTGCGGATGTGCTGCCTTCTCTCGGTAACCACTTTGGGGTCTTTACGGATAGCCCTTCCAGCAGTCCTTGATCTTTGGAATCAGCCACAAATGCCGTCGATAGGGGTATTTATGGCGGCGGTTCGGCGCATGTCTGGGCCGACCTATGATGAACCCGGTGCTCACTCTGCCCGGGATTGACGCGCGAACGAAGCTGACCGCCGGATCGCCAGTAGGGTGACGCCGTACTCGAACGTTGGACCGCGAGCACGGGAAAACGCATGAGAATGGGTATGCCAGGGTAAGAGAGCAAGCCGACTGTGTTCCGAAAGGGCCACCCAACGCTGTCGATTCTTTTCAATAATTCAGGAATCTGTATGAAAGTAGCAGTGGTTCAGGCCGCGCCCGTGCCCTTCGAGCGAGCGGCAACAATCGAAAAGACATGCAACGCGATTGATGATGCAGCGAAGCAAGGCGCTCAGCTTGCGGTGTTCCCAGAAGCATTCGTGTCGGGGTATCCGTATTGGTCGATGTTCGTGCAGGCGTATGACATGAGGGGCCTGCGGGAATCGTCTCGTCCAGTTATCGAACTTGGCCGAAAGCTGATCGCGCAAGCCGTCGACGTTCGCGCGGGAGACCTGGCTCCGATTCAGGAGCGATGCCTGGACAATGCCTGCTCCGTGGTGCTGGGAATGAACGAGGTAGTGGGCGGAACGCTATATAACTCGCAGGCTTTTATCGACGCTTCCGGGGCCATCGTAGGCGTTAGACGCAAGCTGCTTCCTACGCTGCAAGAAAAGATGCTCTATGGACAAGGCGACGGCAGCGATCTTGCCGTGTTCGAACTGGGCGGACGGCGCGTCGGCGGATTGATTTGCTTTGAGAATACCAATCCATTATTCCGCTACTCGCTGCAAGCACAAGGACAAGAAATCCATGTGGGGGCCTGGCCCCGCGGCGCTCATTGGTCGATCGAGGCAATGGACGCCGCAGCGCGCCAGTACGCCATCGAAGGTCAGTGCTTCGTTGTCTCGCCAACGGCGGTGCTGAATCAAGGTATGCTCGACGCGTTGGGCGAATTCGGCGGAGCCGATTTACGGCTGGGCGGGGGTGCGTCATCAGTGGTTGCGCCGAACGGCAAATACATTTGCAAAGCCACCGCGGAAAGTGAACAGATCCTGATAGTTGACCTCGATTTCCAGATGATCATCGACATGAAGCGGTTGGTGGACGGCGCCGGACATTTCTCCCGGCCCGACGTGTTGAAACTCATGCTGGACAAAACGCCGAGGACGTCGCTTCGGCAATTTACGAGCACGGATCTCGCAACGGACTGATTATCCGCAATACGGATGCAGCGGAGCCCTTTTGAACCACATAACGCGTTTCAACGCTGCAAATACGCGTGGCTCTGTCGTGCCTATTCCGTTTGCTCGTGTCCGTTGCTAAAAGACGTAGTCGTACAGAAATCAGAATTCTTCCCGGACCATATCAAAATGGATTCAATCTATTCCGTCACAGGTGCATTGGCATGAAGCGCTCTCTTTCGCTTGATGATTTGACATCTACCAACGCGGTCGATGGCGTCAAACCTACAGACAGGACGGGTTACCGGCGCGTGGTGGCAGCTTCCGCGCTAGGGTGGGGGCTCGACGGTTTCGGCCACACGATGTTTGCGCTCGCGCTAGGAGCAATTCTCACGTCGCTGCACCTCTCGATCGGCATTGGCGGCACGATCTCCACGGTGAGTCTCGTCGCTTCAGCCATCGGCGGGATGTTTGGTGGCGCGCTGGCCGACCGCTATGGCCGCGTGCGCGTGTTGGTGTGGGTGGTGCTCGGCTTCAGTGTCACCACCGCGCTGACTGTGTATTTGATTACAGCGTTCACTTGCACCGATAGAGTTTGCTCAATCCGACGTGCATCTTCACTGGAGGTGTTTTCGCCCCAGCCCACCTTAATTCACCTTAACCCTCGCTTCACCATCAACGAGCTCTCCAATCACAGCCGCATCAGCGAAGCCATCGCCATGGAATAGCGAGACAACGTGGCCGACCACACTCGGGTCACACGCTACGAGCAAGCCGCCAGACGTTTGAGGGTCCGTGAGAAGATCTCGAGCGAAGCTGGGTAAATCATCAGCGAGCGTTACATCCGCCCCGTAAGATTTCCAGTTACGACCAGACGCACCCGTCACCATGCCCCCCTCGACCAGCTCGATAACACCTGGCATCCATCGTAAATCGGAGTACGTTAGCCGTGCTTCTAACCGGGCACCTCGACATATTTCTAGCAGATGACCTAGAACACCGAACCCCGTAACATCCGTCATCGCATGCACGCCATCCACTGAACCCAGAACAGTACCCGTTCGATTTAACTGTGTCGTTACGTCGAGCATTGACTTGTAACCTTGATCACTTAGACATCTTTTTTTCAAAGCGGCAGATAGGACACCCACTCCGAGAGGTTTTCCAAGCACTAGAACATCACCGGCACGAGCACGACTGTTTCTCGCAATCCGATTCGGATTCACCAGTCCAATTGCAGCTAGTCCGTAGATCGGCTCCACTGAGTCGATCGAGTGCCCGCCCGCGACGGGAATGCCAGCGCTCGCGCATACAGACCCCCCGCCTTCAAGAATTGAAGCTATCGTGTGTGGAGCGAGCTTATTGATCGGCATACCAGTGATGGCCAGCGCCAACAGTGGCCGACCGCCCATTGCATAGACATCCGATAGCGCATTCGTCGCTGCGATGCGCCCGAACTCAAACGGATCGTCGACTATGGGCATGAAGAAATCAGTCGTCGCGACAATCGCCTGAGTGTCATTGATCTTGTAAACAGCTGCGTCATCGGACGTCTCCGTACCTACCAGTAGATCCGGAAACTCACAGAAGACCTCTGATCGACTCAGTAATTGTCGAAGCAGTTCTGGTGCTATCTTGCAACCACAGCCACCTCCGTGTGCAAGTTCGGTTAAACGTAGATCGGAGGTAGCGGTAAGAGAACTAGAGTGCATAAATAGTAAATCCGGAAAGCCAACGGAAGTTATACGACTTGCGAAACCGGCCCACGAGACGGATCGCACGAGCGATTAGTTTTACGTGATGCTGCGACCCTCTCGAAGGGGCGATGCTCCGTTCGCATGGTCGCTCACCGCAGAGTGGAATTTTGACCGCTCCCGAATTGTCCTGATAGTACAGACCCAAACACAGGAGCAGATGGCGAATAAATCCGGGCAGCAGTTTCAAAGCAATCAGCCTAGCCAACGGTCGAACTCATAACTCACTCAACTCCTCGAGTGAAAATTGAAGAGCATGCTGCCTCAGCGCAACGAAAGTAGGAACCGGCTCCTATCAATCAAGCACCCGCGCTCTTCCGAGTAGCAGAACAGCAGGCTTGCACCAAGCGCCCGTACAAGAAACTTCTATCCCTTGAGTTGAGCCTGTAACTGTACGATGCTGGGTGTAACAATTGGAATGAACATCGCTTCCCGCCGCCGGCGCGCAACACCGGTAGCGGCTCCTCTGACATAAGCTCGCGCGCCAGTGGCCTGGAGGTCGAGTCGCGAAGCGCTATCGACAACATCAGCAAGTCTGATTCGAATTCTGAAAAGGCTTTGAGGTTCTAGCGCGAATTTTCCGTCCGAAATTCCGTCGAATAACCGCTGCGTAAGATCCTTCAGTTCACCATCCAATGCGGATGCGTCGTTTCCCAGCATGGCTTTGGCATGGGGCAACGCGTGTGCGACGGAGCGCAGACATCGTCGCGCCAAACCGATCGACAATCCGCACTGCAAACCGAGGAATGCCGGTCGGACCTTTGCCAAGAATTTGGCCGCGTCAGTTGAAATCATTGACGATTCGCCAACAACGGCCCCGTTGAACTCCAATGCTGCCGTATTGCTGGCCTGTAGCCCGACCAGATCAATACTTTCGGCACGAATGAGCGCAGCGTCGCCACCGTGGACCGCGTAAATCGCAGGCGCACCCCCCTCCTCACGCGCAGCAGCAATCGCAACAACGAATTCCGACCTCCGGATATTTGTAACCCAAGGGAGCCTTCCTTGGAGAGCAAAATGCCTCATCCCATCCCGTTCGCCATGTTCTGAGGCAGTAACTTGCAGGGGCTCCATCCTTGTGAGGAATCGCATTGCGTTCGAAAGTCCAACCGCCCCGGCCACCTCGCCTCGACAGAGTCGACCCAGCAGTTCCAAGCGTAGCCTATCACTTGTGCCGTTCACCAGGCATTCGATGAATGCCCTCTGACTCCAGAAGACGAAGGCCGCGGTCATTGAGTACTCTGCTAGTGAGGCAACGACCTCAATAGCATCACAAATCGATCCATCGGCCGGAGCTACTCCCACCCGCAGCAAACTCGTTTTCCCCAAGCGGGATAAAATCTCATCCGCACAACCATCTGACGAGTCGAGATTCTCGGCCTGCTCCTCCAACCACCGGACCAGATCCGGTTCCTGAAACCCTAACCAATGATCTCGATATGCAGTGCGTAGTCGATTGTGCCCATACTCATCAAGAAGGGATGTACCTGACCGATTTTCCATATATCCAACTCTTGGAGTACCTAAATGGGCATTAACTGAAACTGATCGAGAAACCTATAAATCCATGCTACCGGCCGCACACAGGAAAGTAAGCAGATTACTGTCCCACACTGTTCGCTCTGCGACACGATACCTCCACATCTTGGAGCCTCTCCGGATGCTCATCCGCTGCCCCCAAATCCGCTTTCAACACTTCCTCTGCTTCGTGGACTAGGTTTAGGATTTTCCACGCGTACCCGACAAGAATCTCACCAGTACGGGTTAAACGCACCGAGTTTTCGGACCTTGATCGGTCAAGCAAACGCTCGCCAACCATTTCCTCGAGTTTTCGAATTTGATGACTGATAGAAGGCTGCGTCCGATGCAGACAATTGGCCGCCCTCGTAAAGCTGCCTTCTCGGGCCACACAGACCAAGGCACGCAGTGATCCAAAGTCGAGCATTGACATTAACGTGACCCATCCGTTAAATAGCAGCATCTAATCACAATTCAATTGGCCTGGCGATCAGCAGTTGACGCTTCTTTCATCGACGCAGTTATTTGCCGACTCGGCCCGGGCATCGAACCGAGTCGGACTCAGACCGCCCCATGGGCAAGAGGTGCGAGCGCCTGACTCAAGACCTGGCTGCGTCCGCCTCCACAGACCGCTGTTCATCTGGCAGCGCCGTGGGACCCCGTCCTTCAGGGCGGGGAGGACGTCAATTTCCGTGGACGAGAGCAGCCGGCAACGCAAACGACATATAATGCCGCCCTCGTCGGATTGATCTACCTATAGCTGATTGATCGGAAGCCGCCGGGCGCAGAGTTGATTCAACTATTAAAGGATGCATGCTTCATCGCCTTCAGGCACTAGGAGACGATCACCGATTTTGCTTTTCGACAGCAAAATCTCCCAGTTCCTTCCGCTTCAACACGACATGGTTAGCCACCTCCACGTGTGTGGGAACCGCTCAGTGGGCATGAGCAATCCCATCAAGTACTCGAGCAACAACTATGCTTGCATCAAGTTCGGCGCTGTGTACGCGCTCTCGAACAGCACTGACTTTGCAATCAACCGTGCGAGACTGTCGCCAAATCAACGGGTCGAACCGCACGATGAACACGGGCGGTGCGGCGACTCGGCCAGATCGTCCGCGAACGGCATTGGCGGCTTCCAGAGCTTGTTCATTGCTTTTCCGAGCAGACCTTATCTTATGGCCGACCCATGTGGGCGGATCTTTTTTTGAGCTTCTCTCAGCCGACCTTATGTCAATCGTCAAAAGACCTGAATAATTCCTCCCATCCTGATCGTTCGCACAGACTCAACATGCTCCATTCTCAGTCTTAACAGAAACTATCACCAAGCAGTTTCGATCTGCTTGCATCTCTTTCGCTTCATCTGCTGCTTTGTGTCATACATAACACACGTTATGATGATGTCCAAGCGACTGAGATTGTTCACATGCGTCGAAGGGCCCGCTTGAACAAGATAAATGTCATCTCGGCCAAGGTATCGACCTGCACCTAAAGCCACTCCTGTCAACGATATCTGCAAATTTTGAAGTCTCCGCACACTAGCCGGGCGATATTGCGAAGAATGGCATTGGAGTGACGCTTCTCGGCGATTATTTATGACACGGACCTTCGAGCTATCGGCGTAGTCAATTCACTGCTTGCGTTAAACATCAAATGCGACGGTGATGATGGAATCTTACCAACTCAACATTCACGGACAGGCTCAGGTATGCCTAAATATCGTGGCCGAAACATGCAAGGGGCTGGGTGACTGGCAACAAACAACCAACTTGGGGTTAGCATGGGTACCGTTCACTTTGACGAGGTTATATTAATGAATTTCACCGTACGTGTTGAACTCCATGGTGCGACGCCAGGATCGGCAAAATACAACGAACTACATGAAGAGATGTCCGCGGAAGGCTTTCGGCGCACTATCACGCTTGAGGGGGTTTCATTCGAACTGCCTCCTGCGGAATACAGCCGCGTCTCCGAAGAAACAAAATACGAGGTTTTGAACAAGGCGAAAAAGGCAGCCAGAAAGGTTATGGGCATAGACGAAGCGTTCACCCTATTGGTCACGGCTGCCGAAACGTCGCGAGTACATCACAATTTGCCGAAAGCTGACTAGTTCTTGCTTGGCTGACCACGACGGGTGCCCCCTGCTCGTACAGTCGGCCGGCCTCCTTCCTGCCGCCTCGTAGTATTGTTAATGTCTATGAGTGCCGCAGGCTTTTTCACGCCCGTGATTGACTCGGCCATACTGCAGACGAGAGCTACCTCGCTCTCAATATCGATGGGTTGTACTTGTGGTACCGCTGCTTCAACGTGCCAGCGGGACGTTCCGCCGATTGGCAGTAGCTACTGCGCTTACGGACAACATCGGCCGAATGCTGCAATAGCGGAATCGACTAGCCTTGGCGAAAAGAAGGTTCAATCGCACTACAGTTGACTCGGTATCTTGCGATCAATTGCCATACGACATACGACATACGACATACGAACAAATTTTCTCGTATACGATGACAAAGATTTTCTGATGTCTGTATTCACTCTGGTATGGACCACGCCTGTCGTCAATTTTTCACCCCGCACTGTTTTCGTGTCCTTGACAGAACCCTCAAGCTGGGCTCTGCCCCCTCGCGTTGTCGCCGACGAAAAGCTCTCGACGGACGGAGCTTACCTGACAGCTGTAGCCACAAAAACCGCCTCTTCCAGCAATCAACCCTTCGACTTCTCAATTGGATTTAACCGGACGAAGGTCGAATAGACTTTTGGCCACCAACCAGCTCGACGATGATAGTTCGCCCCAGATTACACTGGCTCCGCATGCTCTTCGTATGGCGAGGGTCAGTTTTACCTCAGATTGCCCCACGCCTTGCTCTGACATCTGTGTTCTCGGCGCTGGTCGTTGCGTTTCACGGGCGCCTTTTCGTCTGGAAAGTGCCGATGAACTTTGTTCCGTTCACGTTAATTGGTTTGACGCTAGCCATATTTCTAGGATTTCGGAACAGTACAAGCTATGCACGCTTCTGGGAAGCGAGAACCCTTTGGGGAATCCTACTCAATGACACACGTTCAGCGACAAGACAAGCAATTACGCTAATGCTTAATCAGTCAACAACACACGTGTTTGTGTACAGATTGATCGCGACTGTTCACGCCCTTCGGCACCAACTCCGAGGCACCGATACCGGCCCAGATCTTGCGCGACTCCTATCGCGGGAGGAATGTATCAGGTTGAACGACGTCATCTACAAGCCAACAATACTTCTACAGATGGCTAGCGAATGGATCGGTGAGCAGTTACGCGATGGCAATGTGTCACCCGCGGTCGTACAAGCGACTGAAGTATCAATGGGAAAGATCTCCGACGCAATCGGTGGGTGCGAACGTATTGCCGCCACTCCCATTCCGTTCACCTATTCGGTGATAATTCATAGAACGATATTCCTGTATTGCCTGCTGCTTCCATTCGGCCTCGTTGACTCTATCGGCCTCATGACGCCCATCATCGCCACATTCATTTCCTACACATTCTTTGCGCTGGAAGAGCTCGGAGCAGAACTTGAGGATCCGTTTGGCCTAGAGCCCAATGATCTCCCACTCACCGCGCTGTGCATGGGCATTGAGGCGACCTTGAGGGAGGCACTTGGTGAGGGCAACATCGCATGCCCAATATCGAATGGATACATACAGACCTAGCTGTTTGTTTCAACGTGCACAAATCTGCTCATGCAGATTGTTTTCGCTGGCAAACGGTTGTCCCTGCTGAGGGGCGCGACGTTGTTGCCGCGACCAGGGGTGCCTTCCGCACTCCGGGGCGGCGACCGGCGTTGCCGGTTTCGAGATAAATGCATGCCCAACGAAAGTGTGGGGAAATTTCATCATCCTTCGCTGCATTCTAGTTGAAACAATGTCTGCCAATCACACAAACCAAATTACGAAATTCCTGCGTCCAACTTACTATGACGCAACATCTCGAAGAAATCGATACACGGAAAACCAGATTTCAAGCAGTAGCAGGTGGTTTCCGTGATTTTTGAAGGCGAGTCAAGGCACGAGTAATACGGACCAGCCCCTCGTCAACCTCCTTCGCGGTTATAACAAGCGGCGGTGTAATTACGATTTTTTCGCTTTGAGAAATCGCGCTAAGCAGCCCCTCTTCCTTCATCAACAGATGTAGCTCGTGAGACTGCGAAAAACATTCAATTTCGAACTTGAGACCAACACATCTTGTATTTCTTACTATAAATGGAAACTTCAATGCCAGTCTCTTTAGTCTTGTAGTTATTCGCCGTGACATCGAACGAACATGGGTCGCAAATGCGCGCTCAGTCGTCATAGCGATAGCCGACGATGCATAAGCAATCGATTTAATGGACGCACGCGCTACTGTCCGCTTGGGTTCACGGCACAATGACACCCCTTGCGCTGCTTCGCTAGTCATGAGGCAGAAGCCGATTTTGAATGGTCCACCGACCTCTCGGCCTGTCACAAGAGCATCGGGGACCACACCCATTGGCTCATATGCGAACACATGCCCCGATCTGCCTATGCCAATGCGTCCTTCGTCAAAGATGAGTTGCAAATCATAGAAATCACAAAGATCACGCAATTCCGAGAGTTGCTCGACTGTCAGATGCGGCCTCCCGTATCCACATTCCATGCAGTCCACGAGTATCGCCGCAGTTCCGTAGTTGATTGATTTCTCAAGTATTTCAAACCCTCCATTGATGTGACGAATTTTTGCGTCAACATGCCCTGATCCGTTCAACGCAGCACGTGATAACTTACGTGTCACTCCCGCTCGTTTACCGACTTTACAAGCGCCTTCGGACGGTGAGAATCGGATTATATGGCTATCGCTTACAGGACTACGCTCGCGAAACAATGCAATTGCGGCATCAATGGCAAGGTTACGTGCCGATGCTACCCCGGAGCAGATAATTGATTGGTCTGCGAAGGTTGCCTGACACAATATTCTTGATAAACCGTCTTGTGCTTCAACAACCGCCTGCTCACCCCTCTCCTGATATGCGCATGACGCGGCGATGGCCGCGGCGTCCAAGCGTGCATTGTGGTGACCGAAAGCTCCACCTGAACTCTGACTGTTGAAATCGAGCAGACTACGACCATCTGCTGTGTCTGCCCAACACCCATGTCGATATAGGATCACATCACTATCGGAGACGGCGTCTGAAAACAACACCGACGAGCGTCTATCGTACATGAGAGTCACCTATCTTTTTTGAGCGCACGCTTTGCTTACCGCTGTTTTTTAAGACTGCATCGATTTAGAAGAAAAAGGATGTACGCGTGATGCTAGAAACCTCTCTTTAGACGGGGTCGTTGCGTTCACAAGCAGACTCGCGGAGTTTCGCACCCACGCCGTCAAGGCTTTCATCGAAGCTACTTTCCGGAAATGGAGGGCTTTGACGAAAAATCACGGCTTTCCTCGAAGTTGTATCAACTTCCAAGCGAAATACATCCGGTCTCGCGTAGTGTCCCACCACATCCATGTCGAACTTTCCACGCTCGCAATCTTCCGGATCGATATCGGCGACAAGAAGACCTTCACAGCCATACATCGGTCCGGCTACCGCCTCCCCGAGCGGCGAAATCACCGTACTTCCTCCAGCGATCAACACGGTGTCCGGTTCATCCCCTTGAATGCAGTCGTATTGCTCTGGCGCGTGCGCGCGCGTCATAAATTGGCAAGCGCTTAAGACAAAACAACGTCCCTCGTACGCAATATGACGCATGGACGCTTGCCAGATATCTCGATCGTCAACGGTCGGCGCACACCACAGACGAATGCCCTGCGCGTGCATGGCCATTCGGTAGAATGGCATGTAGTTTTCCCAACAGATCGCGGCAGCGAACCGACCGAAAGGAGAGTTGACAGTCCCAATAGTCGATCCATCTCCAAATCCCCAAATGAGTCGCTCGCTCGCCGTAGGCATCAACTTTCGATGCTTATTCAACAGTTCACCGTTCGGTCCAAAGTACAAGGCGGTACAGTAAAGCGTTCCAGCATCTCGCTCAATTACCCCAACAACTAGGTATGCATTCATCGACGCAGCATATCTGCCCATTTCTCGAACCTCTTTACCTGGAACCTCGATGGCGCCTTGAAAATATCGCAGATAGTCCTCTCGGCCTGCGGATGTGCGAGATCCAACGCGAGCGCCAAAGTCGAGCCCCTTTGGATACCCTCCGATGTATGCTTCGGGAAACACGAGAAGCTGGACGCCCCCCTCTCGCGCTTTTCGGCACCAATCCCCCATAAGACCAAGCGTCGCCTTCGTATTGAAAATCCTTGATCCTACTTGGGCAACACCGACACGAACCATCAATAACCTCGCCAGAAATTAAAGGGAATCGAAATATCACACATCTCATGCTAACGAACCTTTGTTGTCGGACGTAAGGTGCAGTTGCTGGAAAAGATAGCGAAGCAGGCCCGAAAGTTAAATTTCTAAATACTTTAGCCGTCAACACGCACGTATCTGACCAGGAAGGCTAGGTTGTGTAAGGACCATGGCGGCCCAAGGCGGCAAAGCAATGTCTTGCGAGAGGACGTTCTGGCGGGAGTAAAGTGTTTTCGTCCGGAAGACTGATTCGTTGGGACAGCTGCGGATCGTTCCGTCGCCAACAGCAGACCAGTCGCTCGCACCACTTCATTTTCGTCGAATCGGGAGACGAGACGGCGGCCCGCCGGTGGTGGTCGCGTCGAAATTCCGGCCACGCGTGTACGATCGAGGCCCATATCCCGGATCGACTTCCGCCGGGTGCAAGCAAGCATTTGGGCATCGACTACGTCACGGCGCGCCGGCAGGTATCGTGCTGTGCTTGCGGCTGCATCGCAATGAGCGAGGCCGTTACGCATTCGCGTCGCCCCGGCCGGCACGAGTGACCGATGCACTGCGGACGGCCTTCGCATGGGGCAAGAAGGGGCGCAAGGCTAATCAGTAGGTGCAGCTTTGTGCACATTCAAACGAGTGGTCCAGTGCCTATCTCGCGCAAAGCGTCACGTGACGCTTTGCGCGGCTTAGTCTGGCAGGTTCACGCCCCCGGTTTCCCTGAATTGCGTCGAGCGCAAAATCAGCAGAACATCCGACACTCAACCGGCAGGTCTCGACACATACAAGAACCGCTCAACTGAATTTTCGCCCTCTAACCCGACCGACACCTCGGCTGGTCGCGGACTGGTTAGTGGGCAATCCAGAAATCCAACGAAAAATTGGGCAATCCATCGATAGAGATGCCGCTATGACACTGAAGCAACTTGAAGCCTTTTATTGGACAGCCACGTTGAGGAATTTTGCATCTGCAGCAACTCGTCTACACCTTACGCCATCGACGTTGTCCAAGCGCATCTCAGAGCTGGAGGCTGAGCTGGACACGCGCCTATTCAATCGATCGAGCCAGCGTGCATTGCTGACGGCCTCCGGCGAGCGCCTTATCGAACATGCTCGCCATATGCTTGAGATTCAAAATCGGATACGGACCGACGTAACACCTTCCAGCACCTTCCGGGGCATATGCCGATTTGGTATCAGCGAGCTTGTCGCGACCACATGGTTTCCCGCCTTCGTACGCCGGGTGCAATCGCTTTTCCCCGAGCTTGTACTCGAACCACAAGTAGATTTCACAGCTCGCTGCGAGAGAAAACTGAAGCGCGGGGAGATCGATTTCGCAGTTATTCCAGGTCCAGCGGAAAGCACCCAACTCACCAGCGAGCTGATTTGTGAACTTGACTACACCTGGACGAGTTCCCCTGAGCGCATTCAACCCAACACGGAGTTGCCCGAGTCACCCTCGTCCGCATTGCAGACGAGATACTTTTGAGGTCCCGCCGCGCTCTGTGTCCAATACGCAGTCAGCAATGCAATGTCACCGTAGGACGTTAGCCACAGGCTGTACAAGTATCAGTCGCCACCTGAAAAAAGCGCAGCAGATTCAGATTCACGCAAATTTCCGCCGATGAACGGAATATTTAGTGCTGCGTCTATCGTTTCTCCGTCAACTGCTTCTGCAATTCCTCCGCTGGTCCGTCTACCATTCCAACATGTAAAAACTTGATAGGATTCGGTATGCAACTCCTCTTCGTCGCTTCGATCAGTGCGCTTTCCTTTGGCGCATTGGCTACCTGCCTGATCGCGCACTTCCTTTCTGACGTAGACGCGCTGAAGGGCGCGCGTGACGGCCGCTACGCATATCTCGGCGAGGACGATCAATTGTGAGTGCACGTGTCCATATACGCCCAAGACCGGTTTAGAGTCGTCTACCCTCACACACCATCGAGACCGCACCAGAAGCGGGTCGGTCATATTTGAGGACTGCACTTGCAAACAATGGATCCCTGCCCAACCTGGTCGCATCGCTGACAGAAGCGCGCGACTCGCTTGAGGCATACCTCACACTGGGCCAGATCAGTGGTCGATGTGGGCTCACGCTCGCCGAGCGTGAAGTGGTTCAGATTACCGCTGCGACCATACATGGCTGTGCCTGCTGCGTAGCCGGACATACGGCAATAGCCCTTAAGAAACCAGACCTCGCGTCAGATCTCGTCACTGCCTTCAGAGGTAATAGGCCTCTCAGCGACACACGCTTGAACACCATCGCGATATTCACCAGGTCTGTCATTGCCATGCATGGAGCGGTCGACGGTCAATCGCTCGAGGAGTTTCGAAATGCGGGACTGACCGAAGCGAACGCATTGGAGATAGAGCTGGGTGTGAGCCTCGCGACCCTCTGCAATTTTGCGAATAACCTCACCCAGAACGAAATGAACGCTGAGTTGCAGGATTTTCGATGGACACCGACGTGATGCTGAACGACAACTTTGGAGTCCATCCGCTAACGGATCAGCCAGCCCACGTCAGGTTCCGGATTCGTGAGGTTTCGACCTGGCTTCAGGCGCGAGCCGAACAACTCGATCTTGATCGTCATCTCGCCTCACAGGTTCTCCCTCAACTGGGACAAGCGGGCCTGTTCCGTATCGGCGTTCCGACAGATATCGGCGGTTCCGGTGGAACCATTCTGCATGCCATTGACGCAATCGCGACGATAACTGAAGATTCAATGGCGGCGGCATTGGTATTCTGGGGACAGCGAGCGTTCATCGAATGCCTGCTTCAAAGCGAGAATACAGCGCTACGTGCGAGTCTGCTCCCGTCATTACTGAGCGGTGAACTCGCGGGCGCTGTCGGCCTGTCCAATGGGATGAAGTTTCTCTCGAACATGGAGGCGTTGCAATTATAGGCAACTGCTCTCCGCCCGGTAGGAGGCGTTCAACACTGGACGCTCACGGGAAGCGTCCCTTCGGTTACCAACCTTTGTCCTGAGGGTTTTGTAGCCGAAGACAATCTGCATGTGCAGGTTTATGCACCTTCAAACTTACGGTAAGCGCGTGGCGCTCAATAGATCGCATCATTCCCGGCACTGAATCGGAGCCTTCGAGTTGCCATTGCATATTGCAGCACAACTTCGCGTGTCGATGCCGTCTGCGAAATCGGCAACCTTCAACGCAAATGCCGGCTCTATCCGCCATCCATCCGCTGCTAACAACGATTGACGATCAGCGCAGGCCGCACGTCTCGAACAACGACACGGACCTGATTCAGATTGGACGGATCCAGCGTGACGCGGTCGACCGCGACCACGCTGCCACGCTGCCACGCCCTTGCAGCGTACGCACGAGCTCGAAGCGAACCTGACCATTAACACCGTTGACGAGAATCGTCCGCCTGGCATCAGGTGCGCTCATGCGGCAACCCCTTAGGCGTAAACTTCAGTATCGGTAAGACGCTTGCCTGCTGCGTCTTTCGCTGCCAGCAATGGCTCGAAGTTAATCGGCCACTCGATGCCGACCGCGGGATCGTTCCAGACGATGCTGCGCTCGTATTCAGGGAACCAGTAATCGGTGGTCTTGTAGAGGACCTGCGCCGATTCGCTCAACACGACGAACCCGTGTGCGAAACCAGGCGGCACCCACAACTGTTGATGGTTCTCCACCGACAGTGTGACGCCCACCCACTTGCCGAAATTCCGCGAGCTCTTGCGGATGTCGACAGCAACGTCGAACACTTCACCTTCAACCACGCGCACAAGCTTGCCCTGCGCGTTCTGGATTTGATAATGCAAGCCACGCAGCACGCCTTTCGAGGAGCGCGAATGGTTGTCCTGCACGAACTCGACGCCGGTCTCGACCTGCTCGGCGAACTCCTTCGCATTGAAGCTTTCGAAGAAAAAACCCCGCGCGTCGCCGAACACTTTCGGCTCGATAATCTTGACTTCAGGCAGTGCCGTAGCGGTTACTAGGATGGTCATGCAACTTGGTCCGTAATAATGTTTTTCAGATATCGCCCGTAGGCGTTCTTCGCGAGCGGGTTGGCGAGCGTCAGCAATTGCTCCTCGTCGATCCACGTCTAGCGGTGGACTCTCAGGCGCTCAAACGCCAATCTTATGAAGCCCTAATTTTGACGTCCTCCCCGCCCTCAGCCTGCGGCTGCCGCGCAGGGCGCGGGAAGGACGGGGATTCCTACTGCCAGACGGCGACGTCCCGCCGCGAGAATGTTGTCTGCCGCATTGATGTCGCGATGATGACACGCGCCACACTCGAGGCAGGCCCACTCTCTCATTCCAAGTCCCTCCAGGCCCTTCGGGCCTGTGCGCCTTTTACAGCAGCTACAGGTCTAGGTTGAATACGCTTCATCGACCTCATCGAACCACACGCCCGCGTAATCGCACTTGTACTGCAGCATGGTTCGGAACGAACTCCAGCCCCCGTCGAGCACGGACTTCGCCATCCGTGTCTTCGCAAGCGCCGAAGCGTTCACGTTGCCGATGAAGATGGCGCCATACTCCTGCACGAGCGCCGTGGAAAGCTTATGCAGCTGATCTTTCCGGGAATTCTTTATTTTCGCGTGAATCGCACGCACGCGAGCCTTCTTCCGCGCGCGCTGCGCCTTCGCAAGCTTAGCCTCAAGCTCGCGATAGTGGCGCGCCGGACCGACCACGTGTGCGTCGCTCAAGGCAGCAAAATCCTTCAGCCCGAGATCAATGCCAACGGACCTCGTTGCTTCTCTGTGACGCGGCCCCTGCTGTGGGCCCAGCTTCCCGCAGATGTTGATATACCACCGGCCACGTGAGTCCTCACTGATGTTGCCGGCGCCGAGTTCGTAGCCCGCGAGGCCGTAGCTGTCCCACAGCGACAGGACCATCTGGCCGATGAACAGCTGTCCGTTGCGGTAGCGGATTGCGTTTCCCTTCAAGGGTATCCAGCCCAGCGAACGCCGCGCACCACGCGACGACCGCCAGCGCAGTTTCACCTTCCGGGCCTGCTTTCTGCGCGTGGCATATTCTTCAGTGACAGCCTGGATCGTGCCCGAGTGAAGGTCAAGTCCTGCCTTGCCGGCGCCCTTCGTGAATGGATGAAAATCGTAGCCCGAGAGGAACCACCGCTCCCGTTCCCACGCCCTTACCGACAGCTCGTTGCAGTAGTTCCAGAGAAAGTTGACCGCGCGTGCCTGGCGGGGCCGTCGGGCCCCGCCCGGAGACCCTGCACTTTAGTTCAACCGTTCGGCGCCGTCACGCCAGCGGAGTTACCTCGGTCGCCGGATTGACCAGACCATCGACTTTGAACATCGACTTAATCCCCCGTACAGCCTGACGAATGCGGCTCTCATTCTCGATCAGCGCAAAACGCACATAGCCATCGCCGTAATCGCCGAATCCAATACCGGGTGATACGGACACCTTCGCCTTTTCAAGCAGACGCTTCGCAAATTCAAGCGAGCCCAGCGAACTATAGGGTTCCGGAATGCGTGCCCATATATACATTGAGGCTTTCGGCCGATCGACCAACCATCCGGCTTCGTTAAGCCCTTTGACCAAGACATTGCGTCTGCTCTCATACTGGGCAGCAATGTCCATGACACATTGCTGGTCACCTTCAAGCGCAGCGATTGCGGCGACTTGAAGCGGAGTAAACGTACCGTAGTCATGGTAGCTCTTGATGCGTGCAAGCGCATGAACCAGGTCAGCGTTTCCGACCATAAAGCCGATTCTCCAACCCGCCATGTTATAGCTCTTCGATAGCGTGAAAAACTCGACAGCGACGTTCTTCGCACCGGGTATCTGCATGATTGAAGGAGCCTTCCAGCCATCGAACACAATGTCCGCGTACGCGAGATCGTGGACAACAAGAATATCGTGCTTTCGCGCCAGTTCGATCACACGTTCAAAGAAATCGAGCTCGACGCATTGCGCCGTCGGATTAGACGGAAAACCGAGGATCATCATCTTCGGCTTCGGGTAGCTGCCCCGAATCGCGTTTTCAAGCTCAGCGAAGAAATCAACGCCTGGAATCAGCGGCACAGAGCGGATATCTGCACCAGCAATGACCGCACCATAGATGTGAATTGGATAACTTGGGTCAGGCACGAGGACCGTGTCTCCACGATCGAGCGTAGCGAGCATCAGGTGGGCGAGACCTTCCTTCGATCCGATCGTAACGATGGTTTCGCTATCTGGATCGATGTCCACCCCGTATCGCGTTTCGTACCACCGCGAAATTGCCCGACGTAGCCTCGGAATGCCTCTGGACGTCGAATAGCCGTGCGTGTCGGGCCGTAGAGCTACCTCATTAAGCTTTGCCACGATATGCGCCGGAGTGGCGCCATCGGGATTGCCCATGCTCATATCGATGATGTCCTCACCGCGGCGTCTGGCGGCGAGCTTGAGTTCGGCGGTAATGTTGAAGACGTAAGGGGGAAGTCGGTCAATGCGCGCGAAGTTGCGCTTGCCAGAACGCACAGTCATAAAATTTTCCTTGACGTAAGCGCCCGGATCCGTCCGAGCGACGTTACTGCAAAACACATCGACAGCGGCCAATGTGGTGAAACTGTGAACACAGCAATTGATGAATGATACGGTCGGCTCCACATATGAATGTCACGATGCCCGTGCTCGTCTTAACTATCGGTGAAGCCGGCTCCAGCGCCGAGCCACTTTCGCGGACCAGGCGATGTTCTGTAATAACCCGAACGCGTCGAGCCTACGCGATTTCGAGCGGCGTGGTGACCAGCACTTCGTCATTCCGGAAAGAACGGAGAATTGATTCTACGAACTTCTAACTCACGACACTACGGCGGCCCATCAAGATACATGGCTTGATGAATAACGCGGTAGCTGGAACATGTGCAAGCGACCGTCGGACTGCGCAGCGAGCTGCTTAACCGCCTTCGTTTGATGTATCGACTGGCCATCTGCAATCAGAAAAATTGGGCCGTCTTCGGTAAGGAGTAGTCGCGTCACGAAGTCGACGTATACCTCGACATTCAACGGGCCTTCAGCAAACATGAAGCGTACTTCCCCGTGAGAGTTGATCACCGAAATCAGATTACCCTTGAAGCGTCCATTCGTTACCCCGACTAGCGACGCTTTTCCCCTCTTTGCGTAGCTCGTCCCGCTGCGACAGCCCGACTGAACCATCGACTCATCCACGAACATGATCCGTGCGCCGACGGACCTAGCTTTCTTCACGATTGCCGGGTACTGCTCCCGCATCCATGTGTCGGTCAATTCAGGATCGCGATGATATGCGCGCGCCAAAGGCCGTTGTGCGGAAAGCCCGAGCTTACTAAGCAGCCTAACGACTGAATTCTTCGACATCCCGATCCCCAAATGGCGACGGATCAGTTCGCGCACAATGTCACGCGACCACAACGCAGACTCGAATTCCAATTGCATTGGGGTCTTGGTAGTCACAGCTTCGTATATGAAGTTCACATCTTCTACGGACAGCTTCATGGGGCGCCCGGGAACCGGCTTGGAACGCAACGCCTCAATGCCGCCTCTGCGGTAGGCTGCCAGCCATTCATAGATGCGCGGCCGGGTGAATCCAAGCGCACGAATGACATTCCCTGGCGACTCACCAGCCTGGACGCGCATGACTGCGTGGATCCGGATTTGTTCGAGCGCTTCATGCGAAAGCTTACGACCGTCGTCTTCTCTCATTGGGTTTTACAGAATCATTTTCGCCTTAAACCGTCGTGCGCCGAGATGTCCGCATGCTCATCAATTCCGGAACAGCAAGCAATTATCGCCACCCCGAATTCGTACCGCGTCGCCCCTTCCACGCATGCTCGTCCGTCGACACAACTGGCGTTAAACCTTATTGTTGTCACGGATCAAATTGAAATTAACGCCACACCCGCCCAGGAGAAACCGACCGCAGGAAGGTAGACGTTTATGAGCCGACGGATTCAATGTGTGCCACAGCATAAATGCGCGATTATCAAGCCACTTGAAGAGGCCCGGCACACTGCGCCGGGACTCCATGCTTGTGTCCTGCAGGCCGAAAACAACAAGCTTTGCGGGTTCAGGTGTGATGCCCGGGAACTCACGCACTTATCCCAATGCTTTTTGGGCCGAAGGATAGAGGGAGTCTCACAACATTATTCGCCGAACCACAACCTCAGGTATAGAAGCAGATACCGGGTAATCTGGCGCAGCAGATTCAGATAGCTCCCAGCAGCCGCGAATCATGCGTCGATCTTCGAATCGCTCTCGAGCACATTCATCTGGCAGCGCCGTGAGACCCCGTCCTTCAGGGCGGGGAGGACGTCAATCGGTAGGTCTTTACTTCGTCTTGAAAAATACTCTAGAAGCAGCTTGAACTTGCGTTTTCGGAGCACCGAGCGTCTTTTCCCGCCGTCGAGCGTTCGCCCTCAAACGATGTCATAGCGCTACGCTCGGGCTATGTCGTTGAAAAAGCTCGGACAGTATATGCGTGTCGAGGCTTGGTCCTAAAGACGCCACACAATAACTAGAGAACCGTAAGCTCTGTAGGTTTAGACCTGCTCACCAGTAACTTATGCGCCTATTCCAGAGCGACGCCGGCGGATAGGTCGGAGTCTACCCGGCATTGGAACTTAGGTTATCTGCACACCAGGCAGACTTTGTATAGATGCAGATTCGTAGAGAACAACCGCAGCAGTTTGTCACTGCAGGCGATTAAAGACCGGATAACCGTCGCATAGTCAAACGCAAACTCCTGTTTAATACCTGCATTCGCATTTTTGCTGTCAACTGTCTCTATCAGCTCCGCACAGATGTGTTTAAGATCGCCACTCAAGTCATAGTTGACGACTCGTCCCGACCGGCGGTTGGTCTGACAGGAGAAAGAAATCATGGTTCGCGTCGCAGTCGCTCAAGTCGGCTCCCAAATCTTCAATACCCCTAAAACGCTTGATGACATGGAAATGTGGTGTGCGCAAGCGCAGAAACAGGACATTGAGTTTCTTGTCTTTCCCGAGGCTTACATTGGTGGTTATCCCAAGGGTCTGGACTTTGGTGCCAGGGTCGGATCGCGCACCGCAGAGGGACGCGACGAATTCCTGCGCTACTGGCAGGGTGCCATCGAGATTCCGGGCCCGGAGACCGACCGGATCGGGAGCTTCGCTGCGGCCTTGAAGGCCTATCTGGTCGTCGGCGTTATTGAACGCCAGGGAGGTACCCTGTTTTGTACTGCAGTGTACTTCGGACCAGACGGACAGCTGCTCGGCAAGCACCGGAAGCTAATGCCGACCGCTAGCGAGCGACTGATCTGGGGATGCGGTGACGGTTCGACAATCCAGTTGGCAGAGTCGCCTTATGGGCGGTTCGGCGCTGCCATCTGCTGGGAAAACTACATGCCCTCCTTCCGGAGTGCGCTATACGCTCAAGGAATTCGTCTCTGGTGTGCTCCTACTGTGGACGACCGGGATATCTGGAAAGCGACCATGCGCCACATCGCATACGAGGGGCGTTGCTTCGTGCTGAGTGCGTGTCAGTACGCAACTCGCGCCGATGCCCCAGATGAGTATGCGTGCGTCCAGGGCGACGCCCCAGAAACCGTGCTCATTCAGGGAGGCAGCGTCATCGTGTCGCCGCTGGGCGATATCCTTGCAGGTCCACTTCACGATACGGAAGGCCTGCTATTCGCAAACATCGATTCCGACGACTGCGAACGTGGGAAGTTCGACCTTGACGTCGTGGGCCACTATGCACGGCCGGACGTTTTCGACCTCAGGGTAGACACTGCCGCCCGCACGGCCGTGACCTTCAATGCTCCGTTGAAGAGTAAGACCATCTACGGCATCGACGTGGCGACGAACGATCACATCTGAACTTAACGCTCCTTAATGAATACAGCAGCACTGGGTGACGCATGAATATCTTGGTGCCGTCCGGCGCACTGACCTGTCCTAGCTTACTGACACCATCAACATGACCTCCCAGGTAGCATCCCATCTTTTTCCCTCATATGCCCGTGCGCCGATACAATTCGAACGCGGCCACGGTTGTACGTTGTTTACGCCCAACGGCGACGTCTACCTCGATTTTGGCAGCGGCGTCGCGGTCAACGCATTGGGACACAGTCACCCGCGGCTCGTCCAGGCGCTTCAGCGTCAGGCAGAGAAGCTGTGGCATGTATCAAACCTCTACACGATCCCTGAACAGGAGATGTTGGCCGACCAACTTTGCGAACTCAGTTTCGCCGATCGCGTTTTCTTCTGTAATTCCGGCACCGAAGCGATTGAACTATCCATCAAGGCAGCCCGTCGGTATCACCATTGCAGCGGCGCGCCACAGCGCAACCGGATAATCACCCTCGAAGGCGCTTTCCACGGCAGGACACTGGGTTCGCTAGCGGCCACAGGTCAGGAGAAGTATCTGGAGGGCTTCGAACCGCGTGTCGATGGGTTTGACCAGGTACCCTTCGGCGATCTGCTTGCGATCGAAGAAGCCATCACCGAGCATACCGCCGGCATTCTCATTGAACCTATCCAAGGAGAAAGCGGCATCCGCCCATTGCCGCCCGGCTATCTTCATGCACTCCGTGATCTCTGCGATTTCTACGGGATTCTGCTGCTGCTCGACGAAGTGCAAACCGGCATCGGTCGTACTGGTAGTCTCTTTACCTACGCTGCCGAAGACGTTACGCCAGATATCCTGGCTGCGGCAAAGGGGCTCGGTGGTGGCTTCCCGATCGGAGCGTGCCTTGCAACTGAAGCGGTCGGGTCTGTCATGCAGCCCGGGACGCATGGATCGACGTTCGGTGGCAACCTGCTGGCCATGGCTGTAGCCAGCGAGGTGCTCGATATCATCAGTGCCCCGGCGTTTCTGGAGCGGGTACGAGATGCGTCCCTCAGGCTCATGCTGCGGTTAGACGAACTTGTATCGAAATACCCCACGGTCTTCAGCAAAGTGCGTGGCGCTGGCCTTCTGGTTGGCCTGCAGTGCGTACCTCCCGTCAGGGAAGTTCTTGCGATGCTGCACGAGCACAAACTCCTGTGTGTTCCAGCAGGCAACAACGTACTTCGGCTGTTGCCGCCGTTGACGGTCACTGACGCCGAGATCGACGAGGCAGTACTGCGACTCGATCGCGTCGCCGAACGCCTGTCCGACGCAGTTGCTGCCTGACTATCGATTCTGTGAAAGCCGTCTGCGACCGCTGTCACATGTGTCCGTCCGTCGGCGATGGTGTCCGTTTTCAGTTCAACACATCACCGTCCTTGTAAATCCCATCACCCGATGGGTATATCTAGAGCTCAATCCAACCCGTTTTCCGGAACTCAGCGTGCTGTCAACTCTCTCCTCCGAACAGAAACGCAATCTGGCCAAAATTATCGCTCAGCAGGCAGGAGCAAATGCAGATTTCGAAACCTTCTGCGATTGTCTTCTCGGACTTTGCGAAGACATTCCCGGATTCGAAACAGTTGCGCCAGGTGAAGCCCTCACGCACGACATATGGATGATTTACAGAGACGCAATCACGGCCAGGAGGCGGGCGAGCCCCCACGTATGAGCCGGCTTGACTCGTTGCACAACGGCCTTTTTGCCGTCCTTTCTGCTCACTCGGTCTGACTCGTCTCCGATCATGCGCAAGTCCCTTTTCCATAACCAGGACCAGATGATGACGGGAAAAGAACGAGTTGATCATCTCTTCGAAGCGCTGTGCTACAGGCGCCCTGTACGTCTGCGAGAGGCCGCCAAGATACTTGGCGTGTCGGAGATGACCGTGCGCCGAGACATCGCGGCCAGTACAGGCCGGCTTGTGTGCCTTGGCGGCCATGTCTTCCGTGGCCCTCTGACCTTTAATGCCACGTCAACGACCAGCCTGAAGCAAACCACCGTATCCGAGACACTCCGCTCCGTAGTTAAGCACCTCACGGACGGTGAGACGGTCTTCATTGACAGCGGTGAGCCCCTGGCAATGCTGGCCCGTCAAATTTCCGGCGAAATCAGCCTTACGGTCGTGTGCCATTCAATCGACGTCGCGAATGCGTTGCGCCAGAAACCAAACGTACGGATAGTCCTGCTCGGGGGACATTACGCGCATAACTCGGCCACGTTCTTCTCCGACGAAAGTATCGCCGTGCTTCGAAACCTCAGAATCAACACCGCGTTCATATCAGCAAGCGGCTTTGACGAAGTCCGTGGCGCGTTCTGTAACCACTTTCTGGATGCTGCGGTCAAACGGATCGCAATAACGAGTTCCTTTAAATCTCATCTCGTTGTCAACGCTGGTAAATGTGGAAAGGTCGATCCGATATGGTTCGCCAGATTCCATGATTTCGCCTCAATCATCACTGACAGTGGCGCTGTTGACCTTCGTCACGAACGGTAACGCAGCGAAGAGCAACGTGCCTCCTGCATTCACGTTGTCTCAACGTCGAATGGCCAGCATCCGGCCATTCCGTATCTTGGACATTTTCCAACAGCAGATCCAACTCATCATTGTAAAACTGATATGACAAGCGGCAATCAACCCCCACCGCAGACCGGTCATGGCGACCGGGAGCGCCTGCTTCGAATGCTCGCGGCTGTGACTTTCCTCATCTTCTTTCAGGCGTATATGGTTGCGCCGATCATACCCGCCCTGTCCCAGACTTTTAGTACGTCAGTTCAAACCGTCGCCCTGATCGTACCTGCGTATCTCATTCCATATGGCATAGCGACGCTAGTCTATGGCCCTCTGGCTGATCGCTTTGGCGTTAGCCGCGTCATTTCTGCATCATTGACCGCATTCACGGTCCTAACGATAGGGACTGCGACAGCCAAGTCTATTGAGCAAATTACCGCGTGGCGGATACTAACCGGGCTGGGCGCGAGCGGTGTCGTCCCACTCGCACTCGTGCTCGTAGGCCGGCTGTTTCCCTACGAACAGCGGGGCCGACCTCTTGGCTGGTTGTTCGGCGCCATGGCCGGGGGTATGGCAGTAGGTTCGCCGCTCGGCGCGATGCTGCTACCCATTGTCGGCTGGCGGGGACTCTTTATCTTTGTCGGTGTAGCTGGAGCAATCACCCTGGCATTGCTCCAGCGTTACGGAACACACATCACGAGAGCAGCGTCGCCTGTCAACGGCACGCTCGGTGAGGTGGTATCCGGATATCTCACCTTGCTCACTACCATCCGCGCACAGCGCACCTATGCCTACGTCTTCCTCAACTCGATGTTTCATTCAGGGGTATTTACCTGGCTCGGTGTGTTCATCGAACGACAGTATCACCTCGGACCGACAGGTATCGGACTCGCGCTGCTCGGTTACGGTATTCCCGGCTTTCTGCTCGGCCCCGTTATCGGTCGTGCAGCAGACAGGTGGGGGCGTGCCATTCTCATTCCAGTTGGGCTGTGCCTCAGCGCCATGGCTGCCGCCGCTTTGCTATTGCACCTGCCGCTTCTTTTTATACCGCTTGCTGCGATTGTGCTCTCCCTTGGTTACGACACCACACAACCGCTCTTCGCCGGCATCGTGACGTCCCTCGGTGGCAAACGTCCCGGACTGGCTATGGGGCTGAACGTGTTTTCACTCTTTGTCGGCTTCGGTGCCGGCAGCCTCATCTTTGGCGAGATCGTCCAATACAGCTTTACTCGAGCGTTGGGTACCTTCGCTGCAGCCGAACTTCTACTCGCCCTGTTCGCACTGTGGGTGTTTCGCACTGAACGACCGTCCGCCGTAACTGGTCGATAACCCGAGCGCAGCGATCGATGAAACGCGCCCGTTGCGGAAATATGCGCGATAGCACGGGCGTTCGGTCACAGGTCGTACCCGCCCAGGGCGCTCTCGCAGCGACGCACATGAGACGAAATGCCACATCTATCAAGGGGCTGCTGTGCTTTTTTTGCACTCAAGTGCTGCTTTGCAATGAGCCAGATGAGGTTGAGAATATTTTCAAACGGGCGATCAACAAAAATTGATTCCGCTCGGCGCTCCTCTCTACTCTTGCCTTGGACGGTCCCCCGGGGTCGTACAGGCAAATCGGGCATCAAATCATGGTCAGCACCGATGTTCTTTCACTTGCGCGAATCCAGTTCGCCTTTACCGTTTCGTTTCACATCATCTTCCCCGCCCTCAGCATCGGGCTTTCGAGCTTCATTGCCATTCTCGAGGGCCTGTGGCTCAAGACGGGGCGTCAGGTCTACAAGGACCTGTGTCTGTATTGGTCGAAGATATTTGCTGTCGCATTCGGCATGGGCGTTGTGTCCGGGATCGTGATGAGCTACGAATTCGGTACCAACTGGTCCGGGTTCTCGAGCTTCGCCGGTGGCGTTACCGGGCCACTGCTCGATTACGAGGTCATGACAGCGTTCTTTCTTGAGGCGGGATTCCTGGGCATCATGCTGTTCGGCTGGAATCGCGTCGGCCGCGTCGCCCACTTTGGGGCAACTGCGCTCGTCGCGATCGGGACGATCATTTCCATGTTCTGGATCCTGGCGTCGAATAGCTGGATGCAAACGCCGCAGGGATTCGCCATCGTCAACAACCGCGTGGTACCGGTCGACTGGTGGAAAATTGTCTTCAATCCGTCGTTCCCCTACCGGCTGGCCCACATGGGACTCGCGGCCTTCATCGTCGCCGCTCTGGTTGTCGCGGCCACTGGAGCATGGCACCTGCTGCGCGGACGACGCGACCCCGCCGTGCGCACGATGTTCTCGATGGCACTGTGGCTGCTGCTCGCCTTCGCACCACTGCAGATTCTTGTCGGCGACGCGCACGGCCTGAACACCCGGCGCTATCAGCCGATCAAGATTGCTGCCATCGAAGGGCTCTGGGATACCGAGCAACGCGGCACGGCGCTTAATCTCTTCGGCATTCCGGACATGGCCGCGGAGACAACCCGCTACCGTGTCGCGATTCCCCACCTCGGAAGCTTGATCCTCACGCATAGCTGGGACGGCGCGATCGTCGGCATGAAATCCGTTCCCCCCGCAGACCGGCCGAATTCCACGCTGATCTTCTGGACTTTCCGCATCATGGCTGGACTTGGCATGCTCATCGCGCTGATGGCCGTCGCCGGCTTTGTGCTGCGCCGTCGTGACCAACTCTTCAACTCACAGTTGTTTCAACGCTTTGTGCTGGTGATGGGACCATCGGGGTTCATTTGTCTGCTCGCGGGCTGGATCACTACCGAAGCCGGCCGTCAGCCGTGGGTAGTCTATGGCGTCATGCGCACTTCGCAATCGCTCTCGCCCATCACCGCGCAACAGGTCGGTGTATCGCTCTTCGCGTTCGTCGTGGTCTATTCGCTCGTCTTCGGCACCGGTATCTACTACATGATCAAGCTTGCCTGCGCCGGCCCCGCCCTCTCACCCGAGGCCGGCGGAAGCGGAGCCAGCATTTCATTGCAGCACAGCCCGGTCCCTATCGCCACACAGGTTAGGGAAACCGCAAAGATCACTATTGACCGTCACTAAATTTCCTACCGGATCTACGCCATGGATATCACCATCTGCTGGGCGGCAATCATTGCCTTTGGTGTCGGGATGTACATCGTGCTCGACGGCTTTGACCTGGGCGTCGGCATCCTCTTTCCCTTCTTTCCTCGCGACGAGGATCGCAACCGGATGATGAGCAGTGTCGCACCGGTATGGGACGGTAACGAGACCTGGATGGTACTGGGAGGCGCCTCGCTGTACGCAGTGTTCCCGATGGTCTACTCGGTCGTTTTATCCGCGCTCTATGTTCCGCTGCTCTTCATGGTGATCGGCCTGATTTTCCGCGGCGTCGCGTTCGAGATCCGTGGCAAGGCGCGCCGGACCCGCCAGCTCTGGGATCTCGCGTTCATCGGCGGATCTGCCTGTGCTACGTTCTTCCAGGGCGTAGTTCTTGGCTCCTGGCTGTCAGGAATCCCCGTTGTCAACGGTCAGTTCTCCGGTCACGCATTCGAGTGGTTCACACCTTTCAGTCTTTTCACCGGCCTCGCGTTGCTCGTTACCTATGCGCTGCTTGGCTGCTGCTGGCTGATCGCGAAAACCGATGGCGACCTGCAGCGCAAGCTCTACCGCGCTGTACTTCCGCTGACCGCACTCCAGGTGCTCACGATTATCGTGGTTACACTGTGGACACCGCTTCTCGCACCGATGTTCTCGACTCGTTGGTTCGATTCGCCCGTTCTGCACTGGCTGATCCCTATCCCGGTTCTGGTTGCTGTCTGCACCTGGGGAATGCACAAGGCCGTCCACTCGCGCCACGGCATCACACCGTTTCTGCTTGCGCTTGGATTCGCCCTGCTGGGCTATATCGGGCTGCTTGCCACCATCTGGCCATACGCGATCCTGCCTGGTATCACGATCTGGCAAGCAGCAGCGCCCCATTCGAGCCAGGCCTTCACGCTGGTCGGTGCCGTAATCATCGTGCCAATCATTCTTATCTATACAACGCTCGGTTACCGGGTCTTCCGCGGCAAGACTGACCATGCGGAACTTCACTACCACTGACCGACACCCTGCAATGCGTACGGCACTCACGCGCGGACTCTGGTTCGTCGGACTCTCGTGTGCAGGCGTGGTTTGCGTCGGAGCAGTAGCACTTGAATTCCATGTACTACTGCTCGGCGGCTAATGCGCCTGAGCTATCACCCCCAGTAGCACTCTGTTCCTCGAGCGCCCCTATACCATCACGTACAACGACGTCTCACGGAAAAAATGGAAAAAAGATGAACAAGACACTGCCCGACCGAATCCCCTTGCTACCCCACGCCGGCTTCGCCGCAGCCATGTACACCTGCCCCCTCATTGCCATTCTGCGCGGTCTGACACCCGATCACGCCGCGCCGATAGGGAGAGCACTCTATCAGGCAGGCTTTCGCGCTATCGAAGTCCCCCTTAACTCCCCGGACCCTCTCCAGAGCATACGTACGCTACGGGATACGCTGCCTCCCGAGGTCATGGTGGGAGCAGGCACGGTACTGTTGCCCAGCCAAGTCACCGACGTGGCCGACTCGGGCGGAACACTGATCGTTATGCCCCACAGTGATCCGACTGTCATCCGTGCCGCCAAAGCGGCGGGCCTTGCCTGCACACCCGGAGTGGCCACGCCAACTGAAGCATTCGCTGCGCTGTTCAACGGTGCCGACGCTCTTAAACTGTTTCCTGCGGATAGACTGTCACCCTCCACACTACGCGCCTGGCGCACCGTCATTCCATCGCAGATGCGAATCATGCCTGTCGGTGGGGTCACCCCTAGCAGTGTCAGGGGGTTTATGGAGGCTGGCGCTGGTGGCTTCGGGCTTGGCGGTAGCCTGTATCGACCGGGATATCAGGCCGAACAGGTCAGCGAGAACGCCAACCTGTTCATTACCTGCCTCGAGGATGTCCTCGCGACCATGGCCAGATAACGATTGCCCGGTCTAACGCCAACGTGCGCCCAGCGCGCCACGTCCGAATACATCCTGTACTTTTCCTATGCGTGCATTCAATTTTTCCGCCGGACCGGCAACGCTGCCCGAAGAAGTGCTAAGTCAAGCAGCGAATGAAATGCTTGACTGGCAAGACAGCGGTATGAGCGTGATGGAAATGAGCCATCGGGGCACGGAATTCACGTCGATCCACGAAGCCGCGCTCGCCGACCTGCGAGAGCTCCTGAACGTTCCCGAGTCTCACCGGATCCTGTTCATGCAGGGCGGTGGGATTGGTTCAAACGCCATCGTCCCTTTGAATCTCCTGCACGCGGCTGGGTGTGCTGACTACGTCGTGACGGGGACCTGGTCTCGCAGATCTTTCGAGGAAGCCCATAAATACTGCACTCCACGTCTGGTCGCACAGGCGAAGAGCGACGATGGTTACACATATGTGCCCCTCGTCGACATGTGGGATCTCTCCCCGGATGCAGCCTATCTCCATCTCTGTACCAATGAAACCATCGACGGCGTCGAGATCTTCACAATTCCCGATGTGCCTACAGCCCCCGTTGTGGCGGACGTCTCATCTCACATCCTCTCGCGCCCCATGGATGTTTCTGCGTGCGGCGTACTTTACGCAGGTGCGCAAAAGAACATTGGTATCGCCGGCGTTACCGTTGTCATAGTTCGCGAGGACCTGCTTGATCGAGCGCTTTCAATCTGTCCATCCGCTTTTGAATGGAGAACGATTGCTGCGAACAACTCGATGTATAACACCCCGCCGACCTATGCAATTTATATTGCCGGCTTGGTATTCAAGTGGCTCAAACAGCAGGGCGGGTTGACCGCAATTGAAGCAAAAAATATTGAAAAATCGAAACTTCTGTACGACGCCATCGATTCAAGCAGCTTCTATATCAACAGGATTGCCCGCCCGTTCCGCTCAAGGATGAACGTGCCATTCCATCTGGCCGATGAGACCCGCAACGAAGCGTTTTTCAACGGAGCAAAAGCTCGCGGGTTGCTCCAGTTGAAGGGCCACCGGCTAGTCGGTGGCATGCGGGCGTCTATCTATAACGCACTGCCTCTGGACGGGGTCAAAATGCTTGTCCAGTACATGAAGGAGTTCGAGGATGAGCATGCATGACAGCGGCAGCCTCGCCACCGGGGATAGCGTCCGCCAGCTGGCAGGCATCGGCGTTTCGTATCTGGAGATTGAATGAGTCATTTCTGGAGTGATGTCGTCCACCAGTTGACACCTTACGTACCGGGCGAACAGCCTGCGCACGCGAATCCGGTAAAGCTGAACGCGAACGAAAACCCTTATCCACCCTCACCGCGCGTTGTCGATGCAATCCGGCGAGAGCTGGATCAGGACGGCTATTCACTGCGCAAATATCCCGATCCGGAGTCGCGCGCCCTGCGCCAAACCGTGGCGCGGTACCACGGACTATCCAGCGAACAGGTTTTTGTTGGAAATGGATCGGATGAGGTGCTTGCGCATGTCTTCCAGGCACTCCTGAAGCACGACAGGCCTGTACGCTTCCCTGACATCTCCTACAGCTTTTATCCGGTGTATGCGAGATTGTACGGCGTCGCGTTTGACGCGAAACCACTCGATCGCGACTTTACCATCAACATTGACGACTACGACCCGTCTGGCGGTCCCGTACTTCTGCCCAATCCCAACGCTCCCACAGGCCTTGCGCTGCGGCTGACGGACATCACCAGGTTGCTGACGGAAAACCGAGAATTTGTGGTCGTGATTGATGAGGCATACGTTGACTTCGGTGCAGAATCCGCGGTGACCTTGATCCCAAGCCACCCCAATCTTCTGGTAATTCAAACAACATCGAAAGCACGCTCTCTGGCGGGGATGCGCGTCGGCTTCGCACTCGGCAATGAAGTACTCATTGATGCCCTCACGAGAGTAAAGGACAGCTTTAACTCTTACCCAGTCGACCGCCTTGCACAGGTCGCAGCGACCGCCGCGTACGACGACGATGCGTGGTTCCGCAAGACCTGTGCCAAAGTGATCACAAGCCGTGAACGCCTGGCACAAGGATTACGCGCACAAGGGTTCGAGGTCACACCCTCCACTGCAAACTTTGTCTTTGCGCGTCACCCCGCGCGCGATGCGACAACGCTAGTTGCGTTGCTGAGGTCACAAGGGATATTGGTCCGGCATTTCGATCTACCGCGAATCAATCAGCACCTGCGCATCTCGGTCGGGACCGACGATGAATGCGATGCGTTGCTTCGTAGCTTGCGGTCAATCCTGGGGAACCACGAACCCTGATCCGACCGCCAAAAACATCCAGCAATATCGCGAAGACATCGGGGCCGCAGCTGGCAGCCCCTCCGCATGCGTACCGCGCCCCGGTTCAGACTGGCGGAGTGAGTACCTGACCGATACAAATTGACATTTGTGGCAGACCAAACCTCTAATCGAAAGGGAAAATCATCATGCTGACGAAACCCGTGCTGATCGTTGCCGAAACGACGCAGATTCTCGCCGCCGCGCGCGCCGAGGCCGAGAAGAACAAATGGGCCGTCGCGATTGCGGTGGTCGATGACGGCGGCCACCTGCTTACCCTGCTGCGTCTGGACGGCTGCTCCCCGATCGGCGCCTACATCGCCACCGAGAAGGCCCGCACTTCGGCGCTCGGCCGACGCGAATCGAAGCGGTATGAAGACATGATCAACGGCCACCGCACCGCTTTCCTGAGCGCGCCGCTTGCCGGCATGCTGGAAGGCGGCGTACCGGTCGTTGTCGACGGCCAGGTGATCGGTGCAGTCGGCGTCTCCGGGGTGAAGGCGGATCAGGACGCGCAAGTGGCCAAGGCGGGTGCCGCCGTGCTCAACGGTTGAAAAATGCAGCATCGCAGCCTGCGAAGTAAAACGAAGGGAACAGGCCGGTGCCCTCACACTGGCCTCAGCCAAATCAAATGGAGCAGTCCATGACTCAGATGACCAAGCGAAGCGGACTGCAGGTAGCCGCGAATCTCGACCAGTTTGTCGAACAGGAAGCCCTGCCCGGCACCGGTATCGACAGCGCCGCTTTCTGGGCGGGCTTCGACGCCCTCGTGCACGAGCTGGCGCCCAGGAACCGCGCGCTGCTGGCCGAGCGCGACCGCCTGCAAACCGAACTCGACAACTGGCATCGCGCCAATCCGGGTCCGGTGCGCGACCTGCGCGCGTACCGCAGCTTCCTCGAAAGCATCGGCTATATCGTACCGGTGCCTGCCACAGTGCAAGTCACGACCGACCACGTGGACCGCGAAATCGCCGAACAGGCTGGCCCGCAACTCGTTGTGCCACTGTCGAACCAGCGCTATGCGCTCAACGCCGCCAACGCGCGCTGGGGCAGCCTGTACGACGCACTGTATGGCACCGACGCAATTCCCGAAACCGATGGCGCGGAAAGGCAAGCCGCGTTCAATCCGGTGCGTGGCGCGCGCGTGATTGCTCGCGCACGTGGGTTCCTCGACGAAGCCGCGCCGCTCGCCAACGGCTCGCATGCGGACGCCACGCACTATAGCGTCGAAGACGGCAAGCTCGTTGTGACGTTGAAGAACGGCAGCGCGGGACTGAAGACGCCCGCACACTTCATCGCCTATCAAGGTGAAGCGAGCGCGCCGTCCGCCGTGCTGTTAAAGCACAATGGGCTGCACTTCGAAATCCAGCTCGACGCGAACGATCCGATCGGCAAGACCGATGCGGCGTATGTCAAGGACGTGCTCATGGAAGCGGCGGTGAGCACCATCATCGACTGCGAAGACTCGGTCGCCGCGGTAGACGCGGGCGACAAGGTCCAGCTCTATCGCAACTGGCTCGGCCTGATGAACGGCGATCTGGTCGAAGAGGTCACGAAAAATGGCAAGACCTTCACGCGCCGTCTGAACGCCGATCGCGAATACACCGGCGCGGATGGTTCGAAGGTAAAGCTGCACGGTCGATCGCTGCTGTTTATCCGCAACGTCGGTCACCTGATGACCAACCCCGCGGTGCTCGATCGCGACGGCAACGAGATTCCCGAAGGCATTCTCGATGCGGTGATCACCACGCTGTGTGCGTTGCACGACCGCCGGCAGAAGCTCAATTCGCGCACCGGCTCAGTCTATATCGTGAAGCCGAAAATGCACGGTCCAGCGGAAGTCGCGTTTGCGAGCGAACTGTTCACGCGTGTCGAAGACCTGCTCGGCCTCCAGCGCAACACGATCAAGATGGGCATCATGGACGAGGAGCGCCGCACCAGCGTCAACCTAGCCGCATGTATTGCCGAAGCGTCGGCACGTGTCGCGTTCATCAACACCGGCTTCCTCGACCGCACCGGGGACGAGATGCATACCTCCATGCAAGCCGGTCCGATGCTGCGCAAGGGCGAGATGAAGTCGACCGCGTGGATCGGTGCCTACGAGCGCAGCAACGTGCTGGTGGGCCTCGCTGCAGGGCTGCGTGGCCGCGCGCAGATCGGCAAGGGTATGTGGGCCATGCCGGATCTGATGCATGCCATGCTCGATCAGAAGATCGCGCATCCCAGGGCTGGCGCCAATACGGCATGGGTGCCCTCGCCGACCGCTGCGACACTGCACGCACTGCACTATCACCAAGTCGACGTGCAGACCGTGCAAAAAGAGCTGGAGAAGATCGATCTCGCCAGCGTGCGCGACGAGCTGCTGGACGGCCTGCTGACGATTCCGGTTGTCGAAGCCGCGAAGTGGAACGTCGACGAAATCCGCCAGGAAGTCGAGAACAACGCACAGGGCATTCTCGGTTATGTGGTGCGATGGGTCGATCAGGGCGTCGGTTGCTCGAAGGTGCCGGACATCAACAACGTCGGCTTGATGGAAGACCGCGCGACGCTGCGTATTTCCAGCCAGCACATTGCCAACTGGCTGTATCACGGCGTCGTCACGCGCGAACTGGTGCAAGAGACGTTCGAACGGATGGCAAAGGTCGTCGACGGGCAGAATGCCGGCGATCCGCATTACCGCCCGATGGCGCCAGATTTTCAGGGCTCTTTGGCGTTCAAGGCGGCTTGCGCGCTGGTGTTCGAGGGGCGCGAACAGCCGAGCGGCTATACCGAGCCGCTGCTGCATAAATTCCGCATTGCACTGAAGGCCACTGCCTGAATCGGCTGCTACCCGTCACCGGGGCGAAAGTGCGATGCGCAAGACCGGATCCATTCGCTACGATCGCCCCTTTACATCCATCGGGCCGGCAAAAAATGATTGCATCCCTGAAAGGCCATACGACAATGGACGCAGTACGCGAAGGCCAATACAACGCAACATGCAAGGAACGGAACGCGCTGGCCGCTGCCGTTAACGGTCATGGATCGATGTTCCCACAAGGCCGATGCAACATTACGAGCGGACAGGCAGTCTTCTATCGCGACGGCGTCGAGGTATGGCGATGCGATGCCCTTCACTTCAATCTTGAGCCGGTTGTCGAGTGATCGATTGCCCGGCTGCACGACCGTCGCGCGCTATCCCTTGTCGACCTGAAGCGACCTGCCGGTTGAACCGGATGGCTCAATGGTATGCGCGACGTCGGACGATTCCGGTTCCGCCACGACCTCTCTGAGCCAGGAGATGAAGTCTGCGACCTCTGGGCGCTCCATGTTTTCTGGCAGCACTGTCAGATAGTAACCGTACGTCGGCCACGCAGTCAGGTCGAAAAGGCGCACCAGTGTTCCGCTTCCCAGATAGCCTGCTGCCATTGTCTGACGCGCGAGCGCAACCCCCTGTCCGTTCACGCATGCCTCGAGCAGGAGCCCCATGTCAAAGTAATCCACGTCGGCCGCCGGCTCTGACCAGTCCAGTCCTGCCACATCGAGCCACGGTCTCCAGGGCTCGAGCGCGCTTCGTAGCAGCGTGGCCTTTGCCAGATTCTCTGGGCGCGGAAATGGACCGTGGCGAGCAAGGTACTGTGGACTACACACGGGAAATACCGGTTCGGATAGCAGCGGAATGACTTCCTGCCCTTCGTAGCGGCCATCACCAAAACGAATCTCTATATCAGCGTCGTCCGATTTTAAACCAACCAGTGGGACAGACAGTTGAAGCGAAGCGTTCAACCGCAGATGTCGCCTGATGAAATCGGGCAGCCGGGCAACCAGCAACTGTCGTGCGAAACTCGGCGGTGAAGCGATTCTCAATGTGCGCCGAGCACTCGAGCGTGATGTCTCTAATGGAAAATGATTGAGTGAGGCAAGGCACGTTTTTACCACCTCAATATACTCGGTGCCCTTTGCGCTTAATATGTATTCGCCCTGCGCCCCCGTGAAAAGCCTGAATCCTAGGCCTTCCTGCAGTTGCCGCAGTCGATGTCCGACAGCACTCGCGGAAACATGCAGCTCGTCGGCCGCCTTGCTGAGACTGCGAAGACGGGCAACCGTCTCAAATGCCGTCAGGCAGTGAATGGGAGGTATTGAATATCGCATGGCTTGACCAGAATCTATGCACTGGCCTCGATATTACGCCCCACGGTACTGGTGTCCATTGGCACAGACACCAAGTACCTCTTCATCCATCGCCATCATCGAAGACGCCAGACGCCAGATCGCCGTTCGGTTCGGCCAGGACTAACCGCGAGTGTTTGCCGCGAAGGTTGGTGCGGCCATTCTGCCAACCGTATCGCTATCCCGAAGTCCACTGGCGCCGTCATATCTCAGTGTCCAATCTGAACAAAGCGTGGAATGGCCCACGTACTGGCGCGCGAAACAGGAGTAGCCCCCGTAAGCAACGTCGCGCAATGCTGACCTCAACGCCATGCGCGAAGGAGTATCGAACACACTACGCCGCCACTAGCGCGTCGTCCGAGTCGATTTCGGAGCGAGACTTCGTTCGGCGGACTACCACACACTGCTTCAGATAACAGCCGCTAGCGCATTGATGACGGTTTCAGCATTGCGGCTCGCTCTCTCAAGGCGCGCGAGAACACAGCCCTGTCGCTGCCCACGCTAAATAGCCGGACCCCCTTCGCAAGCCAGTGATCGCGCTCCGCAGCCAGATCCGACGGAGTTGCCGAAAAAAGAGAGGCGACCACCTCCACATTCCTGCTACGCGCTTTCTCGACCACCCGCTCAAGCATCCCCGTGACTTCCGGGTGAAACGGTTGCCCCCTGAATCCTATCTCATGAGAGAGGTCGAACGGCCCGAGCGCAATCGCATCGAGTCCTTCAACGGCGAGGATCTCATCGATATTTGCGACCCCTTCAACTGTCTCTATTAGCGCCCACACCGTAACGTTCTCGTTGGACCAGCGTGCAAAACTGTCCCAATCATCGGCTAAGTACCGGGCCGCACGCGTACTGGGGCAGGCTCCACGGAGCCCGCGATTGCTACCCACCTTATATCGTGCGTAATCCACAGCTGCCTGTGCCTGAATTGCAGTCGAAACATTCGGAACAATGACACCCATGGCGCCACCATCCAGTGCACGCATAATCGAGGCCGCATCGAGTGCTGGCACACGAAACAGAGGGGTCATTCCCTGTGCATCCGCCGCCCGGAACATCTCGACTGCGCGTTCGAGGTCAAACGACCCGTGCTCCGCGTCGATCCAGACGAAATCGAACTCCGATGACCCACACATTTCGATGACTTCCGGCGACGCCAGTTGCACCGTTATTCCAGACACAACATCGGCCGCGGAAATCTTCAGATTTGTACGATTGATGCGCTGTGACGATTGATTTGGCATATTCTCTTATGTTCAGTCAGTTTGCTTGGGTTGACGAGATGACCAGTTCTTCCGTCGCGGACCGGGAACGCTGCGCGGGTGAATTTCCAAGTACTCGCTGCATATCTTCGAAGCCGCTGTACGCCGCAGGTTCCCGCGTGAACAGTGACGCGGCAATGGCCGATGCGAAGGAAAGCGGAATCGAGAACAGCGCCGGGTTCTTCATCGGAAAACACCACCACAGACGGGCAAATTCTGCAGGCGTCCGGTGCAGAACATCGATTTGCACGGTGGGCGAAAGCATGATCAGAAGAACAGCAGAGCTTGCGCCTACGAGAATCCCCCATACAGCACCAGTTGTGGTCAACCGCCGCCAGAAAAGCGCCAGCGCGAGAACCGGGAAATTCGCCGACGCCGCGATTGAATAGCTCAGTCCCACCATAAACGCCACGTTCTGGTGTTCAAATGCAAGCGCAAGGAAAACGGCTGCTATGGACACAACAGTTGCTGCGACGCGCGCAACTCGTGCTTCATTGGCCGATCGCCCCTGCTTCACGACGCCAGCCCATATATCATGTGCGAACGTCGTTGCAGCAGACAAGGTTAGTCCCGCCACAACTGCCAGCGTGGTGGAAAACGCCACCGCACAGACATAGCCAAAAAAAGCGTTGCCACCGAGCATGCGGCTCAGCAGCGGCACAGCCATATTCCCGCCACCACCAGCTGCAGCGATTGCCGAACGTCCCAAAAGCGCCAGGCAGCCGAACCCGAGCAGCAAGACTATGATGTGAAAAACGCCCACAATTCCGGTGCAATACAGGGCCGATCGTCTGGCTTCGGCCGGCGTGCTGACGGTCAGGAAACGCGTGAGGATCTGCGGCATACCGAGAGCGCCGACGGTCATGGCGATTGCAAGGGAGATGGTGTCCCAACGAGCGATGCCGTGACTCGGGCGTGGTGCGAGGACTTCGATGCCATAGGCTGCCGTGACGGCTCTGAGCATCGTGAATATGTTGAACTGGAACCGGGACAGTACAAGCACTGTCAGCACAATCGCGCCGCCCAGCAACAGGATCGCCTTGATTATCTGCACCCAGGTTGTGGCCCGCATTCCTCCAAAGAGCACATAACAAAGCATGATCGCCCCGACGCAGGCGACGGCGGGAAAATACGGAAGCCCAAAAATCAGATTGACCAGGCCACCTGCAGCAATCAACTGGGTAATCAGATAGAACAGCACGATCGGGATGCTAGCCAGCACGACCGCGATTCTGACCGGTTGTTTCGACAGACGCCATGCAATCACGTCGGTCAGTGTGAACGTTCCCAGTCGTTTGATCGGCTGCGCCAGTCCAAAGAGAATCAGAGGCCAGCTCCCAACAACACAGATGCTGTACAGAATTGCGTCAAAACCTGTGAGAGCCAGTGCTCCTGTCATGCCAAGCAGTGCAGCAGCACTCAGAAACTCTCCCGCCATGGCAAATGCGTTCTGACCAGCGCCAATCTGTCCGCCTGCATTGAAGAACTCGCTGGCAGACTGTGCCTTGCGCGAAGCGAAAACGGTGATACCGACAGTGACGAGCAGGAAGGCAAAGAAACAGAACAGCGCGGCTCCGTTTGTGTGTGTCGTGACCATACTTATACCTCTCCAGTCGAACGCTCAACACGCCCGATCACCAACGAATACGCCACGCTTATCAGCAGGGCAACCACAATCAGCAATGGCTCGACGACGGCACTCCATGGCACGCCTGGAACGACTGGCTCGGCAAAGACGTCCCGGCCAAAAGTAAACATGCCTATGAATGCTGAAAAGAGAATCACAATCACAGCCGCGAACACTGCTGAAATCCGATTTTTTTTGACTGAACGCACCACTCGTCTCCTAGGTCATTCTTGCGTGCCGCGGCACTTTCCGTGTTATGCGCAGGCGAGTTGCTGCAATTGCATAGTCAAGGTGCCGTACCGGACGGGATGGAAACGACATTCTGGAGGTCCCTACACGGCGGTGCAATTGAATGTTTTGCACATCGATTGTCAATTTTTTTCCGCTTCAGCAGTAGATCGATCACCGCGCAATCGCACTCAATCGACGATGCGCTCATCCCCGTGCAAGCCACCTTCCGATCGCGGATACCGGTGCGCTCGAAATCCGTGGTTCCCTGTCGCGGGATCCATGGTTCACGACTTTGGCCACAGCACCTCGCATAGGGAATAACATCCAGTCCGTAGGGGTTCCGTAACTCGTTGGAACAAGAGATCGCGTTAAGCACATGCAAGCATCAATATCAAGAGCGAAAAAGACTTCACCAGCAAAACTCTGCTACGTGCAGAGTAGGACACGTCAGGATAGTTTTGTTCGAACGCAGTTTCGTTACTCACTTGATCCTCCAATGGATGTCTGCTCCCCACCTCGATTAAGAATGTCAGGGTTGGCGAATCCATTATCTTCAAGCCAATAAAAAACTATTCTCTTAGTACATTGAAGTTATTTTCATTCCGGATAAAATCAGTCTCAATCGGGTTTACTCGGGAGTAAAGCGGAACACCGCGTCCTCGTTCCACCCTACATCTCCACCCGGGTTATCCGATGGCGTGACATATCCCTTGATAGAAACCGAAGGCGCGGCAAGGACTGCGTCTGCCAGACCAAAGTACTCAAGATATTGAGCGACCGGTGATAGCGCGAGCAGGTGTGCACTCATCTCCTGATAGAAATGGTTAGAGACTGGCACGCCCCAAGCCTCGCAGATCGAAACGGCATCGAGCCACCCTGTAACGCCGCCAATTTTCATCAGGTCCGGCATTGCAAGGTCAGAAGCGCGTCGCGAAATCATTGTCATCATGCCCTTCGCCCCCCACGAATTCTCTCCAAGTTGCAGAGGCGTCCTCAAGGCTGAAGCGATCTGCGCGTGTCCATCAAGATCATCACACGCCGTAGGCTCCTCAATCCAAGTGAGCCCCTCGCCGTCAAGTGCATGACCTCTGCGAATTGCCTCTGGGACACTCAGAGCCTGGTTGTAATCAACCATCAGATCGATATCCAGACCGATGACTCGCCGAACGTTCCGGATCACGTCAAGGTCTTCCTTCAGCGTGGGATAGCCGATCTTTATCTTGATCGCACGAAAGCCCACCTCAACGCTGCTTGCCGCGACGTCGAGCGCCCGCTCAAGCCCATCCATGCCAAAGCTCGCATAAGCCTTGATCGGCCTGGGCTCCCCACCGAGAAGACGCACCAGCGATTGTCCTGAGGCTCGCGCATGGGCATCCCACATTGCCATATCGAGTGCCGCAAGCGCCATGTCCATCAATCCGGGCGTTCCGAGCAACACAAAGCGACTACGGAGCTTCCTCATTATCGCTTTTGGAGCAAGTGGTTCGCCGATCAGCAACCGTGAGACATCCTCAAGAAGCCGTGTAACCGCGGGTAGCACAGTTGGTGTGTACGTAAAGATGTATGCGTGTCCCACACAGCCGCCTTCCGTTCCAATATCGACCAGCACCAAAGGCGCCGACGCCATCACGCCGCTGGCGGTTCGCAACGGCGGGTCCAGGGGGACCATCACCGGTCGGATCCGCACACTTGCTACTTCCGGCACGTTTGCCTTTTCGTTTGTCTCACTCCAATTAGAGATTTTCATGACGGACGCTCTGTCTAGGAATATTGAATCGGCTATTCTCAGGCGTCAGCGTTGTGACATGCACGCCCGGTCCGTTGATATTTTTTTGATGTAGCGTTGAAAATAATTGAATCGGGCGAGACCCGGCCGTACCATGAACCTCCGGCAAAGTGGGCCTCGTCGGCCGCGGTGCACGCCCATCCGCATTGATCGGATAATGATATGAGACGCTTTTCACGATTACCTCCTCTTCAATGCCTCGTTGCCTTCGAAGCTGTGGCTCGTCTTGGCTCCGGCGCGCTCGCGGCGGTCGAACTGTCAGTTACGCCCAGCGCAATCAGTCATCGGATCAAGCAGCTCGAAGAAAGCCTGGGAGTGAGCCTGTTCAAGCGCTCACTCAACGAGCTCACTTTGACCTCGGCAGGTCTTGAGTATCTGGATGTGGTCCGGGAGGCCCTGGAATCGCTGAGCCGCTACCCTACGCGAAGCGCCTCTGGAAACGACCAGGTTCAACTCCGTATTTCTTCGCCACCTACGTTTGCCCGGCAGATCATCGTTCCACGGCTCCAGTTTTTCCAGCAGCGGCAACCGGACGTTGAGGTCGTGTTGCAGCTGTCAGTACCCTTTGTTGGATTGACGGCGGACGACGCCGACCTGGAAATCCGATTCGGGAGCGGGAACTATCCGGGTCTAGAGGTAGCTGAACTGGTGAACGAACCCGTTTTCCCCGCGTGCAGTCCCGCTTACCTGGATCGGCACGGTCCATTTGATACACCGGCTGATCTCGCGCGAGCGAATCTGTTGAGGTGCCCGATCGAGCCGTGGCGCCCATGGTTCAAATCTGCGGGACTTGACCTGCCTGAACCGATCGTTGGCCCACAGTTCGTAGACGTAGGACTGATGGTCGAGGCCGCACTAAGTGGACAGGGGGTCGCACTGGCGCGGGAACTGATGGCGCAGTCATGGCTGGAGTGTGGCCTGCTTGTCAGGCTCTTCGAGATCGCCGCCAAAGGGCAGCACGCTTACTACGCAACCTGGTCTGCCGCCTCTCCGCAATTCAGCTACATTGAGTTGTTCATCACATGGCTGAAGTCGGAACTACGTACGACGCGATCTGCGGTGAGCGGTGAGTAAAACTTAAAAAGGTAGCTCGGCGCTTTCGACCGGTTGTTCAGAGTTCTCCTTATTATCGACTAAGTCCACGGGCGTCAACCGGCCATATTTCTTCCACTGTGGTCCCGCGAAAACAGATGTACTGGTCGTGCAGATTCGCGGTCGGGTCAACATGTCCCGGTGTCAGGTAGAGGCGACGCCGTTCTCCAGGAACTCAGTTCCGACGTCACAATAAGCACCTGATCCATCATCGCCAGCGCCATCTCACTCCAGAAGCGCTCTCTGGCGGCTCGTTTCGAAAGCGAATCGGCCCAGCGGACTACTGGCCCAATGCATCCTGAGCGGCTCGGGCAATTTCATCATCGTGTGCAGGCGAGTCTGCACTGATGCCAACAGCTCCGATAACATGCCCGTTCGCGATAAGAGGCCGCCCTCCCTGCATCATGTTGAATCCTGCTGTGATCGCCGCAGCACGCACTGTATTGACAGCCTGTTCAAGGTCCGACGTCGGGCGTTTGAACAGCAAGCGGTGCGAGCCTTTCCCGACGCTAGTTCTGGCGCAACAGTAGCCGACACCCCATCCATTCGCTCGACGAGGATCGGCCATCCTGCTTCGTCGACGACCGCAACTGCGCACGGCGATCCTTTTGATGCAGCATACTGCTCGGCAACAGTCACCACATTGCGAGCGGCTGCAAGGTCCAGTTGGGGACCGGAAGGGAGCGGTGCCGCCGCCCCCGCGGAGAGCGACTGCGATAAAGCGACAACTACACCAATCCTCGCATAACGACTTGCCAGATCCATTACTCAACTCCCTTCTCTATGGCCGCAAGTAACATCGCGCTCCAGAACACCTCCGTGTGAACGCTTGGCGCACCGGGAGACGACTAGCTCCAATTTTCGTGCAGCGCGCCGCCACGTGTCATTAACACCTACGCCCAGATTAATTCACACATTCTTGAATAACCCCTTGAACAGAGGATCATCTCAAGGAAAATTTGCTCTACGATCGCACCACTGCGCGGGACAGCTGTTTGTCTGGACGACCGGCCAGCATCCAGACAACGCACGCAACTACCAGCGCCAAAGCAGCTGCAACCATTAACGTGGCGGCAAATCCGCCCGCAAAACTGGCGGATGCACTGCTTTCGACCGCCACCCGAACCGCAGGCGCCAGTTGGGAAATCGCATGCGCCGTATCACCAGCCAGAAGATCAGATATGAACGTTCCACCAAGGTTGGCTCTGACTGCTCCTTCGCCCGCCATACTCTGATCAAGCAAAGTTTGCGTCCGCCAGGAAAGTACTGCCCCCAGTACACCAACCGAGGTTACGATTGCGGTAAACCGAGTTGTCGTGCTGATACCGGACGCCATGCCCGTACGGTGGGACGGTACGCACGCCATAATTGCCCTTTGCGTATCGCCGTTAAGTATTCCGGCACCCACTCCAGTCACGATCATACCGACCGCAACTAACCAATACTGCCTGCCTCCAGCAACCACCGCCGTCAGCAGATTGCCTACGCCAACCAGAGTAAGGCCGATCGACAGGACGGAAGCAATCGACAAACGCGCCGCGAGGCGCTTCCCGATACAGGGACCCACGATCATCGCCAGTGCAAAGGGAAGCATGCCCACGCCAGCACTCACTGCTGCCCAGCCGAACGCGTTCTGAAGATACAGCGGAAGAAACGTCATCATTACCTGTGCACATGCCGCATATCCGAACATGCCCAGAACGGCTGCCACAAATCTGGGCTGAGAAAACAGGGATAGATCGACCACGGCATGCACTCGTTTCCGTTCGACCTGTACAAAAGTGGCGAGCAACATCACGCACGCTGCAAATCGAAGCCCGGTCCGCACGCTGTCCCAGCCATCGTCCTGCGTACCGATGAGCGCCCATATCCCTAGCGCCAAGCCAAAGCCAAAGAGCGCACTACCTGCAAGATCAATGCGACCGGCATTCGGATTTCGCGACTCCACAATCGATCGGAGGGCACACACGACCAACACTGCGCAGACCGGAAGATTGAGCAAAAAAATCCACCGCCAGCCAATCCACTGTGTAATCACACCACCGACCAATGGTGCCACCGTCGTCGAGATCCCCATCGTCATTCCCCAGACGGCCCAGGCCCGGGCTCGCTCCTTTGTTCCGGGAAACGCGTTAGCGATGACTGCCAATGCCGCAGTAAGTAACATCGAGGCACCCACCCCCTTTATGGCTCTCGCCATGTTAAGAAACGACGCCGACGGAGCGAGCCCACATCCAAGGGAGGCCAGGGCAAATAGGACCAGCCCTCCGATCATCATTTTTTTTCGTCCGTAACGGTCTGCCAGCCCCCCCATCGGAAGCAGGCATGAAGCAAACGCGACCATGTATGCACTGACCACCCACTCCACATCAGCGAAACCCGCATGGAACGATCGTGCGATCGAAGGTAGTGACACTGCAACCACGTTTGTGTCCAGCGTGATCAGTCCACAGGTAGCGGAAGCCGTCGCGAGGAGAAACCAGGACGATGTGCCTGTGCCTTCTACTGGTGTTGCCTGCGGGAGCACACAGGAGACGACGGCGAGCCCATCAATACTTCCGGGCTCCCGTTCTCCTTGATTCAATCGAGTCATCTCATTACCATTGCATTAATTGATTAGTGAAAATGTTAGCGTTTCCTCCATTTCCAGTCGATATCAAAATTATTCAATAATATTCATCAAATCGCTAATACTGTGAAACTTGAACTACGCCACATCCGATGTTTCATCGCGGTTGCCAGGCACCTGCACTTTGCGCGGGCCGCTGACGAACTAGGCATTGCCCCACCTTCTCTCACCAAACAGATCCAGGAAGCAGAAAGGCTCCTGCAGGTCCGGCTTTTCCATCGAACCAAGCGCTCTGTCTCACTGACTGCAGCGGGCGAAGCCTACCTGCCGGAGGCAACCGCAGCACTCGCATCTCTCGAACGCGGGCGGGAACTGGCTGAGCTCGCCGAACGCGGCGAACTAGGTCGAATCCAGATCGGATACGTCGCATCCGCAGCCTTCGCAGGCATCATGCAAACGGCCATTAAGGGTTTCCGGCAATATCGACCAAAGGTTGATGTCGTGCTAATCGAGGCACCTATGGACCAGGTCCCATCCATGCTCGCCGATGGTGAACTCGACGTCGCATACGTACGACCGCCGATGAACTATCCCGAAGGAATCCACGCAGTAGGCCTGTACCGAGACGAGTTCGTCCTCGCCATTCCGGAGGATTCACTACTTGCCGGCCACCCAGCGATCGCGCCTCCCCAGTTGCGCGAAGCGTGCTTCGCCCTTCCAGAGCAGGATTTCGGTACCTTGGAGGTGGCTCGCCGTGGCCGCTTCAGACCCAAGCTGGGCCCGAGGCCGGGCCCACTAGCTGCCGTTCTCGCGTGTGTCTCGCTTGGAGATATGATTGCCGTTGTACCCCGTACTTTGTGTGATTGCGTCACACTTCCTGGTGTCATCTATCGCCCACTTGTGGGCAAGCCAATTGTCTCCGAGGTGGCTCTCGCATTCCGTCGTCATGAGCGCGCTCACGCCGTACGCGAGTTCCTCAAATATGTCGACGTTCTGCGCGGTTGAATACCCATAAAATGCAGCTTGATGCTTTACAACAGAGCTCCGAAGGTCTCTGTGCAGCCGAGTCCGGTTGCTACATCAGGCGCGACTAATCAATAGATTTCAGGGCAAGCGGACATTCAGTTGCCTCCCAGCGACCTCAATGTACGACCAAAGATAGCCGGCTGCGCTCATGCTGCGGGCGGAGTAACAGGAGTCGCCGCGGTCGCACGGGGAAACGCAACCGGTATCGGCCACCCGTCCCGGTTGACGCAAAAGCGAGCGATTGGCTAATCGCACTTCCGACGCGTTAAACAACTAGCTTCTTGCCGTGATATCACTTTTCTCCTCTGTGCTAACGAGCGCCAATGGCAATTAGAGGGGTTGCCGCAAATGCGCGTTCAGCCAGCCGCGAGCCTGGTCCATTAGCAGGAAAAGAAACGCGTGATTCTTTGGCGCATAGTCGGAGCACTGCGATTGCTGGCCTTGCGCGATGGTGCTATCGTCGCCGGCGGTGATTGTTCCCACCCACGAACTTTGACGAGAAAGAGCTGAACATGAGTGAGCTTAATACTGAAAGCGTTGAGGCAACGGATGCTCCAACGTTGCATGCGCTAATGCGCAACCGCTACGGAACGTCGTGGTTGCCAACGCCCAATGCGCCGGACACGCGCGTTAACGATGTGATCGAAACCCTCCTAAGTCACCGGTCGGTGCGAGCCTATTCGACCCAGCCACTGCCAGCCGATCTTCTTCAGACGGTCATGGCTGCGGCGCAGTCCGCGTCCAGTTCGTCGAACCTGCAGGCGTGGAGCGTGGTGGCAGTGCGCGACGCTGACCGCAAGAAGCGCCTTGCTGTTTACGCGGGCAACCAGAAGCATGTAGCGGCGGCGCCCTTGCTCCTGGTGTTTATTGCGGACCTGTCGCGCTTGCGCCGCGTCTCCGATGTTGCGGGGGCGAATACTCCTGGCCTCGACTACTTCGAAGCTTTCCTCGTTGCGGTGGCCGATGCGGCGTTCGCCGCGCAAAATGCGGTAGTGGCGCTCGAATCGCTAGGCTTGGGCTGCTGCTATATCGGCGGCATGCGCAACAAGCCGGAAGACGTCGCAAAGGAGCTGGGGTTGCCACCTGAAGCGTTCGCGGTGTTCGGACTGACCATCGGCTATCCAGATCCCGCAGTCAAGACCGACGTCAAGCCGCGCCTGCCTCAGCGCGTGATCATGCATCTCGAGCGCTATCAACAGGAATCCAGTGAAGCGCTGACGGACTACGACGCCACCATGAACGCGTTCCAGCGTCTGCAACGCATGGCTGAACTGGATTGGACTACGCAAGCCTCCCGCCGCGTGCGTGGTCCCGAGGCGCTATCGGGGCGTGATCGGCTTATGAGCGCGTTACGGACGCTCGGTTTCGGACTGAAGTAGATTGCAAAAATCAGGAAACGAACGGTCAAGGTTAGCAGGACGAGCAGCCCTGGATTCCTTGATCGGCGTCATCAATGAATCGGGGCGCGTAGTTCGATCGCTTGCGCTGAGTAAAAGCCGGGCGACTGCGCCACGAAAACGCTGCGGCCGACCTTAGCCTAGCATTTTGCTTCGGTTCTTGCCCCCCCTTCTCGGGGGAGGCAATGCTCTGCATCCGCCTGATTCGACCGTTACCCAACACGGACAGAGCTCACCTACATCACTCATCGAGACCGCGCTGGTTGAATCGGCTGGATCGTGTCACCCCCGTAAGCGCTTCCCATCCGACGAAGAGATCCGCGCTCTATTCTCAAAATACGACGCCTGTAGTCCACTACAGGTGGATTCTTATCTTATCGTATCGACATTGGTTCTGGCACTCGCTCTGGTGCGCTACTCGGCGCCGCCATGAACTCTTTCTCCCTTCGATGGTTCAGCGGCAGGCGCTCAATTAGGCGCTTTATGAAAGAGCGCTGAGCCGAGTCTCCAAGAATCGCAATTTGTCAGGATGCCCCGCCTGATTTCTTGTTTCGCGTGTGTAGCTCGAGGTATCTGTTTCAGCCTACTTCCTCGTAGGAAACAGATCCGGTCCAGCGGTGCGCACCTGAACTTGTAGCAAACCTACTTGCAAGTTCAGAAGAAGTAGCGAGCGGTGGCCGCACGTTTGATCTCATCAACCCCATCTCACCTACAAGGAACTTCGCCGGTATTGGATTGGGCTCCGCTGATAGAAAGTCATTTGCGATTGCAGCTTCGCATGCAAATTGACAAGCAGTTCTTGTGGACTGGCACTCAATTCCGGCAATTGTCGCGATGCGCCCATCCGCACGTTGGACAGCCGCGCGATACAAGGCACTGTGTTCCTCAATTGACAGGGTCTGTGCCTCGCCAATTGCAGATGCCACAACAACCGCTGTCGTCCCCGACCAAGCATGGAAATCGATCAGCTGATCAAACGCTTTGAAATCAACTGTATTGTCAATCTTAAACGGCGTTAGTAAGGCCACCATTGGACCGCAGAGATTAATCATAAAGTTCACTTATGCCAATCCTCCAATGGTCAGACACTTATCAACTCCAACGGTCAATAACCTTCGCCAGATGCTTTACACCCGTAACAATCTGCTCTGCAGTGGCGCTCGCAAACGACAAGCGAAGGCAGTCGTTGACTGAATCTGTTGTATAGAACGCGGCCCCGGGCATAAAGGCGACGCCAGACCGGATCGCATCTTCCAAGACCTTAGTTGTGTCAAGCCCCTCAAGCCGTCCCCAGAAAAAAAGTCCACCTTCTGGTCGAGCAAACTTGAAGGCACTTCCTTTCAGCTCGGTCCTGATTGCTTTACTCATTACGGCAGATTGAGCAACATAGAAGCGTCGCGCACGGCTCAATGCTGGCTCAAGTGAGCCTCCATTGAGATAATGAAACACCACCAATTGTGACAACATAGAAGTGTGGGTATCACATAGCTGCTTTGCGGTAGTTAGGTGCCCCATTAACCGTTGCGGTGCGGCCAGCCAGGCCACGCGCAAGCCTGGTGCCAATATCTTCGAAAGACTTGAGATATGAATCACCCAGTCGCGCTCCTCATCATCAGCAAGCGCGTAAAGCGAAGGCGGCGGCGGCTCATTAAAGTAGAGTTCACTGTGCGGGTCGTCTTCAACGACATAAAACCTGAACTCTTTCGCAAGCCAGAGGATTTCCTTCCGTCGCTTGAGGGAGGTGATTCGTCCAGTCGGATTCGAAAAACTAGGAATCAGGTAAAGCAACTTTGGACGGTGAAGTTCGGCTGTACGCCTCAGTTCGTCGACGTCAATGCCTTCCTCGTCCGTCACCACCGCTCTCAATTTCGCACCTTGAAACCGGAGCGTTAGCAATGCCCCCAAGCGGGTTGGTGCCTCAACGACTACGTTTTCACCCGGGTTGACGAGGATCCGGCAAACCAAGTCAATCGCTTGCTGCGAGCCTGACGTGACAAGCAGTCGCCCCCTCTCCGCGGGAATGCCTTTATCCCTCTCCCGTTGAACAAGAAGCTCTCTGAGCGGGTCATAGCCGGCTGTTGCTCCGTACCGGAATGCAACAGCCGCGGATTGCTTGACTGCCATGCTTGTCGCTTTGCTCAGCCCGTCGATATCAAGAGCTTCTTTCGACGGCAATCCACTAGCGAGGGAGACAATGTCAGGGCAATCAAGCAGACCAAAAAGCTCTCGGATAGGCGACGTCGCCACGCGCGACGCAGAACTCGAGAACTCGAATGAATCAGCCGACAAAACTTCTCCCCCTATCGTTAGCCGGACACAGACTTACCACTCGCTGGGTCGATTCTTCTGGTACGACGCCAGCATAGGGAAAACGACCTCACACCGACAGGAGCAGATGACAGACATTTCGCAACAGCAGAACCCTGTGACATCTCACCGGCCTAAAGGCCGGTGCTTCCAGCTTCGCAGCTCTCAACTTCCTGCTTCGTTGCACACTGCACGACGGTCATCTTGCGATGCCGGCGCGTCTTACACGCGCTCCACAGGCACATCGGACGTCCCGCCCTGTTCGGATTCTTTCGGAACGACACACGTTTCCTGGGCTTTGCCTCCGGCACGCCGTCGCGCAGCAGCTTGATACCGCGCCGTCGGATGGTGCATGCGGCATTCGTGTCCGCGTGCGCTGAGAACCCACAAATGTCACAGAGAAACCGGCCGCCTTGCCGGTTCTCCGGGCGAGTGCGCCCTCAGCGGGAGCACTCCTGGGAGGTGTGATGCGGCGCCACGACCAGCACCAGCTTGTTGCGTCGTTGCGCCTTGTATTCCGTGAAGTCTAGCGTGCGACCCCAGGTGCTCTGGAGAATGGCTTTATTCAACCCGGCCTTCTGGCTCCGGCCGTTTGGCAACCAGCGCCCGGCGGCATCCTGCCGCGCCTTCGGCGCACGCACCATGTTTCCTACCTTCACATTTCGTCCACGACCACATACTGGCGCGGCGCCAACAGCGGTGCCGCGACTGCTTCGAATCAAACTACATTCACAACGCCGCGACGCCGAGCACGCTCAGGCATATCCCTTCGACGTGTCCATCGCCGCCTTGCAGATGTGGCTACAGCATCTCGACACACGGGCCGGAATTTCGTCGCGCGACGCTGCCGGCCGCTTTTTCACGACCCCGTTGTGCAGGAAGCGATCGCCGGGCTGCCCCCTGGCGAACGCCGTGGTCGCTGGCGATCTCGACTGACCGCCTTCCTGATCTAACGGAACAGAACATTTGATGTGGATGACTCGCTAAGCAGCGAGTCGCATCGGTATGCGATCTCGAACATCGCGGCTGCGAAGTGGCTACTCTAGCAATACCAGTGGAGAGCTTATAGTTTTAAGAATCGATTTTCCATTGCGGCGAGGAATCGCAGATAAACCAGCGTAGCGCCTGCAAATGCGACGGTATGCCGCATTTGAATCTCCTCAGTCCGACCTAGACAGGGATGCCCGAACCAGGCTAACAATACGCCCGATTCCGACGTTGCTAGGCAACGACAATTCACGACGCAGCTACCTGTATCATTGGCGTCTTGGATATTTGTGCGATTCGCCGATAGACTGGTTTAGCACACTGCTCCGAACATAGATGGCCTGCAAGCCGATGCACATCGTACGAGTCCCGCCTTTGTCCGAACAAGCTTCACCATTGCGCAATGGATATCGCAAAGTGATCAGACGGATGGACGGTAACGCTGTATTTAAGGCGTCGCGGACCTCAATGGCGAAGCCAGCCAAAGATTACAAAAGCTGACGGCGGGCCCGCTGGGAAAGCCGTGGAGTCCCAACTACGCGCACGACCGAACAGCTCACGGGATACCCTGAAAATGAAGAATCGTTACGAGTTGCTTGCGAATGGGATGGCCAGCGAAATACGAGCGGGGCGAGTGCCCTCAGGCTCGCGAATGCCATCGCTACGCCAGATGATGGCGCAGCATGGAGTTAGTCAGGCGACCGTCTCACGCGCGTACTACTTGCTCGAGGAATGGGGTCTCATTCGCGCGCGCGAGCGGTCAGGATACTACGTCGCACGCGGCGCGAGCCTAGGTCTGGTAAGTAGTCAAAAGTCGAACGATGTCACTATTGAAGGAAAGGTGGACATCAGCACCTTGGTGTTTTCAGTGCTGGAGGCTGCACGACACCCCGGCATTGTTCCTTTAGGATCGGCATTTCCCTCCCCGCAATTGTTCCCTCTTGCGCGACTGGCGAAATCGCTTGGGCATGCTGTGCGCCTGGTCAATCCGTGGAGCACTGTCGTTGACCTGCCGCCCGGTAATGAGCACCTTCGACGGCAGATCGCACTTCGTTATATGGCAATGGGTATACCACAATCGGTTGACGATATTGTCATAACCAATGGTGCTCTCGAAGCACTCAATCTTTGCCTGATGGCGGTCACACGCCCGGGCGACGTCGTCGCGGTTGAATCCCCGGGGTTTTATGCCGCACTGCAGGCAATCGAGCGATTGGACCTTCGAGCAGTGGAGATACCTGTCAGCCCCGAAACAGGGCTCGATTTGAACGCGCTGGAAAACGCTTTGAACACGCATTCAGTGAAGGCATGCTGGTTCATGACCAGTTTCCAGAATCCGACCGGGACAAGCTTGTCGACCGCAAAAAAACAGGCTCTCGTTGAAATGTTGACGCGCTTCGATGTGCCCCTGATCGAGGACGACGTTTACGGAGAACTCCATTTCCAGCCCGAATACCCTATCCCCGCCAAGGGTTTCGATACTCAAGGACTGGTTATGCACTGCAGTTCATTCTCCAAGACTCTAGCACCTGGCTACAGAGTCGGCTGGGTCTCTGCCGGAAGGTATTCATCTACGGTACAAAATCTCAAGCTGATGACCACGCTGTCGGCCAGCATCCCGGCGCAAGCAGGCATCGCGGACTATTTGCAGCATGGTGGATACGACAAGCACCTTCGGAAGCTTCGAACCGCGCTCCGCAATCAGCTTGTCGACATGGACGGTGCACTGCGTCGATGGTTGCCGCCAGGCGTGCGATGGACGAAGCCAGAAGGAGGCTATTTCCTCTGGCTTGAACTCCCACATGAAGTCGATGCGATGGAACTGCATCGACAGGCAATCTCACAGGGCTTGAGCCTCGCCCCCGGTCCAATATTTTCTGCGAGCCACGGATACCGTCAGTGTATCCGAATCAACTTCGGCCATCCGCTCACTGCCAAGATTGAAGGATCTGTAAAGATCCTTGGCCAATTACTCGAAACCGCATCCGAGTCATAGTTAAAAGAGAAAACGGTCTCGTAACGTGCCGCCGCAGGACTTTTCTTATTCCGGCGCGAGCAACGAGCGCACGCCGGACACGCGCCATCTTCTTGACGTTCTCGCCGCCCTGAAGAACGGGGTATCTCGGCAGTTCATGACGAAGATAACCGGCTTGCTAGGCTCGCTACTGCTTTAGCGCCAGTTGGGTCCAACCCATTCACTGCTGGGTAATCGACCGTAACGTAAGCGTCCGTTCGAATCGACATCGAATAGTTTAAGCTCGCACCAAACTGATTGCAGTTGGATCGCCAATTCCGCCGTTGACCGAGCCACAACATCCCGCGATGTTCGCATCCATTCTCGGCAAGACGCCCGAGCCATGGGGCAAATTCAACCACTCACTGCTCCACCGGTAGTTTCAACAGATCATTCACCTGTCCGGCTTTTGCCAACCCGCGACATTACACGAGCAAATGCAGGGCCGACGACAGTTGCCGCTCGTTATAGCTTCCGGGCATAAGCTTCGAACGAAACGATTGTTGCTAAAGCACACAGGACAAGTAATCTTGAACGCTCCCTTGGGCTCGCCTTCAACATCCTGCAACTGAAAACCATGCTGATAAGTACTGATAAAGCTGCTGACTGGTTGCTCTCGAGTATAGAACTGCACAGCACGCTCTTTCACGTCGGGCAATACTGTGGCTCCTACCGAACTTCAACCGCGGGGCACCAACGGGCGAGCTTCCATATTGTTCTCGAAGGGGAATGTTGGCTTCATATTCCGTCGAAAAATGGACGCCCTCCCAGCAGCACACGCCTCGAAAAAGGGGACGCTGCAATTTTCCTTCATGACGTAGTTCATTGCCTGTCGCCCGACTCCCATGCACCCAGTACGGAGCACTTCTCCGTCGGAGCGGGCAGCATGACTCCATTGCAGGAGGACGACAATGGCGTCTTATTGTCTCAGGCCGGAAGTGTGGCACTCGCTTGCGGTTTCTTCGAGTTCAGATCCGATCTTGGGGAGTCACTGCAGTCACTCCTTCCAGAGCATATCGTTGCGCGGCATTCAGACGCCAGACTCGCCGGAGCACACGTTGTGTTCGAGCTTATCCGCGCAGAGGCGATTCGTACCGGTGACACTCCGTCGCCCGTAATCAATCGTCTTACCGATGTACTTTTCCTATATGCCTTACGTGCCGCCGCGAGTTCAGACGATTGCTCGCCCGGCCTTTGGACGGTGATGTGTCGTACAGAATATTCGCCGCTGGTCAACGCCATCATCGAAAAACCCGGAGCAGGATGGTCGACGAACTCAATGGCGGCGTTTTGTCACATGTCCCGAGCTCGTTTTTGCAAACATTTCACCGACGTTTGCGGACAGCCGCCTGCACAATTCCTTGCAATACTGCGAATGAAGGTCGCAGCGGAAATGCTTAGGCAAGGGGCAAGTACCATGCATGCGGCGGAGTACGTTGGATACCAATCGGAGTCGGCATTTGCGCAAGCATTCAAACGAGTGACAGGGCTACTACCCGGGGCATGTCGACGAGCGCGAATCCATTCGGTCTCTCGGAGATCGGCTACAGCTGGTGCACCTATGCATTGATCCGTTAGTACCGAGACGAATCCGCATAAATTGCAGACGGACGCGTATTGTTGTCACCAAGCGACGCGATAACAATGAGGCTTTATCTAGTGAGAAAGCCATGAGCCGCCTTAAACTGCACACGATCGACACCGCTCCCGAATCTAGCCGCCCTTATCTGGAAAAGTCGCTTGCAAACAACGGCTTCCTGCCAAATCTCGTCGCGTCACTCGCGAATGCGCCCACGGCACTCGAGACATATCTGAAGGTCGGAGAAATCAACGGACGCAGCGGATTGACACTGGCGGAGCGCGAGGTCGTTCAAATCACAGCAGCGGGCATTCATGGCTGCGGCTTCTGCGTTGCAGGTCATAGTGCTGTTGCTCTGAAAAAGGCGCAACTCCCCGAAAGTCTTGTTAGGGCCGTGCGAGACCAGCAACCGCTTCCCGATACTCGACTTGATGCAGTAGCTGTGTTCACTCGTGCGGTAATCGCAAAGCGCGGTAACGTATCAGACGAAGAACTGACCGCATTCCGCACAGCCGGGTTCTCCGATGCAAACGCGCTTGAAGTCATTCTGGGCGTAAGTCTTGCGACACTTTGCAACTTTGCAAACAATCTTTCCCAGAATGAATTGAATCCACAACTCGCGCCCTACCGCTGGGAGCCGAAGGCGGTCATTGCATGAGTACTCTCGCACCCGAGGCTCAGCATGACGAGATAGAGCATACCGAACTCTCGAACTGGCTTGACTCGCATGCTAATGCACTCGATCTTGATCAGTCTCGTGCGGGAGAAGTACTACCCGCACTCGCGCATGCAGATATCTTTCGTACCGGGGTGCCTATTGCGCTCGGTGGCTCAGGAGGCACGATTGCGACCGCCATTGAATCTGTCATTGGAGTCGCCCAACACTCCCTAACTGCGGCCTTCGTACTGTGGGGTCACCGAACATTCATCGAATACGTCGTACAGAGTTCAAACAGCAAGCTGCGCGACCGATGGCTGCCCCCACTGCTGGCTGGAGAAATCGCCGGTGCAAGTGGGTTGTCGAACGCAATGAAGTATCTGTCGAGCATCGAGTTGCTTCAGATGCGAGCGTCCCGAACTCCGACTGGCTGGTCGCTCAGTGGCAACCTGCCCTGGATCACAAACTTGCGTCGCGAGGGATTCCTTGCCGCCGCTGCGTTTGAGGATGCCGACGGAGCACCGGCGTCCATCTTCGCAATTCCACACAACGCGGACGGTGTTCAGCGCAGCGATGACCTCGAGCTCATCGGCATGAGAGCTAGCAACACGGCCGCACTTCGACTCGAAGGAACGACCCTCGACGACCAATACAGGATCACCGACGACGCACGAACCTTCCTGACGCAAGTGCGCCCCGCTTTTTTGGGACTTCAGTGCGGAATGTCTATCGGCCTGGCCCGGCGAGCGTTGGCTGCAGTTGCCGATGCAGGCGCGGGTTCGCGTACGGCAATCCAAGCCGAAGCCAACGATACTGCGACAAAACTCACTCGTGAAACCGGACAACTCCTGGTTGGCGTGACCGACGGTCACTATCTGCGGCACCCATCGCACCTGTTCGAACTCCGCATCGCGCTCGCCAACACCGTGAACTCCGCAGTGAGCCTGGAAGTACAAGCAGCTGGCGGACGAGGCTATTTGTGCAACCCGGGAGACACCGCGCGCCGCGTACGCGAGGCCTCATTCATTCCTATCGTTACACCGAGTCTTGTTCAATTGAAAACTCAACTGGAACTGTATAGGACAAGCCTGTAATGACAGGCGCGCGTATACGCACCGCTCGCGTCACGCCAAGTTATCCAACGCGAAGTGTGTTGCACGACATCGACCTGTCTGTCGAGCCAGGTGAACTCGTTGCCATTCTCGGTCCGAGCGGAGCAGGAAAATCGTCGCTTTTGCGGATCGTTGCGGGACTGGTCCAGCCTACAAGAGGTTTGGTTCAGGTTGACGATGAGGTCGTTTCCGGTCCCCGCGCTGATGTCGTATTTGCATTTCAGGACCCGTGTCTGCTGCCCTGGTTAACCGTGGAGCGCAACGTCGCGTTCGGTCTGAAATTTGCACGGCAGCCTCGTCTTTCTCGCTTAACCCGTCAGTCACGCGAAACGAACGCTCTTCGTGAAGTGGGCCTTGAGCATGTACGAACGTGGTCGCCTTCCCAGCTTTCTGGAGGAATGGCCCAACGCGTAGCGCTCGCACGCTGTCTCGCACGAGAGCCGCGGTCAATACTTCTTGACGAGCCATTTGGTGCCCTCGACGAAGTGACGCGCGGCGAAATGCAACAACTCCTGGTTAAGGTTGTACGGCATACCGGCTCCACCGCCATTTTGGTGACGCACGATATCGACGAGGCACTGCTCGTCGCCGATCGCATCCTGTTACTCGGGAATGACGGCACGATGGTTAACCAGTGGAACGTTGACGTACCCGAGCCGCGCGCGACACAGATCCAAGCCCTCGGCGAACTGCGCATTCAGATACTGAGGGCACTGCATAGCTCGATGTTTCGCGCCGCCTGATCCAACACGGGGAAAACTCAGATGTCCCAACTTCGAATGTCCCGCCGCGAATGCCTGAAACTCGCGTCCATGTTTACGGTCGCGGGGGCCGCGCCCTTGCTGGGCGCGCTCACTGCGAAAGCCGCCGCCGAACCTAATGCGCCTGTGCGCATCGGCTATCTGCCCATCACGGACGCGACGCCCTTGCTGGTCGCGCATAGCAATGGCTATTTCGAGGCGCCGGGTATCACTGCGGAAAAACCCGTGCTGTTGCGTAGCTGGGCGCAACTGGTCGAGGCATTCCTCTCGGGACAGGTAAACGTCATTCATCTGCTTTCTCCGATGACCATCTGGGCGCGCTACGGCAGTCAGGTGCCGGCGAAGGTCGTTGCCTGGAATCATGTGAACGGCTCCGCGCTGACCGTAGCGCCTGAGGTCCAGACAATCGCCGACCTAGGTGGCAAAAGCGTTGCCGTTCCTTTCTGGTATTCCATTCACAACGTCGTTCTGCAGGACATGCTCCGCGCGCGGGGACTGCAGCCGGTGCTGAAGAAAGCAGGACCGCTGACGGCGAAGGAAGTCAACCTGATCGTGATGGCGCCATCGGACATGCCCCCAGCGCTCGCATCGCGGCAGATTGCAGGGTATATCGTCGCCGAGCCCTTCAATGCGGCAGCGGAACAGTTGAATTTCGGAAAGATTCTCCGCTTTACGGGAGACGTGTGGCGCAATCACGCCTGCTGCGTCGTGTTTATGCATGAACAGGATCTGACACAGCGTCCCGAATGGTCGCAGAAAGTCGTCGACGCAATCGTCGAGGCGCAATTATGGACCCGCACTCACCCTCAGGATGCGGCAAAGCTGCTATCGAGGGAGGGACCAAATCATTACACGCCGCATGCTTCGCAACTGCTCGCGCGCGTGCTGGCACCGGCAACGGGAGACGAGAGCAGATATCTCGGTGACCGCGCCATCATGCACGCGGACTGGCACGCCAAACGCATCGACTTTCAGCCCTACCCGTATCCGGGCTACACCGAAGAACTGGTTCGTCACCTGAAGACCGCTCAGGTCGATGGCTCGAACCAGTTCCTCGGTAAGCTGGACCCCGCATTTGTCGCTCGTGATCTCGTCGATGACCGGTTCGTGAAGAAGAGCATTGAAAGAGCAGGCGGCATGGCGGCGTTCGGCCTGCCTGACGGCTTTGCGCGCAAGGAGACGATCGTTGTCTAGTGTTCTCCCTCGGAAAGTTCCACATACCCTTCCCACCTCCGCGTATCGTCACCGCTCACGCTTGTTCAGCGTGACGCTCGGCGGCTTTGGTCTTGCGGCCGCCGTCGCGCTTTGGTGGCTCGCCACTGCGCTGCTTTCAGGAAAGAACGCGATGGTTGCCCAGTTCACTCCTCTGCGCGCACTAGCGGCCCTGCCGACGTTGGTCGCGCAGGACCAGTTGTTCAGCCATATCGTCACCAGCCTCAAGCGCGTAACCATCGGACTGGGGTGGGCACTCGCCGTCGGCGTGCCGACAGGTTATGCGATCGGACGCGTTAAATGGCTTGAGCACGCGCTATCGCCAACGCTGCAGTTCCTGCGTATGGTGTCGCCGCTTTCCTGGATGCCGATTGCGGTTATGGCACTTGGCGTTGGAGACAATGCGGTTTACTTTCTGCTGGCGTTCGCCGCCGTCTGGCCTGTGATGATGAGCACGGCAGCGGGCGTCCACCAGATCGACCGGCGCTGGGTCGAATTGGGCAAGAGCCTTGCCGCGACGCGGGCGGAGATGTTGTGGCATATCTATGTACCCGGCATTGCACCTCACGTGCTCACAGGAGTGCGACTTGCGATCGGCATTCTGTGGATCGTACTCGTCCCTGCGGAGATGCTCGGCGTGAGCGGCGGGCTCGGGTATCTTATTCTCGATACACGCGACCGACTGGCTTACTCTGAGTTGACTGCCACCATCCTTGTAATTGGAGCACTTGGATTTACCCTTGACATTTTTGCCCGCATGGCGTATAGGCACTACCGCGGAACTTGACGCCTCGGTCAATGCTCTACGCGAGGCCGGCCGTTAGTTTGCAGGTACGGCCCTACCACGTGTTCCCTGGGTGCCGAGAAGAACGACCGCCGATCACAGCCAAACTCAGTGATTCAGAACACGCCAGCCTAGCATGGTCGAGGTTGCACTCGACCCCGAAGTCTTTGGATTGTCTCTGTGCAGGAATTCCTTCAATCGCGTGACATTGAGGGCGCGGCTATAGAAAAAACCTTGCCCTAACTCGGCGTGGCTCGCGCGTGCGATGTCGTGATGGGTCGCATTTTCAACGCCTTCGACAACCACCACCGCACCCAACTCATGTCCCATCTTCGTCAGCGCAGTGATCCTTGTCGATCGCTCGCAGTCGTCCAATGCGAGTACGTCCCTATCGATCTTCAACATTTCAAATGACATACCCACAGGCAGTTCAATTTCCGTTCGAACGCCTGACAAAGCAAAGCGCACACCTTTCTCGCGCACCTGTTTCATGACGAGGATAAGCCGGCTGCTAAATGCCTTGATGAGGGTCGAATCCATTTTCACAATCAGTGAAGGCATCCCGCCTTCGTCAGCGCGGTCGAGATCCTCCGTGAAGGAGCGGCTTGCGATATATTCGACGCTCGCGGTAAGGCTGAAATAGAGGGACTTCGACACGCCAATCTCACGCAACTCGTCGCTGGCCTGTTTAAATACGAAACGTGTCAACGGTCGAATCAAGCGGCTCTTTTCGATGAATGGCATGTAGTGCGCGGGCCCTAATCCGCCGTACTTCGCATGGTTCCATCTCAGTAGCACCTCAAGGCCGATGCACCTAGCCTCGCTTATTGCAATTACAGGCTGATATTCCAAACGAAATTCGCCCCGTCGCAATCCTACGCGCGCCGCACGCAACAACGAGCTGTCGTAACGCAGCCATCGACTCAAAAACCATCCAGCGGCTCCGAGCACAATTGCGAACAGGACCGACAACAGGACGAAACCAAACAGCCGTGTTGCCGTTTCAGGATCCAGGGTTACCGATGCGGGCGAGACCGGCTGGTCCACTATGCCCGGTGCGTGGGCCAGATGCGGTTCGCTCGCGTTGCGCGTTGCACCGTCAGATGGCGGCGACGCGACTTCGGTCTGCGAAGTTCCGCGCGTTCGGTCGAACCTCACTAATGCGGCTCTTGAATGCATCGAATTTGAAACCGTATCGCGCCGCTCGCCCGGTTGGGGAGCTCCGATAGTCCACGGCAACGCATGCAGCAACGTCGCAGACCGCGACGTCGAGCTCGCAATCGAATCTGAACCCTTGCTTAGCTTGTGGCTCCTATTGATCATCAAGACGCAAGCAGTAGACAAATTCGAGATCGGCCCCGCATTAGGTCCAATAAGGGTCGCCGGGATAAAGGAGACTATTCCGGCAAGCTCGCACTTCGTGTAAAAGCGAGGTTGAGTGGAACTGCCGAGTCTGATAGTTCCTGACTGCCACACATTGGCCGCAAGCGCAGCGTCACCTGACGAGACAACTCTTTCTGCCGCATTGGAATGCACAGACGAACTAACAACGGAAGCGACGAAGAACCCAGCAGTGAGGCGCGCCGTCACTCGAAAAGAGACAATCCGAATGTAGGACGTCATATCCAATGCTCTAAACGACAACGGTATTACCCTATTGCCACCAGACCTTGCGTTCAGATCCCGACGAGAAGATCGCATGCATCAGATGAGAGAGTTTGCCTAGCCAGCACTCTGCCAGCGAGATACGGAACGCAATAGCAGCAGTTAGAGAAAATTTGTGCGTATCAGATATCAGGACATTGACAGGTGCCACAGTAATGCTGCCCCTTTTCGAAGATCATGGGCCCTCGCACGCAACATAAGTTCCTGCGCCACATAACCCGCAAACGCATCGGCCTGCAACGTTCCGCTGAAGTCCTTCAGATGGGCTTGTGGATATCCGCCTGAAGTTGACCCGCCGAAACGGACACCTATCCTTTTGAGAAGGAGGTGCCGTGATGAGAAAGCATCGCACGCCGTACCCGGCGGAATTCCGCGCGCAAATGGTGGAGCTGGTGAAGGCGGGGCGCACGCCTGAGGAGCTTTCGCGCGAGTTCGAGCCCACCGCGCAGACGATCATCAATTGGGTGGCGCAAGCCGATCGTGACGCGGGAGTGCGTCAGGACGGGCTGACCACGGCCGAGCGGCAGGAACTCACGAGGCTGCGCCGCGAGAACCGGCAACTGAAGACGGAGCGCGATATTCTCTCTCACGCGGCCGCCTGGTTCGCCCGCGAGACCGGGGTCGTACCGCCGAAGGGTACGGATTCATGAAGGCGAACCGGGCCCGCTGGCCCATTGCCACGATGGCGCGGCTGCTGCAGGTCTCCACCGGCGGCTACTACGCGTAGCTGGTGCGTAAACCGTCGAAGCAGGCATGCAGTGACGCGCACCTGCTCGCACGCATCCGTACCTTGCATGCGAGTTCGCGTGGCACCTACGGGGCGCCGCGCATTCATGTGCAGCTCACGCGTGATGGTGTGCATGTGGGACGCAAGCGCGTGGCGCGCCTGATGCGTATGGCGGGTCTGTGTGGCGCAAGCCGGCGGCACTGGAAGGTCACCACGCGTCAACGCGCGGGAGCGCGGCGCGCGCCCGATCTGGTGCGCCGGCACTTCAGTGCCGAAGCGCGCAACGTATTGTGGGTGGCGGACGCCACCTACGTGCCGACCGGTGAAGGGTTCCTGTATCTGGCGGTGGTGCTTGACGTGTTCAGCCGGCGCATCGTCGGCTGGGCGATGTCCAGTCACTTGTACACGGAACTGATGCTGCGTGCACTGGACATGGCGTTGCTGCAGCGGCGCCCTGAAGGCGTGATCCATCATTCCGATCAAGGGTGCCAATATACCTCTATCGCCTTCGGACGACGCTGCCGCGAGGCGGGCGTGCAGCCCTCGATGGGTACCGCAGGAGACTGCTTCGATAACGCGATGTGTGAATCCGTTCTTCGGCACGCTTGAAGCGGAGTTGCTTACGCGCGAGCACTTCGACACCCTTGAGCAGGCCAGGCGCCGCCTCTTCTGGTTTCTGGAGAGCTGGTACAACGTACGCCGCCTGCATAGCAGCCTGGGCTACCGTTCACCGCTCGAATTCGAAGACCTGAACCCGACAAACCAGACAGTGTCGCCTTGCGGGTTGCCCACCGGCGGGCAGCGTCATGGTCGTGAGAAGCGACTCTTCCGGCGAGAAGTCCTTGAACAACCCGTGCCCGCCCTATCCATTGGCAGGCGGCTGAAGGAGACAGGGCGATGTAAACAGACATTGGCAAGGATGATCGGCGGGCACTCGATTCTGAATCGCTTTGCGATAGGATCCTCACTGATCGGGACATTCACCGTATCTCGCCGCGAAAGAAGGTTACATGGCGCTCCCGAACGAACTGCTCCTGAAAGTCACACTTGAGGACTCAGCCTTGTGTGGCTGTCCCGACTGTGGGAGAACTGAAATTCAGTCGGTATTGCCGCGGCGACACGCCGAAACGGCGCTTAAAAACGTGGCGCATGTTGTGTGCGTCGCCGAAACCGCATTCATAGGCAATGCGCTTGATGGGCGTGGTGCCGTCTTCCAGCATGACGCGCGCCGCATCGACGCGGGCGCTCTCAACAAAACCGGCTGGCGTCAGTTTGGTGTCACGGACAAAGATGCGCGAGAAATTGCGCGGGCTCATGTTCGCCACCCTAGCCAGCACGGCCACGCTAAGGTCCTTGCCCAGATGGCCCAGGACGTACTGCTGCACGTGGGCAACCGGTGAGGTTGGTTCCACGTACGGCGTCAGGTAGGGGCTGAACTGCGACTGACCGCCACCGCGCTGCACAAACATCACGAGGCGCTTTGCCACATTTAGGGCTACCTCGGCACCGTGGTCCTGCGCCAGAAGGTACAGCGACAGATCGATGCCTGCAGTCACCCCGGCGGACGTATAAAGTGACCCGTGCTGGATATACAGGCGGTCCACTTCCAACCGCGCCGACGGGCAGAGTTCGGCGAGCGCGGGGGCGTCGTTCCAATGGGTCGTGACAGTGCGATCGCCAATCAGGCCGGCGCGGGCCAGGATGAAAGTGCCGTTGCATATCGAGCCGAACCGGCGCGACCGCAGCACTGCCGAGCGCAGCCAAGCGTGAAGATCCTCGCCAAGATCCTGATGGACAAGTGGCGGACCACCTGCCACCAACAGAAGGTCATATTGTCCCGTTGCCTCGCGAAATACACACTGTGCCTGGATCAGCAGACCGTTAGAGCAGGCCAGCAAGCCGGCTTCGGAACCGACAACTTCTAGCTGATAGCGATCGTCCGCCGGCAGAAATCGGTTTGCTTCTGCAAAGACGTCCATGGGACCACTCACATCCAGCGACTGGACACCGGGAAACACAAGCAGGCAGACGATTCGGGTCATGGCACGAACGGGGAGGACGGTAATAAGCCGGAAGCCGGCGTTGCTCGAAATGCGCGTTGAAACGATAACCGCACGAAGAAATTACCACGCCTGTAGTGGCAGGAAAATTCCCTTTAATGTCCGTGAAGCCCCCTCCGAACACCCACTCTTCCCTGTTGGCCCGACTTCACCGCATCCTGGCTGGAATTTGACGGCCATTTGACGACAACGCTCCTCGTGTCATTCCCATAATTCACTCTATTGCCCCGGCTGGATCGCAGGATCCTTAACAGACAGGAGATTCTCGGAATGATGAATACAATTGTACAAACGGCCGAACGCGTTGGCCCTGGCTTTTCGGTGGACGGCATGTTGCTAGCTCGCCAGCGGACTCGACAGGCAATCAGCGACATCGCGCGTCGTGTCCAGCCCGGCATGGTAGAGGAAGATGCTGTCGCCATGGCAAAAGAGCTTTTGATTCAGTCGGGAATGAAGTTGAGCTGGCACCCCACACGCGTTCGCTTCGGCGTCAACACGATCAAGCCGATGAAGCAGGCATCCGTCGCAGGCGTGGTATTACAGGAGAACGACATCTTCTTCCTGGACATCGCGCCCCGGGTCGACGCCTGGGAAGGCGACGGTGGTGCCTCCTTCATCGTGGGATATCAGCCCGAATACAAAAAGTGCGCGCGCGATGCCGAAACCTTGTTCCACGACGTACGCAACGTCTGGGAAAAGGAGCGGCTCACAGGCCTGGAGCTTTACGCTTATGCGGATAAGGTCGCCCAGTCCATGGGTTGGGAACTCAACTTTGACCTGCCGGGCCATCGGGTATCGGAGTTTCCTCATGCAGCCATCCACACCGGTTCGCTTGCGGAGTTTGAGATGACGCCTTCGGCCGTACGCTGGATTCTCGAGATCCACCTGCGCGATCCGCAGAAACGGTTCGGGGCCTTCTTCGAAGACATGCTGCTGGCCGACGAGTACTACTCTTGTTGAGAATTCGGGAAATGGTTGACAACCAGATCATCCTGAACCGCCGAGATACCCCGTCCTTCAGGGCGGGGAGGACGTCAACCCCTTGAGCGTTGTGCCGACGAATGGCCTGCCGGGAGGGATGGATGCGAAGAAAGCGAGATCTGGTACCTGTTGCGGCGAGTCCGGGCGCGAGGAACATCCTCGCGCCGGATTTAATCGCAACAGCTACCGCGGCGCCCGCGGTAGGTTAAGCCTGTGGAGCGGACGTAAGACCTGACAGGGTTTCCCTGAAAGGCAGACTGCTGTGAAACAGGAACCTGACTCTGCGAAGGTCAGGAATCACCGTCCTTCAGGGCGGGGAGAACGTCAATTACCAACTCATTTTCTGCCGGACTGTTGGTAATGGGCCTCTATCTGATTGGCGCAAGCGCGTTCGTGATAATGATCAAGGGAGCAGCTAGACCACGGCATCAGTGTGATACTACGGCGGAACCCAATATAAGCCTTACCTGAGCCCGGGACAGCGCTCACTCGGCGCGTTATTGCTCGGCACCGCCTTGACTGGGGTCGGACAGGGCATCAGCTTCCGCGCCGGGTTGGGCGAGATCGCGTCGGCGGCGCCTGCGCACCGGCTAGCGGAAGTCATGTCCAGTTTTCGTCGTGCTTTATGTGGCGATCTCACTACCCGTGATCGGTCTCGGTATCGCAGTGCAGATCGCTGACATTCAGCGCGCGACGTTGCTCTTTGTTGGCTTGACGATACTCCTTGTGCTAATCGCGCTGCTCCTGCTCATGCGTGAGCAAGCGGACACGGAGCAAGATGCCCGAGCGATCGGTGACTGAACACAAAACCTATTGCAGCTCGAGCACAGCACCCGCTTGAGAAGCGTCGGCGGCGACCGCCTGGAAACCAGTTGATGGCTTCCGGGCGACTTCGGTCAATTCGTACCGTACGGCGAAGTGGTCCACGACGCGCGCGTTCGCGCGTCGGTTGATGGTTATCTTCCGCGCTGGACGAGGCCGCCAACGCGTCACGCTCAGGAGCCTTCCAGCGCCGGAAGCAGCGCTGGCGCGCTCGTGAGGAAGGCGCGCACGTGCATCGCAATCACCGCGTCGCTGGGCGTTGTGTTGTCGTTCGAATAAATACGGCGGCGAATCGCAAGGTGGGATACCGCGCCGTGCAGCAGCCAGCCCACCTCGATCAGATGAGCTGGCTCGGCCGGTACGCCGCGTCCTAATTCGTGTGCCGTCTCAGTGACAATGATCTCAAGCGCATGCGTCACGACAGCATTCGTGTACGCCGGTGCCATTTTCAGATCTTCAAGCGACGAGCAGAGGAACAGGCGAAGCCACTGCCGAGTCAGCAGGGTGTCGTAGTACTCGCGATAGAAAGTATTGAGCCTGCTTTCAATGGGCACACTGCGGTCTTTCAGTTGAACAAACCACATCGCCTTGAAGGTCCCCACAATTTCGCGCTTGTAAACTTCGTCGATCAACGCAGCCTTGCTAGGGAACAGACTATACAGCAAACGTTGTGACACGCCACAAGCCTCGGCAATCGCACGAGTCTGCGCGTTCAGGCCGTGCTCGGCGAAATATTCGGCGGCTTTCTCTAGCACGCGGGCCTGACGCTCGGCGCGTGGCAGACGCTACGGTGCATTCTTCATCGGCCGCTTGATCGGAGCGCGACCCGCTACGGCCTTGCTGCCCGGCTCTGCAACATCCTTAGGTTTGGCCTTCATGACACTCCCGTTTCCATTATTTTTAGAAGATAAGTCTTCACATGACGACTTATGATTTGATAGAGTATATCCTCCAGGTTCGATGAAGAGTCTCACTAGCCCCCGGGCGCACCCATCCATTATCTAAGGCTGCCGCGAAGCGAGCCCCATCTTTGTTGCCACCGACTGCAAGCGCCTCAATCTGAAGCGTTTGAGGGCCTGTCGCACAACCGAGATTCCGTTCTCCGCTCATGCCTTTGTCAAACCGCCAGCCGGTCATCATCGCGCCGCACGCTGCGGTCCTGGTTCATGGAAATCACGCACAGCACTCACAGTGCTGATTTCCGGGTTGCTTTCTTGCTAGTGGCTGTGCTGGTGCTGATCTCGGCCCCTACTTTATCGGCGTAGAACCGGATGCAGGCCGGGAGATGAGAGGTCATACGCGAACCGCATTGCGATAGCCCGAAATTGATCCGGGCGAATTCGCGTGTCCTGATGAGCATAACCGTGGAAGTTGAACAGAGAGGTAGTCCGTGCAGGAAAAGAGCGGTATTCCGTCCGCACCACGACCGGCCGCCTCGGCCTGTGTCGTGCCAACCATAGACGTAGCAGCCCCCCGTAGCGCCTCGCAACAGATTCTGATCCTCGTGGGCATTTGCATCGCAGTGCTCGTGCTGCCGCTAAATTTCGGCGGTGCGGCCGTGTCTGCGCCGACCATCGGCACCGCCTTGGGAGGGAGCCCAGCGGCGGTCAACTGGATTCTCAACGCCTTTATGCTGAGCTTCGGCAGCAGTCTGATGGCCTCTGGAACGCTTGCCGATCTGTTCGGACGAAAGCGTGTATTCGCAATAGGCCTGGTGCTTTTCGCATTAACGTCACTTGGAATCGCCGCGGCGCCGACTCTGTTGTGGGTCGATTTTCAACGTGCGCTACAGGGCATTGCCGCCGCCTTGGTCCTGGCCGGCGCTTCGGCAGCGCTCGCGCAGGAGTTCGACGGACATCGGCGCGCCCGAGCGTTCAGCATGCTCGGCACCACCTTCGGCCTCGGCTTGGCGCTTGGCCCACTACTCGCCGGGTTTCTCACGGAGACGTTCGGTTGGCGTTCGTTCTTCCTGGTGGATGCCGCAATCGGCTTGACCGGATTTGCACTCGGAATTCCGAAGCTAAGAGAATCGTACGACCCCAGTGCCATGGGTCTCGATTGGCCCGGCGCCACCAGCTTTACCGCCGCGCTGACACTTTTCACTTTCGGGCTGTTGCAGGGGCCGGAAAGCGGCTGGAACAGTCCTCTCATCGTGGTACTGTTCACGGGCGCCGTGGCAATGCTCCTCGCGTTCGTCTGGATCGAAAAGCGCGCTGCCCGGCCAATGCTCGACCTGTCGCTGTTTCGCTATCCACGCTTCGTGGGTGTGCAGGTGCTCCCGCTAGCGACGGCATTTTGTTACGTCACCCTACTTCTGGTCTTGCCCACGCGATTCATCGGCATTGAAGGACATTCTGCTATAGAGGCTGGTTTGATGATGCTCTCGCTATCGGCGCCGATGCTCTTTGTGCCCATCACGGCCGCATTTCTCACCCGATGGATGTCGGCCGGTGTCATTTCAGCGGTCGGACTCGTCGTAGCGGCCGTCGGTATGCTTTGGTTCAGTGATATCGCGCCTAACGCGCCATCCGGCGCCCTGACGCTTCCGCTCTTTGTCATCGGAGTCGGAGCCGGCCTGCCGTGGGGCCTGATGGATGGCTTGTCAGTCAGCGTCGTTCCAAAGGAACGCGCGGGCATGGCAACCGGCATCTTCAGCACGACACGTGTAGCGGGAGAGGGCATGACGCTCGCAATCGCCGGCGCGATATTGGCGGTCCTCACACGTCTTAGGCTATCCGACGCACTCGCAGCGTTCCCGCTCGTTTCGCGCAATGCCGCCACGGAAGCCGCCCAGCGCGTGGCAACCGGCGATCTGCCACATGCCGTCGCTCTTCTGCCCACGCTGGGGCAGCCCATTCTTGCGCAGGCGTACGATGGCGCGTTCCGCATCCTGCTCCATATTCTTGCGGCAATCACGCTGGCCTCCGCGCTCGTCGTGCTTGGGTTTCTCGGTCGCACGCCATCCACTGCCGGCCCGAACGATACCGGCCCCACGCTTTTGGGCGGTGAAGGGGCGGTTGACTGAGAACACGTCCAAGGCGAATTGGTGATCGGTAAGTCGCCCGCCCCGATCTGTGGCGTTTTCCACAGAATCAATATTTTTCGTGCATTGTCGTACCCCTGGTCAGGACGCTTAATCATCCTTGAGAGCATTCCGCAACGCGTAAATCTGGAGGAAGCCATGAATCTCAGACCGCGCAACCCTGCTATTTCCGATCGGTTGATGAAACGGATCGATCGCAAGTGTTCCGATAGTCATGCGATACTTATCATTTGACAAACCGCACCCGTATCGGATGCTGTCCGAGGAACTGAGGCATGCTGATTAAGCAAACATGCTAACGATTATTTCAGCCACTCCGTAGGCGCGCGAGCTATGCGAGTGGAGGCAAGCTCTGCCTAATCATGAGCCTGCTGACGGCGGTTCAACGCGCATGAGCGGTTTGACTTATCCGAATCGCCGTGCAGCACAGTCGCTTCATCATACTGGGTGATAGCCTCCAACCGCTATTAACCTGCCCTAGTCGTTCGTTGCATAGAGGGGAGCAGTCGATCGTGAAAGTTTGCCCTGCGTTCGCCCTTCCGAAAGGACTCAATTCATCTCCCCGGTTCAACGTCACAGGTGACAAAATCTATCCCGACTTTGGTCACCCCAAGGGCAATCAAAGCGACGCCTGTCAGTCTTGAAAGCGAGATTTTCACTTTGCGGGTGATCAGCAATTTTAGCCCAGTCGCTTCCGTAGTCCTATGACGAAGCCCACGTCGAAGATCACTCTCCCATTCCCGTTTAGGACGCGCCCACGATCGTCAGAACGCCATCCCTCACGGTCGAAGAACTTTGTGGAAATTGCCTGTTCGAGCGCCGTACGTTCGGAGTTGGTTAAAGCGACTGGTACAGCGTTGCGGTCTCGGGCGGCCGGACGCAGATCCACGGTTATATTGGAATTGGCACGCAATACATTGACTTCTCCTCGTAGCTGGCTACGCTCGCCGACTATATTTCCTCGTCGAACGCCTCGATTGGACCGCCAAGGAATACCATAATAAGCTCAGGGCAAAGCGGGATCTAGCGCCAGCAAGCTGTCAGTCGCAGCGTCGACGTACCGGATAACCATGGCTTCGGTATGTCGCAAGCCTAGCCTCGCGAGCGCTTATCCACAGATTTTGTTAGCAAGGCTGTGGATATCCTGCCTATTAACGTGCCAAGTCATTGATCTGGCAAGAGATATCCCGTGTGCAACGGCTGACGAGCAGTGTCGTGTGCTAACTGGCGTGCCACCATTTGTTTTTTTGTTCTTAGACATTATCGGTAGCGACTTTTGCTGCAGCAGGTGAATCCCGTCCTCAAGGCTCATCGAAGTTGGAGACGACATCCGCCGTTAGTATGAAGGTGCACAAAACTGCCCATGCAGATCGTCTTGTCTTCGCATGGGAAACGGTTGTCCCCGCTGAGGAGGACGACGTTACCGCGCCTCACGGCCCAGCAGCGGAGTGTGACGCTGCCTTGGCAAACAGGCGTCGATGACGCCGCCGCCGGCCGAAGGCCGGCAACCCTCGAATAACGGTTCTTCCGCCAAAGGCATAGCTAACATATCGAACGTAGAGTTTCTTTGATGAAGAGTTTTTGATATGAGTAGCTATCGGATTTATTCTGGCCAGCCGTGACTAACGTGCCAGTGGCGACGGGACTTTGCATCCCGTCGCCACTAGCAACTTGCCTCTCCGGCTCGCTAGGCCGTTGCTTCAGCAGCAGAGACTACCGGCACCGGTGCAACTTCAGCGGCAGCGACCACCTTTTTCGCTGCGGCCTTCCGCCCCGGTGCTTTTTTGACTACGGCCTTTTTTGCAGTGGGCGCAGTAGCGGCTTTCTCAGCCGGCGCCTTCGTTGCGGTGGACTTCTTCGCAGTCGCTACGTTCTTCGTAGCTGCTTTCTTCGCAACGACCTTCTTGACTGCACTTTTCTTGGCCGCTGCTTTCATGACCCGTGCAACCTTCGGCTTGGCTGTCGCACCAGCGCTGGTTTCCTTCGATTCCGCAACTGCGCCATCGATCAAAAATTTGCTGCGGTCCGTCCCTAACCAAGCTGGCGCGCGGCCTCGCCCGCTCCACGTCGCTCCAGACTTCGGGTCGCGGTACATGGCCGGCTGCGGCCCCTTCGGCTGCCCCTTGCGACCAACTGCGCGGGTGGTGACCGTCGGTTTTTTGGCTGCAGCCTTCGTCTTACCCGTAGTGGCTTCGCTCATAGCAACGGCAGTGTCGGCCACACTTGCAATCAAAAATTTGGCGCGATCCTTTGCGTCGGCGATCCACGCCGGAGCTCGCCCATGGCCACTCCACGTTGCACCCGTTTTCGGGTGTTGATATTTGGGTGCGCCTTTGGCTTTGACGCTCGCCACAACTTTCCCATTGCTCGACGCAACTTTCCTCGAGGTCTTCCCTTCTCGCGTCACCTTCGCTTTTGCTTCAATGTCCGCAGTAGTAAGGCCGTGCTCAAGCATTAACGCACGAATCTTGTCGACTGCATCCTGTGCTTTTTTCGCGAGCATCGCTTCAGCCTGAGCCTGGAGCTTCTTCAGTTTTGCCTGGATCTGCTCTAGTGTCGCCATTGAAACTCTCCCTATTGTTGATAAACAATCGCACTATGCCACGTTCGTGGATCCCATTGGTATCGATTCGGGCGTAATAGACGTTATTTTTACTGTGCTGGCGAGTTGACGAACACTAGCTCCCAAATATTGTCGAAGCGACGATGCTCACGAACAGAAGCCTCCTTAGTTGCGACAGACTGCGCCTCCTACGGGCGTTCCCTGACAATGCGCCGGTTGCCTTTTGAAGAAAACGACTTAATGGACGAGAGAGTGCGGAGTTTGCAGCAGTGAGTGCGGGCCGTGAACAAATCTGAACACAGCGTTTCAAGGGGATTTTCTACACCCGGTAACCGTATGCGTCCTGTTCCCGCAGTAGCTGCACGTATCTTCTGTGCCATGGTCAATCACGAGATTTTTTAAGGATTCTGGAGAAACGCAGGCGTCCCAAAACATTTTTATCCCGCGCCCATCAATTCCGCTCTAGCTTCAGACTCATGGTTTCTTCTTTGAGAGGCTTAGGTCTTTTTGCGCGAGCTTCCACGCGCTGAGCTGCAACGCCGCCCGAGAGGCCGCCTCCTCTGTAAGTGCGTCCCCTGCCTGGAGTTCGTCCAGAAGTGCACGGGCATCCGGCATTCCCAACAGCATACGGTAGAACGCACGTCCCCATTCCAGGCGCCGTCGCAATTCCAACTCACGGCTACCAGCTGCGCTAAAGTAAAGTTGTTGGGTAGTTGCTCCGTCGAGCCGCCACCAAGGCGCCATCTGCTCGTCGTCTTCAAGTTCGTGCGCAACGTCGCTCATTGACGCCCATGGGCTTTCCATATTCCCGGCGGTTTTGTGTCCGAGTTTCTGGGATAATGCGCGGCGCACCGCAAGACAGGCATATCTGTCGACGCGCCCTTCCCGTTGCTCCAACTCGACCGGACCGCGTGCCGGATCCCAGTGACCAATCGCACGGCACCACAGATGGAAATCCAAACCCTCCTGTCCAACTGACGTCGTCGTCAGAACCATAGGCCAGAAGGGAGTGTTGAAAGCGTTTCTGACCAGGTCGGGACGTACCGGCGCCTCATCGTCTTTCTTACCACTGTCAGTTCCGGTTTTAGCCTCCTCAATCTTTGCTTCGTGTAACGGAAGTGCGACATGGCATCGGATCCGCCCAGTCTTCGGACGACGCCCGTTCTCGTGAAGAACTGTTCGCCCGCCGCTCAATGCCAGTGAAGCTTCCAGCGTTTTCAATCGCGACGGCCAAGGGTCGCTACTGGTCCGATTCAGCAACCAGAAATGTTCGTCCAGGACAGCTTCAAGATTTCCTTCTACAACAGCCTGCATCAGCATCTTTGAGAAATCTTTCTGTCTCGCCTTCGAAAGCGCGGCATAGAATCAGTGGGTGTCAAGGTACCGACGCAAGCCAAACAGCGCGAACTCCTGTGTGAGCTGACGACCAGAAGTGCTAGCGACTCCCTTGCCGCCTCGAATCTGATTATCGGACATAGCTTCTGGCCAGTGCCGCAGAAGCGCCCGGCCAAAGACTACCGCCGGCGACGAGAGCGCAAGCTCCACGAGCGGCTGAAGCTCCTTGCTTTTATGGACTTCAGTAAGAACATCGGGTACAAGCTTCTCCCACGAGGCAATCGCCCTTTCAACCATGTCCTCACTTACCTTCGCCCGATTGGCAAAGGCGGCAGATACCTTTATCCACGTCGCTTTTGCACGCGCCCACTCATCCTTCGGTGTCAGCGCGATCAACAGTACGTGAGTAGGCAGACACGGCCGTTTTACTGTCCTCCGGGCGGATATACCACGCTCATCAAGCTTTGAAATTAGCTGACTTCCAATACGCTCTCGAGCCTCTTCCAAATTCGCTGGAATACCTGAAATAAGCGGGTTGAGCGACATCAGAAGGCTGGACGAAAAAAACATCTCGAATACACCAGGTTGTCGCTGCCCCGCCCCCAGCACTGACTGCTTCCAGTTCTTGTAGCTGGTCTTGTCGTGCCTGTGCACCTCCCGTACGCTCGCTTCGATTCCAAAGGCACCGCCCCCTCCAGCCGTAGCATCTGACGCAGCGGCCCCGCTGCAGGCGCTAGCCAGCATTAACGATGCCCTCAGCAAGCTGAACGCTGCGTTAGCCGAGGGGCAAGTTGGCCTGAAGCAAAAAGCCTTTGATGCCACACAGGCAATTGACAGCGCAATTGTCACTGGAGCGGCGGCCATCCGCGACACGCATCCAGAAGGTGCGGCACGCGAGGATGATCTCAGCAAGGCGGTCGCACCGCTGCTTGCAGCAAATCGACCGCCCGCACATGAACAGTCATGGGCAGCCGCAAGAAATCAGCCGCGAACCAAGGCTGTCCTTGGCCACTACGCGCTCATCCCACAGATTGAAATGCTCGAGGCCGAACACCGATATCCTGATGCGTTGAGACTTGCTCAACAGGCCGCATCCGGCCCGACACTTAACGATGCGATGCCAGATTTTTACCTCGGTAATCTAATGGCGCTCGCTCACACCTCAGGTAAGGTCACGGCGGCGCAGGTGTTCATGCGCAATCTTGATTCACGCGAACGCTCATGGCATCTGCAGATGCAACTCGCTCATGCCATCCTTCCCACAAACCGACAGCTTGCTCAAACATACGTCCAGCAGCAATTCGCGTATTTCGGTGAGGCCCCCAGTACGTGGCCTGACGTGATCGCGTTCTATCGGGACAGCGGCGATATCAAGCGCAGCAAGGACATGGCGATGGCCTGCTCCATCAAGATGCCCGACTACCGCCAAACCTGTATGGCCATGAGCCAGACACCGGCCGAGCTCGCGGAAATCAGGGCAAAAACCGACGCTCACGCAAAGATCATCGTCGATAACGTATCCAAGCGATGGTTCAAACAGTGAGCGGTAGCACATAGCAAGTCTGAACTACTGAACAAGTATCCGGGCTCCCTCCTGCACACTGAATTGTAGTCGTGAGTTTGTCGGCTCTTCATCAAAATAGAGCACCTGCGTCGGTGGCACCTTGTCAGGGTGCTGCAATGGCAGCGTCGCATAGAACCATTGCCGCGCTGCCATCGAGCGCAGATAGACTGTTCCGTCTAGAGGATCGATATATTTCACGCTTGTGTGCTCGATATCGGTGCCAGGACCGATGTTGAGCAGTACCCGTGCGTGAGGCCCAGGCGAGATTTCCGTCATTCCAATGAGAATCATCGGTCCGCAAGTCATCTGCTGCGCCCACCAGTCCGGATGCAAGGTCGCGAGCGGTGCGGTTTTCATGTTGAGCTTCGCCGCCATATCCGGAATCTTGGCCGGCGGCAGTCCTGCTCCAGCTGCAAACAGGGACTCGTAGTCCCGTCCGAGTCGTTGCGCGGCGTCTGCCAAGGTAACTGAACGCTGGGCAAGCCATGACTGAATCATTGCTGCAGCAGCGAGCCAGCACAGGTCGATGTTCTCAGGTTGTCGCACTGGCGATATTTGGTCGCTCCAGTCGACAGGGAGCGCCGTGGCATTGCTGGCGAAAAATTCGGTAGCAGCTGCAGGAAGGGACACCAACGCAGCGCCGATCCCGAGGAAACGGCGTCGCTTCGTGAAAACGCCCGCTCGCTCCCGAAGGCCTTGATTATTTTTCACTCGTTCTATCTCGTCCACGGCGTCCGGGCAGCGCGGGCACTAGCCACGGCTGACCGGTCACCCGGTCTGAAGGCGCTAAAACAGCTCCAGATTTCCATCGAAACACTGCATTGAGAACTGTCGAGACTACAAACGCAGACGACGGCTAAAAACCGCTCCTACACGAGCTTTTACTTGAGCTCGTGTTATGCGTTCTATCGAAGATCATATTAAAGTAAACGCGCCTGCAGTCGCAGGCGTACAAAATGAAAATCTGCTCGACGGCGGCGGCAGTCGCCCAACATGCGTCGAACTGTTTGCCGGCTGCGGCGGTATGGCGAAAGGCCTAGAGATTGCCGACTTTCAACACCTGGCGATGGCCGAATTCAACGCGGCAGCGTGCACCACTCTGCGCGCAAATTATCTGAATAAGGGCGCTGGTAACTCACTCCAAATCTTCGAAACCGACGTCAGGACCATCGACTGGACCAGCTATCGTGGTGTCGACCTCGTCGCCGGCGGGCCGCCCTGTCAGCCATTCTCTAACGGCGGCCGAGCTGCAGGGCCAACAGATGCGCGTGATATGTGGCCGGAGGCAATACGCGCCGTGCGGGAGATGCAGCCACGGGCGTTTCTGTTCGAAAATGTTAAAGGACTGCTACGGCCGGCATTCAGCGAATACCTCGGCCAGGTGCTCCATCGTCTCGAACGAGGCGGCCTCGAAGATTCTGTTAATGCCCCAACGTACCAAGTCACTCTCATCAGAGTCAATGCAGCGGACTACGGGGCCGCCCAGAAGCGCGAGCGAGTTCTCATTGCCGGCGTTCGGGTCGACTGTGGCACCCTGCCGCCATTTCCCGAGAAGACGCACAGTGAACGCCGACTCGCCTTCGACAAGTGGATAACCGGCGAATACTGGCGAAGCCACGGCCTGCCACGCCCGACCGATGACGCGATTTCTCGCGCTGCACGCGCCAAACTTTTGAAATGGACGGCTTCGGTCGAACCATTAGAGCGTGTTAGGAACTTTGAAGGACTGGCACCGCGTGAACAAGCATAAGCATCGCGAAGACCACAAAATGAAGCCCGGCGAGGGTTTCGGGTAGCCGTTCATAATCACGTGCGAGACGGCGGAAACGGTTGAGCCAGCCAAAGCTGCGCTCGACCACCCACCGCCGGGGCAGCAGTACAAATCCCTTTTTCGCTTCCTCCAGTTTGATCACCTGCAGTTCAATGCCTTCGTCGCGTGCGGCCTGCGCTGGCTCTTTGCCCGTGTATCCCTGATCCGCAAATGCCACCTTGACGGTATGTCCCGTTACTTGCTGAACCTGACGCGCAAGCTCTGCCACCTGTGCGCGCTCCTGTTCATTGGCTGGTGTCACGTGCACCGCCAGCAACTGTCCCAAGGTGTCCACAGCAATGTGCACCTTGCTGCCGCGTTTGCGCTTATAACCGTCATAGCCCGCGCGTGGACCACTCTCGCAGGTCGACTGTATCGTGCGACCGTCCAGAATCACGGCGCTGGGCTGGCCCTGCCGTCCCTGTGCCACGCGTATCACCGAGCGCAGGTCGCAGACCATGTGCTCAAAGCAGCCTGCCTGTAACCAGCGTTGAGTCTGCTGATACACCAGTTCCCAAGGTGGGAAATCATTGGGCAGCATCCTCCAGGGCGCGCCGGCCCGAGCCATCCAGCGTAACGCGTCAAACATGTCGCGCAGTTCGTATTTGCGCTGCGGCGCCGTGACGTCCATCAGCGTCAGATAGGCGGCCGCGAAGCTCCATTCTTCGTCGGACACGTCGGTCGGGTACCCTTTGCGGTCTGCTTTTTTCATCCCGCCAGGATACCAGGTCTCACACCAAGTGCCTAACACGCTCTAGAAGAAGCGGCCTGGCTTACCTGCCGAGACGCCTTCCTCGGGCTAGGTGCGCCATCCTTTGAAGCCGCCGTAAGCGGACATGAACCTCGTCGGGCAGGAAAGCAATACGAAGGCCACACCGGCAGCTTTATCGATGAGCCGGCAAAGACGCTCAAAGCAGGCGTCCACGGCGTGCCTGGCGGCGAAAACATGGTGGTGGACCTCAACGGAACCAGTCGTCACTTCACAGTTCGGGAAGCTGCGCGACTTCAAGGATTGCCGGATACACTCGAAATCCCGGGCTCGTGGTCCCAAGCCATGCGTCAATTGGGCAACGCCGTGCCGGTACAACTTGCTGCCGTCGCCGGGCGCTGGATTGCGTCGGCTTTGAAGTAGGCGGCAAACCCGTGCAAAGCGAACCACCAGCCGGTCACCGCATTCCCCCACAACGTTGACCACTGGGCTGGCGTCAGGCTTTGCGATCCAATTGACAGTTAGATTTTGCCTGGTCAGCATCTGGATGTCTGCAAACTATGCCAGTGGCTTCGCCGGCATTGCGCCCCCCTTTCCGAAATGGCGACGCTTTCATGAATCAACTCGCCCGCAAAGTACGTCCGCGATTTGTGGTGCGCCGTTCGCCGGTGCATGGCCGAGGCCTTTTTGCGAACAACACCATTGTCGCAGGCGAATTCGTCTGCGAATACAAGGGCGCTCGAGTCAGCTGGAAGGACGTTTTGGACCAGCTGCCAAGTGACCGCTCACAGCCTGGGCACACGTTCTTCTTCGACGTCGAGGAAGGGATCGTCATTGACGGCAGCAAAGGCGGAAACGGTGCGCGCTGGTTGAATCACGCATGTTCGCCGAACTGCGAGGCCGAGTTGTCGAATAACTGCATCTTCATTTACGCGCTGCGCGACATATCACCTGGCGAGGAACTCACGCTCGACTACGCGCTGGTTGTAGATGGACGCCACAGCTGCAAGATTCGAGAGGAATTCCGTTGCTATTGCTCATTGCCCGACTGCAGGGGAACGATGCTCGAGGATCGACGACGGAAGAAGGGGCTGCACAACTCTGACAAATCCCGACGCACGACGGCCTAACTCCGCCTGCAACGGGCTCCTTCGCGGACAAAGCGCAGTCTCCGATCCTTCATTACTATCGTCCGCCGCGCGACGCGCCCGCGAACGATCTCCAGCAGGAAAGTCATGTAGCCCTTTCTTACAGCAGTTCGGGACACGGCCCAAATCGGTGACGACTTCGACATCGCTAAAACCGGCTTCGCGGCAATGTTCCCCGAACCACGCCGCTTGCGTCTTCAGTTGTTCGGCCGATCATGGGACGAGACGCGAGCATAGTGCAGTCATGTCACCTGGTCTGGGTGTTCCACCGTTAGCTTAAGGGTGCACAAATCTGTACGTGCAGGTTGTTGTCGCAGGGGTAGCGGTAGTAAGTGTGGTGTATGAGCTGGCGACGCTACGATCCGGTTGCAGTCGGTTGCCAAGTCGGTGTGCTGTCGATCACCGTAGTACCATCAGACTCGGCTGCGTTTCAATCTGTCACCTGCGCCGACCGCAATGTCCTCGAATGTCGAATCTAACTCTGCGAACACGTCCCAGCGGCCGACGCCCAGCCGCTTGGCGACTTCATCGATCACCAGAAGCTCAAGCTCGGCCTCCCGTTTGCCTTTCCACAACTTGTCGGCAAGGGCGACGGTCCGTTCTTCAAGCGACACACCCTCATCACCCCACGCGGCATGCGTGATGCAGCAGCGTGCGATGTTGGCTTGTACGCCGTGCTCAATCATGAGCTGCTCCCCGGCGGGCTCGTGTAACGAGCCCGGTCCGTCGAGCTCGTTCGGATACAGGATCTTGCCAGCATCGTGGACCGCAACGCCCATCTCGACTACTTGGGCATCGAACGTTAGGCCCATTGACCGATAGCGTTGTATCAGCAAGTCGGCGGCCTCGCCGACCAGCTTGACATGACGAACAAGGCGAAGACTGGCGCCAAGCTCGGCCAGTAGGTTGTATGCGTCATCCCTCGAACTCAACACGATTCACCTCTCAAATCGACTTCGCGCGGCCACCAATTGCTCGCATCATCGCCATCTATATGGAACATCTTGGTCTTCGACGCTCCAGCAAGCCGCCCAATTTTGCAAGTCAGGCACAAAGCGTTCGAGGTCGCTCATTCCGCGCGCGACCATATCTGTCTTACCGACGCTTCTTCGTTTGCTAGCCATGCTGCTGACACGATTGCTGAATGCCTGCCATCATTTTCCCGGTTTCGTGTACGAAGGTGCACGCCTGTGCGACGCGACCCAGAGCGTTGAATTTGACGCGCGCCCGCGCAAGGGCTCCAAGCCGATCTGCTCGTGTTGCAACAAACTTGGCAGCGGGTATGACAGACTCCATGAACGTCGCTTCGAATTCATTCCGGTCTGGGGTTTCGCAGTGATTCTGCTCTATTCGATGCGCCACGTCGACTGCCGCCAGTGCGGCGTGAAGGTCAAAGAGGTACCGTGGGGCGTCGGCAACCATCCCCGCCTGGCACGCGCTAATTCGAGATGAATCTACTTACCTGTGCCACGTCGAGCCCGTGACCGCTTTCTGCTCGAGTCCCGCCGCATGTCATAGAGTGCGTCTCTGAGATCACGTTTGAAGATAAGTCCTATTTCGAAGGACGAACTGGTCATGAAGTCGACGAATTCGCGCGGACTCATCTGCTTAAGTATGGCTGCAGCTCCACTCTTGCGCAAAGCGGCTCCCAACTCTCTCGAAAGCGATTGCAATTTCGCTGCATCAGGCCGTTTACGTTCGCACTTTCGTTTTGCCATCATCGTCCGCCGATACTCAAGAACATGGCTCAGCGTGCTGTAGCTCAGTCGACTCAGGCCATACGAATCTCCGGTAAGCGACGTCGAGAAGACGCGCTCCCGAACATATTGAGGCAGGAAACTCGCTAGCCTCCCTCAGCATCCGCAGGCGGTGTCAGGCATCCGTCGATTCGAGATGAATCCGCAGTCCTCTCCGCCTCCGGGACCGGATTTCGCCAATCCGGGCACAGTTGCCCCGTGACGTCAGACCAGTTTGATATGTCCCAGACCCTCACCGCCCAGTTCCAGACGTACTCGGCGTCTTTGTCAAAACCAGCCCTACCTATGAGCCTATACTGCCGACAACTAGACGTCACTCCCAATCTGGTGCGCGGATCAAACGAGACTATTGGTGTGCTTACACGGCCATCACAATGAGCTGTGTTAAACCCGACGAAGTGACGGTCTCCATTATCTGTCTCCCGGATAGACCAGCACTCGAGCAAAATCTCGGGTTTGTCGTCAGTGGCAGTGCCTACGTAGATTGGCATCACTCTCTCCCGGGAATTCCGTAGACTGCTACAGTTCAATAACAAGCGACGGGTCGAAATTCGCGTTTTCATAAGGCACATCTGGGTTGTCGCGGTTCTTGCCCGGTCGTCCTCGCGGATTGCAGATCACGCGGCAATCACCTATCCGGTAGTCGCTTGATGCATGAATGTGACCGTGAATCCATAAATCCGCCTTGATCACCAGAAGTTCAACGTTCGAGGCATATGCGGCGGCAAGAACGTGTGCCCGGTTCTTTTGAGGGATCGACATGCCCGACGGTGCGTGATGCGTGACCACGACTGTTTTTCCGTCAAACGACTCATCGAGACGTTCGCGTAACCAGCGCAGTGTCCGGCCCTGATGTTCACGCGCGTCTTCGGGTCGGAAAAAGCGGCCTGATCCCTGTTTGATGCCCTTATGCTCCACCATCGCCGCACCGGCAGCACGCATGGCATCGTTAAGCCGTAATGGGTAGAGGCTGTAGTCCGTCCAAAGGGTCGCACCGAGGAATCTTACGTTTCCAAGAACGAGCTCATCGTCCTGCAAAAAACGCACTGATGTTCCTTGTGCACGCTCGCGAAGTTCACTCAACAATTTCTGATAGTCGTGCCCAAGCGGTTCGTGATTGCCAGTGACATACACGACAGGGACACGGCAACCGCTGTACAAGTCGATAGCTCTGCTGCCCTCGTGAATGTCCCCAGCCAGAACGAGGACATCCGTCTCACGCGTCACTGGAAGTGGTGCAGCGAGATCCGCGCGGTGCTGTGCCATCTCGTGATGAAGGTCAGACGCAATCTGGATCTTCACTTCCCCTCCTCCCCACGGGCCGCTCATCTACGAACATTCAGGCAATCCAAAGTGCCGCAGCCTTACCTTTCCCGGGGTTTCGCCTTAACATTTAACCCAACACCATCTTCCCAGCAATCACCTTAGACAAATCTGAGTCGGCTGAGAGGGTCACGATGGACGCAGATTCCACTTTAATTCGCACACCTATTCGTAATCCACTCGATTGATCGGCTCACCCAGTCGCCGGCCTTCCCTCAGTCAGTCCTCGAATCGCCACTTACGCGGGCTTGAGCCGCGCAACGCATATCCGCCGAGCAGGACAACACTGCCGCGCTCGCCACCGCCAAGTTGCCCGCTTACGCCCTGCTACTCCCCGATGTCGGTGAGATCGATGTGAATCGCAGGCCGACGCAGCGCCTTCATGCACTGCAGGAAAAAAACGAACGTGAAGGCCCCTCGCGAGATCTTGTTCGCTATTGAACGCTCGGTTTCCTCCACCCCGAGCCCTTCCAGCAGAACGGCCAGTTGCTTGTAGCCAATCTGCCTACGCACGAGCTCAGCCCGAAGCAAACGCTTTGCCTCACGGTTCCAGTCGATCATTGATGCCACACCAGACGAAAAGCGCGAGTATCACTCGCACTCTCGTCACGGCCATCCTATAGTCTCATATGTGGGATCTTTACGCCACATAAAAGATCTATGTTTTTTCGTATAGCGATTTAAGCGTTGTGCGAATTTGGGTATCTACACGCACTTGAAGCCTGGCGTCTTCCGCCCGGCACTTGCAATCGTACGGAGTAGAGGAAATGGGACGTGGCCCAAAAAAGATGACGGAAGCGCTCATCAAGGAATGGCAGGCCGAAGGCCGAGGCCGCGGGGAAGGTGCCAATTACAAACCGTGGCTGGAGGCGTTCGACCTCTCCTCCCTTGGACGCGTCAGCCGCCCGCACAGCCCGAAATGCGGTCGCAGCGTACATCTGCTATCAGATGTCGAAGCGAATACGTTCTATGCTCTTGAGTGGTCCCAGCGTGTCACCGGCATTCGGGAGGAATACCCGCTCGACCGGGAACTCACGCTCGAAATAGCTGCCGCCCTTGGCATCGCTCACCCGTATTATCCAGGGACGAAAGTTCCCACGGTTATGACGGTCGACTTCCTGGTCGACTTCCATGAAAACGACCAAAAGCGACTCGAGGCGTGGGACTGCAAGCGGACCGAGGATTCTGAAGATCCACGTAAGATCGAGAAGCTGCAGATTACACGAACGTACTTTGCAGGAATGGACATTCCGCACCGCCTCGCCTTCCACTCTGAACTACCGATGCAGAAGATTCGCAACATCGAGTGGATTCGCGGTGGCATGGTCAAGTCCGGCGAAGACGAGCGATATGCCGGTGCCCTGCGCGAACAATCGCTCATCATGGCTCATGACCTTGCAAGATCGACCAGGAATCAGCCACTCCAGGAATATTGTCGGAATTTTGAGATTCGACAGGGCCTCAATCCGGGCGAAGGGCTGCGCATAGCGAAACTGCTGATGCACGAGCGTGTCCTGATTTGTGACTTGAGCAACCCCGACCTTGCGAGCGCGCCCTTGGCCAGCTTCCGTTGTACGTTCAAGACGGAAGGTCTTCGTGCGATGGGAGGTCAATAATGGCGCTCCTGAAGAATGACCTGTACCACAACGAAACAGGGACTTGTTACCGGCTGCTTCAAGTCGCGCCAGAGACCGACGAGGCTTGGGTCATCAATGTGTCTGACGAGTCCACGTGGCCCAGAAAGTGTTCCTACTCCGCGCTGCTCGACGACATGGACAAGCACAAGTCGGCTCTTGTGACGAGCACTGGCCAACGGAGTGTGTCTGAATACACGGACGCGGCAAAAAAGAGGCGCAAGGAGGCATGGGAAATCATCAGTCCACTCCTTACCGGTGCTGCAATTTTTGACCCGAAACTGCGTGGGCCACTGGTATCGGCACGCGCTGAGGAGACTGGCGTATCAAAGACCACAATCAACAAGTATCTGCGCAACTACTGGCGTGGCGGCCAGACTCAGGATGCCTTGCTACCAGATTTTCCCAATATTGGTCTGAACCAGCGTCAAGCTACTAATGCCCGAGGACGACGCCCGTCTGACAACCGCTACGAGATTTACCAGATGAGCCGTAGCGTCGATGACCAACATGTCAAGGACGCAGTCAATGAGCACTACCTGAACGGGGACGTATCTACGCTCGAGCACGCATATCAGGAGATGCTAAAGGAGCACTACTCGTATCAGGACGGTAACGGCGACAGCTTCGTCAAGCCGTCCGGGGAACGCCCTTCCTATCGGCAATTCTATACGGTGGTGAAGCGTTGCTTCTCCCTGGAAACAATTCTACGCCGCAAAAAGGGGAACAAGGACTTCGAGCGCGATCACGACCAGCGAATTGGCAGCGCGCTATATGAGGCAATCGGTGTCGGGTACATCTATGAGATTGACGCGACCATCGCCGACGTCTTCCTCGTGGCGCAGGCAGACCGGTCAAAGATTATCGGCAAGCCGACGATGTATCTCATCTATGACAGGTACAGTCGCCTTTGCGTCGGCTTCTATGTAGGTTTGGAGCATCCTGGCTGGGAAACAGCGGTACAGGCAATTCTAAGCCTGGCCGAAGACAAGGCAGCACTTTGCCACAAGTATGGCGTTCCCTACGACCCGCGAGATTGGCCGGCTGACAGAATTTTTCCGCAGAAATTCCTCGGCGACTGCGGAGAGATGATTTCCCGCAACAGCAGCCGCATATGCGACGGGATGGAGAGCACGATTTCGAACGCGCCTCCTCTCTCGCCACAAAACAAAGGCACAGTTGAGTGTGGATTCAAACTGATTCACGCGTCAATCGCACCCGCTACGCCCGGGTACGAACCACCCTCAAACGTGACTCGACGTCGGGGAAAGCACTATGATCGGGACGCATGCCTCACGCTTGACGAATTTATAGCGATAATCTTGCGCGCAATCGTTGCCCATAACCGTCGCGAGATGAAGAAATATCCGCTCGACCCGAGGGCGGCGCTCCGTGGGGTCAGCCCTGCTCCACGCGAAATCTGGGAGGACAACGTCATCTACAGCGCGGGCGTTATTTCACGCTACAGCGAAGAGTATCTGCGCCTTCAATTGCTTCCCCGTGACGAAGCGACTGTTACTGAACAAGGTATTCTCTTCCAGGGCTGTTTCTATTCGTGCAAGGACATAGAAAAGAAGGGATGGTTCGTGAGCGCGGCGAACCGTGGCAGATTTGACGTCAATGTTTCCTACGACCGTCGACTTGTGAATTCGATAATCGTCCACGATCCGCAGGACGCTCGCAAGTCATACACGTGCGAACTTACCACGACAAGTGAGCCTTACCGGGGTTACTCGTTTGCGGAAGTCAAATACGTGCAGAAGACTGTGACGCGACTTCTGCAAGAGGGTCAAGATAATGCCCTGCAGGAGAAAATCAACCTCAAGAAATTCATTGCAGACATCGCGCAACCGGCGCACGCCGCAATGAAGGAAGCAACCAAAGGCAAATCACGCTCTTCCCGTAAGGCTGACATCGCGGCTGACCGTGAGGCTGAAAAACAAGCTCGCAGACAACGTGAGGCAGCAAGACCCTCACCTCCTCAGCAACCGCCCTTTCCCACCGGTTTGCCAGATAACGTCGTCCCGATGCCAGACCGTTCCGCAACCGTAACCGCGCCGCAGCTACAGCCAGTTGCAGACGAAACACCGACCAGACCGCTTTCAATTCAGGAAAAGCTACGACTGAAGAAGCAGAAGATGCTCAATGGAATCGCGAAATAACATTATGTCGGCTGCTGTAACCGCCGTCTACACGGAACAGCGGATTCCGCGATTTCGGAACAACCCACTCATCGCAGCATTGCCACCGGCTCTGGACGACGAAGCACTCTGAGAGTACCTCCATGCACTGCCCTCTTTCGAAGAGGAACAGCGAACATGGCCGCCATTCGAGAGGCTGCATCTGGTCGCCGAACTTTCAGCGTTTATGGCACCGCTCGAACGCCATGTCGTACTCGGCTGGGCGCTGGATACCATGCTACGGCAGGGGTATGTCGGACGGACACCGCGGACAGCCGCGCACGTCCAGGTGTTCCAAAAACTTTATGAAGCTCAACAGGCCGGAAAGGCATTCAGCCCGATAAACGATCTAGTGCACGCAACTTCACAATACTCGAGTGCACTGATCGGCGTATCTGGGCAAGGCAAAACGACGACTCTGAAGCGCCTGATGGCGCGGTATCCTCAGGCGATTTACCATCCGGACCTGGACATAACACAAATTACGCACCTTCATATCGAAACGCCACATGACGGAGCGTCAATCAAAGGCCTTGCTCATTCCATTCTTCGAAAAATTGACCAGTTGGTTCCAGACGGCAACTACTACCAGAAATACGGTAGAGTCACCATATCTGTCGAGACCTTGCTGAATCATGTTGCCCGGGTAATGCATATCCATTGCGTTGGCATTCTCATCGTGGACGAAGTGCAGAATCTGAAGCACGGCAGCAAAAACACGCAAAAGCTGATGGCCGCCCTCGTTTCAGCTTCCAACGAACTCGGTGTCCCCATTCTCTTCGTGGGCACAAATAAGGCTGTTGAAGTGCTCGGCTTGGATTTCCGGCAAGGCCGGCGCTCCGTTGGCAGCGGCTTCCCCGAGTGGGGCCACCTTTCCGCCAGCCATGACCTTCAGAACCCCCTCGAATGGGAGGATTTTATTACGACACTGTGGGTATTCCAGTGGCTGAAGAAACCTGTCGCGCTCACTCAGGCGCTTGCTGACCTCCTGTTTTACTACAGCCAGGGAATCATCGACATCGCAATCAAGCTCTTCGCTTGCTGCCAGTGGCAGTCAATCATCGACTCGAGCGAAACAATCACCGCCCAAACTCTCGAGCTCGTCTGGAATCGCGACTTTACGCGAGTTCATCCGATGATAGATGCGTACCGGTCGGGCGACGCGACACTGCTCGACCAATACGGCGACATAGCGCCCATCAAATTCGCTAGTTTACTCGAGGGCTCCCTGAACAAGTACGAGGGATTGCGCAACCAGAAAGGCTCGGTGACACTTGGCCATCAGGACTTCACTCCGACGATCGCATCGGCGCTGGTGAGCGTTGGCGTGGACAAAGACCGTGCGTTAAGCGTCGCGAACGCAGTAGAGGCACAGGGGAAAGCAAAAAGCGTCCTTGATGGTACCAAAACCGCAATTGAGCTTTTAACACCACACAGAAGTACCAAGAAGACCAAGGTCAGATCCGCCAGTAGTGTTGCGCAGGAACTCGCTCCGGACGACTATCGCAAGGCAATCAACGACGCGGCCAACAACGGCAATACAATTTTCGAAAATTTACGCAATATGGGCGCTGTCTCCGACGTGGATTCTCTACTCGATCTGGGATAGTGAAATGTATTTCCCTCGCCCCTATCCTGACGAACTGACAAGCAGCCTTTTGATCAGGGCGTCACGGCACCTCGGTATTCCGTTCGACAAGGTCCTTAAGGATCTTACGGGCGTGGGCAGGAAGCGACTCCATTTCCTGAATCCATTCGCGCTGAAAAAAATCGCAGATTCGACTGGCATGGCATACGACGAGATCCTCGTTAATCACACGCTCTATCCATATGTGACAGCGTTTATGACAAACGGACATCGCGAGCGATTACGTGCGAGCCTGGTCGCGGCCGCCCCGCAAATACGGTCTGATTTTAACTGGCTTGTGGGAGCGCCGTGGAGCCGTTTGGCATGTCGTCGCTTTTGCCCGGAATGCTTGCTCGACGACTTGCGGGAGCATGGGGAATCGTACTGGCATAGACTGCATGTGCTGCCTGGAGTGTATACGTGTACAAAACACCGCTCGCCGCTTCTTGGAACAGATATCCCGCTGGGGTGGTGCGAGCCTTCTCGCGCCCAAGCGTGTCCCTCGGATGATCCGGGAATCGAGATAGTTCTTCCCCTGTCCAAGCATCTTTTAGACGCGGTGGCCATGGACTCAAAAGACGCACTGGAGGGAAACTTTTCGGCGCGCCTCGACGAGATCCGCGCACACGCGCAGCATGTCGAAGAACTAGGACTTAGTTTTTCAAAAGGCTGTGTCCCACGTTGCTTATCAAGCCAACTTGAGAAATTTTACGGAACCGCTTACCTTACGTACACCAATGTATCCTGGCCAAATTTCCGAATGTCTGTGGAACGGCGCCCTGCCTTAATGATTCGTCAAGCGGAGACAGCGACCTTCACTACCTTGCAGTATCTGCTGTTGCAGATATTCTTCGAGAATTTCCCGTCCGCGACCTTAAATCGCCGAAACTAGGCGACCTCGGAAATGTTCTCCACGCCATTTGCGCAACGTCTCTGCAAAGCGACGCAACATCCGTGGCGCGGTCCGTCGTCACGCGAGCGCTAGCTCCGTATGCCGAAGTTCACGGGCGGCATAGCCAAAGCAAGAGCTTTGACCGCGCGAGAGTCTTAACAACCGCACACTCTTCTGGTGCTTCGGGAAGAGACTATAGACACAGCAGGCGCTCTCTGCCGACCGGCCAAACGTCCTTACAGACGCCGCTGGCTCCCGGTTTTCGATTGACCCGAAGGGATTTTCGCGCTAACTCCGTCCTTCAGGGCGGAGTTAGCGAAACCTTTGTAATCGGGTGGTCGTTATACAGGTCGATCCACCCCTGCGAGCCTCGCCCCGAGGCGAGGCCGGACGGGATTATTCCGCGTAAATACCATCCAATTCTCACAGTTTCACTGCTACTGGACACGTGGCCCAGCAACGTGCCCGACTTCGCTCGCACGTCTAAAAGGAACGCTCGCTATACGTAGCATTGCAACCCTGCTGGTCCGGCTATCGGACCGGGCCGAAGTCAAAAATGCCGCGCAAAGAGCGCCCGACCTTCATCATTACCTTGCCACTGGACACGTCGCTGAGCGACGTGTCCAGACTTCGCTCGCGTCTCGAATGCGGTAAGCGGATATTCAACGTAACGTTGCAGGACGGCTTGCGTATTGTTGATGCGATTCGCGGCGACGAGCGTTGGTCCGCCGCACGCAGGCTGCCCAGAGGCACCGGACGCTACAACGCCTTCAGGGCGGTGCGCGAAGCACACCGCTTCACGCAATACGCCTTTCACGCCCTCGCGGTAGCGCACAAGAACGCAGCGGGCTTTGCGGACCGGATCGGCTCCCACGAAACCCAGGCCATCGCTACACGCGTCTTTCTTGCACTTGAACAGTTTCTTTACGGCAAGCGCGGCCGTCCGAGGTTCAAGGGCGTGCACCGCCCGCTGCACAGTCTCGAAGGAAAAAATAACGACGGGATGTTGCGCTGGAATGCCGGGCCCAGTTCGTTTCAGGTCGAACGGGGATGGGTCATTCCCGTCAGTCTGCCTGACCTGCGAAAGGATGAATGGCTTGCAGCCGCCCTGCAGTTCCGAACCAAATACTGCCGGGTGGTCTGGAAGACGCTCAACGGTAAGCTGCACTGGTTCGTTCAGCTCGTTCAGGACGGCAAGGCACCCGTTAAAGCCAGCGTTCTCCACCGGATCGCGCCCGAGGGGACTGTCGGCGGCATCGATATCGGCCCATCAAATATTGCGTGGGTCACGCACGCCGACGCCGGTCTGCAGCGATTTGCCCCGGAGGTCGAGCGCCCGCACGCTGAGATTCGCCGCTTGCAGCGGCACATCGACCGGCAACGCCGCTCGAACAATCCCGGCAACTATCACCCGGATGGCCGCGCAAGGAAGGGTTGCCGAAGCTGGGTGCGCTCGCTTCGACAGATGCAGGCCGAACGTCGAATGGCGGAGATGTATCGCTACGAGGCGGACGTGCGCAGGCAGGCGCACGGGCGCGACACAAACCTCCTGCTGAGCAAGGCCCGGACGTGGCGCGATGATGGCGTCTCTCCCAAAGCCTTGCAGAGACGGTACGGACGCAGCATCAGCGTCCGGGCACCGGGGCACTTCATGAGCGAGCTGACCCGCAAGGCTGACAGAGCCGGCGGGCAGCGTCAGATCATCGATGTGTACCGGTTAAAAACCAGCCAGTACGACCATACAACCGACACGTTCAGAAAGAAGAAGCTCAGTGAACGCCGGCACGTGTTCGGTGATGGTAGAGGTCGCGTACAACGCGACCTCTACAGTGCGTTCCTGGCGAGAAACTCCGAAGGGAACACGCACCAGCCGCCAGTGCTTGAAAAAGCCTGGCATGAGCTCGCATCCTTGCTGCAGCAGGCGGGCTGGTACGACATCAAGCCGCAAGAGGCTGGCCCAGCCAGCCCATAGCCTGACTTCGCAGGCTGTCAGAGCGGTTCGCCTGAAATTCCTGTTGAGGAGCAACAGCAGCGCATGCTGCTGCCGGTCTGAGCAACGCGGTTCGTTTGCGACCATTGCGTTGTGCCCCGGCGCCCCACCAGGAACCCTCCCCGTTCACGGGGAGGAGGATGTCAGATTCACTGCACGGTGCTTGGCGCCGACATGAGGCTAGCAGCAAAGGTTGCGACATCGGAGCTTTTCCGCACAAGCATTCCGCCCAAGGCTTCTGCCGCAGCTCGCACACGCCGTGTTCCGAGGATGTTGATTTGCGAATGCTCAACTGTCAAACCCGGAATGATGCTCGAGACCATTTCCTGAATTGTTCCATGGGCGATGAGCGAGCCGGCAACTCTTAGGAAGTCGGCATCCTTGCGACCAAGCTGTCGCCGATGACGGTCGATCGCGGTTCCTGGATGCTCGATTTTGTACTGCATGAACCACGTGTCTTCGTCATTAATGAAAGCGAATCCGGCCTGACCAGTCTTTCTCATGTTATCGAGACCAGACCACACGTCCGGGTCCGTGGCGTCAGCAAGCCACACAAATTGTGCTGAGCCTTTTTGCACCCTGGCTGTCAGGACAACACATCCGTCAATCTCCATGCTGCCCAGCCTGAACAAAGCTAACCCCTTCAGCTTGTTGGCCACGTCTGTCGCTATTGGCGTAACGAAAACGGGCGTAGCCGACCGCATCCTGGCCGCGTCTTCTGAGAACGGCGCATAGGTGCTCGCTCGGTCAAGCGCGCCGAGCGGCAGCGCTGCATGGCCAATCGGAGTATTCGATTTCGAATTATCTGGAATCATTCTAAAAGTGTATAAAAATTGACAGGACGTGTTATCAATGCGGACATGAAAATCATATTGCAGAGCGCCTCACATGCCAACATAGTATTTAAGCCATGCAAAATTTACGCAACCATCCTGAGCGTATTCAATCGGTAAATCACATTTTACAACGCCTTGTTTTCATTGAACAAAATCACGGATATCACGTCGCACCGAGGCGATCCGTATAAATAATTGGATATTTTACGAATCCTATTGAATTCGTCGCTGACTACGATTAATCTAGCGCCATCGAGACGTTCTGTTCATGACCACCACCATATTCCATATTCAAATATGCAAACGCAAACCTTAATGTCAAAATGGAAAGAAGTTGATTTACCGGCCGACGAATGCGGACCGCAAGTCCGTCGCGAGCAACTGATTAGCGAGATGGTCTCCTTCATGCAGGACTGCGGGTTTTCAGCAGAGCACGTGAACGTGCTGAATGTGCTCACCGTTGCCGAGTCAGCGCATCGTCCCGTTCGTGGCTTTTGGCAGGCCTTTGACTTCTCGACGGTTCTGGACGCACTCGACGCATACCTGCCCGAATGGCGCAGCCTTCCACCGGAAATGGGTATGGCGATGCCGCTGGACGAGTTCATCCTTGAAATCCGTCGGCAGATGTGGATGAACGCATTTGACGAAGAGAATGCCGAGCGTTTCTTTGCGCTTACCGCCGCAGAGCGCCCATCTAGTGCCGCAGCGGCGCTTGCGCAGATCGGCACGGACCTCCGCCGTATCGGCGCATTTTCAAATCTAGCGCAACTGCAGGCGGACGGTATTTCCGCCGGCGCACGCGCATTCGATATCTATCGCTGCATCGACGCCGCTGACAGCGGAAAAACTTATCTGACATCGCTTGGCCGAACTGTGAAAGATTGCCGAGACGCGGCACGAAAGCGTCTCCATAATCTGGCGACGAAGGGCCACGCGAGAAACAGTACAAGTTAAGCCCGACGCGCGCGCTGCGTTACCTATACAACATACCGCAGTAAAACGCGGTGGATGAACAGCAACTACCTTAGGCCAATCAAATGGAACAAATCCGAGTAATCATTGATAGTCAGAACTCGCAAGTGTGCACCGAAGACAATCTCAATCTTGACCTCGTCGAGGTGCTGCAACGTCATGCTGAGGAACAGCCAGCGCCCGCTACCTACGTCGTCGAGTTGGGCACTCTCCTGGGAGTCACGTCTGTCCGCCAGGAGAAGTGTCTGGTCATCGTTCTGCCGGAGACGGATTCACAGGACATTCCATATCTTTCCAGGACACTTCGAGTTGAGGTTCGTGTCACACCGGATGGAGAATCTGCTGCCTGTCTCGCACTGGCGGACGGAAACGTCGCTGTGTCCGAGCGAGCTATCGCTGCGGCGATCCCACCCGGGTTCTCGCGACTGGTGACGCTCTGGCTGTTCAAGGATAAGAAGGTACTGCGAGAGTATCCATACACGTCTGAGACGGATGAGGACCTGGGGGTGGCGACGCTAGTCGCGCAAAGTCATGAGCGCCCCTTCGATGATCAACCGCCGGCAGAGAGTAACGTGATTGAGCTATTCGACAATTTTGTAATGCGCGGAACTCCCACCGAGCGGGCTTCGGCATAAGGTCGTCTCTTTTCTCAAGGCCAACTTCAACCTCTTTCTTGCGCGGAGGGTTCGCCCCTCCGTTTCCCTTGCCTGACTCCTGTTAAGAGGGCTCAATTTACGCTGCTGGCAAGACTGCACATATATTTTAATGCTATCAATCAAACCTCTTCGCGGATTCCATCGCTGACTCGCGTCACCCAATAGGCAGAACCGTTAAATCACAGCCCTTAACTGCTGCGTGTGGTTCGACCTCGGTAACGCGCCCTTACGGTCCAGTGCAGTTCGCACCTTGACGTAATGGCGAGCACAGTCGCAGCTCGCTTTGGATTCCTTAGAAGTTTATTACATATATTCAACCACGCTTTCAAGAGCTTCAGTGGTTCTCAGCCATGAAAAATCGTGCCCGTTGTTTCGCAACCGAAAGTTTCAATTAAATCAGTAAAACCAGGAAACCATGGAACAGTACATTGATAAGCAGTTCAATACCGATGCAGCAATCCCTCGCGGCGCAGAAGTAGACGCGATAACCGAAAAAGCGGTCGACTATGCGGTATCAATACTCAACGAAGTCTGGGAATGCCATACATTGGAATTCTGGCATCACATCGATTCGAACGACGTCTATAGCTGGATGCAAGAAGACGAGCCCGAATTGGCGGAGAGTATTCGAACACGCGACCTCAAGCAGAAGTTTCATCGCCGACTTAAGGAACGGCTCCATTTGTCGGAACAAGCAGAGTCGATGGTGAGCGGAATGAAGCCGCTCGACCTGCAAGCCATTCTCGCTCAAATCAGCGACGAGGCTCAAATCGATGCAGTCAAGCAATATATTTCAGAAAAGGCTTATGTAAATACCAAAAAATGGCAGTACGGCCAAGGATGGGAAGATGACGAAGATTACGCTGACGACTGGGACGATACAGAAGAAGACGATGCATATGAAGATTTTGCGATCGAGACGATCGCACGGGAGGCGCTGCGAATTATCATCGGCCGGCAACAGAGGCTCCCTCATCCACGCCACGACTCAAAATACCCCTTCATTGAGACTGACGATGTCTGCGCCATCATCGATGAAGTGCGAAACAGCCTTGCGTCTCCGACGAGCTTCTATGTGATTAACGACAGGTCTTTACCAGTAAGCCTGCAGGGCAAATCACGAGAAAAGCGTTGTATCGTTGTGAGAGTTGCTGACCAATGGCTCGCGGACCCGACTCTTCTTTGCGCCGTCGAAGGGTTCAAACACAGGTTCGTTCGGATTGAAGGTAACGTAGCGCCAGTGTCCGTGTTTTCCGTTGGAATCAATGCGTTGTGGCTCGATGCGCAGAAAGCGTATGACATATTCAGGTTGATGAGGCATGAACTCCCCATTTTGTACGTGGGCTCTGTCAAATCTGTTCTTGTAGCGCATCCCTATACTCACTTTGACGACCTGCGCTATCTGTGGGTCCGGACATTGTGTGCAGAAAGGGGCTGTCAAGAAGTGACACCTCAACAGTTTGAGACGCGCTTTCCCGACTGCACGGTAGCCGTCCCGGCGGTCAAGAGGAACATGGTGGACCTGACCTAGGCATGAGGCCGGACAACGATCACAACGGGCCCTTGTCGCTTGTGGACAGCATGCCGATCTTGAAACTTGATGGTCGGTCGCCTTCCGACTGCGCACGGTCAGACTGCGCGATTTCGTCGTTGTATGATTTCGCCTTCGAGTTGCGATTTTGCTGGGTGAAACACGGCGAGGATACCGCATACGCGACGCTTTGACCTGCGTACACCCGGGCAAAGCAGTTACTGAGATCCGCACTAGGGTCTTCGCACTAGAGCGTGTTAGGCACTTGGTGTGAGACCTGGTATCCTGGCGGGATGAAAAAAGCAGACCGCAAAGGGTACCCGACCGACGTGTCCGACGAAGAATGGAGCTTCGCGGCCGCCTATCTGACGCTGATGGACGTCACGGCGCCGCAGCGCAAATACGAACTGCGCGACATGTTTGACGCGTTACGCTGGATGGCTCGGGCCGGCGCGCCCTGGAGGATGCTGCCCAATGATTTCCCACCTTGGGAACTGGTGTATCAGCAGACTCAACGCTGGTTACAGGCAGGCTGCTTTGAGCACATGGTCTGCGACCTGCGCTCGGTGATACGCGTGGCACAGGGACGGCAGGGCCAGCCCAGCGCCGTGATTCTGGACGGTCGCACGATACAGTCGACCTGCGAGAGTGGTCCACGCGCGGGCTATGACGGTTATAAGCGCAAACGCGGCAGCAAGGTGCACATTGCTGTGGACACCTTGGGACAGTTGCTGGCGGTGCACGTGACACCAGCCAATGAACAGGAGCGCGCACAGGTGGCAGAGCTTGCGCGTCAGGTTCAGCAAGTAACGGGACATACCGTCAAGGTGGCATTTGCGGATCAGGGATACACGGGCAAAGAGCCAGCGCAGGCCGCACGCGACGAAGGCATTGAACTGCAGGTGATCAAACTGGAGGAAGCGAAAAAGGGATTTGTACTGCTGCCCCGGCGGTGGGTGGTCGAGCGCAGCTTTGGCTGGCTCAACCGTTTCCGCCGTCTCGCACGTGATTATGAACGGCTACCCGAAACCCTCGCCGGGCTTCATTTTGTGGTCTTCGCGATGCTTATGCTTGTTCACGCGGTGCCAGTCCTTCAAAGTTCCTAACACGCTCTAGTAGCTTGGGCACGAAGGTGTGTGCAAGCGACATCGCCATGACACGAATGGGCCAACAATGTTCTGCGTGAATTCACATTTGATGCGAGAAAAGCCGAACGACGCATTGCTCTTCAGACGGTCGATTCTCGCGTTCTATCGCGAATCGGGAAGTGGGAGTTGACGGACGAAGAATGGGACGCTGTCGAACCACTGATACACACGTTCGGCGTGCGTCATGGCCGGCCTCCCACTTACGAAGTGCGGTAACCTACCCACGCCCAACCGAGTCTGGGTCCGCCCAGATTTCAGGGGCCATCGCGGCGGTGAGATGAAGATGGACGGCCTCTGGATAGTGCCTGAGTAGCGCACGTGCCCGCGCGTGAAACTTGCTCAGATCACCCTTGTCCGCTGCAACCGACAGCTGAATTAAAAACTCGCGCCCATCAAGCACCGCGCGCGTACGTTCGTATGGCACCGGCATTTTGCATCCCCCTGTCAATGGCACCCCGGCTCCGAATTTTCCACCCCATCTGTCTGTCCGGTCGGCCAGCGTACACCCGTCGTTTGTCTGGGCACGGCAACGCACATCGAACGCTCCATTGGGCGCCCGCTGTTAGCGCTCATTCGGCCTGGGATCTGGCAGCATGTCCTCGGGCCGAACAAATCGGAGATTCGTCGGGCCGGTCGATAGCACAACCACTCTTCTCGGCTCATATCTAACCGACGTGTACGCGCTGTCTCGCGACTCAGGCGGATATGGATACCATGACTGGTATTCACGGCCGCCATACATTCCTACCTCGTGCGTCCACAGACGAGGTGCCAGGCAGATTTCGCAAACCTCATCGGCGTCGTCGGCGTCTGCGTGTTCAGCGAGGAACAACACGGTGCTATCTGCGTCCACTTCCCGCAGAGACTTCAATAGCTCTCGTACTTTCATTGACCGCCCCCTTAGCTCAGTGCATCTCACCGATGTTCAAGGCGAACTCCTGCTTTCTCACCGGACCGATGCTACCGCTGCAGACGTCTGCGTCTACGCCCCGAAACTCTCATATATGCGACTATAACACCATAACCGAGATGATTGAAGTTTGCTCGCTAAGCCCATGCTTTCAGCTCAGTGTGGGACGGATCAGTTCGTCGCGAACGACAGTCGACCGGAGCGCGGGCGAGCGGCACTGCCGGAGGTGCGGTCATCCCGTTCTGGGGACATTCCATCGAGTGGCGCAGCCATGTATTTAAACGATGCGGCTGCTTGTAACACGACCGCACTCAAAGCCGTGCACGGGAGGCCGTATAAAGTCACGCTTAGCAACCAGTTCGAGCCATCGAAGAAAAGGCAGCACGCAAGCGAAATCTACACCGCTCATTGGCCGCAAGACGCTCACATTAACGAAGACATAGCTCAAGCGCTCGAGTCGGCGACGGGTCAGCAGGCTATTCGTGATGCGAAGCCAGACCTGGTAGTTGGCGGCTTCCCGTGCCAAGACTACAGCGTCGCTCGCCCTCTATCGCAGTCGCATGGACTTGAGGGCAAGAAAGGTGTCCTCTTCTGGTCGATTACGAAATTGCTCGAGCAGCGATTCGCTGACGGCGAACCAGTGCCGTATCTAATACTTGAAAATGTCGACCGTCTGCTGTCTTCGCCAGCGTCATCACGCGGAAGAGACTTCGCCGTCGTTCTAGCCGCGCTTGGCTCCCTCGGATACGCAGTGGAATGGCGCGTGGTTAATGCAGCTGAATATGGATTCCCTCAACGGCGCCGTCGTGTGTTCATAGTCGCCTACCACGTCACTACCGCTCTTTATGGCCGGACAAAGGCGGCGGCAACAAGGCAACGCGGCGAGTGGCACTCCGAGGGAGTTCTGAATGCTGCCCTACCCAGCGTGCTATCCGGTGAACTTGATGGGTACGCGCCGGCACTCACAGTTCAGAGCGACCCGTTCGGAGAGCAGCTTGGCTATCGCCCACTTTCGAATGGGAAAACTCGCTTCGCAAACTCCGGGTTCATGTGCGACGGTCAGGTGTGGACGTGCGCGGCGCGTGCGCAGGACATTGAAGATTTCACCGAGTTCACCGGCACCGAGGCTCCGCTCACGCTGGGAGACGTTATCGGCAAAACTGGTGTTGTTCCGACGGATTTTTATGTCAAGACAGAATCAGAAGACGCGTGGCAAGTAGCGAAAGGCGCAAAGAGCGTCGCTCGGGAAAAGAACGGCTTTGCTTACGACTATTCGGAAGGCAGCATGGCTTTTCCCGACCCGCTGAACAGGCCCGCGCGGACCATCATCACTTCCGAAGGCGGCAGCACGCCATCGCGCACCAAACATTGCATTCGCGAGAAATCTGGGCTCCTGCGCAGACTCACGCCGGAAGAACTGGAGGAACTGATGGGCTTTCCGCGCGGATTCACCGACTTGCCGAAGGTGTCCGCGACCGCTCGTGCAATGTTGATGGGCAATGCACTTATCGTCGGCATCGTCACCCGCATTGGCACGGCTTTGTACAAGGCCATTCAGGACTAACAGGCGGTGGGGCGCAATGCGGATAGTTGCACCGCAGGTCTTCGTCGCGAGCCCATCTGGATTGCGACGACATGCCAAGCTCGTGCCCACGCCTGCTTCCTAATTCCGCACGGTCGCGGGCCCGCAGAGGCCGAAGCACTGTTTGCGTAATCTGCGATGTGAATCCGGGAAATCGACCGAACGGCTAAAAACGATCGTTACACGGATTTTCATCGTTCCCGGCACACCCGTGCCGAATCCCACAGGTCAATAAAATGTCGTCACCGGAATACACCATTCAACTACAAAACAGACCGTCCCTCGAACTTACCGCTGTTGAACGTACCTTCTATTACGCAGTACGTCTGCTTGAAAAAATGGACAAGTCTTGCGCACCCGGCAAGCCTATCGTTGCCCCTGACGCCATCGTCTGGGCAGTCGAAAGACTGAAGCCGTCTCTCGTCAAGCCTGTGCGTGAAACAGGTCAGACAGACAAACTCGTTGAGCTTCTTCGCCACTATGTCTCTCTGCGCGAAGTGGCGGAATAGTTGCGCGTCGAAGCATTCTTTTCAGCCTGCGACGATTGTGGAATCCCTGCTGAGGACTGGGGATACCTTACTTTAGAAGATGTGCTATACGCCATCGCCGAGGGAAACTGGAAGTGCAACGACACCGCGGCCCGCGATAGTATCAGCCTCGTCCTGCATACTGCGTTCGAACGGCACGAAGACGACAGAACGGACCGACATGCGCAGCAGACTTTGTCTGCACCGTGTCTCTTTGATGTTCCTCGCCCCGGCAATCCCGAATTCGGTGCACCAGATGGCTTGGACCCGGACACGTCGCCGACGCTTAAGATAGCGTTGCGGCACGCGCGGCAACAACTGCTGGCATTCGACACCGGATATGACCCAGAGTTCTGGTGCAAAATCTATACTTCGGTCGTGGGCGATTGGCTTGAGGAGGACCTCCCTGATGTCGCTGCTGAGATAGTAGCTACCGGCGCGGTTTCGCCGTACTTCAATCATGTCTGGTCGTACGTAAAGCAGATGAAAGAGGTAGAGAGACTGTGGGTCGGCATTAGCTACCCTATTCGCGCTCTGCTCCGCGCCGAGCAGAACGAGTCCGAAGCGCTTCATGTCATTGAGCAATTTGTGCGTCAAGATGGAAAAGACGGTACTGAGGTTGCTGCTTGGGTGCGACGCATCTGGGATATGGTCAAACGTCGCGATTCAGCGCAGGAACAGCCCGCAAGCCCGGTAACATGCAGCGACGAGTGGAATGCTGAAGTCGACCATATCCGGAGAGCCTTCCGGGGCGGAAGCACCTGCTACGTCATCGACGCGGACGCATTGCCTCGAAGCCTTCGCTCGCTCACCGACGAAAATTCTGTTCTCGCTGTTCGATTGCCGGAGCGATGGCTACGGGCGGAGCACATACTGTCTGCGCCGGCCAACCTGGAGTGCTTTTACTGGACGAACAGCAGCACCGAAGACACAGATTTGACACTGAGCATAAATCGGAGCTTCTGGTGCAGTAACGAGTATCTTTGGCCTCAACTTTTCCGGTTTCGACGCTCGATACCAGTGCTCTTCGTGTTTAAAGGGAAATGTGTCCTGGCGCGTTACCGATTCAACCATTTTTCCGACTTGCGAGCTGTCTCTGATGTTTCACGCAAGCACCTACCCACACTTGAAATCTCGGATACCGAATGGAAGCATGACGGAGCAGCTGGATTTCACACGTCGATGCCTACAGATGGAACTTCAACCAAGCCCGCAATCTTCACGAATCTCGTTGACCGTTCTAAGGTTTTGGCGAGTAAAAATCTGCGGAAGGCTTACGTCAGCGAAAATCCCGGGGCGGACAAGGGCCTCGTAGAGAGACTGGTTGAAGGCTGGTTCAATTGAGTGGAGCCATGCCGGCAAAAAGCTAAAACTAATTTGTGCAATCGCCGCTTGACACGATGGTCGCGCAAATTGCTCGTGCCGCACAGCTTTGAGTTCTGCCTTTGACTGCAAGGGGCGCCTCAGGGGGCGCCGTGCCGTCAGCCATTAGACAGACAGCGTCGCGATGACTGACGGATCGTACGTCTTTAGCCCGACAGCAGGTTAACGAAATAGAGGATGACTACTCTAGCGTCCTCGTCTTTCGTGGAACCAAGGTTCTTCGCCTGCGGTTGCTAATAAGGCTACCCCTGCGGAAAAGTCAGTCGGTTATGACACAGTGTCCTTTCTTTTGAGGTCATGCAATGTCTGGCCAACGGCGTCCTTCCAATCCAACCAGCCATTGCACGCCGCCCCGCACACTACGGCAGATGCGCCGCTTGGTGACGAGAAGAGAACGTCTTCCTTGAAAATCAGCACCCCGTCGTCGAGCATGATTTTTCCCTGGCGAAGCAGCTCGTTTCTAAGCCTGGCAAATGCGTGTCCTTGAAATCCCTTTCCGATTTCTGCTTTACCCAATGAGCCTTTGAAAACAACAAGCCCCTCCTCGGTGTATGCTCCTTGAGCTGTGGTGCCGCCGCGCCTGCAGAACAGGACGTCTTTGGATGACGCGTCGGAGGCAAGCTTGGTCAATGGCTCAAAAGCGAGATGACCCAGACATGCAAGCAGTGCGCGACCAGTTTCGAATATCTCGAGGCAGTCCGCAACCAGCGGAGGTGGAGTGTGTGAGCGCATTCCTTCGTTAGCATTCTCAGTTTCGTACCGACCGACTCTCTTTGCTTCCTGGATAAACATAGACTCCAGGAACAACGCGTGAGTGGACGTGAGACTCTCCGTTCGTGTCGTTAGGACAAGCACCTTCTCCCAAAAGTCCTTTTCCTTGTTATGCGCGGCGAGACGCTTGCGGATGTCACCGCTCTGACCAACGTAAAGACGCTTGCCCGGACCATCATCCCTCTCCCCGACCAAAAAATACAAGGCCAGTTGCTCGCTTTCTCTCATATTGAGAAAATCCGCCAGCAGGCTACGGGGGACTTCTATGACCTGAACGATGCGCGTTGTGATTTCCGCAATTCGAATGCCGCGTGGGTCGCCCCCTGGCAGGAAGATTTGAATGGTCTGTGGTCGATGGGTCATTTCGATAAGTGGACTGATTAGCCGGGGCGCTCCCGGCAAAGGCAGGGAAGCAATACTTCGATGCCAACACAGTCGAATAGCGATCGTTTTTATCTGTATGACACGTCGTCTACCAGCCCAAGGGCTTCCTCTCTCCTTGGCGACCAGCCGACGCTCGTGCATATAAGTCCGCACGCAGCACGAACGGTAAGCTCGGCGATACCACACGAATCCTCGCCTTTTCTTGCAGGGAGCTCGTGGGCATGATGACGACCTCGAGCCTGAGCACGGACGGCCGTGCCCGCGCATGGCCAGCGTTCCGTCAGCTTTGCTCGTCCAATGAACCCGCTGCTGGGTCCGAACCAAGGTCGTCGCGCCGGACGCCGATGCGGCAGAGCAGACTCAAATCTTCGAAGACTCTGCGGCAGATCCTAAACAGCTGGAGCCCCCACTTCGCATCTTCTGTCAAGATGCCGGTCGACTGAACAAAGCATTTGTGGCGAAAACACACATCGCATTTTTTGTTCTGCATACTCCCGCAAACGATTGCTTATACTCTGTGGACCTCTTTTCTCCGAGGCGCATCGTATGCAGCGGGAATGGCTTGAATATCTCCAGCAACTTAGCTGCAACACTCCGGTAAGCTTGGCGTTGGTATCAGCAGCGCTCGGCTCTTGTGTATCGCTCGCTTGGATTGCGGCAAAAGATGTTCGCGCGCGCAAGCGGCAGCGACATGACACCGCGTTGGAACTTGCGCTATCGCTGGAAAGCTACGCTCGGACCTGCCGGACGATGATGCATAAAGCTGCGTGGGCAGCTTCGGCGTCGATTGACCATACGATCCACGACGCCAGCAAAGGCGTTTCTATCCCCGTTTTTGCTTATCCAGACAAATTGCAGTGGCAAGTCTTAAGCCGCGGCGTTGTCTCCGAGTTGCGCGAGTACCCAGCTACAGTGCATGCTGCCCGAGAGCACGTGGAAACTTTTCGGGAATTCGGTGAACCGGTGGACCTTTGCGGGCATGTTGAATACGAATGCGCCAAGGCTGCGACGTCTGCATTGATACTGGCTCGAGTCACGCGCCGTCGACACAGAGCCGCAAGATGGAAACAGGGCACCAAAGAATCGGCCATGGAACGCGAACTGTCTGACTTCATCGTGTACGCCGAAGAAAAACGCAAAGCGTCGCTTGAGCGCCGAACGGAATTTGCGGTTAGTCGGCGAGCCGAAGCGCAACCGTTCGAGCAGCCGTTAAGCGTCTAAAAGTTGAGACTCGGCAAAAGGATATTGCCGAAGCTCCCATCCACCTTGCAGCCAAGCCAAGACGTTATGCATAGGCAGCGCAGTCGCCTTTCGTCTTTCGTTTCGCCATAACGACCGCTGTTGCATTTGTCAGACGCCGCTGTTGCGGCTCGACGCGGGAACGCTCGCCCTCAGCCGCGCCCGCTGCCTGTGAGGCACAGCGTGCTCGCAAATCTGGCTTGAACAGCATCCTGGCAGATACCTAGTCCCGTCCCCCTAAATGTCCGCAAGCAGCCAACGGCTGTCGCGGTGCCGAACCCCTCTCGCGAAAGGCTGTGTAACACAGCAGTCGGTCGCCTACCTAAATAAACCCTGTGCCTACACGTTTTCTGATATCAAAGGAGACGTTTCATGTGGCTGGATCGGTTTGAGCGGATTGATGGCAAATTGACACTGGTCGGACTTGAACAGTCAGGTCAGGCAAGATTCCTCCCCCCGGAGCAGGTGTATAAGTCCAGGCCAGGCAAAAGCGTTTCGGATGCGATAACGCTGAGGACCTCGTTCTGTCATTGGGAGCGGGCGTCACCGCGCGAATACGCCACGGCATTTAGTATCCAATCGGGCGTTACAGAACGCCATGAGGCGTATCTCATACCAACTGAACGAACACGAGTCGTGCTTCCGACATGGCTACTTCAGCGTAGCCTGTTCGGCCCTCACAACCACATCACAAAATACATTTATGTACCGAACGGCCTAGAGCAATTTTGCTCGCCAATTCTAAATGGTGACCAATATACGGTAGCGATTCCTCCACGAAAAGAACTTTGGAAGGCAAAGAAAGCAAACGACTTTACGCAAAGAATGGAGTGGCTTTATGCCTACCCAACAGCGTACCGCGCGTGGAACAGCGTCTATCGCTTCGCATGTGCCGGAAAGATTGCTATACAGCTTCCCGCTGCCGAAGTGCTGCTGTCCGTACACGGCAAGTATGTTGGGGATACTTTCTACGCTATCAGCAGCGACATTCTGGAACTGAATCCGCTCGAACGTCCCCTTGAGTGGGCAAAGAACAATCGGGAACGTTACATCTTTTCCAGCGGTGCTACACAACGCAAGACCCGCAATGCTCGCTTGAGACCGATTAACAACGAATGGGACATGACTGACCAGGAATGGGCCGTCATTGAGCCAATCGCTTCATATCGCCGGGACGCTGACCGCCCCGGCCGACCATCTGGATATTTACTCCGTGACGTCGTCAATGGCGCCATACTCAAGATGGGAACGGGAATAGCCTGGAGCGAACTCTGGAATCAACGCAGGGGTTTCTCAGTAAGCCCGATGCTCTACAGTCGAATGAGGGCCGATGGGCGCTGGGAGAAGATTGTCGACGTCCTTGCCAATAGCAGACAGCAAATCTAAGTGACGCGATACAGTGCGTCGCTGCTGCGATCGTTTCTGGCTGAGCGCCGAGAAACTTGCGACGCGAAATACCCATAGCGCGAAGCGCAACACTACGCTCGCGACCATCGCAACACCAAGTTTCATCGCTGGATCAACCCGTTATCAGCGTCGCGCCACACTTGTCCACAGCTTTGCCAACAGAAACTGTGGACAATTTTCTCGCATTCGTGGTGCGGCGCATGCCCGCTCGACTGTTCGATTACATCTGGATTCCACTCCTGCGTCCGCCTCTAACTGCCACCGAACTTCTGATTTCGACCCCAATTTCCTGCATTCCAAATTTCAGGACGGATGGAAATATTCCAGCTAGCGAAGTCTCATAATCGTCCGCTTGCGAAAGCCTCTTATGACTTACGGCGAATCTGCCCAACTCTGGGTAGCTACATTGCAAGCGTGAGGACGCAACCACCATTTGTGCAATCGCTCAGGCCATCCGTTTGCTGCTGAATGGATCGGTGGACTCGGCTGGTTTCCGACGTCGATTTTCAGCAGAACAGGTTTTGTTTGTCTCTTGCGAGAAGAAGCGTGCAACGTCTAGGTCAGTTTTATTTGTTCGAGCCTCAAACTTGATTTATACGACATTCCTTAAAAATCAATACGTTACAGAGACAACCTATCACAGGTTTCGTTTGTACGTCACCAGCATGAAAACGCCCAATTCCTCCCTCACGCCCGCGCTCGCCCGCATCCTCGCGACGGTCAGCGTCGGCTTCGTCGTCACGCAACTCGACGTGACCATCGTCAACATCGCGCTGCCGAAGATCGGTGCGGACCTGCATGCGAACGTCGCGGGACTGCAATGGGTCGTTGACGCGTACACGCTCGCGTTCGCCGTGCTGATGCTGTCCGCCGGCGTGCTCGGCGACCGGTTCGGCACGCGGCGCATGTACGCGGCCGGCATCGTGCTGTTTGCGCTGGCGTCGCTGGCTTGCGGACTGGCGCTGGACGCCGCCATGCTGGTCGCCGCGCGCGCGGGGCAAGGCATCGGCGCGGCCGCCATGCTGCCGAACTCACTGGCGCTGCTCAATCAGTCATACGGTCACGATCCGAAGCTCCGTGCACGTGCTGTCGGGCTGTGGACCGCCGCCGGCGCGATTTCGATCGCGGCCGGTCCCGTGGCCGGCGGTCTGCTGATCGCGGCGTTCGGCTGGCGCAGCATCTTCCTCGTCAATCTGCCGATCTGCGCGGCCGGTTTGCTGGCGACGTTGCTGTGGGTGCCACGGCCTGAAGCTGCGAAAACAGCGCATCAAGCCACGGCACGAACCGACGAGCGCTCGACTCCACAGCAAAGGCCCCGTCCGCGCGGCATCGACCTGAGCGGCCAGTGTCTCGCGATCGTCGCGCTAACCGCCCTGGTCGCCGCTGTGATCGAGTGGCGCCCGCTGGGTTTGGCCCATCCGATCGTCGCGGGCGGCTTCATGCTGGGACTTGTCGCGGCCGTTGCCTTCGTCATGGTCGAAACGCGTGTCGCCGCGCCGATGCTGCCGTTGTCGCTATTCAGCAAGCGCACCTTCAGCGCGCCGGTGTTGTTCGGCATCTGCGTGAACCTGACTTACTACGGCATGGTGTTCGTGCTGAGCCTGTATCTGCAGCGGGCGCGCGGTTATACGCCCTTGCAGGCCGGTCTCGCGTTTCTGCCCTTGACAGGCGGCTTCCTGATTTCCAACGTGGCTAGCGGCTGGGTGGTCGGCCGTTACGGTGTGCGCGTGCCGATGATCGCCGGTGCGGTAACCGCGGCGCTCGGATATGGGCTGCTGCATCTGGTCGATGCGTCGACGCCGCTCCCGGGTCTCCTGCTGCCGTTCCTGTTGATTCCGTCGGGCATGGGGCTCGCCGTTCCGGCGATGACGACCGCTGTGCTTGCATCGGTCGAACCGCAGCGCGCGGGTACCGCGTCAGCGGTATTGAATACGGCGCGTCAGGCCGGCGGTGCAGTGGGCGTGGCTGCTTTTGGCGCACTGGCAAGCGGGACGGCATCCACCAACATCGTCTTCGGCCTGCAGGCCGCAACCGCGATCTCTGTTGGACTGCTGTTGCTGGCCGGCGCCTTCGCGTGCCTCGTCCATCCCGAGCCGCACACGCGGGCGGCGAGCGAACGCAAGTCAGGGCCTGTACGAACAGCCGAGCCACGCTGATCGCCACAAGCAGCCGCACGACGCTTAAAGCGACGCCTCCTGAATCGTGCCGGTATCGATGGCGCGCTCGATCAGACCTTCGCTTTGCGCCTTGCTGATTGCGTCGGCGATCAGCTTTTCCGGCTCCTCGATCTCGGCCTTGATCGTACCGATAAGCCCGGAAGCATCCAGAATCACCAGTGTTGTAGCCGAATCGGCCAGACTGATGATGACGCGATGCGGCGTGGGCCCTTCGCCGAGACTCGCGCACAACTGCGTAACCTTGCCGCCAATGGTTTGCTCGAAATTTTGAATCATTCTTTGCCCCCTTGATGACAGCCGGAATCAAAAGCGACCAGCACGGCCTGTCTTATCAGCGATTCAGCCCGCCGCGTGGCGCACGCGCACCGTCGATACTGATACGGCCCGCTCCGGTCACGAACAGCAGCAGGAAACCACCGGCGATACCGATGTTTTTCCAGAAATGGATCACCATGTCGCGTTGCAAGACAGGATCGGCGCCGTTCCAGAAGTCGTGCCCAAGCACCGCCGTTGCCACGGTATACACCGCCATAATGAGCGCGAGCGGGCGCATCTTGAAGCCGACGATCAGGAACAAACCGCCGAGCGCCTCGACGGCGGTCGCGATCGGTGCCGCGACCTGCACGAACGGCACGCCTTTCGAATGCAGATAGCCGACGAAACCCGCATAGCCCAGCAGTTTCATCACGCCGCCCCACAGAAAGAGCACGGCAAGGGCGATGCGCGCAATGAGGATGACGCCGGAATCGACGGGACGCGTCATGAGGATGCTCCTATAAATGAATAAGCAGCAGACCCGGCCGGGCGGCCGCAGTTCCCCGGTTTGCATCTGAGAATAGGTGTATTGCCCGCCTATTCCAAGCTCGGGCAAAAGTGAGCGGCACGCTGCGCGCTGCAATTACCGCGGGGTATCCGGCGCGAGCAACACACCCTTGGTGAATACGAAGCAGCCATAGCCCCGCTCTTCGCCAGTCGCGATCACGCAATACGCTTTACGCGCGCGCTCATAAAAATCGAACCGCTCGATCGAAGCAAACGGCACGTCGCGCCCTTCCGCGGCATTGACTTCGATCTGCGCTTCGCGCTGCACTGCCGGAATCGCGTTTGGCTCGCCCACCACTTCCATCCGCGAAGCAGGATGCTCGATGAACGTATCGAGCGGCATCACCGACAGAACCGCTCGAATCGCACGCGGCGCGCTCACGCCGTCGAGGCGAAGCAGCTTGCCCAGCACCGTCGTATGCGCCACTGAAGCGCCCGGGAAATTCGCGTCGCAAATCACCAGCTCGTCGCCATGCCCCATCGAGCGTAGCGCGTGCAGCACATCGGCGTTCAACAGCGGGTCCAGATTCTTCAGCACGGTGTCTCCTTGGTGTCCGATTGGAGGGCTGACTGTCGGGGTTCGGCCGGTCAGCCCCGGTAGGGTGTGCCGATCGACTCACGACCGGCTCGCATTGAACGTCGATTATGGCCGAATTGACGATCGGCCGTTCTGCACGAAGTGCGGCGCCGCATCATTGCGCCACTGCCAGCGCAGCCATCCCACCAACGCCAGTAGTACGAGACCGGCGCCGCCCAGCACCGGCTCGCGCCAGGCTAGCAATGCGGTGAACGTGAAAGCACGCGCGCCGGCGAGCAACGCGAAACCGGCGATCGCACTGCAAAGGGCGTCGACGGCGCCCGAGAGGCGCGCGAACTTGACACAAGTACCGGGAGCCGTGGCGGCAGCGGGCTCGAGCATGATCGTCTCCGTGAGAAAGCGTTGCAGGTTGTCACGCGGCGCCAGGAACCTGGTCGAGGAAGCCGGTCACCGTCTGCAAGCGGCCGTTCGCGTCGACCTGTCCGAAGTCGGAACCCTTGACGATCGCCGCGCCTTCGGGCGTCGCCAGCTCCCACGAAAAGCGCAGCCGGTTCGCGAAGCTGTCCACTTCCGTCGTGCGTCGAAACGTGTGATGCGGGAAACGCTCATGCACCGCGCGGATCATCGCATCGATACCGTCGTGTCCCGCGCCTGAGAGCAGCGGATCGAGGTAGTCGGCATCGACGGTCCATGTCGCGGCGATCAGCTCGCGACGGCGCGCCGCATCGGTTTCATTCCAGGCGTCGAAGTAACGGTCGATCAGGTCGGTATGCGCGTTCATCACAAACTCCTTGAGTGGCATCACTGAGCACTACGCTCGGCAGACACGGTGTGTGCGGCGGGCTCGGAATGAAGATTGGCGGCTTGCGTGCGGCGTGTCGATTACGTCGCAGGTAAGCATGCGCACTCACCGCTGCGCTGAACATGGTCTCGATGTGTGCAGGGTTGGCCATCTGGCCGAATCGTCAGGGACGGCACCCGCCGCTAACCTCGTGTGGCAAATGGGGGCCGCGCGGCGCGAGCTCGCGGCATGGCGACGAACTGAACGAGCGCGGACACGAGCCGCTTTTTTAAATATGGTTTTTACACTTGCAAGAACGTATCTACATGGATACAATTATCAGCAGATCGGTTCACCGCCTGTGTACACGATCAACCGCACCGAGGAATTCGATCGCTGGCTTGCCCGCCTCGCCGACCTCAAGGCGCGGGCGAAAATCCTGGTCCGGGTGCGGCGCGCTGAGCGCGGTCATTTCGGCGATGCAAAGCTGCTGGAAGACGGTGTGTCCGAAATGCGCATCGATTGTGGTCCCGGCTATCGGATCTATTTCGCGCGCCAGGGGCGCATGGTGTATCTGCTGCTCTGCGGTGGGGATAAGTCCACCCAGTCAGCCGACATCAAGCACGCCAAAACAATGTGGGCAGCAATCAGAAAGGAACTGTCATGAGCAAGATCAAAACCGCCCGTTTCGACGCATCGCACTACCTCGATAGCGAGGAAATGATCGCCGAGTATCTCAACGCCGCGCTGGAAGAAGGCGACGCCGACCTCCTCCTCGCCGCGATTGCCGACATCGCAAAAGCGCGCGGCATCGCGAAGGTCGCGGCCGACGCCGGACTCGGACGTGAAAGCCTTTACAAAACGCTCGCGCCCGGCTCCAAGCCGCGTATGGATACCGTGTTCAAACTGCTGCACGCGCTCGGCATCAAACTCAACGCAGTACCGGAGGGCGTGGCGCCTGCCTGATCTGCGCCCGCCATGTTTCGGCCCCGGCTTGAGCTGGCCGCCGGTATGCGCCACCGCACACAAAGGTCCATGCGTTTGATTTCTTGCGAAGCAGGCACGGCGGGATATTGAAACCATGCACGTCTAGCGCCTTTGTTCTGGTTCCTGGCAGCGAAGCCATCAACCAGGTCAACCGTTTTGCCGGGTATTCCATTACCTGTCAGGTAATGGATCGCCAGCGCGCTTTGGCTATCATCGGCAGCATGAACACACTCTCTCTGGCGCAGACCATTCCGTCGAACGCGCCGACGGCCAGCCGCACTGTCGGCGATCTGCTGCGCGAATGGCGGCAGCGGCGAAGAATGAGCCAGTTGCTACTCGCCGCCGAAGCCGATATTTCGACGCGGCATCTGAGCTTCGTAGAATCGGGCCGGGCGGTGCCGAGCCGGGAAATGGTCATGCATCTTGCCGAGCGGCTCGACGTGCCGCTGCGAGCTCGCAATGCATTGCTCGTTGCGGCAGGTTATGCGCCGCTGTTTCGCGAACGTCCGCTGACGGACCCGCAGCTCGCCGCCGCCCGCGAGGCGGTCGAGTTGGTGCTCAAGGGGCACGAGCCGTATCCGGCGCTCGCGATCGACCGCCACTGGACCATCATTGCGGCGAACAACGCGCTCGCTCCGTTGCTGGCCGGAGCGAACCCGGCGTTGCTGAAACCGCCGGTCAACGCGCTGCGCCTGAGCTTGCATCCGGACGGCATCGCAGCGTCGATCGTCAATTGGCACCCATGGCGCGCGCACGTGCTGGCTCGACTGCAGCGGCAAATCGAAGTAAGCGGTGACGACGCGCTGAGCGCACTGCGCGACGAGCTGGCGGCCTATCCTGCACCGCCTGACGCGGACGCAACCGGGCACGACAACACCGCGATCAGCCAGATCGCTGTACCGCTGCAGCTGCGCACACCGATCGGGGTACTGTCGTTCTTCAGCACAACCACCGTGTTCGGCACGCCGGTCGACGTGACGCTATCGGAACTCGCAATCGAGGCGTTCTTTCCCGCCGATCAGCAGACCGCAGCCGCATTGCGCGCGTTCGCCGAAACCCAACGCGCGGAAACTCAGGCCGCCGGAACAGCGAAGCCATAGCGCAATAGACGAACCCTGGCAGACTCGAACACGAACCCGTACAACCTGCTGTCCGATTCGAATTGCACCGGAGACGAACTTGAACAACGACGCCCTACTGGTACGCCAACTCGGCCCCGCCGACCGCGACGCGTACTTCCAGCTTCGCCTGCGCGGTCTGAAGGCGCATCCGGAGTCGTTCGGGCAGAGCTATGAGGACGCGCTGGCCAAAGGCGCTGCGCAGCACGACGCGATGCTGCAGATCTCGCGCGCTGCCGAAGGCGATTTTTTACTGGGCGCATATGTATCGGCCGAAACATCGCTGATCGGCGTGGTCGGGCTGAAGCGCCATCAGCGCGACAAGGAGCGGCACAAGGCGGCCTTGGTCGGCATGTATGTTGCGCCGGAAGCCGCGGGCCGCGGCGTCGGGCGTGCGCTGCTCAACGAGTTGCTGGCGCGGGCGTCGAGGATCGACGGTCTGCGACAAATCCAGTTGGTGGTCACGAGTCGCAACGAGGCGGCGCGCGGACTCTATGAATCGCTTGGTTTTCGCAAGTATGGCTGCGAGGTCGCCGCGTTGAATATAGACGGCGTGTTTCACGATGCCGATCTGATGGCACGCTTCATGTAACGCCGACCCGATGTCCGCACCACCGCGCGTCTTGCGGTCTCTTGTGCGGTCTCCTGTTACACACGATGGCACTTCCGTAACGACTACCGGCATCATCCTCAGCGCCAGGACAGCCGCTACGCCCGCCGGTCGTTACACGCCGGCCTGGAAAGTGCCGGCCCGCTTGCTGATCGCCGCGGTAATCGGCGGCCTGATGCCCGACTGCGGAGCCCGGCTGGCCTGCGGTTGTAACATCGGCGCATATTTTTGCGGCGCCGTGTCAGGCAGCTTGTACGACAGGCTCTGACTGGTCGCCGCGATCGCCAGCAACGTGCTGGGCACACGCCTGCCGCCTACTTTCGGTCTTTCCGTCTGGCGAATTCACCTGACCGGCTTCTAGAAGTTACAAATACGCTCCTGTTTGTAACTGGGGCCGCACCAATATGTTACGCCTCTGATTTGTCCCCATCGCAATGTCAAATACCGGTATTTATTACTTTTATTGAGATTTCTTTCCATTTCCTTTCTCGCCAAAGTGCGACTTCCCGGCCCCCCAGCCGCGCCTCTTCCGCTTCCTGAGAAATCCGACCAGGCTCCCACCACACAAGGGTTTGAACGGATCAAATGAAAACTTCGTCGACCACAAAGCGACTCGGCCACATCTATTACAGGACTGTGAAATAGTTACCGAAATTTGATGCATTTTTTTGAGATATTTTTTCGAGAAGGGATTGATTTCTTGTTTTGCCCTTCATACAATTCGTCCCAAGCTGTTACGAAATGTAACTCCTTGTATCAAGAAGTCGCGATCTGTATCAGGTGGTGACATGTAGCCGGAGGTCATCGTTTCCGGTGAGGCAGAAAAGACATAACGGCAAAAAATGCCGACATCGTAATTCGGGGCTTCGGAAACAGAAAAAATGGACCGCAGCAGCGAGACGCTGGATTCAATCCGCGAGATTAACTTGTCTTACATCATGCTCGCGCAACGTATGTTGCGTGAGGACAAACCGGTCGGGATGTTCCGGCTGGGCCTGTCATCGGAACTGGCTGATTTGCTTGCCGGGCTGTCGCTCGCGCAGATCGTCAAGCTGGCCGCTTCCGATCAGCTTTTATGCTTCTTCCGCTTCAACGACCACTCGATGTTGTCGGCGTTGACGCAAACAGCGAAGCATGCGGCAGTTGCACCGACTCACACGGCTATCTTGCTTGCAGGCCAGCCTGCCGAGCAGTTTGCTTAAAACGAGGTGACTGCGATGCTCAAGCGTAGCCTGACGGAAGACGCACAAGAAGTATTCCGTGCCATCGCGCTGATTGAACTCGGCGCGCGCATGCAAGTGCTCGAAAGCGAGTTGACGCTGTCGCGCGACCGCATGATCCGCCTGTATCGCGAGGTCAAGGGTGTATCGCCGCCCAAGGGCATGCTGCCGTTCTCGGCGGACTGGTATATGACGTGGCTGGCGAACATCCACGCATCGTTGTTTTACAACACGTACCTGTTCCTGAAGAACGAAGCGCGTTGCTCGCATCTGGATGCGCTGACCAAAGGGTATCGGCTGTATCTGGAACATTGCCGGCACAGCGAGACCGAACCGGTGCTGGACCTGACACGTGCGTGGACGCTGGTGCGCTTCTTCGACGCCGACATCCTGCAATTGACCAAGTGCTGCCGTTGCACTGGCAAGTTCGTCGCGCACAAGCACGACCTGCAACACAATGTCGTGTGCGGCGCCTGCCAGCCGCCATCGCGCGCCGGCAAGACCAAGAAGGCTGCCGCCGCCCGGCAGGAGGCGCTCGAAGCGTCGCAAATCGCGCAAGCAGCCTGAATTGAATCGATGCGGGCTGGTCCGGCCTGATTCGAACCGAAGCGCTTGAAAAAAGAGGTCCGCCATTGTCGCGGACCGCTTTGCTTTGTCACTCTCTTTTTCGGCGTCCGGCGCCGAGCCGGCTCGACTCTCAGCCCACCCACCCCACCGTCTGCACCACCAGCCACAAATTCGCCGCGCTGATCACCACGAACAGCGCCCAGGCGAGCAGCCGCGTCGGCAGCCTGTTGGCGAATTCGCCCATCAGCGAACGATCGCTAGTCATGCGGATCAGCGGATAAAGCGCGAACGGCAGTTGCAGGCTCAGCACGACCTGACTTGCCACCAGCAGTTGCCCAACCGCGCCGTTGCCCATCATCTGCACGCCGATCAGCGCCGGGATCAAGGCCAGTGCTCGCGTGATGAAGCGCCGCTGCCAGCAGGGGATTTTCAGCTTCAGAAAGCCTTCCATAATGACCTGCCCAGCCACCGTGCCGGTGAAGGTCGAGCTCTGTCCCGAGGCCAGCAGCGTGATCGCGAACAGCACCGCCGCGAAACCGGTACCGACGATCGGCGCGAGCAGCTTGTACGCGTCTTCGATTTCAGTGACCTGGTTGTGGCCGGTCGCATGGAACGCCGCGCCGGCAAGAATCAGGATCGCCATGTTGATCAGGAGTGCGATCACCAGCGACACAATCGTATCGATGCGCGACATACCGATCGCCGACTTGATGCTGGCTGAATCGCGTTTCACCGCGCGTGTCTGCACGATCGATGAATGCAGATAGAGGTTATGCGGCATCACCGTCGCGCCGAGAATGCCGATCGCCAGATACATCGGCTCACGTACGCTGAGCGCCTGCCACGACGGAATCAGCCCTTGCGCGACCGTCGGCCAATGCGGTTTCACCAGCGCCAACTCGATGATGTAACCGACGCCGATGGTCGCGATCAGCCCGAGCATGATCGCTTCGAGATCGCGGAAATTCTTGCCCTTCAGGCCGAGCACGATCAGCGTATCGAATGCGGTCAGCAACACGCCGGTAGTCAGCGAGCATTTGAACAGCAGATGGAAAGCCAGCGCGCCGCCGAGCACTTCGGCCAGATCGCAGGCGACGATCGACAACTCCGCGAGCAGCCACTGGGCACGCGCGACGCGAGGCGAATAGCGCGTACGCGACAACTCCGCGAGGTCTCGCCCGGTGGCGATACCCAGACGCATGCTCAGGCATTGCAGCGCCATTGCCGCGAGACTCGACAGCATGACGACGAACAGCAGGCTGTAGCCGTAACGCGAACCGGCTTCGATATCGGTGGCCCAGTTGCCGGGGTCCATGTAGCCGATCGAAATCAGCAGGCCGGGTCCTGCGAATTGCAGGATTTTTTTCCAGAAAGGTGCGCCTTGCGAGCCGGCGACCGTGCCTTGCACCTCGGATGGGCAAAACGGCGCTGTTGCGGTAGTCGGTAGTTTGAACTGCAATCCGGTGGTCTCTTGAGGTGGATGAAACGCGGCGCGCCTGCAGGGCCGCCGCGAACCGCCTCAAGTGTACAAAGAAACGTCCGGCAATGTCCCGCTTAGCGCGTAGCGGCCGACATCGCGCACGCGATAGTCGAGCGGATCGTGCAGCGTGTGCACACGCGCGTTGCGCCAGAAGCGATCGAGCGCGAGCGGCGCGTGCGTCGAGCGGGCGCCGCAGGCGTCGAACAGTTTTTCGCTGACGTCGAGCGCGGCGCGGTGCGCGAGAATCTTCGCCTCCGAAGTAGCGAGCGCGACGTGCGCGCGTGCTTCGGCAGCGAGCGCCGGGCCTTGTTGCCATGCGTCTTCGAGCGCGTAGGCGGCGCGCGTTGCCAGCGCTTGCGCGCTGACCGCTTGCAAACGCATCTCGCCGAAACGCTGGATCAGGTATGGATCGTCGGCGGCTTTCTCGACGCCGGAACTGATCCATGGCTTGCCGTGCTGCGTGACGTAGGTGCGCGCCTCTTCGAGCGCGCCCTGAGCGATGCCCACGAACAGATTGGTCAGTACCTGCTGCGAGATCAGCGTGCGTAGACTTGCGTATGGCGTGTCGGCGCGCTCCAGCACTTCGTGCGGTTCGACCTTGACCTGCGCGAACGACACGCTGCCGCTGTCGGTCTGCCGCTGACCGATCGGGTTCCAGTCTTCATGGACGGTGATGCCCTTGCGCGTCGTCGGTACGACGGCGAAGACCGGTTTGCCGGTTGCCGGATTGTGCGCAGACACGGTCATCATCTGCGAGCCGCGCGTGCCGGAGCAAAAACCCTTCTGGCCGTCGAGACGATAACCGCCATCGCTGATTGCACGTGCAACGAGTCGCGTGTCGAGCGGATTGACGGCGTTGCCCCACCACCAGCGTCCTTCCACCGTGCCGCTCAGATAGCGTGCACGTTGTTCAGGATTGCCCCATACATCGACGCTGACCACCTGCAAGCAGGTGAAGCCCAGCAGATGCGCGAGCGCACTGTCGACCTGCGCAATCGAACGGATCGTTTCGTAGATGTCGGGCCAGCGTGCGCCGGCGCCTCCGAATTCGCGCGGCACGGCCAGCGTCAGCAGACCCGCGTCGGCGATCCATTGTTTCTCCTGCGCGGCGTGGCCGCCGTCGCGATCGCGTTGCGCGGCGCTGGCATGTAATGCGTCGAGCAAGCCGGCGAGATCGTGCACCGCGGGTGCAGCGGTTGTTTGCAACGTTTCCCGCGGCTCGGGACGGCGAGCTTCGTTCATGCAATTTCCACGTAAAGAGGTTTGGCGAGCGGCACGAGAGTCGTCAGCGCCGCTCTCCAGATGCGGCGCGGATCATGATAGACGGCGGCAAACCAGCGGTCTACGAACGAATTTCTGGAAGGAAAGTGGGAAAAATGATTTGGAAGCACCGCACGGTACAGACGATAAAAAACGCCGGGCCGCGCTTTCGCGCGACCCGGCGTCCATCACCAGCCAACTAACGATTAAAAGCAACGCTACCGCTTCGCCACCTGCTCCAGAGCCGCAGGTGCGGACGCAGGCGCAACCGCCCCCCCCGCCGCATCAGGCGCGTTAACACCCCCCCAGCCACCACCCAGTGCGCGAATCAGATTCACCGTCGACACCGCCTGCGTGCCCGACAAATGGCTCGCCTGAAGCTGCGAAATCAGCACCTGCCGCTCGCCGTCGATCACATCCAGATAGCTGACCGCGCCTTCCGTGTACTGCGTGCGCGACAGATGCGCGGCCCGTTGCGATGCCTCCACCGCGTTGTTCTGCTCGCGAATCTGATCGTCGAGCAGACGCAGATCGGCCAGGTTGTCTTCCACCTCGCGGAACGCCACCAGCACCTGCTGACGATACTGCGCGACATCCTCGTCGTACTTCGAGCGAGCTTGCGCGAGATTCGCCTTGCGGCGGCCGCCATCGAACAGCGGCAAAGTCAACGCGGTACCGGCGAGCGGCCCAAGGATGAACGCGCGGCTCGACCACTTGAACAGATCGCCGAGCGTCGCCGATTCATAGCCGAAAGCGCCGGTGATATCGAGCCTCGGGAAGAACGCCGACTTCGCCAGGCCGACCCGCGCGTTCGCCGCGGCCATCGCCCGCTCCGCCGCCGAAATATCCGGCCGCCGTTCGAGCAGCGCCGAAGGCAAACCGGCCGGCACCCGCGCCGTCACCGGCGCGAGCGGCGCTTCCGCGAACGAGAAATCCGCCGGCGGCTTGCCGAGCAGAATAGCCAGACTGTGCTCGGAGGCAGCCCGCTGACGCGCCACGCCCACCGCGTCAGCACGCGCGCTCGCCAGTTCATTGCGGGCTCGCGACACATCCAGTTCGCCGATATCGCCTTCCTTGAAACGCCGTTCGACCAGCTTCAGTGTGTCCTCGCGCAGCGCCACGGTACGGCGGTACAGATCCTGATCCGTATCGAGCTCGCGCAACTGGAAGTAGTTCTGCGCAACGTCAGCCTGCAGCGACAGTTGCACCGAACGGAACAGTGCTTCGCTCTGCTGCTCATCCGCACGCGACGCATTCACGTTCGAACCAACCCGCCCGAACAGGTCGGCTTCATACGACGCCCCGACCTGTGCGCGCCAGATCGTGCCCGTCGTACCGCCCGCGCTATCCGGCTGGAGTTGCGATGCCGCCGATGCCCGTTCGCGCGTCGGGCCGAAGCCCGCGTCGAGCTTCGGGAACCAGTCCGACTTCGCCGCTTGCGTCACCGCACGCGCCTGCTGCACGCGCGCCGCCGCCGCCTTCAAGTCCTGGTTGGCCGCGGCGGCCTGCTGCTCCAGTTCGTTGAGCTTTGCATCGCCGAAAACCGTCCACCATTCGCCGCGATGCGCATCGTCGGCGGGTTGCGCCGGCTTCCACGTGCCCGTGTCCTGCGGCGACGCGACCGGCGTCTCCTTGAACGCGACCGGCGTATCCACCTCCGGCCGCTTATACGTAGGCTCCACGGAGCAGGCCGCGAGCAGCGCCACCAGCAAACCGCTGGCTGCCGCCCGGCCCCATCCGCTCAAAGATTCAAACCGCTTCATTATTGTTTTCTCCTCAGGCGTCCGTCGCCGGCAACGCATAGTGCGGCGCGTCTTTCTGCGCGACATGAATCGTCCCGCCGGCCAGCGTACGCAACACTACATAAAACACAGGGGTCAGCATCAGGCCGAACAAGGTCACGCCGAGCATGCCGAAGAACACAGCGATACCCATCGCATGACGCATCTCCGAACCGGCCCCGCTCGAGAGCACCAGCGGCACCACGCCCATGATGAAAGCGATCGACGTCATCAGAATCGGACGCAGACGCAAGCGGCTTGCCTCGATTGCCGCCGACAGCGGCGTATGCCCGTCATGCTCGAGTTCGCGAGCGAACTCGACGATCAGGATCGCGTTCTTCGCGGATAGCCCCACCAGCACCATCAAACCGATCTGCGTGAAGATGTTGTTGTCCCCTCCCGTGAGCCACACGCCGGTCAGCGCGGACAGCACGCTCATCGGCACGATCAGGATCACCGCGAGCGGCAACGTCAAGCTTTCATACAGTGCGGCCAGCACGAGGAACACGAGCAGCACGCTGATCGGGAACACCCACAAGCCAGCATTGCCCGCGATAATCTGCTGATACGTGAGGTCGGTCCATTCGAGCTTCACACCGTGCGGCAAGACTTCGGCTGCCACGCGTTCAGCCGCGGCCTGCGCCTGGCCCGACGAGAAGCCCGGCGCCGGCCCACCGTTGATGTCGGCAGCCGTATAGCCGTTGTAGCGCACCACCATTTCCGGGCCATACGTCGGCGTCACCGTCACCAGCGACGACAACGGCACCATGTCGCCCGCGGCGTTACGCGTCTTCAGCTGCAAGATGTCGTCGGCACGTTGACGGAACGGCGCATCGGCCTGCACCCGCACCTGATACACGCGGCCAAAGCGGTTGAAGTCGTTCACGTACAGCGAGCCGAGATAGATCTGCATCGTGTTGAACACGTCTGTCACCGGCACGCCGAGTTGCTTGGCCTTCACGCGATCCAGGTCGACGTTCAATTGCGGCACGTTGATCTGATAGCTGGAGAAGGTCGGGCCAAGTTCAGGTGTCTTTGCAGCTCGCTTCACGAACGCTTCCGCGGCCTTGTTCAACTCCGCGTAGCCGACCGCGCCGTGATCCTCCAACTGCAGCTTGAAGCCGCCCAACGTACCGAGACCCAGCACGGGTGGCGGCGGGAACACCGCGACGAACGAATCCTTGATCGCGCCGTACTGCTGGTTCAACGCACCGGCAATCGCGCCTGCCGAGAGCTTCTTGCCGCCACGATCCTTGAAAGGCTTCAACGTGACGAACACGATGCCCGCGCTCGAACTATTGGTAAAGCCGTTCACCGACAAACCCGGGAACGCCACCGCGCTTTCCACGCCCGGTTGCTTCAGCGCAATCGCGCTCATATCGCGGATCACCTTCTCTGTGCGATCCAGAGACGCGCCGTTCGGCAACTGCGCAAACGCGATCAGGTATTCCTTGTCCTGCGCCGGCACGAAGCCGCCCGGCACGACGCGCGAAATCAGCACCGTCGCGCCCAGCAGGATCGCGTAGACCGCGAGCATTGCACCCTTACGGCGTAGCACGCCCGTCACGCCGCGGCCATATTCCGTCGAGCCGCGATGAAACACCTTGTTGAAGCCCTTGAAGAAGCGGCCGAGCACACGATTCATCACACGCGTCAGGAAGTCTTCCTTAGCGCCGTGACTGCGCAGCAGCATCGCGGACAAAGCCGGCGACAAGGTCAGCGAGTTGAATGCAGAGATCACCGTCGAGATCGCGATGGTCATGGCGAACTGCTTGTAGAACTGGCCCGTCAAGCCGGTCATGAAGGCGAGCGGCACGAACACGGCAACCAGCGTCAGCGCGATAGCGATAATCGGCCCGCTCACTTCCTGCATGGCTTTATACGTCGCATCACGCGCACTGAGCCCGTTTTCGATGTTCCGCTCGACGTTCTCCACCACCACGATCGCATCGTCCACCACGATACCGATCGCGAGCACCATCCCGAACAATGACAACGCGTTGATCGAGAAGCCGAACGCGAGCAGCAACGAGAAGGTCCCGACAATCGACACCGGCACAGCGATCAACGGAATGATCGACGCACGCCACGTTTGCAGGAACACGATCACCACGATCACCACCAGCGCGATCGCTTCGAGCAGCGTATGTATCACCGCTTCGATACTCGAGCGCACGAACTGCGTCGGGTCATAAACGATCTTGTACTCGACGCCCGCCGGCATGTCTTCCGCCAGTTCCTTCATCGCGGCACGCACCTGATCGGAAATCGCGAGCGAGTTCGCGCCAGGCGCCTGGTTGATTGCCAGCGCCACAGCAGGTTTGTTGTCGAGCAGCGAGCGCAGGCCGTATTCCGACGCCGCCAGTTCGATACGCGCGATGTCGCGCAGATATGTCACGCCGCCATCCGGCGCGGTCTTGACGATGATGTCGCCGAATTCACCCTCGGTCTTCAAACGGCCACGCGCGTTCACCGACAACTGCAATTGCGTGCCCGGCACCGAAGGCGATGCGCCGATCACACCGGCCGCCACCTGAATGTTCTGCTCACGAATCGCGTTGACCACTTCGGTCGCGGTCAAGCCGCGTTGCGCCACTTTCTGCGGATCGAGCCATACACGCATCGCGTAGTCGCCCGAACCCCACAGTTGCACTTCGCCTACACCCTGAATCCGCGCGAGCCGATCCTTGACGTTGAGCAGCGCGTAGTTGCGCAGATACGTCATGTCGTAGCGATTGTTCGGCGAGATCAGGTGGACCACCATCGTCAGCGTGGGCGAACTCTTGATGGTCGTGATGCCGAGGCGCTGCACGTCTTCCGGCAGACGCGGCAGCGCCTGGTTGACGCGGTTCTGCACCAGTTGCGTCGCGAGGTCCGGATTGGTGCCGAGCTTGAAGGTGACCGTCAGCGTCAGGTTGCCGTCGCTATTGGCTTGCGACTGCATGTACAGCATGTTCTCGACGCCGTTGATCTGCTCTTCGAGCGGCGAAGCCACCGCTTCGGCGATCACTTTCGGATTCGCGCCCGGATACTGGGCGTGCACCACCACCGAAGGCGGCACGACTTCCGGGTACTCCGAGATCGGCAGCTTGAAGAGCGAAATGATGCCCCCCAGCAGAATCAAGACCGATAGCACGCCGGCAAAGATCGGCCGATCGATGAAGAATTTGGATATGTTCATTGGAAGCTCTTAACGTTGGAGCATGCGCGCGCGACCGAAACACAACCGAAGCGCGGCGCACGAGGCTCACGAATTCTTGTCCGCCTTCGCACGCGTTTGCGCGAGCGGCGCGCTGTTCGGATCCTGATCGGCGTCCATCGGCACCATGTGAGCGCGTACCGCATCGCCCGGACGAACCCGCTGGATGCCGTTCACCACGATCCGGTCGCTAGCCTGCAAGCCGCCCTTGACGACGCGCAGGTTGCCCTGCATGCCGCCCACCGACACTTCGCGGTACACGACGTGGTTGTTCTTGTCGACCACCAGCACGAATTTCTTGTCCTGATCGGTGCCCACCGCCGCGTCGTCGATCAGCAGAGCCGCATGCGGCTCGCTGCCGCCGACCTTCACGCGCGCATACAGACCCGGAATCAATGCACCATCCTGGTTATCGAAGCGCGCGCGCACGCGAATGGTGCCGGACGACGTGTCGAGCCGGTTGTCGACCGATTCGATCGTGCCGCTGCGCGAGTAGCCGCTTTCATCCGCGAGACCGAGGTCGACCGGCACCTTGCCGCCATCTTTCGCGCGGCTCAGGTATTGCAGGTAGGTTTGTTCGTCGACGTCGAACGATGCGTAGATCGGCGAAACCGACACCAGCGTGGTCAGCGGCGTCGAGCTCGCGCCCGCCGACACGACGTTGCCCACCGTGATCTCCGCACGCGATACGCGGCCCGCCACCGGCGCGACGATCTTCGTGTAGCCCAGATTGATGCGTGCGGTTTCGACGGCGGCTTGTGCGGCTTTCAGGTTGGCGCTCGCTTCGCGCGCGGCGTTCTGCTTCTCGTCGTAGTCGCGTTTGGCGATCGCGTTGTCGGCGATCAGGCGTTGCGCGCGTTCCCAATCGCTTTGCGTGTAGCCCGTGCGCGCCTGAGCGGCCGCCAGCTGTGCTTCGGCGCGATCCACTTCGGCGGCGTACGGACGCGGGTCGATCACGAACAGCGTGTCGCCCTTCTTCACGAGCGCGCCGTCCTTGAAATTGACGGACACGATCGTGCCCGGCACCTGCGAACGCACGTCCACTTTTTCGACTGCTTCGAGGCGGCCCGAATAGCTCTGCCAGTCGGTGATGGTCTTTTGCACCACAGTGGCGACATCGACTTCCGGCACGATGGTGGGCGCCGCGGGCGAGCTCGCATCCACGCGGATCGCGCCGAACGTGCCCACCCCGGCCACTACTGCGACGGCTAGAACGGCAATCGCCAGACGGCGACGGGAAAGAGGAAGGATAGTCATGAGAAGCTCCCGGTATCGTTGGTTAAAGTTCTGTTTATCGATGGGCGCGCGCATCGAAGCGCCACTGAAAAAATCGCACGGCCTCCTGCAACGCAGGCGGATGGTCCGCCAACGCGGCGTGTGAGACGCTCGGATAGCGGACCACCTGGGTCAGCACGCCGGCGTCGATCAGACTGCTCGCGTATTTCTCCGCTTCCACATGCAGCACATCGTTTTGCGCCGTCGCGATCAGCGTGGCCGGCAGGCCCGCGAGGCGCGACGATTCGAGCGGCGCGGCATACGGATGCATGCGTTGCGACGCTTGCGGCAGATACGCGCGATAGCACGCCGCGCATTCTTTCGCGGTAATGTCCGAGCCCAGGCGCTGCTCGTCGCCGAGACGCGTCAGGCTTGGATCGAGCATCGGTCCGAACAGCGCTTGCGCGGCGATCCGCACGTCGCCACGGTCCCGCGCGATGAAAGCGAGGCAGTTGGCCAACTGCCCGCCCGCATCGTGGCCCGCCACGCCGACCTTCTTGCTGTTGCCGCCGAACGCGCGCGCCCGGGTCTGCACCCACAGCGCCGCGCGGTGCGCGTCTTCCGGCGCTGCGGGAAACGGAAACTGCGGTGCCAGCGAATAACCGACCGACACCACCAATGCTGGTAAGTGTTCTGCGAAATAACGCGCGGCGAAGTCGGCCTGATCGATCGAGCCCTTGGTAAAACCGCCGCCGTGGAAATAAAGCAGTACCGGCAGTGAGGTTTTCTGCGGCTGCCGGTACAAACGCAACGTAATGTCCTGTGCGTGTCCTTCGATCTGGACGTCAGTGACGTCGAGTGCCGTGCTGTCGGCCTGTGCCGGACCGCTGCCGGCAGGCATAAAAGAGTACGGCGGTTTAAATGCATCCATGTCGAGCCGCGCAATGCGCATAGAACTTCAATGGTGCGAATTGTGGGTTCGGCAGACTCGTAAATAAATGCCTATAATCCGGCAACACAATTCGGCGTCTCTGAACAATCGAATCAATTGCTCTGCTGATTCGCTCGTTTGCTCAGAACGCCCGCCCCTTCTGGAGGTTTGCAATGGACCGGCTTCAGGCCATGCAAGTGTTCACGCGTGTCGTCGACACAAACAGTTTTACCCGTGCAGCGGAAACGCTCGATCTGCCGCGCGCATCGGTCACCACCATCATTCAGAATCTCGAATCGTTCCTCGGCACGCGTCTGATGCACCGGACCACGCGCCGTTTGTCGCTCACGCCCGACGGCGCGGCGTACTACGAGCGTTGCGTGCGCATTCTTGCGGACGTTGAAGAGACCGAGGCCAGTTTTCAGAGCGGCAATAAAAAACCTCACGGCAAGCTGCGCATCGACATGCCGGGATCGATCGGCCGCTTGCTGGTGATTCCTTCGCTGTGTGAATTCCACACGCGCTACCCGGACATCGACCTGCAACTCGGACTGACGGACCGGCCTGTCGATCTGTTGCAGGAAGGCGTTGATTGCGTGGTGCGAGTGGGCGCGCTACAGGATTCGTCGCTGGTTGCGCGGCGGATCGGTTTGTTCGAGGGCGTGACGTGCGCGTCGCCGGACTACATCGAGCGTGCGGGCGTACCCACCTCGCTCGAAGACCTCGAGAATCACAAAGCAGTCAATTATTTTTCGAGCCGCACGGGGCGCACAATCGATTGGGCCTTCATGATTGATGGCAAAGAAATTGAAGTGAAGATGAAAAGCATCGTGTCGGTCAACGACGCCGATGCCTACGTGACATGCGGACTGGAAGGCTTCGGCCTGATTCAGCCGGCGCTCTTCATGGTGCTGCCGCATCTGCGTTCGGGCCAGTTGGTCGAGGTGTTGCCTGAGCACAAGCCGTTACCGATGCCGATTTCCGCAGTCTATCCGCACAGTCGGCATCTGTCTCCGAAAGTCCGTGTTTTCGTAGACTGGATTGCAGAGTTGTTCGACCGCTGCCCATTGTTGAGCGGCCGCGGTTCGCTTGACGCGACTTGCACGAAACGTACTTTTGAAGAACGCGAGTCTGCTCCGACGCTCGATACGCCGGTGATAACGGAGTGGGTGGCTTAATCGGCGTTGATTTGAAGTACAGTAATTGAAATAGTGAATTCCAATCGCGGTTCTAATGCCGCGATTGCTTGAGTTGCCGCGATTGTTCTGAAAACGCGACAATTCATTTCGCGAAAGTGCGATTTATCCGCATCGGCTCAGAGCCTACATTTCACCCTGTCGCGGCGCTACTTGTGCTGCGAATGAATCGACAGGAGTGAATCATGAAACGCCAACTCATAGCAGGTCTTGTTCTTTCGCTGGTCGCGAGTGCGCCGGTGTTTGCTCAAAGCAGCAGCAGCGGAGGAATTGGCCGCGCTGGTACATACGAAACGCAACCCACGCCGAGCACGAGCGGCAAGACACGCGCTGAAGTGCAAGCGGAACTGGTCGCTGCGTATCGCGATGGGTCGTTGCCTTCGTTGAATCGGACTACTTATCCAAACAAAGGGTTAATCGGCCAGACGCAGGCCGCGCGTATTGCGTTGCAGGAAGGCACAAGCCCTGACGTTACTCGCGTTGCTCGTGGGCAGTAAGCGGCAGCGCCGCAATGGTTCGGTTTCCAAAAGAAATTGTCGTTGCGGTGCCTGGCATGCACTCTTTATAAAGGAGCTCATTATGAATCCATCCGAGCTTGATCACTGGGATACGGATGCGGCGGTTTGGACGCCGTATCGGGCGCCTCAACGATAGGTTTTTTTGGTTTTTTTGCCTGCGCGGCGCTTTGGTTGTTGTGCCTGTGGCGGTGGCCTTTCCTTGGTTTCTTTGCCTGCTCGGCGCTGTTTGTCTGGGTACCTGCGGCGTTGGCCTTTCCTTGCTTTCTTAGTGGTCTATTAGCGTCGCCCCTGTGCGGGGCAGGCACTTACTTTCTTTGCCGCCGCAAAGAAAGTAAGCAAAGAAAGCCCCGCTTCACACCGCTAACTCTTAAGCGGGTCCCCTGGCTTGGAGGGGATAGTGGAGCATCTGGAATCCGTGCCCTCGCGCACTCCGCGCTAGTGACAAGGCAGTCATCCTTCCGGCGGCGCTGCGCGCGCCGTAGCGGTACTTCATAAAACCGTCGGGTCCGTCGGGTGCTTCCAGCGCCAGCGATCGTTCAAGCTTAACGGCTTGCCTTTGCTGCGCTAGCGTAACTCGTGGCTGCGTTTCTTAGCCATGCCGGCGTAACTCGCGCCTGCGTTTCGTTCGGCAAAGTGGCTTGTAATTCGCGGCTGCATTTAGTTTGGCGAATTGACTAGCACTTCAACTATTCAGCGCCTCGCCGAAGCGCAGCCGATGGCACCCATGGCGCGCAAACAAAGCCACTGGTTTCCCTGGCAGCCCCGTCCGCGGCGCACGCAGTGCGAGGCGGGAAGGATGATGCCGGAAGCGCGTACGCCCCATCGGGGTTGGGAAGTACCGCCATGGCGCGCGCAGCGCCGCCGGAAGAATGACTGCCTTGTCACCGGCGCGGAGTGTGCGAGAGCACTGATTCCAGATGCTCCACTACCGCCTCCAAGCCAGGGGACCCGCTTAAGAATTAGCGGTGTGAAGCTTTCTTTGCTTACTTTCTTTGCGGCGGTGAAGAAAGTAAGTGCCTGCCCCGCACAGGGGCGACGCTAATAGACCACTAACAAATCAAGGAAAGGCCACCGCCGCAGGCACACAGCCCAATAGCGCCGCGAAAGCAAAAAACTCCTAACGCCGCGGCACGGCGTCCCTCCACTCACTCCAATGCGTGGCAATATCCTGCACAAGCGGATTCCCAGACCGGAAGAGGTTCTCAATAGCGATAGTAAAGCCCCCTTGCGCAGCATAGTTGAGCAGATTATCCGCACTAGACTGCCCATCGTAAGGCCGATCAAAATCAGACCCAGCCCGCAGCACAGCGACCCGATTCAAGTCGACCTTATGCACAGAGGCCGCGCGCTTAAGCGCCTCATAAGTAGCGTTATCCTCCTGCTGCGTGGTGCAATAGACGCCCTTGTTATCGGTCAGAATCCTGGTCCAATCCCGAGCCCGCTGCCCAAGCAGCGTCCCTGACCACCAGGTATCGCCAGCTAACGTATCGCACTGAACAACAGTAGGCGGCCGATTGGCAGGCGCATAAGAATACTTGGCCCGAGCAGCCTGAGCCTGCGCATTATCAGCCAGCACGACACTATGAGACAAAGCAAAAGCCGTATCGGCAAGCTGAGTGTTCAACTGAAAAACCTCAGTCCGATAGTCAAGCGGCGGCTTATCGGTAGGACTCTTGGTATTGATCCCCAGGTAGCCCGTACTCCAGCCAGGAGGGATCTCCCGCCCATCGATCTCCCACTGAATCCCGAAGTCGACCAGATACTTCGCCCAGGCGGCGGACCCAACCGTCCCCTGCTGGGGATCGATCCCGGCAATCCCAGCCACCATGAAATACGTATGCCGCAAATCGAACCGCGGTGAAAACGTCAAAGCCATGATCGACGCGGCAGCGTTGCTATGCCCCATGCCAGTAGTCATGACGCACACGTCCTGCTTATTGCAATGAACATTCGGGTAATCGGGCGACAACCCATCGACCGGAATGTCACGCCATGGCCCGAGCCGGTCGAGCCACACCTGCCCCTCCGGCCCGAACATCGAAATAATCATTACCTTGACCGGCCGTCCGCGCGAGCCGCCGTCTCCTTGCGCGAATCCGTCGTTGTCGTCCGCGTTGGCGGGTCCGGCTGAAAAGGCCGCGCAGGCCGCCAGCGTAATAGCAGAGATTGCACCGAGTGTGCGAGTCAGCATCGTGATCCTTCCTTTTGCTTGTGATGCGGATTGGGAGAAGGTGCTGCTTTCAAGCCGAAAGAAGTATAGATGTGAAGAAATTATTTTCCACTACGCGATGTGTAAATTCCTGCACCATTGTCAAATCCTGCTCAGCAAAGCATGCGGATCAGCTTGTCAATCGCGCCCCACCGCTTCCTATAATCGAAGGTCCGCTGCACGCACCGCCTTTGTGCACTTCAAAACAGGAGCACCACGATGGACTATGTGAAACTCGGCCGTACCGGCCTCGATGTATCGCGTCTTTGTCTCGGTTGCATGAGCTACGGCGTGCCGTCTCGCGGCACGCACCCCTGGTCGCTCGGCGACGAAGCGGCGCGCCCGTTCATCAAGCAGGCGCTCGACCACGGCATCAATTTCTTCGATACGGCGAACGTCTATTCCGACGGCACCAGCGAAGAAATCGTCGGCCGCGCGCTCAAGAACTTCGCGAAGCGCGACGAGATCGTGCTGGCCACCAAGGTAAACAGCCGCATGCATCCAGGGCCGAACGGCGCCGGTCTGTCGCGCAAGGCGATCATGGCGGAGATCGACAACAGCCTGAGGCGCCTCGGCACCGATTACGTCGATCTGTACCAGATCCACCGCTGGGACTACACCACGCCGATCGAGGAAACCATGGAAGCGCTCCATGATGTCGTGAAGGCCGGCAAGGCGCGCTATATCGGTGCATCGTCGATGTATGCGTGGCAATTCGCCAAGGCGCTGCACGTCGCCGAAAAACACGGCTGGACGCGTTTCGTGACGATGCAGAACTACGTGAACCTGCTGTATCGCGAGGAAGAACGCGAGATGCTGCCGCTATGCGAAAGCGAAGGCATCGGCGTGATACCGTGGAGCCCGCTGGCGCGCGGACGCCTCACGCGCGACTGGAACACCGAAAGCGCGCGCTCGGAAACCGATGCATTCGGCCGTACGCTTTACGCGCAAACCGAAGACGCGGATCGCCGCATCGTCGAGCGGGTCGGTCAGATCGCCAGCCAGCGCGGCGTGCCGCGCGCCCAGGTCGCGCTTGCGTGGGTGCTGCAAAAGAAGCCGATTACGGCGCCGATCGTCGGCGCGACCAAATTGCATCATCTGGACGACGCGGTCGCGGCGCTGTCGTTGAATCTTAGCGCGGACGAAATCCGCCAGCTCGAAGAACTGTATGTGCCGCATGCGGTAACCGGCTTCCAATAAACGGCAGACCTGCGAGGGACGAGGACAAGTGGAATCAGACGGACTCGATGGACTGGGCGTGTTCGTACGCGTCGCCGAGGCGCGCAGCTTCACCGCGGCGGCAATCGCGCTCGGCGTCACGCCCTCGGCGATCAGCCATACGATTCGCCAACTCGAGAATCGTCTCGACGTGCGGCTCTTCAATCGCACCACGCGCAGCGTCAGCCTCACTGAAGCGGGCGCTGCGTTCCTCGCGCGCGTCGAGCCGCTCGTCAGCCAGTTGCGTCTTGCGGTACAGGACATGGCCGGCTCGTCGGGCAAACCGGCAGGCATCCTGCGTCTGAACGTGCCGCGCAGCGCCAGTGTGATGCTGCTCGAACCGGTGCTGCGCGAGTTTCTCGACGCGCATCCCGACATCGGTCTCGACATCACCATCGACAACGGCATTACCGATGTGGTGTCGCAAGGCTATGACGCCGGCATTCGCTTCGGCGACGTGCTGGAGAAAGACATGATGGTGGTGCCGTTACTGTCGGATCTGCAGGCGGCGGTGGTCGCGTCGCCCGAATATCTCGCGCGGCGCGGCGTGCCGGACCATCCGCTGGCGCTGCGCAATCACGACTGTGTGCATTTTCGCGGCGAAAGCACCGGCACGCTATATCGCTGGGAATTCGAACGCGACGGCGAGAGCGTGCAGATCGAAGTCAACGGACGCTTGACCACCAACGATTCGATTCTGATGCTGCAAGCCGCGCTCGACGGCGTCGGCGTGGCGTATCTGATGAATCACTACGTGGAGCGTTTCGTGCGCAATGGGCAGCTGGTGCAGGTTCTCGCAGACTGGAGTCCGCCGATGAACCTGTATCTGTACTATTTCAATCGCAGCAGCATGCCGCCCAAGCTGCGCGTATTTATCGATTTCATCAAGCAGGTCACGAACCGCGCGGCGCTTCCGGAAAGCCTCGTTGCGGCGTTGCGCGAACCACAAGCCGCGCCTAAAGCGAAATCACAGCCGAAGCCCAAGCTCAAAACCGCTGCGGGCGCTAAACGCCCTGCCCGTGCCTGAGGCCGGACCGGGCGTCGCTCACCCATTACGTCGACCGCATCGATCACGCATCGAAGTTCGTACCCGCCGAAACCGGCGCCCACTTCAGCAACTCCGCTTGCAACGCGCCGAGCTTCTGTCCGACCCATTGCAACGCGTCGTGGCCGAGCAGCAGATGCAGCGGCGGCTCTTGCGCATCGACCGCGAGGATGATCGCATCGGCGGCCTTTTGCGGGTCGCCTGGCTGGCGGCCGTTGCGCTGCTCCAAGGCCTTGCGGAACGCGCCCGCGGTCTCGTCGTAATCGCCGATCCGGCGTTCGACATGGACCATCGACCCACCCGCCCAATTGGTGCGGAAACCGCCTGGCTCGACGATGGTCACCTTGATCCCAAGCGGCTTGACTTCCTTCGCCAGCGCCTCGGAGATGCCTTCGAGCGCGAACTTGCTGCCGTTGTAAATGCCGACGCCCGCAAACGTGGTCAACCCGCCCATCGACGTGATATTGACGATGTGTCCCGCGCGGCGTTTGCGCATGGAGGGCAGCGCCGCCTGCATCACGGCGACCGCGCCGAACACGTTGACTTCGAACTGGTGGCGCACCTGATCGAGCGTGGCCTCCTCGATCGCGCCTTCGAGACCGTAGCCCGCATTGTTCACCAGCACGTCGATGCCGCCCGTGCGTTCTTCCGCGTCGCGCACCGCCCGGTACACGGCGGCCTCATCGGTGACGTCGGCCAGCACGCCGAATGCGCGGCCGTTCGAGTTCGGTAGCGCTTCGAATTCCGCGATGCCCGCTGCATGGCGAAACGTGCCGACAACACGCTCGCCTTTCTCGAGCAGACGTTCGGCGAGGGCGCGGCCAAAGCCGCTGCTGACGCCGGTAATGAACCACGTACGCATGTGTTGCTCCTGGTGAAGTGGAAAACCGTGAAACCATTATTGGCATCACGGCGGCACGCTTCAACCACCTCGGGAGCAATAGGCTTTCAAGCAAAATTCATCAATCGGCGCGGATCGAGTCAGGCATTAGAGGGTCAAACGCGCGGCACGTCCGGTTCGAAAAACACCCAGCGCACTTGCGGAAACGCTGCCTGCAAATCGGCCTCGATCACGTTGATCGCATCGACCAACGCGCGGCCGCTCGCGTAGTCGATCATTTCCGCCTGCACCGCCACCACGACATGCCGGCCCCATTGCAGCGTAATCATATTGATGATGCCGCGAATCTCGTTACGTGCGCGCAAATGCGCCTCGATCGCACGGCGCACTTCCGGGCTCGCCGATTCGCCGACGATCATCGACTTCACTTCACGCGCCACCAGCCACGCAATCACCATCAGCAGCAGGCCCACGCCGATCGAGCCCAACGCGTCATACAGCGGATTGCCGGTCACCATCGTCAGAAGCACTGCAACGAACGCGATCGCGAGGCCGGCCAACGCGGCAATATCTTCCCCTGCCACGACCAGCAGCTCGGATTCGCGGGTCTCGCGAAACCAGCGCCACATGCTTTTGTCCGGATTCGTTTTGCGGATCTCCTTGACGGCGCCCCACAACGACAGCGCTTCGAGCACCACCGAAACGCCGAGTACTACCAGCGCCACATACGCATACTGCAGAGGCTCGCGCGCAAACAGACGATGCACGCCCTCGTACACCGAAAACGCGCCGCCTACAAAAAACAGCAGCAATGCGACGAGCAGCGAATAGAAATTGATTTCGCGACCCTTGCCCATCGGATGCAGCGGGCTCGCCGGTTTGCGCGCTTCACGCAGGCCGAACAGCAACAGCAGCTGATTGCCGCAATCGGCGGTGGAGTGAATGGCTTCGGCGAACATCGAACCGGAACCGGTGAACGCGGCCGCGGCGAACTTGCAGACGGCGATGCCGAGGTTGGCGGCGAGCGCGTAAAAAATGGCTTTCGGCGATTCTTCTTTCATCGTCGTTAATTGTTTTCCGTGAGTTTTCGGCGAGCTTTCGGTTGGCAATAGTTCGTATTATGGGCATGCCGGGCGGCATGCGTCCAACCGGCGCCGTTCTGCGCCGTGTTTTGCGCTACGTTCTGCGCCGTCTCCCCTCGCCCACAGCCCGCCGTACTACGCCCTTTCGAGCGCCGCCATCTCACGCACGATCACCAGCAGCATCGACAGGCTCGCGCCGCCGGTCGCCCGCAGATCGGCAAGCAGCCGCGCGTAGCGTTCCAGTTGCGACGTGCGCCGCTCGCGCCAGGTATGAACCAGTGCATCCGGCGTCGACGCTTCGTCGGCGTCGGCCAGCGCGCTCGTGGTCAACGCGCGCTTCAGACGCGCGAGTTCGGCCAGCGCCGTGGCGCGCGCCAGCATGTCCCAGTGCGTCGGCGCCGTCAACGCCACCGCGCGCTCGCTGATCCAGTTGTAGTTCAGCAGCGTGCCGAGCGCGAAATACACGCCCGCCACCTGCTCCAGGCTGCGCCCGCAGGTGGCCGCGACTTCGGCGATATCGAGCAAAGCCGCCGAGATGTCGCCGCTCGCGATCCGCACCGCCAGTTCGCTATCGACACCCGCATCCGCCAGCACGCGTTGCCGCTCGGACAGCGCTTCCAGATCGGCGGTCGGCAACAGCACGGGCCATTGCGGCGCGAGGCGTTGCGCGGCGTCGCGGCAACGCGCGAGCAGACCGGCGACATCGCCGTCGCTCACCGCGCCCGATTGCAGTTGCCGCAGGAACCACAACGCCGCGCGTTCGACGAGCCGCGCGACTTCAACGAACATGCGCGCTTGCACATCATCGGCGACGCGGTTATCGAGCGCGTCGATACTGCGCCATACCTCATCGAGATCGAACACGTCTCGCGCCATAATGCAGGCCCGCACGATTTCGCCAGGCTGCGCGTCCGTCTCTTCCATCAGGCGATGCACAAACTCGCAACCCACACGGTTCACCAATGCGTTGGTCAGGTGCGTCGCGAGGATTTCGCGCCGCAACGGGTGCCGCTGCATCGGTTCGCTAAAGCGCTGCCGCAACGGCTTCGGGAAATATTCGATCAGCATGTCGCTGACGAGCGGGTCTTCCGGCATCGACGATTCGAGCAGCGCGTCGTACAGCCACATCTTGCTATAGGCGAGCAATACTGCGCGTTCAGGCGAAGTCAGGCCATGTCTTGCGGCCTGGCGTTCGGCCACTTCCTCATCGGTCGGCAGAAATTCGATCACGCGATTCAATCGACCCGCACGTTCGAGCCAACGCATCAGGCGCGCCTCGGCATCGAGTAACTCGGTGCCATAACGGCCAGCAATCGAGAGCGCCTGGGTCTGGTAATAATTGTCCTGCAACACCAGCAGGCCGACTTCATCGGTCATTTCCGCGAGCAGTGCATTACGCTGCTTCTCGGTCATCTCGCCATCGGAAACGACGAGGCCGAGCAGAATCTTGATGTTGACTTCGTGATCCGAGCAATCGACGCCCGCCGAGTTGTCGATCGCATCGGTGTTGATCCGGCCGCCGCGCTGCGCGAATTCGATGCGCCCAAGTTGCGTGAGGCCGAGGTTGCCCCCTTCGGCCACCACCTTGCAGCGCAGATCGGCACCGTTCACGCGGATCGCATCGTTGGCGCGGTCGCCGACTTGCAGATGCGTTTCGCGGCTCGCCTTCACATACGTGCCGATGCCGCCGTTGTAAAGCAGATCGACAGGCGCCTGCAAAATCGCGCGCATCAGTTCGGCCGGCGCCAGCGCCGGTGCGTTGATGCCGAGTACCGCCTGCACCGCCGCGGACAACGGAATCGTTTTGGCGGTGCGTGGAAACACGCCGCCGCCGGCGGAGATCAGCGAGGGATCGTAGTCGGCCCAGCTCGAACGATCGAGTACGAAAAGGCGTCCGCGCTCGGCAAGGCTTACCGCCGGATCGGGATTCGGATCCAGAAAGATATGCCGGTGATCGAACGCGGCCACCAGTTTGATATGCGGCGACAACAGCATGCCGTTGCCGAACACGTCGCCCGACATGTCGCCGACACCGACCACGGTGAAGTCGGTCGTCTGCGTATCGACGCCCATCTCGCGGAAATGCCGCTTCACCGACTCCCATGCGCCGCGCGCGGTGATCGCCATTTTCTTGTGGTCATAGCCGACCGAACCGCCCGACGCGAATGCGTCGTCGAGCCAGAAGCCGTATTCCTGCGAGATGGCGTTCGCGTAGTCGGAGAACGTCGCCGTGCCTTTGTCGGCAGCGACCACCAGATAGGGATCGTCAGGATCGTGGCGCACCACGTCCGGCGGCGGCACCACCGCCGTGCTCGCGAGGTTGTCGGTCAAATCGAGCAGGCCGCGCAAAAACGTCTGATAGCACGCAACGCCCTCGCGCATCCAGGCATCGCGATCGGTCGGCGGCGGCGGATTCTTCACGACGAAGCCGCCTTTCGAGCCGACCGGCACGATCACAACGTTCTTCACCATTTGCGCCTTCATCAGGCCGAGCACTTCCGTGCGGAAATCTTCGCGGCGATCCGACCAGCGCAGTCCGCCGCGAGCGACACGGCCACCGCGCAAATGCACGCCTTCGACGCGCGGCGAGTACACCCAGATCTCGAACATCGGTTTCGGTTCAGGCAAACCGGGCACCTGCGCCGGATTGAACTTGAACGACAGATACGGTTTCGGCTGCCCGTTGGAGTCGAAGCGATAATAGTTCGCGCGCTGCGTCGCCTTGATCACGCCGAGAAACTGCCGGAGTATCCGGTCTTCGTCGAGATTGGGCACCTGATCGAGGGCGCTGTCGATCGTCTTCAACAAGCCGTCGACGCGCGCCTCGCGCGTGTCGCCGAACACCGGATTGAAGCGCGCGATGAACAACTCGACCAGCATGCGGGCGATCGCCGGATTGCCGGTCACCGCGCGTTCGATGTAGGCATCGCTGAAAGTCGATCCCACTTGCCGCAGGTACTTGGCATAAGCACGCAGAATCGTCACCTCGCGCGCATTCAGGTGCGCGCGCAGCACGAGGCGGTTGAAATCGTCGCTTTCGATTGCGCCCGTCCACACCTGCTCGAACGCTTCTTCGAACAGGTCTTTCACGCGCTCGATATCGAACTCCGTATCGTCCGCGACTTCAAGACCGAAGTCGTGAATCCACGCGGGCGTCGCGCCCTGTGCCTCGATCAGATAGGGCCGCTCTTCATCGACACGCACGCCCAGATGTTCGAGCATCGGCAAGCTGCGCGACAGCGCAATCGGCAGGCCGGCACGATAGACCTTGAAGCGAAACGCACGCGGTCCCGCTTCGATTGGGCGGTACAGGTTCATCGCGAGCCGCTCGCTGCCCTGCACGCGTTCGATCAGTTCGATATCGCGCACCGCGGTGCGGGCTGGATAGTCGTCGCGATAGCCGGCGGGAAACGAATCCGCGTAGTGTTGCAGCAGGCGATTGCCCTGCTCTTCGCCGAATGCGTCGAGCAAGGCGTCGGCGAGATCGTCCTGCCAGCGGCGCGATACCTGCACAAGCCGCGCTTCGAGTTCGCGCGTATCGACGCTGGGCATGCCGTCCGGTTTCGCATGCACGACGAAGTGAATGCGCGCGAGCGTCGACTCCGACAGCAGCGGCGTGAACTCGACACTCGCGCCGTTGAATGCGTCGGCCAGCAGGTTGGCGATGCGCTGGCGCAAATCGGTGTTGTACTTGTCGCGCGGAACGAACACAAGGCACGACACGAAGCGATCAAAGCGGTCGCGCCGCACGAACAGACGCGTGCGCTGGTGCTCCTGCAAACGCAGCACACCGAGCGCGATGTCGTAGAGCTGGTTCTCCTCGGCCTGGAAGAGTTCGTCGCGCGGATAGGTTTCGAGCACCGTCACCAGCGACTTGGCCAGATGACCTTTCGACAAAAATCCGGCGCGCCGCACGATGTTCGCGCATTTGCGGCGCACGATCGGTATTTCCGAGGCCGACACCAGATAAGCGGTGGACGTATACAGACCGATGAAACGCCGCTCGCCCGTGACCTTGCCGTCCGCACCGGTCATCTTGATGCCGACGTAGTCCAGATAGCCGGGCCGATGCACGGTTGCCCGCGAGTTCGCCTTGGTCAGAAAGATCGGCGACGAACCGGAGATGATATCGGCCGCGGCGGGCGGCAACGGCGTGATTTCAGCGGCGCCCGCGGGAGGCTGCGCGTCGCGCAGAATGCCGAGTCCGGAGCCGGGCACGGCGCGCAAGCCGAAACCGATATCGTGCTGCACCAGTTCATAGTCGCGCTGGCCGAGAAAGGTAAAGTGATCGGCCACCATCCATTCGAGGAACGCGCGGGCCTCGACACCTTCCGGCCCCGCCTCGCCCGCCTTCATGCCTTTGATGGTGACGCGCGCGAGTTCGACGATCTTCGGCCAGTCTTCCACCGCGGCACGCACGTCGTGCAAGACCCTGGCGATCTCGTCACGCAACGCGTCGAGCTTTGCGGCGTCGCCGCAACGATCGACTTCGAAGTGGATGAACGAGGCAAGCTGCGAACGCGTATCGGCTGCCTCTGCGGCGCCCTGGCCCACCCGCACGATGCTGCCGTCGAGGCCGCGCCAGATGCGAAACACCGGATGCACGACCGAATGCAGCGCAAGCCCGAGCCGGTTGACCGCCATCGATACCGAATCGACGAGGAACGGCATGTCGTCGTTGACGATCTCGATCACCGTGTGATCGGAGTGCCAGCCGTGCTGTTCGAGGATCGGGTTATAGACGCGCAGCCGTTCGCTGCCGGGCACGAAGCGCTGCGCGGTTTGCCAGTGCGCGAGCGCCGCGCCGTATAGATCGGCAATGGCGCGGCTTTGCAGATCGTCTGCGTCGACGAAATCGTAGTAGTGCCGCAAAAAAGGCTCGACGACGGCGAAGGCTGCTTCAGGCAATCGCCCACGTGCAAATTCGAAGACATCGTTCAGCAGGTGCGTGACGGCTTCTTCATTCTTCGCTTGCATGATGAGCTCCCCGGCGGCCGGCAATAACCGTATATCGCTTGAATCGCATGCATCGTCCGAACAGGAATTATGCACCTGCCCGCTCGAAAAGCGATGTGCGACCGCACATAGGTTATACCCGCTAGCGGAAGCCCCGAATAGGGTCTACTGTTCGCTGTTTAAAGCGGGGCTTTCGACGCGCCCGCATCCTGCGCCAGCCACGCGCGGACCTGCTCGCTGGTCCACGCCGGATCGTCGTGCGGCAGATCATGACCGGCCAGTGGATGCTCACGATGCGCGGCGCCCCACGCCACCGCGAGCTTTGCGGAACATACCGGGTTCACCAGTTTGTCGCCGCGTGAGGACAGTAGCAGCGTCGGGCAGCGCGGCTTCTCCCTCCCGGCGCTAAAGCGCGCGGCCGCCCATAGCTGCCGCAGCGCATTGCCTCGACTCACCGGCGCGTTTTGACGAATCTCGCTCCATGCGGCGAGATCGGCGGCCAGCGTCTCGACGTTATTGCACGTCAACCGATGAATGCCCACTTCGGCGCGCTGGGCATCGCGCCAATGCGCGGCCACCTCGAAGAGCGTCGGCCATGCCGATGGACGCAGCCGCTCGTGCATGCGGCTGAACGGCCGCATGCTGGTATTGATCAGCACGAGCCGCTCGATCTCGCCGGGATGACGCTGCGCCCAGTCCGTCGCCACCATGCCGCCGAGCGACATCGCGAGCACGCGATACGGACCGGTCGCCTTACTTTGCAAAGCAGCCAGCCGCACGAAGCCCACCATATCCGCCACCGCGGCCGGCGCGCGCAAATTGTTGAACTCGCCGTTGCCGGGCAGATCGAGCAGCAGCAGGCGATCGCTGCCGATTGCGTCACGCAGCAAGTCGGGCAAGCGGCCCCAGTGCCGTGTTTCGCGTGTGAGTCCGCGCAATAGAATCCACGTGCTCATACGCCTTCCGCCTTATACCAAAGGTCGATTGCGCTTTGCAGCAGTTGTTCGCGACGACTGCCCTCCGGCAGCCAGCGCTGCGAAGAGAACGCCGCGCGCGCTAGAAAGTCGAACAGGTTCGCATGACGCCGCAGCACGCGTGCGGTGCGATGCGCTTTCACCGGATTGAACATGCCCTGACGCGAAAACAGTTGGCGTGGATTCTTCTTGATCCACAGCCACGAGCCCAGTTCGAGCGTCATCGGCAGAAATACGTTGGGTGGCGGCGTGCGGTCGTACGCATAATCCCACAGATCGCCATGCAACAGATACTGGTGGCTCTGCGGTTCGAACGCGTAGCCGTGATGCGGATGCGCGCGTTCGAACATGGTCTTCAGCGCGTACATTTCCGGCAGATGCGGCATCAGCTTGCGGGTGCGCGCATACGGAAACCAGATACTGTCGCGCCAGCCATAACCCGAGTGGCAGTCCAGCGCGATGCTGAGCGGCCGCGCGGCCAGTTCGGTTTCGACTACCCGTAGCAGCGCCGCGGCTTCGGGCTCCATCGGCGCGCCCAGCGGGCCGCGATACCAGGGCAGCCATGCGCCCAGACGCTGACCGCCTGCCAGCAACGGCACACGTTCGTCGGCGTTCTGCGGCGCGTTGCGCATCAGATCGACGCCATTGGGGTTGGCGCGCGTGGCGGCCCACATGCCTCCCGGATTGACGATCGGCATAAAGATCAGACGAATCGATTGCAGCTGCCGCACCAGCAGTTCGTCCCATTCGAGTCGCGCCAGCAGCGCGCGCATGTAGTCGAGCACGAGTTGCGAGCCGATCCGTTCGAGTCCATGAATGCCGCCGAAAAACCCGATCGCCGGCGCAAGGGGGTCGCTCGACCCCATGCTCGCCGTGTGCACGGCGAAATGCCTGCCACGCACCGTCGTCTCGCAGGCGGTGCGGATTTCGAAGTTGGCGCCGCCCTGTTCGAGGATCGTCTTGAGATCTTCGTACTCCGCAAAACTGTCGGGAAGAAAACTCAAAGGCTGCATGACGACGGCGAATGGAACTGCAAGGTTATTGGGGACGGCACAGCGAATGACGCAATATAGCCTGGCTTGCGGCGATCATGAACAGCCAGGCCCGCCCCGCGCAGATCATGTCATAAGGGTGTCATTTTCTGTTCAGCCGTTTGACTTCAATTTGCCTTGCCGCAGACGCAAAACGGACACTAAAAGATATAGTCGTCTAGACGTTGCGATGCCTTCACTCAACCGTCACAGACGCTTCCTAGAATGAGCCCCACACATTCCGACAACGGCCGGATGCATCAAGGGCTACTTATTTATGGAAGCGATTCGGGAAGCAATTCGTATCGAACGGCTGAGCAAGACGTTCGGCAACGGCCGCAAGGCACTGGACGAAATCGATTTGCGCGTCGAGCCCGGCGAAATGGTCGCGCTGATCGGCGCATCGGGCTCAGGCAAGTCGACGCTTCTGCGGCATATCGCGGGCTTCACCGCTTCGGATGCGCAGCCGTCGCGGATCGAGATTCTCGGCCGGCCGATTCAGCAGAACGGCCGCATCGTACGTGAAGTGCGGCGCATTCGCCGCGATATCAGCTTCGTGTTTCAGCAATTCAATCTGGTGAACCGCTTGTCGGTCGAAAGCAACGTGCTGATCGGCGCGCTGGCGCGCCTGCCGTTCTGGCGCCGTCTGTTCGGGCGTTTTCCGCGTGCGGAGCGGGCTTTGTCGATGGCCGCGCTCGATGAAGTCGGCATTGCCGAACATGCGCGCGAACGCGCCGCCACCCTTTCCGGCGGCCAGCAGCAGCGCGCGGCATTGGCGCGTGCGCTGGTGCAACGCGCTCGCATCGTGCTGGCCGACGAACCGATCGCCTCGCTCGACCCCGAATCGTCGCGCCGCGTCATGGACATGCTGCGTACGTTGAATATCGAGCATCAGCTGACAGTGCTGGTGTCGCTGCACCAGGTGGACATCGCGATGCAGTATTGCCCGCGCACTGTTGCGTTGCGACGCGGCAAGATCGTCTACGACGGCCCGTCCGCCGCGCTGACCCCGGCCCTGCTCAAGAAGCTTTACGGCGACGACGCCCGCGAACTGCTCGACGACACGGCCAACAGCGCCAACACTGCGGAAAGCACCGCAGCGACGCCTGACGAAACACCCGCCTCGACGCGTTACGCGTTTGCCCTCAATCCAGCGCACTCGAGTTAAGCGCGCTTCCCGACTCTGTCCACTCAACCGGATCTCAACCGATGAAATTCCTGCGTTCATTGATCACGCTGACCGTCGGCGCCGCCGCGTTCGCCTGCGTCGCCACCGCACAAGCCGAAGACATCAATCTCGGCATCATCTCGACTGATTCGTCCTCCGTGCTGAAACAGCGCTGGGAACCGCTGATCGACGACATGAACAAACAAACCGGCCTGAACGTCAAGGCGTTTTTCGCGACCGACTACGCCGGCATCATCGAAGGCATGCGCTTCAATAAAGTGCAGGTCGGCTATTTCGGCAACGCCTCGGCGATCGAAGCGGTCGATCGCTCGCAAGGCGAAGTGTTCGCCAAGGTCGAGTACGCGAACGGCGACGCCGGTTATTACTCGGTGCTGATCACCAACGTGAACAGCCGCTTCAAGACGCTCGATGACGTCTTCAGGAACACCAGGGACGTCACGCTCGGCTTCGGCGATCCGAACTCCACATCGGGCACGCTGATTCCGGGCTACTACCTGTTCGCCAAACACAATACGCCGGTCAACACCTCGTTCAAGACCGTGTTGCCGTCGAGCCATGAGGCGAACCTGCTGGCCGTGGTGAACAACAAAATCGACATCGCCACCAACAACACCGAGATGCTCGACACGCTCAAGAAGCAGCATCCGGACAAGTTCGCGCAAGTGCGGGTGTTATGGACCTCGCCGCTGATTCCGTCGGACCCGCTGGTGTGGCGCAAGGATCTGCCGCAAGCCACCAAGGACAAGATCCGCAATTTCTTCCTGAACTACGCGAAGTCCGATCCGCATGAAAAGGCGGTGATGGCGGCGATCACCGGCTATGCCGGCTTCGCGGCCTCCACGGATGCACAGTTGCTGCCGATCCGCCAGGTCGCGCTGTTCCAGCAGAAGCAGAAGATCGAGAGCGACACGCATCTTTCCGCTGACGACCGCAAGACCCAGCTGGCCGCGCTCGATGCGAAGCTGAGCGCGCTCAACGTGCCCGCAGCGAAGCAATGAACACGGCCGATCTGGTCACGTCGCCGGCGCGCGCGAACGAGGCGCTCGCGGCATCGGCGGCACGGCATGCCGCGCCGGCCGCGGGCAAGCGCAGCTGGCTGTCGCTGCTCGGCTGGATCGCGGTGCTCGCCGTGTTGGGCGGAGCCTGGCACGGCGCCGACATGCGCCCGCTCGACCTGCTCAGCGACGCCGGCAACATGGGCCAGTTCGCCAAGGACTTTTTCCCGCCGGACTTCACCGAGTGGCGCAACTATCTGCACGAGATGGTTGTGACGCTTTCGGTGGCGGTGTGGGGCACCGCCCTCTCGCTGGTGTGCGCGGTGCCGTGCGGGCTGATGTCCGCGCACAACATGGCGCCGATGTGGATCGTGCAGCCGATGCGCCGCCTGATGGATGCCTGCCGCGCGATCAACGAAATGGTCTTCGCGATGCTGTTCATCGTCGCGGTCGGCCTCGGTCCGTTCGCCGGCGTGCTGGCCTTGTGGGTGCACACCACCGGTGTGCTCGCCAAACTGTTTGCCGAAGCGGTCGAGGCGATCGATCCGCGTCCGGCCGAAGGCGTCCGCGCAACCGGCGCAACCAGTCTCGACGAAATCATCTACGCCGTGCTGCCGCAAGTGCTGCCGTTGTGGATCTCGTACGCGTTGTATCGCTTCGAATCCAACGTGCGCTCAGCGATGGTGGTCGGCATGGTCGGCGCGGGCGGCATTGGCGTGGTGCTGTACGAGGCGATCCGCTCGTTCAACTATGCGCAGACCGCTGCGGTGATGATCATGGTGATCGTGGTCGTGACGGCGATCGATCTGGCTTCCGCGTGGCTGCGGGAGCGTGTGACCTGAACGCGGCGCCATCGTTGCCCGCGCACGGATCACGCTGGGTGCCGTCCCAATCCGGATTTGAAGCGGTGAAGCATGCGCACGCGTACGTTCAGGCTCACGCGAATTGCACAAGCGTGGCGTCGATCGCATCGGCGAGCGTATTGAAGGCCGGCGCGATCTCTTCGTCCGGCACGCACGCGTAGCCGATCAGCAAGCCCGACGGCGCGAGCGACGGTTGCGCGTAATACCCCGACAAGGGCCGCACGACGATATTGCGCTCCAGCGCCGCCGCGGCCACCGCGCGGTCGTCGGTGCCTTCGGGCAACTGCATCACGAGATGCAAACCGGCATCGCCGCCGACTGCCGGCAGCGCATCGCCATAACGGCACGCGGCGGCGTCGAGCAGGGCCTGGCGCCGCTGACCGTAAAGCGTGCGCATCTTGCGGATGTGCGACGTGAAATGCCCTTCCGCGATGAACTCCGCGAGCATCGCCTGTTGCAGCAACTGTCCTTCGCGGTACAGCTCCGCACTCGCGGTGGCAAAGCTCTCCGCCAGCGCCTCGGGCACGACCAGGTAGCCGATGCGCAAACCCGGAAACAGCGTCTTGCCGAAGCTGCCCACGTAAATCACCTGGCCGGACGTGTCCAGACCTTGCAGCGATGCCAGCGGCCGGCTGCCGTAGCGGTATTCGCTGTCGTAGTCGTCCTCGATGATCCAGCATTGGTTCTGCCGCGCATATTCGAGCAGCATGCGGCGCCGCGCGAGGCTCATCACCATGCCGAGCGGATATTGATGCGAGGGCGTGACGAGCATCAGCTTCGGCGGCTGCGCGAGGTCGTCGGCGGACGGATTGATGCCCTCTTCGTCGACGGCGATCGGCCGCGATTGCAGGCCGGACACGTGCATGACGCTGCGCACGCCCCAATAGCAGGGGTCTTCGGTCCAGATCACGTCGCCCGGATCGGACAGCAGGCGCACGGCCAGATCGACCGACTGGTGAATCCCGGTCGTGATGATGATCTGCTCGGGCGTGCAACGCACCGAGCGCGACGTACGCAGATAGTCCGCCAGCGCGTGCCGCAGCAACGCCAGGCCGCCGCCCGGCGCGTAAGTCAGCAGGTCCGGACGCAGCCGGCGCCAGTACTTGTTATGCAAGCGGCTCCACACGCGGGCCGGAAACTTTGTGACATCCGGCACGCCCGGCATGAACGCGCCCCATTGACGCTTGGACACGCCCGCGCCCGCAATCAGCCTCGCGCCGCGCGTGGACAGCGCGCGCTTGGCCTGCAACGGCAGCGGGAGCGGCTCGGGCCGCGCCGCGGGCGCCTCGGCATCGGGCGCGCCGACGATTTCGTCCGGCGCACTATCGGCGACGAAGGTGCCGCGCCCGGTCGCCGAGCTCACATAGCCTTCGAGGGCCAACTGCTCATACACTTGGGTAACGGTATTGCGCCCGATGCCCAGTTCCTGCGCCAGCAAACGCGACGACGGCACCTTCGTGCCCGCCGGCAATTCACGCGACAGAATCGCTTGCTGCAACAGCCGATGCAGCTGACGATAGATCGGCTGGCCGTTGCCACGATCGAGGCGCTGCGCCAGCCAGTCGGACAAAACGCTCGCGCGCATGATTGGCTCCTACATTTTTATTGAAATGGCTCTGAAGTTAAGAGCCAAATCTCATTATAGTCGCTGCATGTGCTGCGCTGTGGGCGCGGCGTCCATCGGCGGCCCCCCGCAAAAACCGAGGAGTGAGGAGATGACTATGAAGAATGCTGAACTGAAGAGCCGCAAGGATGCCGCCACGCCGCGCGGTGTAGGCGTGATGTGCGATTTCTACGCCGAGCGCGCTGAGAACGCCGAGTTGTGGGACGTCGAGGGCCGCCGTTTCATCGACTTCGCTGCGGGCATTGCGGTGTGCAACACCGGCCACCGTCATCCGAAGATTCTGGCGGCGATCCGCGACCAGCTCAATCATTTCACGCACACTGCGTATCAGATCGTGCCGTACGCGTCGTACGTCGAACTGGCCGAGAAGATCAATCAACGCGCGCCGGGCGACTATCCGAAGAAGACGGCATTCTTCACGACGGGTGCCGAGGCGGTCGAAAACGCGATCAAGATTGCCCGCGCTGCGACCGGCCGTCCGGGCGTGATTGCCTTTACCGGCGGTTTTCATGGCCGCACGCTGATGGGCATGGCACTGACCGGCAAGGTTGCACCGTACAAGCTCGGCTTTGGTCCGTTCCCTTCGGACGTGTTCCATGCACCGTTCCCGAATCCGCTGCACGGCGTGACGACTGCCGATTCGCTGAAGGCGATCGAGTTTCTGTTGAAGGCCGACATCGATCCGAAGCGTGTCGCGGCGATCATTTTTGAACCGGTTCAGGGCGAAGGCGGTTTTTATCCCGCGCCGCCCGAGTTTGTGCGTGCATTGCGGAAGTTGTGCAATGAGCACGGGATTTTGCTGATCGCTGATGAAGTGCAGACGGGTTTTGCCCGTACCGGGAAGTTGTTTGCGATGCATCACTACGATGTGGTGCCTGATCTGATGACGATGGCCAAGAGCCTGGCCGGCGGCATGCCGTTGTCGGGTGTCGTTGGTCGCGCCGACGTGATGGATGCTGCGGCGCCTGGTGGCCTGGGCGGCACCTATGCCGGTAACCCGTTGGCGGTTGCTGCTGCGCATGCTGTGCTCGATATCATCGATGAAGAGAAGCTCTGCGAGCGGGCTGTTGTGCTTGGTGATCGCGTTAAAGCGAAGCTGATCGCGCTTCAAAGCGAGGTTCCGCAGATTGCCGATGTGCGCGGGCCTGGGGGGATGGTTGCTGTTGAATTCTGCAAGGCTGGCACTTCCGAGCCGGATGCTGAGTTCACCAAGCGGGTGCAGGCTCGTGCGCTTGAGCGCGGGTTGTTGTTGCTCGTTTGTGGTGTTTATTCGAACGTCGTTCGGTTCCTGTTTCCGCTCACTATTCAGGATTCTGTCTTCGATGAGGCTTTGGTTATTCTTGAAGACGTGATTAAGGAGACCGTGGCGGTTGTTGTTTAAGGGTTTTTTTGCCTTGCGCGGCGCTTTATGTCTGTGTGCCTGCGGCGTTGGCCTTTCCTTGTTTTGTTATTGGTTTATTAGCGTTCCCCCTGTGCGGGGGGGCACCTACTTTTCTTTGCCGCCGCAAAGAAAAGTAGGCAAAAGAAAGCGGCTCAAACCGCTAACTTTTAAGCGGGTCCCATGGCTTGGAGGAGGTAGTGGAGCATCTGGAATCTGTGCCCTCGCACATTCGGCGTAAGTGACAAGGCAGTCATTCTTCCGGCGGCGCTGCGCGCGCCGCAGCGGTACTTCCCAACACCGATTGTGTGTATGCGCCTCCGGCGTCATTCTTCCCGCCGCGCACTGCGTGCTCGCCGGAACGGTCGGCGAGGGAAACCAAGGGCTTCGTTTGCGCGCGGTTGGGTGCCATCGGCTTCGCCTTGGCGAGGCGCTGAATTGTGGGAGTGCGGGCACCACGCCGAACGAAACGTTGACGCGAAAATGGAGGTCGGTTTTGTGAAGTACCGCGTCGGCGCGCGCAGCGCCGCCGGAAGTATGACTGCCTTGTCACTCACGCTGAATGTGCGAGAACACCGATTCCAGATGCTCCACTACCTCCTCCAAGCCAGGGGACCCGCTTAAGAGTTGGCGGTTTGAGCCGCTTTCTTTTGCCTACTTTTCTTTGCGGCGGCAAAGAAAAGTAGGTGCCCCCCCGCACAGGGGGAACGCTAATAAACCAATATCAAATCAAGGAAAGGCCAGCGCCGTAGGCACACAGACGACAAGCGCCGCGCAGGCAAAAAGACCATCAAAATCCAAAGTACACGGAGCACGACAAAATGACGAATTTGACCTTAAAAGACAAAACCCTTTTAAAGACACAAGCCTACATCGCGGGCGAATGGCAAGACTCGGACGACGCGAGCACCTTCGAAGTAAAAAACCCTGCCACAGCCGAAACAATCGCCACCGTGCCCCGCATGGGCACAACAGAGACCCGTCGAGCCATCGACGTAGCAAACGCAGCATGGCCAGCATGGCGAGCAACCACAGCCAAGCACCGCGCAGCGGTACTACGCAAATGGCATGACCTCATGCTCGAGCACGCCGACGACCTCGCGCAAATTCTAACGGCCGAACAAGGCAAGCCTCTGGCCGAAGCAAAAGGCGAAATCCAGTACGCCGCCTCATTCCTGGAATGGTTCGCCGAAGAAGGTAAACGCGTCAACGGCGACACCATCCCCACGCCGGCAGGCGACAAACGCATTGTCGTGACAAAAGAGCCGATCGGCGTCTGCGCAGCCATCACGCCGTGGAATTTCCCGGCGGCCATGATCACCCGCAAGGTCGGTCCTGCCCTCGCCGCCGGCTGCCC